>JBGAIN010000049.1:0-45388 GCA_044225505.1 Limisphaerales bacterium
AGTTCCTGCAAACTCACTGATACCGGAACGGCCTGACCATTCGCTATGGAACGGGCTTTGTAAACATTTGCCGCCTGGAGAATTCGTGAATACTCCGGCATACCTGGGTGAGGCGCGTGCGTGCGGACATAGGCCAACCCGGCGACGACCAGCAAAACTGCCGCTGCCACCGTAGCGAGCGCGATCCGCCTTACGTTCAGAGTTGTCTTCATATTCATATAGACAACGCTGCTGCAAAATCGTGCGAACAAAATGGCGTCGACTTTATCTTCAATTATTGGAGCTGGGACGAATGGTTGAAGAATTCCAAAGCCAGCTTGATGTTTTTCAGACCGTACTGTCGCGACCGTCCTGTCGCCTTCTTTCCTTGAGTATCTGCGTCGCTCTTTGACTCGCTGAGATTGACCATGCCTGAATTCCGGCGTCCGATCCAACGAGAGATAATGATCGCTCCATCTGGCCGCGCTGTAACAGGTCGGGACGTTCGGTCACGAGCAAGTCGTTCATAATGACTCCAAGCTCGCACGCGCAATCGAAGCACCGATACGAAGCATTACCAGTTGAGGTTATTTCTGAGGAGGATGCGTTCTTCCCGCAGAACTCACATTTCTTACCAACGCTGGACAAGCTTTGAATTGGGTTCAAGTCCGTGTTGGCCAGACTGAAGGCGGTTGGACCGCAGTCCGTGCAGAGGTGAACGGTCTCCTCGTGAATGCCATCCACGATACTCGTCAAGTGAATCGTGGCTTCGTTGCGATGACACTTCGCACAGAGCATAAGTCTTGGCAGCGAACGTTAGCCTAACCGACGCTGAGCGAGAGCGGTAGTTTAAACTCGCAAAGCGTTTCACGCGGTTGCGGAGAACTCCACCTTTATCTGGCGAGTCGGCCGATGCTTTCAAATGGAATTGCGCGAAAACCGAATGTTAGCGCTGGCGAATCGTCCAGTAACTGGAAGGTAGCCCGGTCTTTGAATTGTGGATCGGTATCCAGCAGGTTGTCCTTGAAACGAATGTGCGCCAGCGCGTTTCCATCACCGTGTGCCCCGCAGTCAGTGCAGGTTCATTTCGTCAGATCAAACCTGCATCCGGTCGGGGACTTAGAGAGCGGGCGATCGTTCGAGCACGAGCTCGGGCCAGACCCAGTCGCTACGTGCATTGTTTTCCTGGTTTCTTGGCAGGCCTCCATCATCGCGCCCGTCGAGGCCTACGGACCAGAGCTTGAAGCCGGCCGGGTTCACGGCGCTTTGGTCGGATGTCGGCTCGTACTGCAAAGGCGCTCCGGCCATGGGATCCTGAATTGTGCCCGGCAACTCACGCGGGGTGAGTTCAGACAAACCCTTCGGATAGCCCCCGTGCTCGAGGCGAAAGCGTTCCAAGGCGCAGCCCACCATCGCCAACTGGTTCAGAGTTTGCCCGCGCGCGGCTTTAGTCTGCGCCTTCGGCAAGTCCGGAACCAACATATATCCGAGGAGTGAATAAGGGGTGTTCTGGGCAATTCCCGCGCCGCGGAGCAAAGCCTCTTGGTCCGGGGCGCCCACCAGACTCGCTGGCCAGCGCGCATCCGTGAGTTGGCGCAACGCCAGATCGTCATAGCGATTGACCCGCACCTGATTTTGCCGAATCCAACCAGGAACCCAAGGTAGCACAAGGGCCAGTGGTCCGGGTTGCGTGTCCCCAGAAGCAACCGCGTCGACGGACATTCGCCGTTGGTTGAATTTATCCAGGAAGCTGTTTTGGGCGATGCGATCACCGCGGAACGCGTTGATCATCTGCTTTTGAAAATTAAACCGGGCAAGTTCGGTCTGGAAGGCAGCGAACTGGTCGGCATTCCATTGCCGCCCTGCCATCCCTTCCCAGAGCGCTTTGACGGCAATTCCATGCAGTCCAATTCCGACAAGCTGCGAGATGGGCAGAGGTTCCGATCCCATGGCATTGGCCAGGCGCAAGCAGGTGGTGGCATCCGCAAATGCCCCAGCGATATCTTGCTTGCGGAGACGAGCTGCCGCTCGTACCGAGAACATCACGTCGAACTGCTTGAGCGGTGCCAAGTGGGGCAGGAGTGCTTGGTAATCTTCCTCCCAATGCACCGGAAATTGGCTGAGCGGACGCCGCACGGCATCGGCAATTTCCTGAAGTTCAGGTTCGAAGCGTTGCAGATAAGCCAGGACTTCTCCTGCCGGATCCAGAATGGAGGCCGCGATCTGGACTTCGTTGGTCGGTTTCTTCCATTTCCGGCCTGGGGCCAAGAATCCGTAGCGTTCGGCAAGCGCAGGATCGAGATCGGGCGGACAGGTTTGGGGACGCATGCGAATGCCCAGGGCGTAACGCATAAGGTCCATCCTGCTGTCTGAGCCGTTCTCGTCGTGATCCTGGGCCGCTAGCTCGGACGGCCGCGGTGCGCGAAGAGTGCGCGTCGGCGGCAGGCTAATGGCGCGGAGTCGCCCCAGGATATGAGGATCGCGCCATGCGTTCTGCTGTCGAAGTGGGTCGCCTGGCGGGTAATAATCGAGAAGGCCGCGCAGGAGCGGTGTGGCGGCGAAATTCGACTCATCCATCGGAACTTTGTGCAGGAGTTGGTCTATGGAGAGCGGCTCGCCTCGGGCCACCAGATCTCTCTTCGCGGCCGACCAGGCCCTGGCGCCGCGCCAGTTTTCCACGGCCCAACTCAACGCCAACACTGTGAAAAGGCTGGCCAAAAGAAACATCGAGGACCGAGTGACGGAGAGCAAGTGTCGCAGTTTTGAGGGCGGAGCCACGGAACTGGGAGTGTCGGAGATTTCGTTCATAGGCCTATTCCTTTCTAGACGAGGGCCAATGGCGATCGGTTCCGGGGGTGCCAGAGCTGGGCGTCCGGTCCAGGTTCCGGCGGCAAGCCTGCCAGGGGTGGATCTTGAAGCAGGCGCTGCAACAGCGCACGCTGCTCGCGCAACGCCGCTGTCCAGGCGGAAGCAACCTGTCTTTGGACCCGTTGCGGCGGAACGTTTGGAGCGTTCTCCGGCGCCGTCACGTGCAGCACTGCGACGACCAGCCAGGCAAAACCTAAGGTGGCCCAGGCCGCTGGATGTGGCCAAAACCAATCGACCATCCACGGCCACGATCGAGTCGCGGCCGGCCGTGCTGAACCACCCTTGGACCGGTCGGCAGTCTGCAGCACTTGCTTACGCAAAGAGGAGGGCGGGGGACGGAACGGTGTCCGCGCCAGGCGTTGTTCGAATGGATCCGATGGGTTCATTGTATCTCGTTGTATATGGGACGCAGCCGGGAGCGTAATTTGTCCACGCCATAGCGGTATCGGCTCGCAGCGGTGTTGGCTGAGATGCCGAGCGTCTGGCCGATCTCTTCAAAGGTGAGTTCTTCCCAAAGTTTCAGATGGACGACGGCACGCTGGTCGGGCGGCAGTTCGGCGAGGGCCTGGGTCAATTCCAGGCGGAACGCTTGCTCATCTGGGTGATCCGCTGGTGCAAATATATTCGACCCCTCGGCTGCCAGCGTTTCGACGGAACGGCTGCGCGCGGCGCGCCGGCGGATGAAATCAATCGCCAGATTGTGCGCCAGGCGCAGAAGAAAAGCGCGTTCCTGGCGGACTCCTTCCAGGATCGCCGGGCGGACGGCTAAACGACGAAAAACCTCCTGAATAACATCGCCCGTGTCGGCCTCGTCGCGGGTCAGGTTGAGGACGAATGCGAACAAAGCCTCGGCATGCCGCTCGTAGAGACGTTCCAATTCGCCCGTTGATGCCATCTGTTCTTAAGGACGCATCGCTGCGCCAAATTTGTCTACAAATTATCGATGGCTCATCGATTCCCTCAGCGGCCTGGCAGCAGCAAGCCTCCAAATTCCCAAGGTTGACGTGTTTTCGAACCGGAAAACGTGTCCGGATCATATTTTCTGTAACTTCTGTCCGAATCTCCTGTGGTAAGCACCAGGAGCACCCGACTGGGCAGGGTTCTTCTCGTTACGTAGGTGCCGCCGGACAACTTTACATTGGCAAATAATTAAGAGGCGAGATTGCGAGCACATGTGGCAAGCGAGGAATAGAAAGCGCTTCGTGATTCTTCTGATGGGATGGGTCTGCCTCATCCTTGGGGTGGTCATCGGAGCCACTCGCACTTACCACGCGGTCAAGAGATGGCGCGCTCAACAATTGGCGGCCCAATCCACCGTCTGCTTGGCCAAAAGCAACCTCCTGGAATCCCAGCGAAAAGTGCAAGCCGCTTTGCTCTTGGATCCGAAGGAGCCGGCAGTCTTGCGAGCCGCGGTCAAGACTCAAGCCGCCGCGGGGCGCATGGGTGCCATCCCTATTTGGCAACGCCTCCTGGCCCTGGGCCAGGCTTCCATTCAGGATCGTCGTGACTATGTCGAGTTTTGCTTGAAACTCAAGCGTTTGACATTGGCAGAAGCGGAATTGCGCAAGCTTACTCTCGAGTTTCCGCACGACGCGGCCAACCTCTGGCTGTTTTCGCAGCTGAGTCTGGCCCGAGGCGACGTGTTTCAGAGTATCGAGTTTGCTTCCCAGGCGGTCGACTCGGAGCCGTCTAACCGGCGCTATCGCCTTTTCTTGAACAGTGTTCAGTTTGACACTGAAGATCCGTCCGTGCGACAGGCTGTCCGGCAACGTGTTTGGGAGATTGCACAAGGGCCAGACGCCGTCGGGTTGGAAGCAATCGTTTTTCTGGCACGACGTTCGGATTTGTGCCCGTCGGAGATAGGCAAGGTATTTGGCCTTTTCGAAAAGCACTCCGAGGCGATCCGCACTCACTGGCTCCTGAGATTGGATCTTGAACTTCGACTCGAACCGACGCGCAAGGCGGCGTTGCTTCAAGCAGCGGAAGAGAGGTCTCGAACGGGCACCGAAACCGAGTTTGCCGAGTTCATCGTCTGGCTAAATGGCCACCGTGAATTTGAACAAGTGCTCAAGAGCCTGCCTATGGATCGGGCGATGCAGCGCCGTGACTTATTCATCCTGCGAATGGATGCCTTGGGCGGACTAGATCGATGGCAGGAAATTCAGGGAATTCTGGGAAGGGCAAATCTGCCAGTCAGTCCGACTTTGTTGCAGGCTTTCAAGGCACGAACACTCTCACAACTTGGTCAAACCAACGATGCCGGGTTCGCTTGGCGTCGAGCGTTGCAGGCGGCGGCTGATCACGTTGAGGAGCTGGAATTTCTCTTCGAATACGCTTGCCGGAATCAGGAGCCGACCTGTGCGATCCGTGCATATCGAACCCTCCTGCGAGTGGCGCCCGATGCGTTGCCAACTCAAGCGGCTCTCCCTCAATTTCTCGCGCAAAGAGGTGCTACGACGGACCTACGGGATCTAGCGGAGGAGCTCTCTTCGCGCTCGCCACAGATCGCCGCATTCCGGAACGATTTGGCTTACCTAAACCTATTGCTTGGCAAAGACATCGAAGCCTCCAAGAGAATCGCGGAAGGTTTAGTAGCTGAAAATCCGTGGTTCTTGTCCATGCGCACCACGTTGGCGCTGGCTTGCTTGCGGCTGAATGAGCCAGCGCGGGCGCTGGAGGCCTATGGTGAAGTTCGCCACGATTGGACCCATGCGATGCCAGCCCATCAGGCGGTCTACATCGCAACGCTCTTCGCCAACCAGAAGAGTGATAGGGCTCGCCAGATGGTTGCCAATCTGCCGCTGGAATCTTTGCGTGTCGAAGAACGAGCCCTCATTCCTGTCAGCTTGATGCGTGATTTATGACCGTAACACTGCCTCTTTCCCAGGCTCGAGAGCTCGTCCATGTCTATCGATGGACCCCTCAGCTTTCCGCGGTCACGTCGCAGCATCTCTTCGTGATGGAAAGCACCCCAACCCTCAGTTGACCATGACTCGAAGGCAATACTGGATCTTAAACGCAGTCGTGGGCGCTTTTGTGCTGCTGCTGGCCGGACATTTTGTTCTCTCCCGACTCAATATCCGGACCAGGGGGGCCCTCGATTCGGAACGAGTTTTTGTCGAGAGAGCGACGCAATTAACCTTCGTTCTCAATCAGTTAGGCAAGCGGGTGGCGCTCGGCGCGGAGCGCGATTCCAAGCTGAAAAGCATCCGGATCAAGTTCGGTCTCGCGGACAACGACGACGCTGGCCCGGCCGCCCTCAACTCCGTTCCGGCAAAACGATAGGAGAATCAATCCTCCACTGACCGACGAAAGGCGAAACAACCCCTCAACCTTCCCAAAGGGCGGATCATGGACGAGACCAACCCGAAATACTCCTCGCATCTCGGACTTACCGTTGCATTTGCAGCGCTGGTTGTGCTGCAAGCGATCTACGTGGTCGAGGATTTCCAGGAGCGGAGGCAGCTTCAATCCCTGCGCACAGGCCTCGCTCCCGCGCTGCGCCATGCGCAGACCGTGGCAGCCACCGTGGAAAATGTCGGGCGCGAGCTGATTGACCTGTCGACCACCAACAAGGAAGCCGCGTTGATTGTCGACGAATTCAAACTCCGAATAAACGCGGCAATGCACCCTGCGAACCAGACTTCGCGAACGGAATTGGACCCGGGTTCATCGCGCGGACAGCTTACCGTCGCTCATTAAACTACAGGATTCAGTTCCCAAGAAATCTCCATTTTATGACCGCCGAACAACCAGTGTCGCAGGGGAAACATATCGCGCGTGGAAAGGACATATGAAATCAAATCGACGATTCAGGAAAAGGTCGACGGTGCTGTTCGCACTAGCCGCCATTTTGTCATCAACAACGGATCAGGCCTTCGCGGCTACAAAACACTGGGACGGCGGCGCTTTGACTGGCGGCCCGAGCTGGAACACCCCGTCAAACTGGGATGGGCCTGATCTCTTGCCCAATTTTTCAAGTCCAGGGGACGACATCATTTTCGACAACGCGGCAACGTCGGGAACGAGCACAGGGCTTGACGGAAGCAAAACAATTAACAGCCTGACCTTCTCGGCCTCCGACAACGCCAACTTCGCGATCCTTGCTGGGACAACCGCCAATAGCACGCTAACCATCACGACAGGCAATTTATCCAAATTGGGAAATGGAGCTCCTCAGATTTTTGCCGGCGTGGTTCTTGGAGGAACACCGTTTCCAGCTTGACCGTCAGCGGTGTCATTTCCGACGGCGGCAACGGTTACGGGATCACCTTTTCTGGGCCAGGTAGGACCATCTTGACGGGAGCGAATACTTACTCTGGATTGACGATCGTCAGCGCCGGCACGCTAACGCTCAACGCCAATTCCGGAGCTGCAATGCCGGGAAACTTGGAAATCTCCGGAGGTACCGTCAGCCTTCCTAGAGGCAACCAAATTGCCGACTCAAGAAACATCACTGTTAGCGGCGGCATTCTCGATTTACAGGCTAACAGCGACACCGTTGGTCCCGTAGTTCTGCAAAATGGATCCATTACGGCTTCGAGTGGAACGCTGACCGGCAGCAGTTTCGACGTTCAAAACGGCTCGATTACCGCCAAACTGGCGGGCGCGGGAGCCAGCCTTAACAAAACTTCTGCTGGAACCGTGACACTTTCGGGCGTTAACACTTAAAGTGGCGGAACCGTCCTCACCACAGGGATCTTGAAGCTTGGAGTCAACAATGCCATTCCCAACGCGGGCCTCACGTTTGCCGGAGGCACTCTCGAACCTAACAATTTCTCGGATGCGCTCGGCGCGTTGTCACTGACCTCGGGCAGTTCGATCATCAAACTCGATCCTACAGGCAATGCCGCGAACCTCAGCTTCACGTCCGTGGCCTCTGGGGCGCGCTTGACACTGACAATTGATGGTTGGCACGGCACAACAGGCAGCGCTGGCAGCGCTAGCAATGATAGAATAACATTCGCCAGCGATCCAGGAGCGGCTTTTCGCAATGCGGTCTCTTGGACCAGTGTGAATGGCTCCCAATCGATTCAGGGAGCGCTTTATGTCGGCGACGAACTTGTGCCGGTGCCGGAGCCGGCCAACGTGGCACTGGCGATTTTCGGCGGCGCTTTCTTGGGATTTGGGGCGGCGCGTCGTGCCTGGAGCCACTGTCGAAGACAGGCCTTGACGTCCTAGTCTTAGCGTGACCCTTCGTTCGCACAGCCTGAGCGACCGAACGTAATATGGCCAAGGCGTGGGGTATCCTTCAGGTTTAACGGACCATTGACGAAAGGGCGCTGGCTATGATCTCGACAGGAAGAGGAATACTCCGCACAGCGTATCGAGCTCATGCGCTGGCGTCCGGCATGTGAATGACAAAGGTAGTCCAACCCGGCCTGCTTTCCTTGAGCACAACGTCGCCCCCATGCGCCCGGAGGATTTCTCGGGCGAGACTCAGACCAAGCCCGTTGCCCTCCCGCTGTCGATCCCCTCGTTGTTGACCTCGGAAAAAGCGCTCAAAAAGGCGCGAGGACTCGCATTCCTGGATGCCGGCACCCGTATTACTGACTGTGATTTCAATATGGCCGTCGTTCGCTCGCGCCTCCAGCGCGATGCGTCCCGCGGGTTCGTTGTACTTCACGGCGTTCCCAAGCACATTATGGACGGCAGTGCTCAGGAGGTTTGGATCACCGGACGTCTGCAAATCTCGGGGAAGGCGAACGTCGAACTCCAAGTTGAAATGGACGGCGAGAACGCGGACGTCTTCGAGGGTGTTCTCCAGCAACTCGGTCAGGTTAATCTTCTGCCGGGCGAGTTTGAGTTGACCCGAGTCAGCCTGGGCGAGGAGCAACAGATTCCGAGTGATATTCTTAAGCCGTTGCGTCTCCTCCAGGAGGTTGCCGAATACCTGCTGTTCTTTGGACCCGATGGCAGCCGCTTGCAGCGCGTTGTCCAATTCTCCCTGCATGATGGTCAGCGGTGTTTTGAGCTCGTGCGATGCATCCGCGGTGAACCTAGTTGCCTGGTGGAAGCTTTTTTCTAAACGGTCCATCATTCGGTTCAGCACGCAGACGACTCGGTCGACTTCCGGGTCGGAATCCGCTGGAGGAATTCTCTGATCCAAACCACGCGCGGTCACTCGTTCTGCCGTATCAGCTATGACTCTGAGCGGCCTTAAAGCTCGACTGCTTGTGATCCACCCTCCTGCCGCGACGAGCACTAAGGCTACGGGAAGCGTCAGGAGAAAGGCGTCACGTAACTGGTTTAGTTCGTCCTGGACCTTGTTACCATTGATGCCCATGACGACGGTAGTTTGGGCGTTTCCGAGAATTCCCAAACGCCACAAAGTCTCGGCCGCCCTGGCCGAGAGGAAACGCGGAGATTTCGTAAAGCTTGCCGGACCTCCAGATTCCGAGCCAAGATCCCGCCCCATTCGTCCGAGACCGCCTCCTGGTCCCCAGCCTCCCGTATTGTGCCCAGGGACCTGCCTCGGTCCGGTGCCTGCCTCGGTGTTTGGAGCGTTGGGAACCTGATCGAGGTGGAGCGGCAATTTTGCGGTGTCAAGGCTGGACGGCCAGTGCGGAGAGCGGTAGAGCTCCTTTCCATCCGGATCGCAAATCCACAGAATGACCTCGTCTTGGCGTTGTTCGCCGAAGGTGAAGCGGAGCATGCTGGTCAATCGTTCGTAGCTCGTTCGGTTCGCCAGCCACCCTGGATGCCGCGCCGCCAGCGTCCTTATTTCACGATCGAGGGCAGCCAGTCTCTCATGGCAGATAAGGTGCCAGGAGGCGAGGCCAAATCCGACCAGAATCGCACCTGAAATTGAGACCGACAGCAGGGAAATCTTTACGCGAAGAGACATGAGCTTCAACCCGCGGTTATGCGGTAGCCAACCCCTCGGACGGTATCGATGAGTTTGCGGCTGGCTTCACCGTCGACCTTTTTCCTAATCCGTTGAACGTAGACATCCACGAGGTTGGTCTCCGGATCGAAGTGATAGTTCCACACCTGCTCGCAAATCTGGACTCGTGTCAGCACGCGTCCAGGACTCTTCATCAAATGCTCCAGCAGTGCGAACTCGCGAACCGTTAAGTCAATCTTTTGCCCAGCGCGAGTGACCTCGCGGGTGAGCAGGTTCAGAGTGAGATCTTCGAAGGAAAGGATGCTCTGCGACGCCCCGGAAGCGCGCCGAGCCACCGCATGAATCCGGGCAACGAGCTCCTGAATATAGAAAGGCTTGGTCAGGTAATCATCGGCTCCGAGGTTCAACCCTTCCAAGCGTTCATTCAATTCACTTCGGGCTGTAAGGAGAATCACGGGCAATGGCATTCTCCGCTCGCGCAGGCCTTTGAGAATGCTCAAGCCATCACGACCTGGGAGCATAATGTCCAGCACGAGCACGTCATACGGTTTAGAGGTTGCCAGCGTAAAGCCGGTGGTGCCGTCCGGGCAGACGTCGACTACGAGACCCGCGGCTTCCAGCCCTTTGCGAACGAAGGACGCGATCTTCTTTTCATCCTCTATAACCAGGATCTTCACAGTTTAGGTGACGCTGGGTTAACTGCCGCGGATGTCTTCGAGAAACAGGACAAGACCCGCTTGGCTCTTCGATAAGATCCCAGGTTGTAGGCACGAGAATAGCCTCTAGCTCTGAGGAGCCTGAGCGCTATCGCGCTACGGCCTCCTCCCAAGCAGTAGAGGAGGAGCGCTTGGTCCTTTTCGGGAAATCGGGCCATAACGCCGTTCGGCAGTTCGGACAAAGGCAGGTTGATCGCGTTCGGCACGTGGCTGGCTCGAAACTCGTCCGGGGTGCGAACGTCTATGATCGCGCCGCCCTCGCCCAGATGACGATGGGCGTCCTGAGTCGAGAGCAGTGCGGCTCTTCGGATGAGCAGGATTATGACAACGATGGTGACGATGACCAGTATGGGGACCGGGTTCATGCGGTCGCTCTTTCCAACGATTCTTTAGGAGTTTTCACAAAATCGGCAGGCTCGTGCCGCGGCTCTGGCCTGCCGGCGAGGCTCCCCACGATCACAGGACGTCGAGAATGCATCTCGATTGAATCAGAGCCGTCACACCGCAAGAAGTTACAGGAAAGAAGTGGCGGTGAAGCGTCCGCCACTTCTTTTTGGGCTTATTTGAGTTCTGTTAAGGTTGCCCGTTTCGCCCACGGCCCGCACCGTTGTGGTGGGGGCCTTGCCCCATCTGCTGGCATCCGCTTCCCTGCTGCGGACAATCGGTTGCAACTCGATCGCACGAACCACCTTGTGGCTGTCGCAGACACTTGGTCGGATTGCACGAGCCTGCAGCCACTTGGCCCCCATTGAGATCGGCAGCTTTCAGCGCTGGAAGATGACGGTCGCGAGACATGGACTGAAGTTGACTGAAAACCCGAACTAATGACGGATAACCTTGCACTGCTTTGAGTAACTCCTCGTACATCTTCACATTCGCTTCCTCAGCCAGGATCCCCGCTTTAGCCGCCTCAGCTAAATTTGCTGGAGGTTGGACTTTCCCGAAGAAGGAATCCTCTGGAATGGGAACACCAAAAGCTCGGCATTGCTGTTCCAGAGCTGCGACGTGGTTTCCTTCTGCTTGGATGATGTGCGCGTAGGGCAGCACCTCCGAGCCGAACTTGGCGAGAATGGCCTCGTATTCCGCCCGGGCGGCGTACTCGCCGTCCCTCCCAGCCAGGGCCGTGATCAATGCGGCTTTGGCAGGTTCAGTCAGCGTGGGCGTGGTCTGTCGTCGGCCCTGAGCAACGCTGTTCGCGATGGTTGCACAGACAAGGATTGCTGCTGTGATAAGGACTAAGCTTCGTTTCATAGATTCTCTGGATTTCTTTGCTGGAGCGGCGGAGTTATTCGGCCGCTTCATCAAGAGTAGACTTCACGAAGATGAATTCCGGCCCCGTCCTCGGATTACATTTTGTTAATCCAGGCTCCATTTCAGAAAAAAGGCCGTTCGGTTCGGATGCCCATCCGCGAAAAGACATCTCGCGCTGTTGCTGTTCGAAGAGTTCTTGAAATGGCGGAACGTCTGCCGCGGGTCTGACAACACAGCTTCGGTCCGCGATCCTAGATCTCACCTAGTCTTGGTCGCCCCTGCATCCGCGAAGGATTTGGACATGTCACAGGCTTCATGTCGCAAATAGCGTATTTCTTGGTCCGTCCCCTGACCCAGTAGGCTATTTATGCGAGAAACCGTTGGCTTGGTAATTGGGATCATCGCCGCTTGTTGCGGTTGCCAACAACCGCTCTGAGCGGCGCAGGATCTGACCATTCCTCGGTGACATCGGTTGACCCAATTCGGCGTTTGCGCCTCTCTTTCACGGGGACACCTGGCAACCAATATGACATTCAAGCGGCCGATCAGATTCCAACGGCTCGGCAGAGTGCTCAGAAAGTTACCGCCGACGGCGCAGGTAAGATCGAGTTTCGGGAAGATTCTCTGCCTGGAGTTAACAGTCGGTTCTTCCGGGTCGCAGAGTAAAGAATTCTGACCAAAGAAGCCGGTACCGATGAATACGTAACGCGCTCGGATCCGACGGACGCCATCCCCACCAGATCTCGCTTCCGAGGCAGGTCGTTGCGTCCGACTCGTCTACGTTATGCTCACGCGTCTTGCTTTCGCGGTATTTCTCGCTGAGAAAATAACTCCTGAGGAGGAATCGCCCAGAGTTGCTCGATCTTGGCCGGGGCCAAATCCGGCGCAATGATGGCAATTTCTTTCGCGGCCAGCCTCCGGAAGCGAGCGACAGAGTCATCCGGAGTGTTACGATCAAATTGGTACTGCTGGACAACCGCGACCACTCGGCGCTTGTCACGTTTTGACATACTATCGCCGAGGATTTCATTCAATCGCGGGCTGGGTTCCCACGCCTCCAGTAACGCTGCAAAATGAGCTGGCGCCTGCGCACTTTCCTGATTCTTTTTACCACCGCTATTCATTGCGCACGATCTTATTACGAAGCTGGCGACGATTCAAGGTGGAGTCGACAGTTTGGTGTTGGCCAGAGTTAGAGCTCGCTTTTTTGGAATTATGGGCGCGCACTCGACTGAAAGGCAAACGGCAGCGACGTGATTTTCACTCAATGAAGCCTGCTGAGGACAACCGCACTCAGCGACCGCTGGCGGAAGCTCGAGACTCCTGCCGAATCTCATCGGCGCGCTCGGCCCGGCAAATTCATGACTGGATTTCCTACCACCATCCATTGGCGGCTTGCAGGCCCGGATGTTCTTACTCGACCACAACGTTCTTCTCGAGTGTCTTAAACCGTTCTCCATCACCCTGCACCACCGTGATGGTGACGTGACCTGTCTTGCGCGTCTTCATGTCTCGAACAACGCCGGATTTGGCGCCATGGGTGCCATTCACCACCTTTGGATTGCGTTTCATCGTTGGCTGGGCTGGATCGCGGGCAAGAGCAGAAGGACGAGGGTAATGGAGAGATCACGCCCGACAGGCGCCTCAATTCCCAAGCAATGCCGCGCGCGCTAGGCAAACGTCGTGTCCCCGTCGTCGTCCATTTGTTGCCGGAGAACTGCCGCATGGCTTTCTATTCGCGTCGGCCGAAGCATAACTGACTCCAGGTGGCCGGATTGAGGCCGCAGGTCGGTTCCTCCGGTTCTCGCGGGTGGCTAAACATGACGACTAAAGCCGGGTCTCCAGATTGGGCAACGCCTCTGCTTGCACTAGAAACAAGTCGGATTGATCCTCCGCCAGAAGCAACCGGAAAGCAGCCCTGTTCAGCAGCGTTGACCATTCTTTCGCCGGAGGAAGAAAATCATGACCGATGGCTCCGCCAATCTTATGGTGAAAGTTGTTTAGATGATCGCTGCCGGCGAGGTGGAGCACGGTCAAACATCCGCCCGGCTTGAGATGCCTGCTGATTTGACGCAAGGCGGTCGGCTGATCGCGGAAATGCGGGAACGAATTGAAGCAAAGCACGAGGTCGAACTGTCCGAGCGCGAGGGGTTCCGCTTGGCAGATGTCCGCGAGAACGAACTCCGCCTCCACCCGACGCTCGCGCGCCTTCCGCAACATCGCCGGGGAAAAATCGATTGCGTGCACCTTCCCAGGGCGGACCAAATCCGCCAGCCAAGCGGTGACCAACCCGGTGCCACAGCCGACCTCCAGCACGTCCAGGCCAGTTCGAAGCCCCAGCTTTAGCTTCAATTCATTCAAGCGTTGGAGCGTGCGAACGGGATCAGGGCCAGTCTGATCCCAAGTCGGCGCATGATGATCAAAGAAGGCGATGCGTGGATCCTGGATCAGGCCGCGGGCGAAAGACGGATGCGTCATACGATTTTTTGATTGCGTAACACCCGAGTTCGAAATATTACGTGTTTCTATGTACGTAACATCGCCTATTCACCCGGGTCAAGGTTCCTTTCGTCAACTCGTTCGCTCCGCTACGTCCTCGGCTTGGCTCGTGGCGGCATTGGCCATGTCACTGACGGTCGGCCGAGCAGAGTCGCACGCCAATCTCCAGTCCGTTAAGGTCGACGGGACCAGCGATTGGAACGGGACCTTTCCGTTCACGATTCAAGGAGTGCTGCTCTGCAATCCCGACGAAATGCTGGACTTCACTCCGAACTTTCTGCCCTGGAATGAAGGGGCCAACCAATACCGCATGGGAGGCGAATGGCAGGTCACACTCCAGGCGGTGGATGCAAACGATCGCGGCGGGACGACGTGTTGGATGGGGCAGAACTATGGAAACCAACCCTGGATCCACGACAGCGCGCTCAGTTACGCAAACGAAGCGTGGGTGTCCGAAATCCTGCGCCTGAACTTCGACCCATCGAGTCTGCATCCGTTCCGCGCGGGCGACTTAATCGAAGTCACGGTGCGCCAGGCATTATTCTATGGTGGAAAACGCAATATCAACGAGGGGCATGACATCGACGCCGACTACAATTTCGACTTCCGGCTCGTCACCGCCAACTATGGGTTGCCGGCGCCCGAGGTCATCTCCTTAGGCAACGTCATGCAGCCGGGAGGCGACGAGGCCGATTGGAAGACCTGGCCCGCGATTTTTGATGCCAGTCGAGCCACGGGTGGGGAGCATTATCAGGGGATGCGCGTTCGGATCAATGATCTGACATTGCTCAGCACCAATGGGTGGAACGCGACGAACACCTGGAGTTCGCGCCTCTGCACCGTCACGGACGGCAATGGCCGCTATTTCTCCCTGCGTCACCCCCGCTACAGCCTAGGGAGCGCTCCCGCCGGTGTGTTCGATGCGATAGGCATTTTCAATCAGGAATCCGGGTCTGGAACCACTGGGACCAACGGTTACGAACTGTTTGTGCAACAAGTCCTGCCGCATGTGCCGGCGCCGGACGTGGCGATTGGGCTCAACGTGACGGTAACTTGGCCGGTTTTCAGCGACGACTATCAGCTTGAGTGGCGCAGCAAGGTGGATGTCGGGGAATGGACACCCATGACAAACTCGGTTGTTGTGATCGACGGCAAGAAGACAGTGATCCTTCCACCGTCCAGTCCGCAACGGTTCTACCAACTACGGAAGACCAACTGACACGTTGGCAGATCCGCGAAATCTATCCGGCCGCGAAAGGCTTGGCGCCCGGGGCTTCCTCTGCCCAAACGCAAGCCTCGCTCTGTTTTGGCGCCTTTTAACACCGCAAGAATGAAACCAAGAAAGAAGTCGCAAAAAGCCCCTCCCATCGAAGTTTGTGGACGGGTGAGTGGCTTCATAGAACACCATTACCGGCACTTCAACGCCGCCGTCCTGGTAGACGCGGCCCGTGCCTACCGCGAACAACTCGAATCGGGTAACCAGATGATGGTCACTCTGGCGGGGGCCATGAGTACGGCTGAGCTGGGATTGTCGCTCGCTGAGATGATTCGCCAGGACAAGGTCCACTTGATCTCCTGCACAGGCGCGAATCTCGAGGAGGACGTGTTCAATTTGGTTGCCCACGACTTTTACGAGCGCGTGCCGGGGTATCGGGAGCTCTCAGCGGTTGACGAGGAAGCGCTGCTTGAGCGCCATCTCAACCGTGTCACCGACACCTGCATCCCGGAAGGCGAAGCGATGCGCCGGATGGAGAAGGCCATGCTGGATGTCTGGACAGCCGCGGATCGGAAGGGGGAACGCTGGTTTCCTCACGAGTTCTTCTATCAGGTCTTGAGAAGCGGCCGGCTCAAGAAACACTACCAGATTGATCCGAAGAACTCATGGATGCTAGCGGCGGCGGAGAAGAGCTTGCCGCTGATCGTGCCCGGGTGGGAAGACTCGACGCTGGGTAACATGTATGCCGCCGCGTGTCTGCGCGATGACGTCAAGAACGTTCATACGGTGCGGACGGGCATCGAATATATGCGATGGCTCGCGGTCCATTACCGGCAAGTTACCTGGCGGCGAGGGCTTGGAATGTTTCAAATCGGGGGTGGGATCGCCGGGGACTTCCCCATTTGTGTGGTGCCACTGCTCCAGCAGGACATGGGTTTTGAGACGCGCCTCTGGTCGTACTTTTGCCAGATCAGCGACTCCACTACCAGTTACGGCTCTTATTCGGGCGCCGTGCCAAACGAAAAGATCACTTGGGGCAAACTTGGCAAGGCGACGCCCAAGTTTATCATCGAGTCCGATGCGAGCATCGTCGCACCACTTATTTTCGCCTATGTCCTTGGGTGGTAAGTTCCACCGGAAGTTATTCGAGTGATGCGGCTAGCTCCATCAAACCGTTCCAACCTCCGCTCGAGAACCGCAAGGAGAAACGGAAAGATCCGTATGATGTTTCTTATTTGCCGTAACACTGCGGAACGGATAGCCTTCGGCCAGTGAATGGAAAATCCCAGCCGTGCCTTTCGGGCTTCCCGGGTCTCCGGACGAATGGGATAGGCTTCACTCTGATTGAATTGCTCGTGGTAATCGTCGTGATCGGCGTGCTGGCCAGCTTGCTTTTGCCAGCGCTTTCCATGGCAAAAGAGAAAGCCAAGGTCGCCAAGGTCCACGCGGAGCTCTACGGAGTGGGCCTTGCCTTGGAGATGTACTCAGACGATCACGAAGGTCAATTGCCGCCCGTCCGGGTGGACTGCAACACCGATCTCTCCACTCACTGGTGCCAGTTTCCGATCGAGCTAGCCACTGACGGCTATTTGCCTCGTGGAGACAAACCTGGTTTGGCGGCTAACATGGAAGACGTTTTTAACCGCGGACACTCCTACAAGTATGCCACCCCGGGTCCCCAATTGCTGAACGGGAGTTCGGGTGGGAACTTCAGGTTGTGGGTGCCCGATGATTTTCCAATGTGCGCGACAAATTCGGGGAAATACTACTCCACTCGCGAAGGCTCCCCAGCGCGCTGGGTGGTGTGGAGCTTGGGCCCCAAGCCAGACAGCGCGAAGACCCAGGATGATCATGCGCCGCTTACGGGCGCGAGTTGGTATCGGCGCACTCGAGACAGTGGAGTAATCGCCCGGATGTCGACCAGAGAAGGAGTGCAGCTCAAGACACCTTGAGAGGATTGAATGAAGCCCCCCACACTCCTCGCTTACCTCAAAGGAATGGCCACCCGCTTGGAAGGGCAGCAACGGAAAGGTCAGGAGATTTTCCTGCTGAAAGAGCTGCCACCGGAACATCCGGCACGAAAGTTCGCGAGAGAGATCAACCCGCAGTTCGAGTAACTGCTTCAGACACTCGTTATTATGTCAGCTCTTCGAATCTTCCGCATTCCAGCAAGAATGATCTGGGGTGCAGGACTGCTCGTTCTGTTCCTTCTAGCTCCGGCTTGCCAGCGTCCCTCGGAGTCCAGCGAGGGTCTGGCGCTCGCGACAACGACTTCCTACCTCGAAGCTGCGGTGCGAGATTTGCTTGGCGATCCGGTGCGCGTGGTGCGTCTGGCTGAACCAGGCACCTGTCCCGGCCATTTCGACGTCCGCCCAAGCCAGGTGCAGGAGCTTCGGAGTTGTGCCGTCGTCTTTCGGTTCGATTTCCAGAAATCGTTGGATGCCAGATTCGCGGATGCCGGGACCAATCGCCCACCGGCGGCGGAGATCGCCATTCGCGGCGGGATGTGCCGGCCGGATAGCTACCTTTCCGTCTGCCATCAGGCGGCCGACCACCTGGTCCGATTGAAACTGCTCGCTCAGACGAACGCCGAGTCGCGTCTGCACTCCATTTCCAACCGGCTCGACGCTCTATCGCGTGTTGTCGCGAATCGGGTTCGGCAAGCCGGACTCGGCGGTGCTTCCGTAATCACGAGTGGTCATCAGCGCGATTTTTGCCAGTGGCTCGGTCTCGATGTCGTGGCCACTTTCCGTGCGGCGGACGCGGCGAGCATCCGCGAGATTCAAGAGACCATTGACGTCGGCAAGCTTGCTCAAATCAAATTTGTGATCGGCAATCTTCCCGAGGGCCATCGCACCGCCGACGCGCTCGCCGAGCGGCTCAAAACCCGCGTCGTCGTCTTCGAGAATTTCCCCGCGTTAAGGGATGGTCGAGTGTCATTCGACGAAATGCTCACCGCCAATACCGATGCTCTTTTGAAGAGTGCCACCCCATGACATCACCGGCCGTTGAGATCCGCCGCCTGGCTGTCCATCGTGGTGGCCGGTGTCTCTTGGATGTCGAACATGCCCAACTCGATCAGGGCAATGTGGTCGGGCTCATGGGGCCGAATGGGGCTGGCAAAACCACCCTGCTCCGAGCGTGCCTCGGATTGATTGTGCCGACGGGCGGGGAGATCGTCGTCTTGGGCGAGAGTGTTCCCTTCTTGCGCCTGTCCGCCTTGGCGCGTCTTCGACGCCGGATTGGATTCGTCCCCCAAATGCCGCCTGTTCGTAGCGAGATTCCAATAACCGTTCGCGAGGTGGTGGTGATTGGACGAACGGCCCACCGGGGTTTGTTCCATCGACTGTCGGGCGACGACTGGGACCTTGCGGACCAGTGGATCGATCGCTTGGGTCTCAGTCCGCTGGCTGATCGTGCCTTTGGGCAAATCTCTGGCGGTGAACAGCGCAAGACCATCATTGCCCGGGCTATGGCACAGGAGCCAGAACTGCTCCTGTTCGATGAACCGACCGCCAACCTCGATCTCGGCTGGCGGGAACGCATCGTCGCTCTGATCCAAAGCCTCCATGAGCAAACCAAGATCAGCGTGGTCCTGGTTTGCCACGAACTTGAGGTTCTGCCGCCTTGTTGTCGGCAGGTCGTCTTGTTGGAAGCGGGCCGTGTCACCGCGGCCGGCCCTCCGGAAACCGTTTTCACGACAGAACGAGTGCGGAGACTCTATGGGGCGAACCTGAGGACAGTACACCAGGACGGACGCCACGCGACCCTTCCGGGAGGCGCGTATGATTGACCTGGTCTTTTGGTCGCCAGTCATGGTGGGGGGGGCGTTGGCCGGAGCTTCGAGCGGCCTGCTCGGAACGTTCATCGTTGGGATGCGCATTCCGTTCCTGGGCGTCTGCGTTGCCCACGCGGCATTAGCCGGGGCTGTTTTCGGCGGGTTGTGCGGACTGGAAGGCCAGCAACTTCTATTGCCGGGTCTCGCCGGAGCCATCCTGACAGCACTGGCCCTGGGCCTGCTGAACCCAGGGCAAGCGCGACTTGACGACAACACCGTCCTGAGCTTTCTGTTCTCCGCCACGATGGGCCTCGCGTTTCTGGGCATTGGACTGTATGGAATCCTCGGCAAGAGCGATCACGATGTGCGCAGCTTGCTCTGGGGCAGTCTCAACTTCTGCCGCTGGAAAGACGTGCGGCTGATGCTTGGCTCGTCCTTGGCTCTGGCGGCTTTTATCGTCGTTTTCTTCAAGGAGCTGCGAGCGATCCTCTTTTCCCGTATGGAGGCTGAGGCCGTGGGCATCCGCGCGACCGCAGTCTGGACCGGCTTCCTCATTCTTACCGCTGTGAACCTGACCGTGAATTTTCAAACCGTGGGCGGGCTGATGATCTACAGCCTGATGAGCAATCCGGCAGCGGCCGCGATGCAAGTGAGCCGCGGGTGCCGTCAGGTCCTTTTGCTGTCGGCGACGTTTGGGGCAGTTAGCGGTCTGGGCGGTTTCCTGGTGGCCGCGGCGACGGATCTGCCCAGCGGCGCTGTGATCGTGCTGACCTCTTCCGCTCTGCTCATGGGCACCGTTTTGGTCCGTCGCCACCTTGATGGGGTGAAGCCATCGTGAAGTCGGGTCGGTTCGGCCACGGCGGTTTTCTCTGAATAAGGGGGGACACTCAGCTGATGAGCTGGCTATTTCATTCTGTCAGAGAATCTCATAGTCTTGGACCTACATGAAACAGGAACAAGCAGCCCGCTTTAGCGTCTCACTGCCACCCAAGCTCCTTCGGGACCTTGACCAGATGACGCAGGAAAAGGGCTATGACAACCGGTCCCTGGCCGTTGCAGACATGATCCGAGCGCACCTGGTCGAACACCGCCAGAACTACGGCGAAACCGAGATCGCTGGAACGATCACTCTGGTATACGACCATCACAAGCAGAACGTGCAGTCGACGCTGACCGACATCCAACATGACCATCACGATGTCATCATCTCCTCGCTCCATGTGCACTTGGATCATCACAATTGCCTCGAGGTTCTGGCCGTCCGCGGAAAGGCGCTCGTCATCAAGAGAATTTCTGATGCGTTGATCGGTGCCAGAGGCGTCAAACATGGCAAGCTGACGATCACCACGACCGGCAAGGAGTTGGCCGTATGAGCTGTCGACGGGTGGTCCAGCCTCAGCTGACCCTTCTCATCCCAGCCTTAAAGCTTGCGTAACACTCGCAAAGTCGAAAGCATGCCTCTGGTCTCCGAATTTGAAGCATGGCTCACCTTGCTCGCAGGGCACTTAGGCCGGGCCGTTGAAACCTGCAGGTCTGGTTTGAGCGAGTGCATCCGAATCGGCCCCGCCGGCGTAGAGAAAGAAATGACCTATGTTTGATTTCGGTGCGTGGTGATGAAACTCTACCGCCAGCTGACCTGCCTTTATCTCGCCTGTTGTCTCGGGTTGGCTGGCGCAGCGGGAATCAGTCCCTCCTTCCATCGATTGATCGAACACGGGGGGCGCGGTGCTCCACACACGCATTTCGGAGTTTCTTCTAGCGCCGTTGAATCGTCCCCATCGACCGACCCTGGGAGCGGCGCTTTCCCTTGGCATAGTTCTTCTTTTTTGCTCTCAGAAGTCCATCAATTCAACAGGTTAGTCGTTCCAGAGGATGGGCTCGACCAACGTTCGAGTCCTCGTTCTTTACGTCCGAAGCAGGACCTTCACAATTTCTTGGAAGCCGATCCTGCGGGAAAGCCAACTCCTTCCGACCAAGCGCCTCGCCACCATCATGACAGTTTGCCACAGAGGATCGCGAGCGGTCTTCTCGATCTGCACCTGGATTATCCGTTGCTTTGTCATCCTAGGGGGCTTCTGGCTCGTCGGTCGTCGCCTTCCGATGTTCCCGCCGTAGTCCGAGATTGGGATATTCAAACGGCCCCGCGTGGTCCCCCCGGTTGACTTCGTTCGGTTCCCTTAAGAATTTCCAAGAACTGTCAGGCCAGAGTCCAAATCGGCTTGCGTCAGCCCTAACGCCAACGCCTAAGCCTTCCTGTGCGCGTCCTATTGTATCGGGCTCAACAAACGGCCCCTCTTCGATAGCGCATGCTCCGTCGCCTGAGAGGTTCAAGTCCCAGAATTCCAATCCAGTCAACATGAAAACCATCTATGAGAAACTTCAGAAACTTAGTTTTTCGGCGGGCCAAAACGAGCGCTCGGCCGATACCATTGCCCACCCGATTCCACGCCGCAGCCCTCGTCCTGGCCTGGGCGAGTTGCAGAATGATTCAGGCCGAAGATAGCAGCTTGACCAATCCGCCGTCCGCGGCGGCGACTGGTCTCTCCACGAATCAATCAATCCGGTTGCCTGAAATGGTAGTGCAAGGGCGCCAGGACAGTCTTTTGAACATATCGGACTCAGCCACGCAGGGTACGGTCGGAGCCGCGCAAATCGAGGCTCGTCCATTGCTTCGCTCAGGCGAGATCCTGGAGACGGTGCCCGGCGTAATCATCACTCAGCATGCGGGTGGCGGAAAGGCTAACCAATACTTCCTCCGCGGTTTCAACCTGGACCATGGGACAGACTTTGCGACGTTCTTGGATGGCATGCCGCTGAACCTGCCGACCCACGGACATGGACAAGGGTATTCGGACATGAACATCGTGATCCCCGAATTAGTGCAGCGAGTGAACTACGAAAAGGGTGTTTACTATCCAGAAAATGGGGACTTTTCGTCCGCCGGTTCGGCGCGGTTGGACTTTTACAAGGTGCTCCCGCAGAGTCTGGCCCTTGCGGAAGGCGGCATGTACGGGTATTTCCGCGGCGTTTTCGCCGAATCGCCCAAGGTCGGGCCAGGCAACCTTCTCTTTGGCGGTGAGTTCTCCCATTCGGATGGGCCTTGGGAACGCCCCGACGATTACCAAAAGTTCAACGGCATTGTGACCTACAGCCAGGGGGACGCAGCCAATGGCTTTAGCGTCACGGGCCGCGCCTATCATGGCAAGTGGAATTCGAGTGACCAAGTAGCGGAGAGTGCCATCGAGAGCGGCTTGGTGCCGTTTTTCGGTTCTCTGGACAACACAACGGGAGGGGACTCTCAACGCTATAGCCTCCAAGGCGAGTGGCACCGCGCCGACGAACGGTCCGCGACCAAAGTGATGGCCTATGGCTTCTACTATGATTTGGACCTGTTCTCCGACTTCACCTATTACCTGGCCGACCCTCTCCGCGGAGATCAGTTCGAACAGACTGATAAACGGGGTGTGGTGGGCCTCGACGCCAACCATACCCTGTTCGATCAGTGGTGGGGCAAAGAAGTGGAAAATACGTTCGGTCTTCAAGTGCGGAATGACTGGATCAACAACGGGTTGTTTCAGACCCAAAACAAAGATCGGGTCGATAAAATTGATGTGACGCATAATGATTTTCCGCTATCGGCCACCACCCGCAAAGATGACATCACCGAAACCAGCGTTGGCTTTTATTTGCAGAACAAGATCCAATGGGCGGACCGGTTCCGTAGTGTGGCGGGGGTCCGCGGCGACATCTACAATTTTGATGTCAGTAGTGATCGTTCGCAGAATTCGGGCTCCGAGCTTTCCGCGATTGGCAGCCCGAAACTGACCCTGGTCGCTGGGCCTTGGGCCAAAACCGAAGTCTACGTTCAAGGGGGATTAGGATTCCACAGCAACGATGGCCGTGGTGTTTCGACTCGAGTCGATCCCGTGACCGGCGTCGGCACAAATCTCGATGGAGATGCCGTGGTGCGCGCTGACCCGCTCGTTCAAACCTACGGAGCCGAGATAGGAGTGCGGACATTGGCTGTCCCAGGATTGCAAAGCACGCTCTCTTTCTGGTGGCTGGACGTCGATTCTGAGTTGGTTTTTGCGGGAGACGCTGGCACGACCGAGGCGAGCAGGCCCAGTCGCCGATATGGCCTGGAGTTCGCCAATTACTATAACTTGACCAAACATCTGACCCTGGACGCCGATCTTTCCTTCTCGCACGCTGAGTTCAGAGATCGCGCTCCGGAGGGAGATCGCATCCCAGGCTCTATCGAGAGCGTTGTTTCAGCCGGGATTACCTATCGCGCGGACCGTGGTTTCTTTGCCGGATTGCGCCTGCGTTACTTCGGACCGAGACCTCTGATCGAGGATAACAGTTTCCGATCCAGCGAAACCATCCTCCTGAACGCGGCGGTGGGTTACCAGTTCAACAAGACGTGGACGTTGACAGCAGAAATCCTGAATCTTCTCGATCGCCGCGATCACGACATTGATTACGCGTATGAATCGAGAGTTCAACCAGGAGACCCTTCCTTCGATCAGATTCATTTCCACCCCGTGGAACCAATTCAAGCCAGGTTTGGGATCACGGCCAGGTTCTAGATATTCAACTCCAAAAGCGACCACTGGATGGCAACATCCGAGACATCAAAGCCGATTGCTGCCGCTGCTTCCGGGGCGGCGCAATCGGCTGTCCTTTCTCTCGCCAGAATGGAGCGGCTCAAGGCAGCTGATGAATCGAACGATCTTGCGCTCTTGACGCTCCTGCTTTGGGTGTTTTTCCTTTGTATCGGCGTCCTGGGGTTTTCGCTCCACTATGAGCGCCCGGTCGCTGGAATTCCGCCTGTGGAACAAATTGTCGCAGAACAATTGCAGGTTGACCTGGCGCCCGAACCTCTTGACCAGGCGCCTCTCAAACCCCCGACCTTCGAACCGCCGGAACTCCCTGACGAGCCTGGTCCCATCGCCGTCATGGAAGCTATTGCTGTTGCCCAGCCAAGTCCGGCTTTGGCATTTGCACTTCCGGTGGAAGGCCCCACTCGGGTTGTCGACGCAAAACGTGCCGCCTATGTCGCACCCGCAACAACCGCCCGGATAGTCACCGCTCCGTCCGACCTGTCACCGCCCGTGCAACAGCTTACGTTTGGGCAGGGGGAAGGAAAACAGGTGGCCCCGGAATACCCTCCTGCAGCCCGACGGTTGGGACAGGAGGGAACTGTTTTGGTGCGGATTTCCGTCGGCCAAGATGGACGTGTACTGAAAGCCGAGGCCAAGGTGCCTTCTCCCTGGCCGCTCCTCAACGAAGCTTCCGTGCGGATCGTCCGTGAGCGTTGGCGATTTCATCCTGGGCCAGCGCGCCTGTATGAAGTTGCCATCCGCTTTGAAATCGTAAAATGACCTCTGCAATTTCTGACCTATGACACCGATGCTGGCTCATCTTGCCCTGGACTTCTTCCTAAAGGGTGGACTCCTCATGTGGCCGCTGCTCGTCTGCCTCCTTGCCGCGCTGTTCGTGGTGCTTGAGCGCGCGGTGTGGTGGTGGAGCCTAAAGCGACGGTGCCGGCCGGAAGCGCTTGCCGAGACATTTAGCGCCATCAGTGAAGGGGATTTTACGCGCGCGGTCCGGCTGAGCGACAACCCCGAAGACCCGTACTTGCTCACAATCCAGGCAGGCCTGTTGCACGCACACGCTTCGATGCTTGGGGCGATGCAGCTTCGCGCCACGGAGGAACTCGAATGTGCTGAGAAACGGCAATGGATTCTGGGCACGTTTATAACCTTGGCGCCGCTCCTGGGGTTGATGGGAACTGTCACCGGCATCATGCATTCGTTTCACTTCGTCGGCAGCGAGGAGTTGGCGGCCGTCAAAGTCAGCGGCGGCATTGCCGAGGCGCTCATCGCTACGGCGTGTGGTCTTGGGATCGCCATCCTCTGCCTGTTACCTTTCAACCTTTTCAATCGAAAGCTGGCGCAGTTTCGACTCCGGCTCGAGCGCACGATTAATCACACGGAATTGCTCGTGGAATCCGCCAAGCACCACGGGCACGATCTGGAGTCATTTGCCAGGGACCGGGCATTACGAACCGACCGTGAACCAGCGGCGCTCAAAGGTGAGGCGAGCCGCTAAGCACAAGAAAGAATTCCCTATGCCTGTTAAGCTTGGCTCGAAGCTGCCCACCGAAAACGAGGCGCGCATCGAGATTATTCCGCTCATCGACATCATGTTCTTTCTCCTCGCCGCTTTCATGCTCGTCAGCTTGAGCATGGTGAACTTGAAGAGCATTAAGGTGAACTTGCCCACCGCAACAGCTGCCACCCTAGAAACCAAGCGAAACTTCGTCACGATTTCCGTGGACCGCGCCGGGGCCGCTTACTTCGACAAGCAACTCGTGGGGCCAAACGAACTGACCCAGCGCCTTTCTGCCTGGCGCAAGACCAACGAAGAAGTGCGAGTTTTCATCAGCGGCGATGCCGACGCGCGCCATGGGGACATTATTCACGTGCTTGATTTGGTGCGCTCGACTGGCGTAGAGAGAATCGCCTTCGAAATCCGCCCCGCTACGGCGTCTCGCTAAACAGGACATGAAGCGGCTCGATTACTTGAATTTGATCGGCGTGCTCGCGCTCGCCGCGCTCTGCGTCGCGCAGTGGCGTCGCGACCGTCAATTGAACCTTGAAATCAATCAGTTAGAGAACGTTCGATTGCAACAGGAAGCTAAAATCGTTGAGCAAGAACGGTCGATGCACGGACTTGACGAAGATCTTGTGCATTTCAAAGAGCAGTTCCTCAAGGCGGAAACAGCCACGACCGAGTCCGGGCAGAAGCTCCGCGCCGCCGAGCGTGAAATCCGTCAATTGACGCTGGAACGAGATCAGCTAAAGGGTAGCATCAACAACTGGGCCTCGGCTGTTACGGCACGAGACGAGCGGTTGACGGAAGCCAACGCGCAGATCCGTCGACTCGCCGACGAGTTGAATGCTTCCATTCGCAAGTTCAACGAACTCGCCACGAATTACAATGCCACGGTGAAAGATCTAAATGACCTTCGTTCCCGAGTCGCGCAACCAAAGCCAGCCAGTCAATAGAAACTCGGCAAGGCCCCTCGTTCACTATAAACATCCCTTCAACATGGACCTAGACGACAAATCTCAGCCGCGGATCACCTCGAATGCGAAAAGCAATCGGCTGGTCTTTTATCTGTTGTTCGCTTTCTTCACGCCGTTAACTGCCATGGCCCATACCGAGAGTGGCACCGCGGGAGGTTTTCTCAGCGGATTTAACCACCCGCTGACCGGCCTGGATCACATCGTTGCCATGGTCGCCGTGGGGCTGTGGGGTGCGTTCCTTGGACCCCCGGCCATGTGGATCCTACCGGTGGTATTCCCGGTGGTGATGGCACTTGGAGGAGCCTTGGGGATTCTTGGTGTGCCCATCCCAAAAGTTGAGATCGGGATTGCCCTCTCCGGCGTCATCCTGGGCCTAATGGTGGCTTTCGCCGCTCGGCCTTCCTTAAGAATAGCCGCGGTGATTGTCGGCTTTTTCGCCATATTCCACGGCCACGCACACGGGACAGAGCTTCCAGAATCTGCGAATGCGCTGACCTTCGCCATTGGTTTCGTCGTTTCCACCGGACTTCTTCATTTGAGCGGTATCGCCCTGGGCCTTCTGGTGCGCTGGCCTTGGGGTAAAATCGTTGTGCGCATGGGCGGCGCCGCCATCGCCATGATTGGCTTCGGCTTTCTTTTCAAGATTCTCTAACATGAACCGATTCCCGTTGTCCCAACACTCCCGCTTGCTGTGCTTTTTGTTCCTTCTTGTCTTGCCAGTCACCGGTCACGCGCATTCAGTCGGCACTGGAGGAGAGATTGCCAGTGGGATGCTTCACCCCCTGCTCAATCCCAGCCATGTTCTAATCCTCGTCGGTCTGGGATTGGTGATTGGCCAACATTCTCCGTTGGACCTAGAAACACCGGTGAAAATTTCAATGCCGGTTTCTGCCTTGGCTCTGCTGCTGACAACGACCGGCGCGATTCCAAACGTTTATCAGCCAATTCTAGCCTCGATCGCACTCGCCGCCGGAGTTCCCGTCGCGCTGGAAAAAGCGCTTTCGCCTTTGGTGTGCAACGTTTTTGTGGGCGTTGGCATATTCGCTATAGGACTTGATTCCGGGGTTGAAGGCGGATCTCCGCTAGGAACATTCAAGACTCTCTCCATGACCTGGGTGACGTTGAATCTCGTGGTCTTCAATCTGGCTTTTTACGTATCGGCGATGACCAAGAAGAAGTGGACAAAGGTCGGTATCCGAGTCTTGGGCTCATGGCTGATCGCCATTTCGTTGCTGGTCTTGGCGTTTTACTTCAAGAAACATCGTTCGGTCGGTGGCTAATGCGTTCAGGAAGCTTTTGCTTGAGCGATAACACTGGCGCAAACAGATCACCATGCTGCTTAACGCGCTCTAAAACGTCGGCCGCTTCAAAAGTCAGAAGTCCCGCCTTTTTCTTTTTCAACGCGGTCTGAACCTCGGTCCAATCGATCGGAGTGGAAACGGTGGGATGATCCTTGGCGCGAAGCGAGTAGACATTGACCGTCGTTTTGTGGTCGTCATTTTGACTCCAATCCACAAGCACTTTGCCACCCCGGAGATGTTTTTGCATCTTGGACACCACGAGCTTTGGGGATTCTCTTTCCATCGCTTCGGCAAGGGCATGCGCCCAAGCCTTTGTTTTTTCGTAACTCGTGGGAGTGTTCAGCGGAACGTAAACTTGAAGCCCTTTCGAACCTGAGGTCTTGGGAAAGCTCTTGAGCTTCAGCGCATCGAAGACTTCCTTCAGCCGAAGCGCAACGGCACAGCACGTCAGAATGTCCGCCGGCGGTCCGGGATCGAGATCAAAGGCCAGCGCTGTTGGTCGGAGCATGTGCGTCGCCTTATGCAGGAAGGTATGGAGCTCAAGGTCCGCCAGATTCGCTGCCCAGACGAGTGCGGACAGGCTGTTCATCAGGCAATAGTTGACTTCGCCTCCATGAGACTTCGCTACGGTCTGCGTTTTGACCCACTTTGGCCGGCTGGACGGGCACTGCTTTTCGTAAAAGAAAAAGCCTTCAACTCCGTCCGGATAGCGCTTCAAGGTGATCGGCCGATCCTTAAGGTGGGGAAGCAAGACCTCAGAGACCCGAATGTAATAGTCGATGACGTCACCTTTGGTAAACCCTGCCTTTGGGTAAAACACCTTGCCGAGGTTGGACACTTCAACGGTGGTTCCTCCCACGGAAAGCTTTGTTTTTTCAGCCATAGTGCTCCCGGAACTTTCTTCCCCATGAGACGGTCGACGCCCAGACCTCTTGCTCGAGGTGAGAGTGATCGGAACCTGGCGTGACGGAAGAGGAGGCGAGTGGGGCAGCGCCTTCAGCCATCACTCCGTCGATCATCGCCTCTTGGACACTCAACACTCCATGGGCGCGCCTTTAGGAGCGTTGACTGCGACGTCCTAACCCTTGCCTTTGACCTCTTCCTCTACTTTATCCGCTGAAGTTCCCACTTTTTGCACAGCTCTCTTGAGCTGCTCTGGAGTACACCCAAACTTAGTGCACCAGTCTCGAAGTTCGTAATCTTCGTTGACGTTAATCCTTTTGGAGTCCTGCGGTCGGGTTTTGGTTTTGTCGTCGGCCATAAATCCTTTCATCTCGAGCGTTGTTGAAGATTACAAGCGCAAGGGAGGCGTTCGCAATCGTCTCCAACGCTTAACGCACCCTCAGCGGTTCCCTGAACTTGCGTGAGTGAAGGAGAGCCAAGCGCACTCTCAATCGAATGAGGCCGTCACTCGGCGTTCGATCGGTCGTGCCCCGTTTCGTTGTGCCGTTTGGCCACGCGGTGGATGGCAATATACTTCGCCGTGCGTTGCAGAGGGAAAATTCCTGGACTTACTTCAATCTCTGCTCGAGGAACGAATACGCTCGCTCGCGGACTTCGATCGGGAAATCATGTCCGGCCACCGGATGTTCGACCACCAGGTTGTCGTCAGCATCGTGGAGTTGGTAAATGGGCCGGGCCGCGAGTTCGCAATCGACGACGCCGTTCATGGGGAAATTCGAGTCACCCGTTGGCGCATTCACGAACACTGCCCTGGGGGCAATGGACGCTAAGAGTTCGGTGAAGTCGAACGGCATCCGGCTCGGGTTCGCGCCATACTCGGTCGCAATGCGAGGCATATACGCCGGACCGGACCACCCAGTGAGATCACCGCCTTGGTATTTGAAGAAGGAACAAAACCCGCAGCTCGTCACGGCGGCTTTGACTCGGGCATCGAAGGCAGCCAAGAAGAGCGTGTTGTGCCCGCCGAGAGAATGGCCGATACACCCGAGGCGGCTGGCGTCTACTTCTGGCAAGGAGGCCAAAACGTCCAGGGCTCGCTGATGATTGCGAATGGCTTTCATCGTCGCGCTGGCATAGCCGTGAGCATACGGATCAAAGCGATAGTCACCGAAATTCGGGTAGTCGGGCACCAAGGTCACAAATCCACGTTCCGCGAGTTCGAGCGCATAATGCAAGTTCGTCGAGCCGCCGAGCCCCGCTGGTTCATCTTTGCCCATCGCGATGGTTTGATGAAGACAGAGCACCCCGGGCAGTTTACCTCCGGTGTTCCTGGGGATGAACAGGTAGGCTGGCACGGAATCTCCCGGTTCCACGACGAAAGCGATCTTGAGTCGTCTCCATGCGGCAGTTGACACTTCGGAGATCACCTCGATCAGGGAGGGGTTCGAATCGTCCCTGTTGGGCAAGGCTCCCATGACCACTTGCATGGCCCCAAGCGTGTGAAATCTGCGCGTCGCCCATTCGCTGGCGTTGAGAACGCGGCGATCGATTCCGTCCAAACCGCGATACCAGGGAAGATCCATCTTCTCGCTGTATAAGGGAACCGAAGCTGTGGCCCGGTAGAATCGTCGTTCTTCATCACAGGACGACAAGCCATCGACGAGTTGCGGCTTGGCAGTTTGAAGAACCTGCAGCACCTGGGACCAGTCTGGCCGTTCCAGTTGGGTTGCCTGTTCCCAGCTCAGCTGCGCCCCAATCATGCCATCCACGTGAACGGACATTCCATTCGTCGTTCGTGTCGCGGTCACGCGCCCTGGGTCTATGGCTGCACTCCGCGGCAGCAAGAGCGACTCCGATGGAACCGAGTGCGCATCGCCCGGGTTGGTGGCGGGCTGAGCCATTAGCACCGGGGCCGCCAGCAGGATCCAAAGGCAGAGCCACGCGAGATTGGAGCTCCGGCCGATCCCAGGAGCGACTGGGTCAGTGAGACTAAAAACGTCGAGCATGCGCATTCGGGTGCCCACGGTAATAACGTCTACGCGCGGACATGCAAGTCATGGTCGCGGCAAATGTCTCACACTCGGTTGCCAATTGGCGACAGAGTATGAGACATTTCGCGGAATTCGATGGCGTGGATGAGTCCCGTGCGGGAAGAATCGCACCTATCGGCTGACGCGTGGAGTCAGGGAAGGGTTAGGGATCGGCGTGGAAAATCCGCTATGGAAGAGGACGAGTCGACGATGGAGGGCGACAGAATGACACAGTCAAGACTCGGGGGCCGAACGGAGCAACCCCAATCTGCTGCCGGAGCAATCCCGGTGGAAGGCCGATTGGTGACCGGCGTTGCACCGGCCTTGGACCGGCATTGCACCGGCCTTGCCTCGAATCAATCCCGGCTGGCTCAACTCAGGAATGCTTGCCCGGTCCCATTTAAACACCCTTATTCCGTTTCTTGTGCCGTTTTGTCTCTCGTTACCTCAGGGGAGAATGCCCCACGGGAGCTCCCATCCAAATGTTGCACACAACGGGAACAATTGTTCCCGTTGTGTGAGACATTTCGACCGTAAACCGCTTTCCTGGCTCGGCGCCTTCGGGCGGTGCAGTGGGATCATTTCGGCCCGGCTGCCTTGAGCTGCTCCATCGTGGTGATCCCAGGCGGGAGCGAGCCGAGTATGTTTTGCACCTTGGCCGGATCCAGTGGACGAGGGAGGTAGGGCTCCAATTGGGAGGCGTCGACCGTGATCAACCCGTTGTGGCCCTTCGCAAATTCCATCAAGCCGTTCCAAACGAGGTCGCCCAGATTGTTCACGCTGCTGGATTGAGTTCCGTTCATGCCGAATTTGTAACGCGAGTCGTACTCCTCATCGACGGGGGGAGCCTTCTCGCCAAAGAGAAATTCCGCTGCACCCACATCGGCCAGTTTCCCCGATTGCAGGAGCGCATACCGGGCGAGCATAGCGTCATCGACCGGCGTGTCGTAATAGGGCTTTAATTGCGACATCTCGGTCGGCAGCAGGCCATCATTCGCCTCGGCATATTTCTTCAAGGCCTCGAGAGTCATGTTACCAAAGGCGTGTTTCGCCCCATTTCTTAAATTGTGCAGAGCTTCGCGAACGTCAGTGTCGCTCTCCAGCGCCTTGGCATTCTTGATGGCGTCGAACCAATCTTTGTCGGTGACAAGCCGCAGTTCGGGGATGCTTTTGTCGGGCATCTGTCCCAAACGTTGCTTGAGTTGTGTCGCTCGCGCTGCCCAGGATTTCAGGGTGGCTTCGATGGCAGGATCGTTCCCGGTGGCGGCCTTGAGTTGAGCCAGCTCTCGTTCGCTTGCCTGCAGACGAGCCACTTGGGCCCGGAGTTTCATCAATTCGTTAGGCCGATCCGGTGCGTCTGCCGTCTTGGGCTGGGTGGCGGTAAGCCTCTCTCTTGCCTCATCACGCTCGTTGCCGATTTGCTCGACTTGCTTGGCCAGGACGGATTCCCGCTGACGCAGCGTCAGAGTCTCTTCGCGCCAGCGGGTGGCCTGGCGATTCTCGTAGATGCCAGTTCCGATCGCGGCGACGAGTGATGTTCCAATGAGGGTTTTCTGCAGTGTGGTCATAGCAACGGTCTGAATCGTGGCGGTGGTGATGACGGCGGTCGCGGCGGGAAGCGCGGCTACGGAAATCGCAGCTGCCATTCCCAGTGGCGCGGAGTGGACGGCATGGGCCGAAAGCACGACGGACAAAGAAGCGGCTGAGTTCATAATGCCGCGTTGCGAGAGAAGTCCGGAAAGTTTATCCAAGGCACGGGCCACGCGTTTCTGCGCTGTGTCATCGCTGACCCCAAGGGCAAGGCCCACCGCCCGCAAGTTTTGGTTCTTATAGTAGCGCAGCACGAGCGCGTCATAGTCGGGTTCGCTCAATTCCGACATGGCAGCATCGAGAGCGGGACGTAGGAGTGACCAGTCAACGCTCGAGCCGCTCATTGAGTCCAATTGTTCCATGGCTTGCTTTTCGCGGGCGTAGCGGCGGAATTCATCGCGACGAAGATTGAGTGAGAGGTTGCGCGCGCTGCGACAAAGCCAACCGGCCAGCGAAGCGTTCTCAGCGAGTTTGCGTGATAGACCCTGCGCGCCGCGCGCCAACGCGATGAAGACAGTTTGTGCGACTTCGCCAGCCAAGTCGGGGGAGTCCAACTGCCGCAGCGCGGCGGAATAGACAAGATTGGTGTGTCGGGTCACGATCTCCGTGAACGCGGCCTCGGTGCCGTGCTCGGCGAATGCTCGGAGAAGTTGGGCATCGGACTGGGACTGCATCTCACCTATCAATAACCGTTAGAGGTGAAATCCGACAAAATGTTTAATACTTAACGATCGGCAGTGGACCCTGTTGTATGGCCAAAATGGCTGGAGCAAAGCGACCCCTCGGAATTAGACGCCTCCAATGCTCTGTCACATCCGCGCATTCGTTAATCCGAAATGAAATACGCCTATTTCCCAGGTCATTGAAATACTGGGCGCAACCTTCCGCTCTCTCTTTGTCTCTGACTATTCTTGTTCCTCAGGCCGTTTCCCAAAGAACTCCAGATGACTGCAATCGCAGCACTGGAGGGCATACCCTTCGACGAGAAGAGCTTTGTATCTGCTGCCCAGCGTGCCGTGCCCGTGCCAGTGGAATCCGTCGTTTCCACAAAGAGTGCAAACCACGGACTTGCTGCCGATCCGGAACCGCTGAGGACTGGGATGGAATGTTTCTTTCAGAGCGACCTTGATGGCACGCTTAATAGGACTGATAGTCTTGCTCATAAGAGTCTCCTGCGGATCGATGGTAACCTAATCAAAGGCTGCTTACAACCCGTTCTTGATCGCCGCCTTGAGGGCGAACCGCTAAAACACGGTTGTATCAAGGAACAAGCCGGTGCGACCGACTTGGCCACTGCGAACTCCAGCGACGGGGACCTGGAGCTATTTCGGCGTGAAAGTCAAATAATACTGGTAGGGCAGGAATTTCTGTTCGCCCGTGACCCGGAATCCGTTCTGTTCCATTTCTGCGATTAAGTCATCCCGGCTAATACGCATCTCGGGAGGAGGTCCCACGGGCGTCGGTTCCTTTTTAAAATCGATCATCACCACTTCGCCGCCCGGTCTGAGGATCTTCTTGAGCAGGCCCAGGTATTGGGGATGGTCAGCAATGTGGTGCCAGGTATCGCAGATAAAAACCCGGTCCACCGAGCTGCCCGCGAGCAGCGGATCATCTGGTAGGCAGAGAACGGTGGTGACGTTCTTTATCCCTAAGTCGCGAATGCGCCGGTTCAGGTGGACAATCATATCCGGGCTGACGTCCACCGCGTAAATGCGGCCCTTCTCGCCAATGTGGCGGGCCAAGCGGAACGTGAAGTACCCGGAACCAGCGCCGATATCGGCAATCGCTTCGCCGTCTTTCAGCTGGAGTGCTTGAATGACCTCGTGCGGTTTCTGATAAGCATCGCGCTTGGGATCTTCCAGCATGGCGACATAGGCTTTGGGGTCCTGGTGCAAATGGTGCATTTCGTGCATCGTTCGGTTGGTCTGGTCTTGGGCATTTACGAAGGTCTGCGCCAACAAAAGCCCGACAAAGAATCTACTGGTTTTCATAGGTATAGCTCGCGCTTTCTTTCGCCGGACTCGATTGGTCAACGGAGTGCATGCGTAGGTCCTGAATAACCACTATGGCAAAACCGAAGTGGACGAGAGAGCTGCAAAGCATCGTCACATGGGCTTACGAGTCAAAACCGTGCGTTTTCTGGTGCGCAGGGTCACGTCCCGGATTTGCGGCCGTCTCCGGGAGCGCGAAGAGCGACGAGATAGTGCACGAGAATGAGCAGGAGCGCTGACAGTGCCCCGGCCATCAGCCCAAACTTGAACCGGAACAATCCGAGGAATGGAAGGACCACCGCCCAGCCAACGAAGGTTCCCAGTGCCATTCTCAAACCCTGCTTTAGCGTGTCCTTTGAACTCATCATGTTCTTTTGTTACGGAACGTCATGTGACGACGACAATGCACCAAGCTGTGCACCGCGGTCTTCGGCGATGCGTTCGATGACGATCCTCGAATCAAAGCAGACGCGGGAAGGTGGGTCAAAGATTAATCCCGCGCTAAATTGATTTGGGGCGTATCTTGACAGTACCACCAGGATCGCGGGATTTATCCCGCAGGAATGTCCGCAGGCACGACCGCGATCGCGACGGATTCGAGCGCTGCTGGCTGCATCGGACGGTCCGGCGGACTCAAGTCCGCGCGCCAACAAAGGGTGGTACTGTCGAGATGCACCCATTGATCTGGGCTGCGGCCAGATCCGACGCTTTCGCCGCCACAAATGTGAGATTTCGGCGCGACGGGAGTGAGGAAATGGCCGCACGGATGTCAAATCCGCTATGGGCTCAAGCCGTTCTTGTTTTAGCCAGTGTTGGATCGCGCGTGCGCTGCGATGACGGCGTTACCCATTGTTAGACGCGAACTCCGCATCTCGGCACGGAAGCCAGGAACTTACCGGGGCCGAGTCGTCGCGGCTTTGCTCCCGATTGGCGCCGTGGCGATCCTTTTGCCCGCGATGGCGGCCTTGCCATTCAACGGCCAAGGACGAATTCTTTTCACCGCCCTCTCGGCGTTTGTCTTTCTCTACGCGCTCTTCGCTGGCGTGCTCCTGACCGCGGATTGCCTAAGCGCCGAGAAGCGCGAAGGGACGATTGGCCTGCTCTTTCTCACGGACTTGGGAGGCTTTGATGTCGTCTTAGGAAAACTGGTCTCATCGTCCCTTTGTGCCTCCTACAATCTGATCGCGATTGTGCCGATGCTAGCGCTGGCGCAGTTGCTTGGAGGCGTAACGTTGGCTCAACTTGGTCTGGTCACCTTGGTGTTGCTTAACACCCTATTCTTCTCCTTATCAGCGGGCTTGTTTGTGTCGTCCATCAGCAGAGATGCTCGCAAAGCGTTTTACGCTACCATGGGGCTGACTTTACTGCTGGCGCTTGGCCCTTACACCATGGCCGTGATCTTTGCGATCTATCTTCCGGTGACGGCGCCGAGCCCAACGGGCTTGGGCTTTCCGTTCGGTGTTTTGAACCCGACGGTGCTGGCGCCAAGCCCCATCCTCGCGTTTCATATCGCTCAATTGCCGCTCGGCTGGAAACTGGGGCGAATGAATTTCATCGAATCGGTAGCCTCAACGCATCTGTGCGGGTGGATCCTGCTCGGCGTTTCGGCCAGTGTGATTCGGGGCGTGCGGTTGGAATCATCTCAAGGACCTGCCAGCTTAGCCTGGCGAGCCGTATGGAATCGGTGGAGTTTCGGCGCGGGTGGGGCCAGGCGCGCTTTCCGTGCACCCATGCTTGACACCAATGCCTTTTACTGGCTGGCGGCGCGCGACCGGCTCAAAGCTCGGAGCGCTTGGCTGGTCGTGGGGACGCTCATCGTGCTCTGGTTTTGGGGCTGGCTGTTCCTGGGGCGTTTCATGTTCGACTGGGACAATTCGGTTGTCCTGCTGTTTCTGACCTTCCTGCTGTATAAACTGTGGGTCGCTTCCGAGGTTTGCATGCGATTCGTCGAGGATCGCCAGTGCGGAGGCCTCGAACTCATTCTTTGTTCGCCGTTGGGATTGAAAGCGATTGCCCAGGGGCTCCTGAGGGCGCTCTGGCGCCAGTTCGGAAAGCCGCTGCTCGTGCTGGGGGCGTTCGCCCTGTTCCTAGGCTGGGGCGCGCTTCGCAGTTCGCACAGCAATATCTCCGAAGGGGATTTGGTGTTTTTGTATCTGGCTGGCCTCATCGTTTTCATGGCGGACCTGATGACGCTCGCGTGGGCTGGGGTATATCAATCGGCGCGGCGATCGACTTTGAACCGCGCGCTGACTGCTACCTACACGCAAGTGTTGCTCGTGCCGTGGGTCATCTTTGGCATCGCCGAGATCTTTATACGCATCTGGGACGCCTTATTTCGGGGCTCGGGAACCGTGTTCAGCGAGAGCGTGTCCGCTTGGATGGGAATTTGCCTGCTCGTGGATCTGCTCGTGTGTTTCCATGCGGTCTGTTTCTTTTTCAGGAAGTTCCGGGAAACAGCAGCGCTGCCGGACCGCGCGACGAGCGCAACGCCGCCCGTGGTGGAGGTTCGTGTTCCTGCCGGAAAGCACCTGCCGGAAGAGGGAGCGGCACTGGACAAGTCGCTGGTCCGCGAGACACGATTCCGCCGCCGCTGGGGCTTGCGCCTGGGCATGGGTCTGGCCATCGTCCTGGTGGGCTTGGCTTTTTGGCTGGGTTTTCGACGCCACGCGGCAGCCCGTCAGGTGGGGTTGCAGTTGGCCAAGATTCGCGCGGCGGGGGAGCCCGTCACCAAGGCCGAATTCTATCCGTGGTTAGCCTTGACTCCCGGGGCTCCAGCGATCGAGCTTCCCGTTCAGCCCGTCGTTCCAGTTGCTCCGACCCTCGGCACGAACGGGGGTTTCTCCAGAGTCCGATGGCCCGACTGGCCCGGGCGGAGCGGGCCGCTGAATCTGGCGATGCGATCGTTCCTGGAACGATGGATGGCGGCCAACGGTGCCGCGCTGCAACTCCCACGAATCCGTGCCGGTTTGAAAGGTCGCTCGCTGCCCATCGACTGGTCAGGTCCGAGCTGGGGGGTCGGAAACCAGATCCGAGCGTTCTTCGGGGATTTCCAGTCGTGGCGATGGGAAGCCCTTTCATATCTGGAAACAGGTCAAGTGACGGAAGCCGTGGAACTGACTCAAGGCTTGCTCGACTGGGCAAGACTCGTGGGGGAGCAGCCGGCGATCGAGGCGTTCTACATAAGAAACGCCATCCTCGCTGTCGCCGTCCATGTTTTGGAGCGAATGCTCAATTCGTCGGCCCTGTCTGACGCGCTGCTTCGCTCGCTGCGGACAAGCTTTGAGGAAGCCGATCAAAACGTCGGGCTCGCATTGCAGCGTGCCATCACTGGTCAGCGTTGCCTGGATATCGTCGCTTACCGGTCAGGCGATCTCAACCAACTCAATCCAGGCGGCACCGTGCCCGCGGGCTGGCCAGCCATCCTCATGGGCGGGCTCAATGCGGCTCGAAACATTTCCGGAAAGGGTGACGAAGAACTTTCTTACTATTTGAGTGCCATGGACGATCAACTGCGACTCGCCCAATCCCTGAGCCAATCGAATGGAGAGGGGAATTGGATGGCTCGCCTCTCCGTGTCCAGGGTTCGGCGCGACTATCCTCCGTGGAACCTGGCCAATCGATTTTTGGACCCTTGGGCCGATGTCTTTGTGCAGCGGGTGGAGCAGGCCGCCAGACTCCGAGTGACCGAATCGGCCTTGGCGGTCGAACGCTTTCGGTTGGCCACCGGCCAATTCCCTCGTGGTTTGCAGCAACTCGTTCCCGAGTTTCTGCCCCGTGTTCCGATCGACCCGTTCGACGGAGCCCCGTTGCGTTTCCGGTTGCGCGAGCGCGGCTATGTCGTCTACAGCATTGGAATGGACCGGAACGATGACCAAGGCGCGGAACGATCTTCGACCGGACGAGCTGTCTCAGGCTGGGATATCACCTTCACGGTCGAACGCTGAAACGGGTCCTTTTTCACGGACTGGTTCCTTTAATCTGGCAAGGTGCGCGCTGGAAAAAATTACGGTTTGACCACCCGATAGGTGCGATTGGGATGGCCCTGTTCGTTTAACTCGCATTGGGCCGTCGACCCGGTGGCATGGACCGTTGTCAGCGTCTTCCAGGCCGTCAAATTCTCGCTCCCCTGGACTTGATAACTTTGGCCTGACTCCGCGTTGAATCGGAACGAAAAGACTTGTCCCTGTCGTGAAGGTTGAAAAAGTGTTATGACGCCGTCTGGCTGCGTCGTTAACGGAGCTGATTGCACAATGGTGCCAAATCGTCCGACCGCAACGAACGTTTTGTTCCCGTAGGTGACACCGTAGAGAGCGTTCGTGGTCGGACTGGGGCGTAATGTCCAATCGGCGCCGTCGCGAGAACTCAGGATCGTTCCGTCCCAGCCGACCGTCACGAAAGTGCGGTTGCCGTATTCCACATCCCAGAGCGTATTTTCGGTTCCCGTCGTGCGCGGAGTCCACGTGTCGCCGTCGGGAGAAGTCGCAATCGCGCCTCGGTCTCCCGCGATCACGAATACGCCGTCACCATAGGCCGCGCCATTCAGTGATTCAGACGTTTTCGGATCGCGCGGCGTCCATTCAGCGCCGTCGGTCGAGGTAAACAGCGCCGCCGCGTAAGTATCGGAGTCCCATCCGACGCCAACAAACTTTCCATTGCCGTAAGTTAGTCCGTCCATGACCTGGGGAAAAGGCTGCGTGCGGAAGGTCCAACTCTCGCCGGTCGAGGAGCTAACCAAGAAACGCGAGCCAGCAAAGAGGTATTGCCCATTGCCATACGTTCCGCAAAACAAGGATCCCAGTGTCCCGCTGAGTGCTGGCTGCCAGCTCACGCCGTTGGTTGAGGTAAGGATCAGGCGATCTGCACCTCCGATCACGAACCGTCCGTTGGCGAATATGACCGTGTGGAGATCTCTCGTTGTCACTTTCGGTGCGGCTTCCCAGTTCGCTCCATCGGTCGAATACAGAATCGTGCCTTCGTCGCCGACGGCGACAAAGCGGTCTTGGCCGTAGATCACATTGTTTAGGTAATTGGTGTTCGCGCGCGGAGTCCGGAGTTGCCATGTGTCCAAAGAATCGGCTGCCGTCGCTCCGACCAGGCTGCGAAAAGCCAGAAACAGGAGTATCAAGTGCCTGGAAAATTCCAGAGCCATGCTCCTGGGTGGAAACGCAGTACGACTTGGGCAGCCAGCGGTTAATCTCATTCCCTTAACTCTTAGCGATCGATGTCCGGAGCGCTATACTACTTCCGAACTACAGACAGGCGTGCGGGATGGGATGGAATCTCCGGGTCTCACATCGTTTGGCATCCTTCCGAAGGCTCCAGTTGGACAGCTTTCAGTAGAATCTCGAACTCGTTACACGCGCTGAAAGGCTTAACACTCTCCTCCGATTCCTTGAAGAAAGTGATCAGTTTCCGTCCTTATTCGCCGTTCCGACGGAGAAAACGTACGATCCTAACAACCAAGGAGAGCGATGAAGCATCAATTCAAAAAAATAGGTTGGGCTGCTGCCGTCTTGGCCGTCGTTAGCGGCCTCACCCCTAGCGGGTTAGCCACTAGCTTTACTTTTAACACGGACCCATTCGCGGGTACGACCGCCCTGACCACCCCTGGACGGCAAGTCGTCGCTGGCGAAAGCTTCATTTCATTCTCGCCGGCCACGGACACGTTCGTGTTTGACCCGTCGGTGTTCGGTGTGGCCAGTCCGCTCACCTTTGCCAACGTTCCGATCAGTAGTTTGCCGACGACTGGGGCCAACGTGGTGGTTCTGGAGACGTTCGATAACGATGCCAACACGGCTACACCCTTTGGCGCCGGTCAAGCGGCGGATTTGATCGCTGCACAGGTCACAGTACCGGGCCCGGGTTTCTTTATTTATTTCAATAGCGGTCTGGACCGGCCGCGGTTGGTGTATTCCAAGGACTTGAACGACAACACGGCTGATCTGAAGATTCTTGCGCGCTTGTTGAACCTTACAGGGCAGATTGGCCGAGATACCCTGCCGACATTCACCCCGGCCAATTTCACGTTGACCACCGATTCGAGTGGTGGCGGTTCGGGGAGTGGCGCGTCCACCGTCCCGGACACTTCGAGCAACATCGCGTTGGCGGTTGTTGCCGTCGCTCTCTTTGGGTGCTGGGAACGTCTCCGTCGCGCGCCATCCGACTGCTAGGAAGCGGTCGGCGACCGAAGCGGTGAAAGTAGCGCGAGCCTAGGTCTCCGGTTGAGGGAGGGAACTTCCGAACCGGACGAGACATGGCGTCGTCATCGGGTCAGGCAAACGCCGAGGCCAGATACGAAGCGCCTGACATTCACCCGCGGGATTTTGGCGCCGCCAAATTAACCAGAGCGAGCTGACAGCTAAAGCCACCGGCGCACTTTGGCTTTATAAGCGGGAAAGTCCCGAGGAAACAGCGACGTGAGAGCTCGCTCCTCCGACTGGATCTGAAAGCGGTTCATGTAAATGACGAACCCAGGAATCAGGGCTATCGCCAGAACGTTGCCCAGATAGACACCCCACCCAAGCAGCGTGAGCAACAGGCCGAGATACATTGGGTTCCGGGTAAACCGGTAGATGCCAGACACAACTAACGAGGAGGCCGAACCGGGCAAGGTCGGATTGAGCGTGGTCTTCGCCCTCCGGAAAGAAAAAACCCCGGCGCTGGCAATTGCCAACCCAGCCAAAGCCAAGGCCCTCGCCATAGGCCCGCGAAATGGAAAATGGAGAGTCCAGAGCGCTGACACGCCAGAAATGAACCACATGAATCCAGCCACAAAGGCGCAGACCAGGACCGGTGGAATTCGTAACTCCAGTCGGGTCTCCGTGGGAGGAACCTTGGCTCTGGCGTCGAGACTCGAGTCTTTGAGTAGAAACGCGAGAACCGCTGCGGCCACCCCGTCGTAAGCGAGGCAAAAGGCTGGCCACCACTCGGGCACGCCCCGATTTACCACGAGTTGACCATGCACAAAATCAAAGATGCCGTGCCCCGCCAGTCCTGCGACGATGAACCACAAGCTGGTTTTAAATCCGATGAAGGCTGTAAGCAGGAATAGAGTGACGATCAGGCATTCGACGATGAGGGCGTGGGTCGAGCCGCTCATCACCGCAAAGAGCACGTAATACGTTGCAATGACCGCCAATACCAAGGGATAGAAGACTCGGTCCCGGTCAAATCCTGATACTCGCGCCAGGACAGAAACGAAAACGGCGAGAAAGATGCCTGTGAGATATGCGATCTGGGAACTGTAACGAGCGCTCGGAACGCCGCAAATAAAAAACCGATGGAACGGTCTGCGTCAACCGTTTCGACATGCGTCGATATCGCTGTACAGAGCTCACGTGGTTGCATTCCTCGGATTCGGGTTGGTTTCACCCAACGACAGGTGCCAGTCAGCTACAGTTGAGCGAGTTAACTCTATCGGATAAAGGCTACGGCTGGAAGACGAGTGTCCGTCATCGGGACACTTCAGGGAGCGCTAGCCTTGGTTGTTGCGTGGTTTTTCGCAAAATTATGACCCGATCTGGAGGGGTAATCCTTAAAGCCCTTCAAAAAGGCAGAGGGTGCTGTTCCCGTGCCGTCCCCAGGACAAAATCTCTCGTGCAACGCCCCTCACCACGGGAAAATCGGGTTTGAAGGACGTTTGGCATTGCCTTTGCACGCAGAAAACGTGGCATGGTTCCCGAACGCGCGCTTTATTCTGGGTTTTGGACGAGGCTAGGGATGGTCTGGCCTTTGATGATGGCCTCCTTTCTAGCTCACGGTGCTTCCTTGACCAACCCTATTCTGTTCGTCACCCAGGTTCCTATTGCCGATGATTTCACCACCATCGCTGCGGTCTTTGGCAATCATAAGCCGGGCGTGGAATCAACCGGCCGCGGCGGCGACCTCTACATTCGCTATCCGGATGGCACATTGCGCAACCTCACCGCCGAAGCCGGCTTTGGCAACGAAGGTTTCCAGGGGGCCAAGAGCATTGCGGTGCGCGATCCGGCGGTGGATTGGTCAGGAAAAAAAGCCGTGTTCAGCATGGTGGTGGGCGCCGCGACGAGTCAATGGCAGGTCACGAGCAATGTCTGGCAGCTTTACGAAATCACAGGGTTTGGAAAAGGGGAAGTGCCAGCGATCGTCAAAGTCGCGCACCAGCCGTCGAGTTTCAACAATATTAGCCCATGCTACGGCTCGGACGGGCGCATTCTCTTTACGAGTGATCGGCCACGGAACGGCGAGGCCCATCTCTATCCACAACTGGACGAATACGAGCTTGCTCCCACGGTCTCCGGTCTGTGGAGCCTTGACCCGAACACAGGAGATTTGTTTCAGCTGGACCACTCGCCTTCCGGCGCCTTTACGCCGACGGTCGACAGTTTTGGCAGAGTAATCTTTACACGTTGGGATCATCTCCAACGCGACCAGGAAGCCGATGCGGATGCCGACGCGGTGGCCCAGGGAGAACAAGTTCCCTACGGCACTTTCAACTACGCCGATGAAACGGCGAACGCGCTCATTCTAGTTGGCAACCGGACGGAAGTGTTTCCGGAACCTCGATCTGTGGAAGGCCGAGTGAACCGGCATACCTTCAATCATTTCCTGCCTTGGATGATCAACCAGGATGGCACCGAGGCGGAGACGTTGAATCACGTAGGGCGTCATGAATTGGTGGGTTACTTGGAACAGAGTTTCCTGGATGATCCCAACTTAACGACTTTCTACAATATCGCCGCCCGCTTTAACACCAATCGCACGGAAAATCTGCTGCAATTGAAGGAGGATCCTCAACATCCGGGGTTGTACTACGGAATTGACGCTCCAGAGTTTTCCACTCACGCCTCCGGACAAATTGTGACCCTCGCTGGTGCACCTGGCCTCGACGCCGATCGGATGAAGATCGATTACATCACTCATCCCGAAACAAAAAGCTATTCGGCGACGCCCTCGCCTAATCATTCGGGTCACTACCGTGAACCTGTTCCGCTAAGCGATGGCCTCCTGATCGCGGTCCACACCTTCGCGACCAACTCAGAAACGCGTCGCGGCGTTGGCTCAGATTACGCATTTCGAGTCAAAACTCTGAAACCCTTGCCGCAGTCACGATATTGGGGCCCGGACGAGAACCTGACCCCCGGGGTCACTAAGTCGATTAGCTACTGGGCCAACGGCGCTATGCTGAACTACTCCGGGCCGCTCTGGGAGCTCAATCCGGTGGAAGTGCGGGCCCGCCCGGCGCCTCGAGCGGGAAAGACGCCGCTCGGTGCGCCCGAGCAGCAGGTGTTTACCGAGGAAGGCGTTTCCGTAAGCGACTTGGAGGGATACTTACGATCTAACCGGTTGGCTCTGGTGGTTAGCCGCAACCTGACGTCGCGCGATCATGCGGACCGGCAGCAACCCTTTAATCTCCGTGTCGCTGGGACCGCGACGCAAACCCTCGGCGCAGAGGGGAAAGTTTATGACATTCGTTATCTGCAGTTCTTTCAAGGCGATCAGGTGCGAGGCTTCGGATTGGTCAGAAAACAAGACTCGCCCAGGGCGGGGCGCCGAGTGCTGGCCCAGCCGCTGCATGAGTCCGCCGCGTTGACTAGTTCGCTGATGGCGTCCGCTGGTCCGGTCGGCAGCGTGCAGCTTGGCGACGATGGATCGATGGCGGCTTTCGTTCCAGCCCAACGCGCTTTAACCTGGCAGCTGACGGACCCGGGCGGGACGCCTGTAGTCCGAGAGAGGTTTTGGGTCACTTTCCAACCCGGTGAGATACGGACTTGCGCGTCGTGTCATGGGGTCAACGAGCGCGACCAGGCCAATCAGCCTGCGCCTGTGAACAAGCCCGAGGCGCTTCGGGCTCTGTTGCGCCATTGGAAAGCTTCTGGCTTGAGCGGAACGTCTGGAGAAACGCCGAAGATCACTTCGATCGCCTGGACGGAAAACGCCCAATTCCGAATTCAACTTCGGGGTCGTCCCACGACCCAGCATCTCATCCAATCGACTCGCGATCTGGTCACCTGGACGACGATCGGAACGAACACCACAAGTCTCAGCGGGACGCTGGACTTTGAAAGCCCCAGCAACGACCTTGCGGAACGGTGGCGCTTTTATCGTGTGGTCGCGCCGTCGCCTTGAGCGTGCTGCAAGCCTGCACTACAGGCTGGCGAAGAAGTGAGGCGGGCAGAAGCAGGATGGCGCCGCGATAGTCCTAGCGATCAGGTGGCTTCTTCTCGTCGTAAGCAGTATGGCAAAACTTTCTTGGAATTGTCATTTGGAAGATCCCTCGATCAGTGGCAGATTACCCTAGGCCCGTGATCCGCGATCACGAGTCGCAGCAAGGAGAGCGCAATCATCAAAATGAAAGGTTATTTATGAAGAATCATTCTTATGAGGGCACAACCACCGCGACGGTTCGAGAGCCAAGTCTAAAATCTGCCAGCAGTGCCTCTCATGCCAGTGGCGATATGGAAGAGATGATGAAAAAAGCGCAAGCCGCTGGCGCGCCTGGTCCGGAACATAAGGCCCTTGACCAATTCGTTGGGACTTGGAGGTGCGACGTTAAGTGCTGGATGGACCCCGATGGTCAGCCGGAGGAAAGTCAAGGGACGGCCGAGGTGAGCTGGATTATGAATGGCCGCTTTCTTCAGGAAGAGTTTGCCGGCGAGATGATGGGTAAACCTTTTCATGGCCGCACGCTGTTTGGTTACAACAAGGTCAAAGGGATCTATCAGAGTGTTTGGATCGATGACATGAACACATCGATGTTCACGAGCGAAGGCAAAGGAAGTAAAGAGTTGATCACGCTGGAAGGCAAAAGCTCGTGTCCCGCGACGGGTCGCGCGGATATCCCCATGAAATTGGTCTTCCGGATTTCCGGGCCCGATTCGCACACCTTGGAGATGTTCGATGGAAGCAAAGGCGGCGCGAAGACCATGGAAATCGTCTATTCCCGGCAGTAGGGCGTTCCTCATGCGGTGCGGCGCCAAGGCCAGGTGGCCTTGCTCCGCAGTGTCTCCGTCCGGATGGGGTAGGCAGCGGAGCAGCGCCATGTAGGCGAGGGGACGCGTTGCCTTAAAGGGCCGGGGTGTTATTGGTTCCCGGCCTTGTTAATCTCGTCCCAGGGGGGTGCAGTCCAAATGTGCAGTTGGTGTGTGGAATTTAGGGAACCCAACGCGTTGCCATCAGGCGCAAACGCTGTCACATAGAATACTGATCCTGGCCCTTCCAAGGTGAGGACTTCCTGTTGACTGCCCAGATCCCAGAGTTTGATGGCTTCCTGGCCGCTGCTTCCCGCGGCCAAACGCCGGCCGTCCGGAGAGAACGCGACCGAATGAATGCCGAGCAGCACCCCGC
>JBGAIN010000050.1:0-45424 GCA_044225505.1 Limisphaerales bacterium
GCCAGCAGGTAACCATGCTGGAAACCCCGGGCTGGAGCCGCGCTTTCACGTTTCCTAGGTTGGGGTGCTTAATAGAACGGGTCAAGGTCCACGGTGCTGGGAAAGGCTGCCTGCCTTCCTGCGCCCGGAGAGCCAAAGCGAGTTCCGCGGTGACACCTGCCGATTCTACGGGATTCGTGGTCAGCCCTTGGAGTCCGTCACGCTCCCAAGCTGCCAGAGCCCTCTTGCGCAATTCTTCCTGCTATTACTTGGGGTTGTTGTCGGAAGCGCCGGCGAGCCCGGCGAACACTGCTCCGACGACACAAAGGGCCTCAGCGAGAACGAAAATAATCTTGAACGACGTGACAACAAGACTGCCGAAGTCCTTTCCAAAGAATAAACCAATGAGCGCAGCCAGAATAGAAAGCATAAGGGCAAGAACAAACGCCTTGGCTGTTCCCGGGATGAGAATGGCGAGGGCCCTGGCCCGATTGAATCGCATATTCATGGCGAGCGTAAGACAGAAGTCGTCGTTGTTCGAGCGGCATGTTCAATCTCGATCTGGGCTGGCAAATTCTGCAGGAGCGGTCAGGTCAGGCGATCGAAACGATTTCCCTCAAACTCCGGCATGCTCCGGAGCCCAGCACGTCTCCGTGAGAGGCAATCCTCATGTTGGACAATTCGGCCAACCGGACGCGCCAGCTTCGCTAACCCCCTTCGACGATCCGTCGGGGGGGACAAATGTCTCACACTCCGGAGACAATTGGCACCAACCCACGAATCGACCCAGTTCCTGTGAAGAGCGGCATGGTGCTGCTCTTCATTCGGTCTAAACAGCCTGCAAACAGCATGAGAACAGGATGAGAACAGCATCATGATCCTGTTCTCATAGGGTTCTCATAGGGTTCTCAGTGCGGTTAGCTCGAAGAAATTGCCGGATCACGGCTTGGATTTTGAGTTAGAACCGGCCAGGGCAGTTACCGGGACTGGATCCGCTTGGGCGGGATCCAGGTGGTCGGGAGGATTTACCCAATCCAGGAGCAATTTGCTCTTGCCGAGGCGAAACACCGTCGTGGTTTCTCTAAACAATTGTCGAATAGCCGGTTAACGTTGATGTCCGCAATTTGCGGAATGCTCGGGGGTAAAACCGCATTCTCGTGACGCGGTCCATTTCTCTCCGCGAATCAAGATTTCCAGTAATTTACTCACTCTTGCTTGGCGGAATGTTTCTTAGCGGCGTTATCCCCACAGCCGCTCACTGACAGCCCTGGCAAGTGCCATCCCGTCGCTCGCCTTGTGGATGTCGCGCCCAATTGTGGGACAGATCCTGCCTCCGACTCTCGTCCGTAGCACTCCATCGCCAATGCACGACGCCATTGAACCTTGCCGCATCAGAAGCGGCGGTCCATGAAGAAATGCCGCCTGGGAATCGAGCCCAACCGAAAGGCGCAATTCGCGGGCCTTGGTGGGAACGTTTTACTGAGGAATGGCCCGTTTCCGTCAAAGGAATCGATCCAACGCACGGCAGAAGGTTTGAAAAACTGCCGCCGGGACGTGAGCAGAAGAGGCGGCGTGGAACTGAATTCTTTCGAACGACTGGATCGGGGAAACAGTTCTCGGATCCGCAATAAGAAGGCAGGCTTTCTAGTGGCATTAATCGTGCTGCTTCTTTTGGGATCACCCGTGCGTGAATTTGCACGCAGTGCCAGTTCCTGGGGCGCTAGTCTCGAAACACCGCGGCCTAATGATTGGTTTGGAAATGGCCGCTTCTGCGCCCACCTCTTGGGCTGCCTCAGGACAAGCATTGTCCGCTAAAATAGGTTTATCATGAGGAATCGCGTCGCCAGTTCCGAGTTTTTAGGTCGAGCTTTAGTCCGAACTACGGGGTTGCCCTTCGAGGCAACGAAAGCGGCGTGGGTGCGGTTGGCCCGGGTTGTTTGGCTCGCGGGATTGATTGCCGTCCTTCCGTCATGCTTTCCATGCCGCGCCACCGACAGTGCCCATCAAGACGGCACAAGCGACGGCGCCGTGCGCGGGGTTGTCATTAATGTCGAGATTGGCCGGCCAAGTCAAAACTGCAACGGCTTCGGAATCTGCAGCGTAACAGTGGGTCTGACCGCCGCGGATCGGACCGTGCCTACGTCTGCGACTTGGTCCAATGGCCGCCTGCAACTGAGTTTTCTATCAGAACCTGCGGACAAGACCAACGTACTGGTGATTGAGAAGGACATTGCTTTGGACAGCGCTACGTCGCGGACGTTGGGTTACGAACAAGTAATCGTGAAGGCTGGGGAATACCCCGTGGATTACTCGGGTAACCCGCATGGGCAGGTGAGTGTGAACGTGTCGGCTCGTGGGATCGTCATCACTGTTGAGTTCGGGCGGCCAAGTCGAAACTGCACAGGCTTCGGAATCTGCAATATCACGACTGCCGGAGCGGCAACTGATCGGGCCATTGCCACTTCAGCGGATTGGGCGGGAGGCCGTCTTCAATTGAGTTTTCTAGCTGAACCCCCCGAGAAAACCGGTGTCTTGAGCATCGAGAAGGACCTCGTCTTGGACAGCAAGATGTCGCGTGCGCTGAGCTATGAAGAAGTGACAGTCAAGGCTGGGGAATACTTAGTGGATTATTCAGTCAATCCGCACGGGGAAGTAAGTCTGGATGTGGCGGCGCGTGGAATTGTGATCAATGTGGAGATTGGTCGGCCAAGCAAGAGTTGCAGGGAGTTTGGAATTTGCAGCATCACGATTGAGACGCGTTTGAGCGACCGATCGGTGCCAACGTCCGCAGTATGGGCGGGAGACGGGTTACTGTTGAGTTTCCTGTCGGAACCGGCGGACAAGACTAACGTGCTCGTGATCGAGAAGGACCTGGCGTTGGACAGCGCCACGGCGAGAGCGCTGGGCTATGAAGCGGTGACGGTCAAAGCGGGCGAGTATCCCGTGGATTACACGGTCAACCCGCATGGGCAAGTGAATGTGGTTGTGGCAGCGCGCGGGATCGTGGTGACGGTGGAGGTGGGACGAGCCAGCCGGGATTGCCGAGGGTTTGGGATTTGCAGCATCACCATCGGATTTCCCGCGACGGATCGGTCTGTTCAGACATCCGCAGTATGGGCGGGAGACGGGTTACTGTTGAGTTTCCTGTCTGAACCGGCGGACAAGACTAACGTGCTCGTGATCGAGAAGGACTTGGCGTTGGACAGCGCCACGTCGAGAGCGCTGGGCTACGAACAATTAACGGTCAAAGCCGGAGAGTATCCCGTGGATTACACGGTCAACCCGCATGGGCAAGTGAATGTGGTTGTGGCAGCCCGCGGGATCGTGGTGACAGTGGAGGTCGGACGAGCCAGCCGGGATTGCCGAGGGTTTGGGATTTGCAGCATCACGATTGAGACGCGTTTGAGCGACCGATCGGTGCCAACGTCCGCAGTATGGGCGGGAGACGGGTTACTGTTGAGTTTCCTGTCTGAACCGGCCGACAAGACCAATGTGCTCGTGATCGAGAAAGACCTGGCGTTGGACAGCGTCACGTCGAGAGCGCTGGGCTACGAACAATTAACGGTCAAAGCGGGCGAGTATCCCGTGGATTACACGGTCAACCCGCATGGGCAAGTGAATGTGGTTGTCGCAGCGCGCGGGATCGTGGTGACAGTGGAGGTCGGACGAGCCAGCCGGGATTGCCGAGGGTTTGGGATCTGCAGCATCACCATCGGATTTCCCGCGACGGATCGGTCTGTTCAGACGTCTGCAGTATGGGCGGGAGACGGGTTACTGTTGAGTTTCCTGTCGGAACCTGCGGACAAGACTAACGTGCTCGTGATTGAGAAGGACTTGGTTCTCGACGCCACCCTCTCTCGTGCTCTTGGACGCGAGCAGATAACGCTACGCGCTGGTGAATACGTCGTGGACACTTCTCTGAATTCGCATGGGCAAGTGATTCTCGAGACGGTTGTGCAGCACACAGCGATTTCGCTCGGGGCGAATGGAAGTATCAATTTGAGCTGGCCTCAGAACGGATGGATTCTGCAAGAGTCCGACAGCATCGTCGGTCCATGGGTTAACGCTGAGAGCCAAAGCAGTCCTTTGAGCCTTACGCCTGTAGCAGGCAAAAAGTTTTACCGCCTCATTAATCCCTGAGCCAACCTCGAGTTATGATTTGCTGTCACCGGAAACCTTTCGGTGTGGCACGGCGACCGAGGTGGCCGCGCGAGAAAAGAGCGGAACCATTCACCTAACGAGACACGAATAGGGATTGCCGCACCAACTGTAAGCGGTTATTGAATGGGTGTTCCAGTTCCATAACCCATCATTCATGACCGGCTTTGTTACCATAGGTCAGCCGACCCAACTCCTGATTCGGCACTTGCTTGACCGCCCCCTGGCTTGGGCGCCCGATCGAACGATCTGTTACCGCGATACGGTCACGCTGACCTACCGCCAGTTCTATGAGCGTGTCCAGCGTCTGGCCCATCTCCTGATTCAACTTGGTGTCGGCGTCGGCGATCGTGTCGGCGTCATGGACTTGGACAGCCACCGATATCTGGAGTTGTTTTTTGCCGTCCCGATGGTTGGCGCGGTCCTTCACACCATTAACGTTCGCCTGTCTCCACAGCAAATTCACTACACCATCCATCACGCCGAAGATCGAGTTCTATTCCTGCACACGGATTACCTTGAGTTGGCCGCACCCCTGTGGTCGCGCCTGCCGCAGTTAAAAAAGCTCGTTCTTCTCAACGACGAAGGGCCTTTGCCCGATCTGCCAAAAAACTGTGAAGGCGAATACGAAGCCCTGCTGCAGCAGGCTCCGGCCACGTTCGCATTTCCGGACTTGAACGAGAATGCTGTCGCCACGTTGTTCTATACCACCGGCACGACGGGTGAGCCGAAAGGCGTCTTTTTCACCCACCGTCAACTGGTGCTTCACACTCTTTCTCATGGACTGGTATTAAGCGCCAGCACGCAGCCGCTCCGTCTTTCCACGGACGATGTCTACATGCCCATGACCCCGATGTTTCACGTGCATGCCTGGGGAATGCCATACTTGGCTACGCTCCTGGGCATTAAGCAGGTTTACCCGGGACGCTTCGAGCCGGAGCGCCTCCTGAAGCTGATCGCGACGCACGGGGTAACCTTCACGCATTGCGTCCCGACGATTGTGCAGATGCTGCTGCACCATCCGACCAGCCGAGCCATCGACTTATCCCGGTGTAAACTGCTGGTGGGCGGGTCCGCGTTGCCTGAGGGGCTTGCCCAGGAAGCGCTCGATCGTGGAATCCAACTCCTCGGCGGTTACGGCATGTCGGAGACGTGCCCGATTTTGGCGCTGGCGCATCTGCAGCCGAGGATGTCGGAATGGGATTCCAATGCAAAGCGCGGAGTCTTGATTCGAACAGGGCTGCCCACGCCGATGGTTCAACTTCGGGTCGTCGACCCGGACGGGGAAGTGTTGCCGCCGGGTAAGACCAACACCGGCGAAGTCGTTGCGCAAGCGCCCTGGCTGACGCCTGGCTATTTCAAGGATGCGGAACGATCGCGCGAACTCTGGCGGGGCGGGTGGCTGCACACTGGTGATGTTGGATATATGGACGAGGACGGATACCTGCGTATCACGGATCGTTTAAAGGATGTAATCAAGATCGGTGGTGAATGGATCTCTTCTTTGGAACTGGAAAACGCGCTCAGTCAGCATCCGGCAATTAAAGAAGCGGCGGTCGTCGCACGTCCCGATCCGCATTGGGGAGAACGTCCTTACGCTGAGGTAGTGCTCCGAGCTGAGCAGCGCGAGTCCGTAACACCGAAGGCGCTGGTCCATTTCCTCCGCCAGTTCATTGACGATGGACGGCTCCATAAGCGCGCCATTCTCATCGAGATTCGATTAGTCGACGCATTGCCAAAAACCAGCGTGGGCAAGCTTAATAAAAAGGCGATCCGCAGCCGATGGAGTCAGGGCGCGCCGGATCCAGAGGCTGATGCGAAAGGGGATGGCGTCGGACAGTCTGGTCTGGGAGCCACCCAGTGAACGAGCCTCTCTGGGATAGTCGACGGCTTACTGGGGCGCTCCAAGTGGCGCCTTGTCGAGGTCCAAATCATACTTGAAGTAGAGTGTTCCATCTTGTTTGGTCAATCGACGCTTGTCTTGCTCCGAAGCGCTAGTTAACTCCCCGAAGGTGTCGTAATTCAGTTTAGCCAAGTTCAGGACAACGCAATTGGTTTGGTTGTGTTCAACAATCAACTGCTCCTCAACTACAGGTTGATGGAGAACGTCGATCAGCGCTCTTTTCCATACGCCCTTAAACGCGAAGTAACCTTTGTCATCGGTGTGAGCCACCTCCTCGACCTTATCCTTATACCAATGACTGTGGTATCTGCGTGTGACCTTGACGCCTTCGACGGGCTTGCCGTTGGCCACCAATGTGCCCGACAACGGGGACACGAGACAACGACTCGTCGGACCGCCGCATCCCACCAAAAGCACCAAACTAAAGAAAAGAGATAGGGCTTTCATTCGCTTAGCGGCAAGTTCCGGGGCATTCACAATTCAGCATGGCGCTAGGTTAATTGCTGCTTAGTCGCGGAGGGCGGTGTCGCGGAGTGTGCACTCGCGACTCGCGGAACACGTGAATGCGCGGAGTCGGTTCCTCGCATTATTGTCCATCCTTTACCCTTCGCCAGTTTATCGACCATTTCGGCCAGGCAGCGTCTTGTTTCGGCAAAACCCACAGCATCCGGTGACTAACCAATCTTTCCACACAGGGGGCTCCAGGTCGAGGAGGAAGTTCGCGTCAAACTCAGCTTCATTCCAAATTGCGGATTTGGACTGCGAGTGGAGTTACCTCAAGAAGGGCAGTCCAAGTTGACCATCACTCGATCACCAGGTCGAGAGCCTCATCCTAAAGTTTCTGGTAGAAAAGCCCGCCGGGATAGTGATCGAATCGTCAGCTTTGCCCAATCTCCACATTCATCTTCGTGACTCGATGGTGGACAGCCAGGCGATCACGGGTTCAAGAGTTCGCAGAAAGGTGAAGGAATTCGAGCTCTTTCGAAGCGTTCGGGGTTTTCGCCATCGACAGCCGTCGTGATTTGCTCGGATGACCTCACCGGCCGTGGTCGCGCTTGGCTTCAGGGAAGCCGCATCTCCCTTGTCACCGCGCCGATAGAATTCCTTCCGGGCCGCTTTCAGCTTCCTCGTTTTGAGGGAGCGCCACGTTGCTTGTCCTTTTATAGCCGGAGGTTCGAAGAAGAACCCGCTCAGGACATGGAGCCAAATACCCTCTTCGATAGGCCGCCCCAAACCTTTAGCTCGTCGGCGTTCGGCGATGAGGGTGTGGTCTGAGCGTTGTTATCGCTCTCGAGCTACTTTGGAAGTCTTTGACGGAGAAATTTTTGAAATTGGTCGAGGCGGTGCGGTTTCGAACGCACGACCTTCTGAACCCCATTCAGCAGAGCTCTCCACGCCTGCTTTGCCGCTGTCGCCGTCAGCAAGAGTTGCTCCCAATTCGCTCCACGATTGTCCAGAATGCGCTCTCAGCCGGGGCGAATCCGGACCGCCACCCAGGCAATCTGATGCTCAGCAAGGCGGAACAGCCGCTGTCGTCATACCGAATCGCCACGTTACGACAGGTGCGGCACCACTTCGGCAGCGTCCGGGCCTGGGTGAAACCAGGTGAATCCGTTGAGATCAGCAAACCGGGAAAATCGTTGTGCTCCTGTCTTCGCCGCCGCGCACCCCACCGGCCAAATCGAAGAGACGCCCTGACTTTGCTGCGCGCCTCAAGCGCATATTCGGAGATCAGGTGCTGCCTGGTGACCTGGCCGTGGTAGAACGCGAATCGCGACCGCGTTATTCCTCCCCGAATCTCCAGACTGTTCGGAACTTGCAGCTCCAGACTGACGAGAAAGGGGCCGCGCAAAGTAGGCGACGGCAGATGTGCGGGTTTGCCGGACCAGCCGTCCCTAGGATTTGATCATTCCATCGAACGCGGCATATGCTGAATTGGTTGAGGGCTCTGAGTTGTCCGCTTGCCCAGGTCGCGCGTGGGCACGGGCGGCTGCGAGTAGCTTTGATATGTCCTTAGTGGAACTTCGCTTGGCAAAGGCGCCCTGGGACCGGCTGCGCGAGCATGACGACGCTTAGGCTTTCGCGGCTCGGGCGATCCTTGGCAACTCCGGTGAGCGCCCGGGGCATTTGCTTCAACTGATATGTCGCCTGCCTGCTTGGGTGGAGACGGCACCTGTCTTAAGGGATAAACTGTTTTTACCTTGTATAAGGGATACTGAGGCTTTACCCTTTTTATGGGATATGAATGATTATCCAATCAAAACGCCGCAGCAGCTCGGGCCGGTCTTGCAAGGCTTCCGCCGGGAGCGCGGGCTGACGCAAAAGGACGTCGGGGCCAAAGTGGGGATGACTCAGAAAGCGGTTTCCAAGATCGAACTGGCTCCCGCTCAGGCGGGCCTGAGTTTGATCTTCAAGCTGTTGGCCGCCCTAGACCTAGAACTCGTGGTGCGTCCGCGAGGGAACTCGAGTCGCCGGGCTGAATGGTAGCGTATGGGACGACCGAGCAAATCCCGGGCGCTGTCCATCTGGATGAACGGGGAACGGGTGGGCGATTGGCGGCGGCCAGCCAGCGGCAGCCAGGATTTTCTGTACGCCGAACCGTGGCTCACGTCCCCGCATGCACGGCCCATCTCGCTCTCGCTGCCGCTGCGGCCGTCTCGGGAGCCGTATCGTGCTGGTGTGGAGGCGTTTTTCGATAACCTGCTGCCGGACAATCGCCAGATTCGCGAGAGGATTCAACGGCGGTTCCAGACTCCCTCGATTGGCGCCTTTGACCTATTGCAGGAAATTGGCCGGGATTGCGTCGGTGCACTGCAACTGATGCCGGAAGGCCAACCGCCGACCAACATTCGGCAAATTACCGCCGAACGGGTTACACCTGCCGGCGTTGCTCAATTGCTCACCCGATCTTTGGCATCGGCGTTCTCACAGGAAGAGTCCTCCGACGACCCGTTTCGGATCTCGTTGGCGGGAGCGCAGGAGAAGACCGCGCTGCTGTTCCGAGAGGGGGTCTGGTATCGGCCTACTGGGACGACTCCCACCACGCACATCCTTAAGCTTCCTCTGGGGATGAGCCCCCAAGGTATTGACCTGTCAACCTCGGTGGAAAATGAGTGGCTTTGCTCTGAGATTGTCCGGGGGTATGGGATCAAGGTAGCCCGGTCCTGGATCGAAACCTTTGGCGAGTACAAGACGCTGGTGGTCGAACGGTTCGATCGTCGCCTGGCTGCCGATGAAAAGTGGTATATGCGGTTACCGCAGGAGGATCTTTGCCAGGCCACCGCGACGCCCCCGGGCTTGAAATACGAAAGCGATGGTGGCCCGAGCATCAGCGCCATTATGGAGCTGATGCTTGGATCCGAGCAGGCGGCCGAAGACCGGCGAGATTTCATGCGAACTCAGCTTGTCTTTTGGATGCTTGCCGCCATCGATGGCCACGCCAAGAATTTCAGCTTGTTCCTGCTTCCCGGCGGCGCCTACAGGCTCACGCCGCGCTATGATATTTTGTCAGCCTATCCCGTGCTGGGACATGGCCGAGGCAAGCTCTCACCCCACAAAATCAAAATGGCGATGGCTGTCACGGGAAAGAACCGCCACTACCGCTGGATGGAAATCGGCTGCCGGCACTGGCTCGAGACGGCAAAACGATGCGGCTTTGGCGAGATGAAGACCGTCATCAAAGAGACAATTGGCAAAACATCGGAAGTGATTCGCCAGGCGCAAGCGGCAACACCGAAAGGGTTCCCAGAGCAGATAGGCGACTCCGTTTTCGAAGGCCTTAAGGCCCGCGCGCAGCAACTCGCGAAAGAGCTTGAGGAATAGACAAAGAAGTGGCAGGGGCAGTGCCATTTGAACGCACGACCTTCTGAACCCGATACAGGACATCAGATCCCTTCCTCATTGATCGGTCGCTAGCACAAAACCGTTCGGTGCCGTCCTGCTCCGGTCGTCGATACCCGATGCGCAATGGCTGCCCACTGTGAGAGGGAGGATGGAAGCGGCATTAGCGGCGCGCGTGATTCCGTTCTCCAAAGTCTGACGCCCGGTAATGCCGTCGCGGTGACATCGGGTTTTCGTTAGCGATCGGCACGTGGCATTGGCTCTGCGTGCGGTGATCGATGGCGATTCCGGGGCTATTTTCGTAAACGGGGATTCGGCTTCCCAAGTGAATCCATTTTCAACGCTGCCGTGACGACGCTTACGACGAACCTCATTCGCCCGCCGAGCAATCCGGTGAGCAGCACGTGCGGGGATTGAGTGGCGTGAATGTTCATCATGGTTTGGGCGCGGCTGGAATAGCGTTGGTTTGGGCGGTGGACTTGGTCGGAAACAATCGTGCCCGCACATCAGCCTCGATCTCGGGCAACGCGGCCATCTGGACGTTGGATTTTCCTCCGTGCTTATCGTTGTAGTATTCCCACACACGCCGCGCCAGCATCGCGTGGCCGTTGGCGTCGTCGTCCTGGCCGTAAAACCGCGACTGAAGGTAACGACCAATCAAACCTTCCAGCAGTGCGCGCATCTGGGAGGGATTTGCGCCTTGGATTGTTTCCGTCACCCCTGCGACAACGAATTCATCCAAGCCTTGCCCTGCGACGACGACATCGGTGAAATTCGTCCGTGCATAGTTGAACCAATAGGCGGCCTCGCTTTGCCGGTTGTTCGTGTAAAGATGGTAGATTGCACCTTTGAGAAAGTTCTTCTGCCCGCGCGAAATGTACTCGCGCTTATCCGGCTCAGCTTCTCTCATCTCCTCGTACGTGGCATTGACCTTGGGAATCATTTCCAGGTTCGGCCCGAAATCAACTCGGTTCGTGCCGCGATGCTCGATGAGCCGCCCGCGAAGGTAAGAGCCTTGCATGGTCTGCCACATCACGCGGCGCAACGAGAGCATGTCGAACGTGCTGCCCTTGCAACGGGACAATCCCAACGCCGCCCAATAAATCGCGTGCGACTCGGGCATACGCCAGTCGAGCGGCCCGTATTTCTCGTCCACCTGCTGCATGAACGCGGGATCGAGTTTGTATTTCTGTCGAAGAGTCGCAGCGCGGCGCCGGGTATCCTCCGTCTGTGGATTGAGCAACTGGCTCGGAGTGGCATTGGTGCCGAGCACGTCATACATCTCAACGATCCACTGCTGTTTGTAGTGCTTATGAGCAGTGTCACTGTATTTGCCCATCTTGTCCTGGAAAATCCACGCCAACTCGCGATGTAACAACGGGTCACGCGGATTGTAACGCAGCCCTTCGTCGCGCAGCATTTCCATGCCGCTGCGCACCCAGAGCCAGCGGTCCGACGGCTCGGTGTATTTCACGGAGATGTTCCATGCCATGTTCCACGCGCGCATGGCCCACACTTGCGAGAATTCTGGCTGCAACTTCGTAATCCAGTCGGACAGCGTGTAGAGTTCGAAATACTTTTCCTCCTGCTGCAGCTGATCGGCACGAATCCATAGCACGTTGGCCACGATGCCGCGAAATCCGCCGCCCACCGCCGTGACGAACGCCAGTAACGGCGGCGCATTCTGCAATTCCACCGGCAACGTGACCCCCAGTTCCGTGCGCTGCATTTGCAGGCCGCGCTGGGACAGGAACAGCACCGGCAACATCGCCAATGCCAGCAACGCTAGCAGCCACCTTTTGGCTTGGGGGAAAAGTGAGTTCATGCCGCCACCTGTTCCCGCGCCAGTTCACGCCATGTGAAAATGTAGATGCCGGCGACCGCCGTCAGTCCGCCGCCCAACAAAACGATTCGCGCCACGGCATTCGCGAGTTGCGCCCAAGTAATCGTCCGTCCCTCGCTCAAGCGCTCAATCGGTGATATCGCCGCCAGGGCCTGAGTGAATCCGTGCAGTACCCGATACACCGGCAATGCCACGCCATCCAACGCGCGCGAATTAACCACGCCGGTTTCGGGATCCACTCCCAGCAAGGTCCCGTCCTCCAGCACGCTGCCGAACGTGTTGCCTGAAAGCGCCGCCAACAAGAGCGTCATGGCAAACAGCGACGCGGTGATGAATGACAGGAAGGAGGCCGCCGCCAATCCCAACGCCGTTAGCAGGGCCAGCCAGCATGACACCACCAGCAATGCGCGCAGGTAATTTCCCGCGAAGCCGCCTTCCGGAAATAAAACCTCCATCCCATCCTCTATCGGAAACAGCAACGTGGCGACATCGCGATTCTCGCATTCGATGTGCAACATGCCGTTCGGCCCGATCAACCCTGGCGGAATCACAAACTCATGAAACCCCATGCTCGTGAGTTGTTTCGGAATGCGGGCGAACCGTCCCGACTCCACGTTGCCGATCACCCAGACGGTCTGGTAACTTATGTCTTGCTTCAGCGATGCCGTGTGAAATTTCACGCGCAGATGCATGGGCTGACCGGCGAGCCGGTCGCGATGCGCTGACAGGTCGACATCCCACATGCGGCGATAATTGGGCCCGACCGTCTCCTGTCGGGCGCGAAGTTGATCGCGGATTTCGCGGCGCACCATCGCGGGGTCGAAGTCGGCCAAATTTTCCTCCTGCAACCGCCGAGCGAAAACTCTCTCGACGTCACCTTCCAGATCCACTGCCCGTTCACGCGCCGCGCCGCGAGCGACCAAAACCTCCCGCACCAGCAGTTGCTGCTGCTCCGGCGGGAGTTTGCGCGCCTGCCATTGCAGCATGGCGTAGGCGATGCCGCCGGCGAGCGACAGCAGGACGAAGTTCAGCGTCATGATGCCCATCCAGCGACCCAGCCAGATTTGCCAGCGCGCCGCAGGCTTCACGGCAAGCAACTGAAGCTGTCCAGGATCGATGTCGGTCGCGTGAGTGCCGCAGGATATCCACAGGCTCGCGATCCCCAGCAATCCGACACACAGGTAAAGGCTGTAAGTCAACAAGACCTGCGTGAACATGCGCGCCGTGCCGTTGTGCTTAATGAAGAACGGCAGCGACAGCACGCAACCGAGCAGCACCACGGCCAAGGCGATCACCACGCGCAACCGCAACGCCGCTTTGACGGTCAGCCACGCGACAGCAAACAGACGTTGGAGTATGGCGTTCACGATTTTGGCGGATTTATCAACGACGATAGTTTCCCCTCTGCCTCTTTCAACGCTTCGGTGTCATCCACCGCCGGAGCGGGCGCGCTCTTTGGTGACGGTGCGGACACCGGCGCGTCTTGCGTCAGCTCCGCCAGCTTGCCTTCGTCGGGTCTAAGTTCAGCTGAAGTGGCGGCAACCGGTGGGAGAAACTTAGGCGCATGCTCCGTCAATCGTTCCAACACCTTTTCCCCGGCGGACGGCGCGGGCTCGGTCGGTTGCAGATATGCCGCCACGCGATTTCCCGCTGTCGCGCCGGAAGTGTCTTGGGCATTGGCGCGGGCGCGGTTCACGACGCTGATGAAAAAGCTTTCAAGGTTCTGCATGGGCGTTTCGACGCGCACCGCCTCCGGCGCGGCTTCGCGACGCATCACCGCCAGCACTTCCTCGACGAGCGGGCGCGACAACGCAGGCGTGGTGAATCGCAAGGAATCCGGCTTGGCCAGCAACTCGCGCAACGGCCCGGACGATTGAATCCGTCCGCCGTAATAGATCACCACGCGATCGCACACGTCCTCGACATCGGCCAGCAGATGGCTGCTCAGGATGATCGTCTTACCGCGGCGCGCGAGGGCTTGGAGGACATCTTTCACCTCGCGGCAGCCGACGGGATCGAGGCCCGCCGTCGGTTCGTCGAGGATGATCAATTCCGGATCGTTGATCAGGGCCTGCGCCAGACCGAGCCGGCGTTGCATGCCTTTGGAAAACTCTCCGACCCGGCGTGTGCCCGTCCCTTTCAATCCTACCATCGCAAGCAGCTGCTCCGTGCGCAACCGCCGCTCCTCCGCACTCAAAGCGAATACACGCCCGTAGAAATTGAGAGTCTCCGCCGCTGTGAGGTAGCGGTAGAGATACGATTCCTCCGGCAGATAACCGATGCGCTCCTTCGTGGCGATGTCGCGCGGCGAACGACCGAGCACCTCGACGTAACCGCTGCTTTGATACAGCAGCCCGAGCAGAATCTTGATGGTGGTGGACTTGCCCGAGCCATTCGGTCCGAGCAAACCGAAGACTTCGCCGCGGCGGATCTCAAAATCCACGCCATCCACCGCGCGGGCTTTGGGGCGTCCCCAAATGTCTTTGAACACCTTGGTCACTCCGCGCACGACAACGACGTTGGCCGCATCTGTGCTTTGCGAATTTGAGCTCATGCGAGTTGCGGTTTCAATTCTCCATCGGTCGGGGCAGACGCACTTTCGGGCGCGGGAATCACTTCGAGTTCCTCACCCTGACGCACGAGACGGGCGCTGTTGAAGACGACGAGCAACGAGCCGGCGTTGTGCAGGATCGCGGCGACAATCGGATTCAAGTAACCGAGCGTGGCGGCGGTCAGGCCGCCAATGATAAAGAAGACGCCGATGAGAAAATTCTGATTGATGACCACGCGCGTCTGGCGCGAAAGCCGGACCAGAAACGGGAGCCGCCGCAGATCGTTGTTCATCAGCGCAATCGTCGCGCTGTGGATTGCCACTTCGCTCCCCGCCGCGCCCATCGCGATGCCGATGTCGCCGCTGGCCAAAGCCGGAGCGTCGTTCACACCGTCCCCGACGACTGCCACGCGATAGCCCCGTTCCTTCACCTTCTTCACGTAAGCCACCTTGTCCTGCGGCAAACAATCCGCTGCGACTTCCTCGCAACCGATTTCCTTCGCGACGCGCGCGGCCACCGGTTGCCGGTCGCCGGTGACCATCGCAATACGTTTGACTCCGGCGGCGTGCAATTCCTCCAATGCCGGCGCGGCCTCGGCGCGCCGTTGGTCCTGAAACCCGATCCAGCCGATGAACACGCCATCGCGCGCGACGAACAACACGCTGAATCCCTCTGCTTCGTCGAGATCAGCAGCCACCATCGAAGCTTCGGCGACGCCGTTGTCGCGCAACCATTGCGCCCGTCCTACCAATACGCGCGCGGCTTTCACCTGCGCCGCCACGCCGCGACCGGCAGTTTCCGCGAAGTCCTGCGGTTCAACCAAGGGAACGCTCGTCTCCGCTGCGACCGATTGCAGCGCCTTAGCCACGGGATGATTGCTGTATTTCTCTGCCGACGCCGCGAGTTGCAGCAGCACGGAAGCGCTCACTCCTGCGGCAGGAGCAAGGCGCGACACGGAGAGCTTTCCAGTTGTGAGCGTCCCGGTTTTGTCGAAGATGAAGGCATTGATCCGCGCAGCGAATTCAAGGTCGGCGATGTTCTTGATCAGAATGCCGAGCCGCGCTGCCGCTGAGAGCGCAGCTACCATGGCGCTGGGCGTGGCGAGTACAAAGGCGCAGGGACACGCCACGACCAGCACGGCGATCACACGGTTGAGATCATGTGTGAATACCCAGATCAAGGCGCCGAGCGTCAACACCAGTGGCGTGTAATAGCTCATGTATTGGTCCATCAACCGCATGATCGGGAGCTTGGTCTGCTCCGCGGCCAGAATGAGTTCACGCACGCGGCCCAGCGTCGTGTCCTGACCGGCGCGACTGACGCGCAGCTCCAGGACCCCTGTAAGATTGATCGTGCCGGCGAAGACTTCATCGCCCGGTTTGCGATCCACCGGCAACGATTCGCCCGTGATGCTCGCTTGATTGATGCTGCCCATGCCCGATCTGATGACGCCGTCGGCGGGGATGTTGTCGCCGGGTCGCACGCGGACGATGTCGCCCACGGCGAGTTGATGCGTGGCGATTTCTTCTTCGTCCGTTGCCGTGACGCGTCGCGCTTTCGTGGGCGTGAGTTGAATCAGGGATTCAATGGAAGCCCGCGCACCTGCGGCAGTGCGGGTTTCGATAATTTCGCCGATCAACATGAAGAACGAAACAACGCCGGCCGTTTTGTAATCACCCGTGGCGAACGAGGCGAGCACCGCCAGACTGACGAGTTCGTTGATGCTGACTCGGCCGTTGAACAAGTCACGCCCGGAAGTCAGGAGGATGGGCGAGGCCAGAATCAAAGCTCCGACGAAGGAACTGATGCCGGCGATGGCCGCTCCGCGCGGGAAGAACCATTCGACGAAATAGGCGTTTACGATGAACAGGACGCCGAACAAAGTCTGTTGCAGGCGCGCGGTGGATTCGCCGGGGACGGCGGACGCGGTTTCGGTATCGCGATTCAGAAGCGTGGTGACTTGCATGGGCACTCAGGGATTGGCGACGGTGTTAGTCTTGGCGCGCGCGGGTTCGCGGTTGAGTTGCAGGCGCACCTGATGGGGGTGGCCGGGGTTTGCGCGCGGTAGTAGAAACGTGTCCTGCGCCCCGGCGACCACCGTTTCCATTGCTTCCGCCAACAGGCGGCGCTTAAACAACGTCGGCTCAGAGCGGTAGTGCGGCAGTTGATCGGTGAAATATTTCGCCTGACTGGCGACCGCCAGGACGAGCTTGTTACTCGCGGTGATGCCTTCGTTCAATAGCGCCTGCGCCTGGCCGCCCGCCTTCAGGGTGACTTCGTTGGCGTAACCGCGTGCTTCGTTGATCTTCTGGCTCCTTTCCTGTTCCGCCCCGAGCACGGCTTCGAACGCTGCACGCACATCCACCGGCGCGACGACCTGCACTTCGAAGGGGTCGAGCGTGACACCGAGTTGATGCCGCGCGATGCCCTCGCTAATCTCCGCCAATACGGCGTCGCGAAACACCAGCTTGTCGCGATAAATCGCAGACTCGGCGGTGACGCCTGAGGCGGCGTGAATCAACGCGCTGTTGAGCAGCGATTGAAGGACACTCGATGCGCTGCGAAACCGGAAGGCGTATTGCCACGAATTGCTGATGCGATACTTCAACGTGGCTCGCGCGTGGAAGATATTGCCATCGCCCGCCAGCAGATAACCATCCGCACCCGGCGTGAGCGTGCCGCGCGGAGGCGGTTCTTCGCCGCGTGCCTGTTGCTCGGGCGTCACGGCATACCAGCCGATGGTCGAGGTAACCGTGTGACTCTCCCCGGCGGGTACGCGCACGATTTCGTCGACCGGATAAGGAAACGCCCAGTGCAAGCCGGGCTTCAACACCTGCGCCTCGCCCGTGCCGACCGGTTTGCCAAAGCGGAGCACGATGGCGACTTCGTTCGGTTCGACCGCGAAGACGCCGGAGAAAATGACGACAAGTGCTACCAGCGCCATCAGCACCTTGAGGATCTGCAAGCTGCTGCGCAACGCGTCGTTCAACGCCCGTGAGCCGGCGTCTTCCTGCGGTGGAGCGGGAGGTTTGTCTGCAATGTTCATGGCTTTGGGACCGCGGGTGTCTGGGAGGTTGCGGTAGGATTCAACGCCTCGGCTTGGAGCAGATTGAACGGGGGCGTCTGCGGATCGAGCACGAGCGTACTGCGTTCCTTGAGGGAATTACCGAGCGCATTCAACTGAATGAGAAAGCTCGCGAGTTCTGGTTCTTGCTGGAACACGGCGAAGTTCTTCGCAGCTTCAGCTTCGGCCGCGCCGCGCAGTCTCATCGCCTCCGCGTCGGCGCCAGCGAGGGTTTCCTGCTTCACCCGATCGGCCTCGGCACGGATGCGAATGGCCTCGGCCTCGCCTTCGCTTTGGAACTGTTTCACGAGCCGTTGCCGTTCCGCGCGCATTCGGTCGAACACCTTGCCAGTGATGCTTTCGGGTAGCCCCAGTTGCTTGACGCCGAGCATAGTGACGCGGATGCCGTAGTTCGTGGCGGTTTTGCTTTGCACGAGCGCGAGCATCTCGGCCTCGGCCTGCTGGAGTTTCACCCGCGATCTGTTGGTAGAGATCAACTCGCCGAACGCGTGATGACCGATCACGGCATTCTTCGCGTCGCGCACCACCCCTTCCAACGCTTGTTCAGCGCGGGTCATATCGCCTTGGGCAAACCGTTCGATGAACAGTCGCGGATCGGCGATCTGCCAGGCCGTGAACACGCTGACGATGAGGCTGCGACCGTCCGCCGTAGTAGTCTGCTCGAACTTGCGCTCGAAGGTCTGCTGGCGATTGTCGAATGTGTAAACCTTGTTGGCAGGCCACGGCCAACGGAGATAAAGCCCGGGATCAGTAATGGCGCGATCAAAGCGTCCGAACGCGGTGACGACCGCCACTTCCGTCTGCCGCACCTGGAACAGGAAGAGCACGGAAACGAAGATGCCCAGAACGAGCGCGGCGATAATGACAGTGAGACGAAGTTTCTTCATGGGATTATTGGCGGCCCGTCGGGGGCACTTGCACATCGAGCAGATCCGTGCGGAGTTTGTCCTCGAAATTGAGCCAGAACTGCTCCTGATTGTTGGTCGTGGTCAGAATGAATTTGCGGGGCAAGGCCAGTCCGGCCATGAGCATCTCGTGATAATGCCACTGGTAATAGACCGCCGGGGCGGCATGGAACGCGGTGCGCTGGCTCTGAAACCGGTTCGCCTGCGCCTCGGCCTTGGCAACGCGCGTGGTTGCATTAGCTCGCTGGGTCAACACCCTCCGCTCGCCTTCCGCCCGCGCCCGCGGCAACACCTCGGCGCGATACGCTTCGGCGTTCAGCACGCGCGTCTCGCGTTCCTGCGTGGCCGAGACGACCGCCTCATAAGCCTCCGCGATTTGTACCGGCGGATGCACATCCTGCAGACCGACGAACATGACCTCCACACCGAGGTTTTGGGCGTCGGCCTGTTGCTGGATCAACGTGCGCAACTCCGTGGCGGCCTGCTGCCGACCGGAAGCCATCACGTCCTCCAGATCCACGCTGACGAGATAACGGGTGACCTCGCGTGTCGCGAGCAACGGCAGCATCCGCTCGCCCGCCGCGAACGATCGTGCCCAAGCGAGCAGATTCGTCACACGATACTGGACGGGAATACTCACCGTCAGCAGGTTCACCGGCACGGCTTGCTCAACCTCGTTCGTTGCGCCGTCCCCGGCTTCGCGACTGGCGACGAGCAGGTTGAACTCCTCTTTGTAATGCGCGCGCGTCCAGAGCAGCGTATTTTCCTTCTCCAGCTTCGGGTCGGGCACGAAGCCGACATTGAAGCTGAGCACTTCGGCGGTCGGATAAACGTGTGCGCGATCAATCGGCCACGGCCATTTGAAATGCAGCCCGGGGGCGAGCACGGGACGCGATTGCACCGGGCGACCGAAGCGTTCGAGCAATGCCTCTTCGTGGGGTTCGAGGATGACGGTGGTTGAGGATAGCCAGACGAGGAGCAGTTGCACCAAGACTAGCCCGGCAATCGCCTGTTGCAGGTAGCGATAGAACCACGTCTCGGAAACCTTGAACCCGAATTGGTAATCAAGCGTTTGCGCCGCCGTGCGAACCAATCCTTCCGGCTGGCTCAACAACCCGAGCACACGGCTCTCGTAAACCGGCTGCGCCTGCTTGCCCTTGACGCGCGGCCGATAGATCTCCAGCACGAGATTTGCCGCCGTTTCCACCGCGACCAGCGCAAGCAATGCAACCAATCCGCGCGCAATCCAAAGGTCGGCGCGCGGCACATTGAAGTAATTTGCCGCTGCCGCACCCGCCACGAGCGCAGACAACATCGCGCCCAGTAACAGATAGCTCGCCGGAGGCCGGGCCAGACGATGGCCTTCGTGTCGCGCCAGACCGGCGGCGTATTTGCCGAGCACGAAGAACAGCAACGCCTGCAAACTGAACCACGCGAGCACGAGCATGGTTTTGCCGGGGAATGGCGGTGTGGCCGTACCGAGCTGCCGGTAAAACCACCAGGTCAGAAATCCTTCCGCCACGAAGAGCAGCGCGGTCAGCCCGGGAATGAAGAACCGTTCGAAATGTTCCCGCGTGCGCCCGGCCCGCAGGTTCTCCGGCTTTGCCTGGAACAAAGCGCCGCCGTTCGCGGCGCTTTGCAGTTCTTCGAACTCGCGACGCTCGCGCACTTCACGGTCGCGCAGCCAGAGTTGAATCGTGCTGAACGCGGCGATCACCGTGCCGATGACCGCAAAGACGGCGGCCACCTGCCCGGACAGCGTCGCGCCTGCGCGCGCCACGCACCACGCGGCCACAGCCCCGATTAGCAGCGCGGACAGGTTCACGAAGGAGTGGGATGAGGAGGATGTTTCCATTTCAAGTCAGGTCGCGGTCTTCAAACAACAACGCCGCCACCGCCAGCGTCAGCACGAGATACGCAGCCGCGTAACCGGTCGCACGCCCGACGTAGCTCCAGGGAACACCGCCTTCGCCACCAAGCCGGTCAGCCATCCAGAACACCTGCCAGTTCGGCAGCACGGTGTGGAAGGTCGTCGCCAGCCACGCCCCGTTACCAAAGAGGTAGTCCGACAGCAAACCGAGCAGGAATAGTCCCGAACAGATGAGCATTGTGGGCATCAGCGTGAGTCGTGTGGTGCACACGAGCGCGAGCGCGGCCAGCAATAGCAACGCGAGCCATACCAACAGCCCGGCAGGAATCAACCGCCAGTCCACCGCCACGCCGAATGATTGAGCCGCGCCGGTGCGATCAAAGAAGTTCGTCAGCACGAACGCCAGCGTCATAGTGCCCACCAGCGCGACCGAGGCGTCCGCCAGGAAAGGCCGGTGCGCGAGATAATTCGTCGCCGCCCCGATGAGGAACGCGGCCAGAATTCCGCCGCCAAAGATTCCAATGGCCACCCAATCCCACGAACCATAGGCGTCGAACGCCATGCGGCTCGCGATCAACGCCGCGAGCAGGCCGACGTAGGTTTGCAGGCCGAGCGCACTCGCTAGTCCCAGAAACTTTGCCAGCAGAAAACGCGTTCTCCCAACCGGCTTGGCCAGCAGCGACAGCGCCGTGCCGGACCGGAGTTCCTGTGCGATGGACAGCGACGCGCTCAGGATGGCGTTAAGAAACCCTGCGAGGAGCAACACCGAAAGCGCGCTCGTTTTGACCAGGCGCGCCTCTTCGCCAAGGCCAAAATACGAAACATTCGCCAGCATCCCGATCGCCACGACTGTCCCCGTGAGCAGCACGAGGTACAACGGCTGCCGCAGTAGTTCGCGGAGGCTGTTCCAGGAGATTTGAAGAAAGGAATTCATGGTCAAAGATCACGGAGTGAGGTGAGAGGCACGATAAAAGCAGTTTGCATTGGAGTTTGGCTGCGTCCATGTCCAGACGGACTCCCGCAACCACAAATTTGTTAGAGTGGCCCAAGAGGTGAGATTCCTCGATATATCCACCGACAATGGCACGTTGCCTTCCGTGGCCACTCGAAGCTTCTGCCAACCGTTGTCTGCACTCAGCTCCAGCCGTGGTGGTTCGATAGCCTGGACTTGGAATTTGAAAACCGTCACTGTGCTGTTCGTGAATCTCCCGTCAACCAAAGTTCCCTCTGTTCGCAAGCCTAGTTCATACAAACCTGGTCGTGTGAATGCCCAATTTACGTGTACGTGCCCCCCCGGATACGAGAGGGGCAGCGCATCGGAGAATGCCAACCCATCCCTAGTAGCGATGTGGAGATTTACCTCGCCAAACGGCCCAAAACTGTAAATCGCAAAATGCCCCGGCCCGGAATAGGTGGCGAGCCGGACTCGTATCTGGCCGCCCAGAAAAGAGCCTTGGCCTTGTGTGCCGAAGCCTAGAAAGGGCAGTGCCGGGGCCTGCACTTCTGGTAGTATCCAGACGGGATCGCCTGCAGCGCCAAGCGCATTTGTCAGCACCTGGTTATTCGGAATTTGCCCGCGCGCCGCGCTGATTACGACCGGGACATAATCGGTCGCTGCATACGAGCCGGAGTCAAAATCATACCAGAAAATATCCCAGCCTGCCGCGGTGGTGTAGGCAGTCTGAATGTGGATATGCTGTGCCTGCGCGGTGAATCCGAAGATCAACGCCAACACCCCGAGACAAATCCGGAAGCATTTCATCAAATATATTCCAGCGCAAACAGCGGTCGCCAGTCACGAGACCGATTGATGGCGACCGCTTGATGGACTTGCCCGTGGGTCAAGGTCGATGCATGCGGAAGAACTGCATCAAGCCCGTGCGTTTGACGGTGTAATACCGTCTAAAGGTCTGCTGCGAAGCCTCGCCCGTGCCACTCTCCTCCGCCGTAGATTGGAGGTCGGTGTAGTCGGTCCACGGGCCGCTGGCCGTGGGGGCGTATTGCAGGACATACCCATCCGTTACGAGGGGAAGGGTGATTTTCACGCTCTCCTCGATGACGAGCGTCGGGGCCTCAGGAACCCGGAAGTCCAAATAGAACACTCCACTCTCCGTCGCGGCGGAATTGGCCGCATTCAGATCCACAAGTTTGAACGCGACTGTGTAGGTGCCGGGAGCCGCATCGACTGCCGTGGAGAATAACGGCCAGGCTTCCCAAGAATCACCCTCACCAAGCACAAGCCGGTCGCCGGCGTTATTCAGCAGGCTGGCATTGGTGCTGACACCGATACTTAAACCTGGCGTCTTTGAAATAAGTTCGAGCGCAGGCTTCGTCCCGGCGAGCGAGTTCGTGAATCTGTTCGCGTTACCGCGAAAACTAAACCACTCGCTTGAGTTGGTGGGGAACTGTTGAAAATACGAGGTAGGACGCAATCGTCGGTCGCTGTAGTGCTCGTCGGTGCGAATACTCACAAGCCGTCCGGCAAAAGCGGGAAGCGTCGCTGGCGCACCAACGAGCGTGAGCGGAGGCAACTGGTAATAGGTTTCCGGGATGCGGTTGCCGGAGTTGCTATTGGTGGCTACCGCTGCATTGGCTGGGCCGGAATATGTCCAAATGCCAATTCCGTGGTAATGATTATTCTCAAAGGAAGTATCGAAGTGATGTGCGTAAAGGAAGCTCAACCGTCCGTAGTTCGGGTTTGGCAGACCATCATAGACACCTCCCGAAAGTGTTGGGAGGTTGTCGATACCAATGACGTTGGGAACGTAGTTATCAGCACAGGCGTTGTGTAGCGTGGCACTACCGACTGTGAGCGCCGCAGCGAATGCAAGTTGTTTTAGAGGGTGGCGTGTCATATTTGTATCATTAATTACTCTCAGTGTCTTGGGTGTTTTGTTTAACAGCATTTTCGTCACGATGTCGCATTACCTTTGAGGTCTGTCGCCGGGCAGGGGATCGTTGAGAGCGAGGCTGGCCCGGCATCTTTCCTTCCAGCGAAGGAAATATCGAGAGAACATGGATATGTTCGCTAAAGCAGCTGAAATTGGATTCGTAGCAACAGGTCGCATAAACTGCTACGGCATGATCATGGAGAGGCTGTGGATCGATGATCAGCAGATTAATCGCACGGTCCCGTCGGCTCCGGAAGCTAGGAGATTCTTCTCGTCGGGCGACCAGGCGAGCTGTGTGATTTCGGTGGCAAGGCGAGCGGCATTCATTCCTTCGTTAGAGTGTGCGGGTTTCCAGATCCACACATTGCCCTCGGCGCAGCCTGACGCCAAAAGATCGCCCCTCCTTTGGAAAGTAAGGCAAATGACCTTCGCCTGATGGCCGACGAGCTGCATGGGAACCTTGCCGGCCGGACCTTTTCCAGAGATATCCCAAACACAGATCACTTCACCTCCGTCCGTCGCGAGAAACCGGCTGGTCCTATCCCAGGCAAGGTTCCTGACCTTGCAGGAATAGCCGCTCATTTGCAGCGGCTCGCGGTCCCGGAATGGCAGCCGCCAATAAATGACGCTATTCTCCTGGGTCCCAGCGGCGACGTGGCGGCTGTTAGGACTCCACGCGAGGCCAAGGAACGCGGATTTCATCACGAGCGATTCGTAAGGCAAGCGCTCGCCGAGCCGGAAAAGCTGAACGATCCCATAGCTGGCAGTGGCAATGCCCCGGCTATCCGCGCGCCATCGCATGCCGGAAATCGTGCTAGCGTGATTCGTCCATTCAAAAGCGATCGTTCCTTTGCGATCCCAGATCCGAAGATATTTGCCCGAGCCGGTTGCCAGCCACTGCGAGTCAGGAGACCACGCAACGTGTTCCACCCAAAACCCGCCACCCCCTTCGGCGCGCACTACCAATCCATCCGCGGCGTTCCAGCATCTGACGCGGCCATCTTCGCCGCCCGAGGCGATGATTTCGCCATTTCGAGACCACGCCACCTGTTGAATGCCCCGCTCGTGCGCTACGAGTTCACGCAGGATCGAACCAGTTGCCGCATCGACAAAACATAGGCGGCCGTCCGCCAGACCCACAACAGCTTGAGTGCCGTCGGGCGACCAGTCGAGCGAGCGCACCTGCTCGCCCAGGTTCAGCAACCACCCTTTCTCAAGAAATGGAGCGACGCTCATGGCTTCTTCAGCAATGCTCAGTTTGCGGAGCGCGGCTGGGTGCGTAGCACCAGCCGCAGACGTCCGATATCCGGAAACCTTTGATGCACCGCAAAGCTGCGGCTGGTCGACACCGACTCAGCCGCGCTCCGATGCCAAAATGAGAATTGCTCATGGCCTTTTCTATCAATTCACCAAGCACCGCTTGAAACCCGCGGTCAAGGCGTCGCGATTTAACTGCCGTCCAATGAAGACCAGTTGATTCACGCGGTCTTCATTGGGCGCCCAAGGCCGGTCCGCCTTTCCGTCGAAAAGCATGTGGACCCCCTGGAAAACAAATCGGTTTGGAGAGCCTTTGATGTTGAGAATGCCTTTCATGCGAAAGATATCGGCGCCCTTGGTCCGGAGCGTTTCGCCAAGCCAATCGTTCAGGCGCTTCGAATCCAGAGCGCCTTGACAACAGATTCCGACAGACGTGACGGTATCGTCATGCGTGTGACCAGGAGCGTGCTCCTGTCCATGCATCGGGTCCACGACCTTCCCAGCGGTCTTGAGGACGAGATCGAATTCCTCCGGCAAGTGCTGCGTGAACATGGCGAATGCGCCCGCGTGCGCGACGGGAACGCGGAAGGTGGTTGTATCGTCTTCCAGCACTATCTTGTAGAGGACTTCGCGTGGAGTGATCTCACCCTTGACTCGTACGGCTTTGTCAGCTGAACGAAACAGCAGCACCGCCCGTCCTTGCGCTGCAGCCAGAGTCTGGGGTTGAGTATCGGGCAGAGACATGAAGACCATGCCCATCACAGGATCGGGACCCGGCTGAAAAACCAAGTCATAGGTTCCGGGTTCGAGCGCGTAAACGCCACTCCACTCGAAAGGGAGTTCCGGCTTTAGGAAATCCGAGTCAACCTCGAGTTTCTTCTCCAGATCGAATGCGCGAATGTTGATGACTTCATCGATCGGCAATTCCGCCTGCCGGGTGCGGCGCAAGCGCCCCAGACGGTTCATTGATTTTAGTCGCCTCTCCAACTTCTGGAGTTCCTCTTCATCAGCGAGATCCGTCTTGTTGACGAGGATTCGGTCGGCGAAGGCGATCTGTTTCCTGCACTCGTCGCTGTCGTCGATGTGGTTCCAAACATGCTTGGCATCGACGAGAGTGACGATGCCATCCAGCCGAAAGCTCTGCTTCACATCGTCATCGACAAAAAACGTTTGCGCAACTGGGCCGGGATCGGCGAGTCCAGTTGTTTCTACGAGTACGTAGTCGAACTTGTCGCGGCGCTTCATCAGATTGCCCAGGATTCGGACAAGGTCGCCCCGAACGGTGCAGCAGATACAGCCGTTGTTCATCTCGAAGATTTCTTCATCTGCCTTGATCACCAGTTGGTCATCGATGCCGATCTCGCCGAATTCGTTTTCAATGATGGCGATGCGCTTGCCGTGGTTCTCCGTCAGAATGCGGTTGAGAAGAGTGGTCTTACCTGAGCCGAGAAAGCCGGTCAGGATCGTTACGGGGATGTGGGTGTTGGACTTAATGCTCATGGTGTGTTGAGGGTTTCGGTTCTTTTGAATTCAAGGGATCCTGGGGTGAGCTTCGCGCGATTCCGTTCGCACCTTTGTCGCCTCACAAATACCGCAAGAAAGAATCCAAATAGGATCGAAATGCGTCACCGGTCGTCAGCCATTCCGATTGAGCCTCGAACAACGACGTATTTCCGGCCTTCTCCCCGGTCGCGCTGTTGGCGACGGCCGATAGCGTCAACTCTCTTTCATCATCTGCATGGTGCACGTTTACCTCCAGCGACGGTGCGGCGATCCGCGTGAACCGTTCGAATTCGTCGTCCATGACAAAGAGTTCCAGTTTGCCCGCCGTCGCGTCGCGAACAAATGCGAGATGAAGTGCTTCACGGCCCAGTGCCACAGGCGTCCCGCCATGCGGTGGATTGTGTTCGTGGTGAGGACCGCGTTCGCTGACCGATGTAACGGTCTCTTTTTTCGAACAGCCAACCCGGATGGTCCCGATCAGCGCGACAACTGAAAAGCCATTCATACTCATTGTGTTTTCCCGGATTTCTTCCGGAGCTGATCAATTTTCTCCTGCACCGTTTCCGGGTTCGGGGACGCACTTTTCCAGATTTCCGTGTTAGCCAGTGCCTGATCGTAGTTCCCCTCATTCTCTTCCAATCGAGCGAGATGAGAGCTGATCTGAATAAGCAGGAAACGGTTGGGCTCGGCCTTCCCGGCTTCACTCTGCTGCCACTGCCGCAACGCAGCTTGCCAGACGTTTCGGGCGCGTGCCGGGTCGTGCCGGTTCTCATCGAAAACACGCCCCAACTCGAACAGAATTTCGTAACTCCCAGGATTTTCGCGGAGGCCATCCCTCAGGAACTCCTCGGCTTCGGCATATTTACCCATGCGCTCCCGCAGCCAATAGGCGGTCACGGTGTAAATTTGAATATCGTTCGGGTTCAATTCTGCGGAAAGCCTCAGCCATGGGAGGATCTCCCGGACACCGGAATCATCGCCCAATCCCACCGCTTTCCCACTTTGGCTCCGTGCGCCCCCAGCATCTAGATGAGTGTGCGACGAGGGGAAGAACCGGCGGCTGAAAGCGTCTATCCAATCGAGGGGTTTGCCCAGAAATCCAGTCTCATCACCGTGGTTTTGTCCTGCCACCGTTCCGCTGTCCTCGGCCATATGCGGTGTATTGAACGCTTGATTGTCGTCAAAGACCGTCGGGTAAAAGCCGCTATGAAAATAGACGTCCGCTTTGACAAAGAAATGATTAGCAAACAGGCGTCTGGCATCCCCGAGAGCGACCGCTAAGGGGCTGGCTTTTTGGGTGCGACTTCCTGGCCAGCTTTGATAGAGCGGTTCCAAGTAAGCTGCTAGACCAAAGCACAAGACCAGCAGAGCGGCCACGCTGAACTCAGGAACTTTGGATTCGCGCATACGGAACCGTCAATTGATTGTCCGCCGACGGAATATCAGGCAGGCGACGATCAGGAACGCAGAGGCGTAGGCAAAAGCATACAGCGCGTCCAGACCGCAGACTTCCCATGGAATCGGTGGCCAATTATGAATGATCAAATCGCGCACATCGAAGAGTTCGAGATGCGGTATGGCAAAATAGAGGCCGTATAACAGGGAGCGGCGGGGTTCGGGAAGGTGAATGGCCACTTTGTTCAGATGCCGTCCCACGAGGAGGATAAAGGTGACCGCAAGGAAAAGGATGGTTATGTTTGAAGAAGGAGCGACAAAAACCAAAGAGCCGAGCAAGGCCAAGGCGACTACGACTCCCAGGAATGCCCAGTGCAGCCCGGCGGCTTGAAGGTAATTGACAAGCGGCCATTGATGTTCCCGGCTCCCGGCTAGCACGGCAAAAAAGCTATAGAAGCAAAGCAATGCCAGTCCGCAGGCGAGCCAGCAGCCCAGGAACTTGCCGAGCAGAAGCTCCGTCCGGGTCAAAGGCTTGGCCAGCAGCGGAAAGAGAGTGCGGCTTTCGCGCTCCATCGGGATTTGGCGGGCAGTGGTGGTGATGGCGATGACGAGCGAGCAGATCCAAATTAGCAAGAGGCAGAGTTCTTTGAGGTAACGGACTATCTTATCGTCATTGAAGACGTTCACCGATGCCATCACCAGACAGATGAGGACCGTTACGATGAACAGGACGTAAGCGTCTTTCCGACGATACAGTTCCTTCAGGACAATACTGGCAATGGCAAAAATGTTGTTCATTCAATCAAGTCCGTGCCTGTTTTGGCCTCATAGCCGACCACTTTCAGGAAAAGCTGTTCGAGGCTGCACCGATGTCGGTCAGCCAACTCACTGACCCGGCCCTCGACCTTGAGCTCGCCTTGGTGCAGAATCGCGATATCGTCGCAAACCGTTTCAACTTCGCCGAGTTCGTGTGACGAAAAGAACACTGTCTTGCCCTCCTGCTTGAGCCGCTGGATAATCTCACGCACTTTCATCCGTCCGATCGGGTCAAGACCGCTGGTCGGTTCGTCGAGAATCAACAGGTCCGGGTTGTTGATGAGCGCCTGAGCGAGCCCGACTCGTTGCTGCATTCCTTTTGAATAAGTCCTGATGAGCTGCCCCCGTGCGCGGTCCAACTCCACGAGTTTCAACAGAGTGTCAATCCGGCGATCTGTTTCGGCGCGCGGAATGCGGAATATCTTCGCGTAAAAACGGAGAAGCTCTTCGGCCGTCAGAAACTTATAATAATACGTCATCTCCGGCAGATATCCGATCCGCTGCCGGGCAATCGGTTCACGCACGCTCTTGTCGAACAGATAAGCGTCGCCGCTGGTTGCATTAACGAATCCCAGCAGCACATTCATGGTTGTCGTCTTGCCGGCGCCATTCGGGCCGAGAAAGCCAAAGATTTCGCCTTCACCGACGGAAAGATTCAGGCGTTTCAGCGCAACCTTCGCGAGTTCTCCACGCCGCTTTCCTGGGAATTCGACCCGGAGATCTTCGAGTTTCAACACTGGCTTTTTCATGGCGCTATGCTCATGGGGTGATCTCTTCAGAAAGGGCTCGTGACCCGAGCCGGGATTCGCCAGGGTTGCCCTCCTCGCACTGCTCGAGCGATAGATGTCGAAAGGCTTCCCTCCGCAATGCCGGTTCATCCAAACCGATTCCGATAAGGAGCGCGAGAGTTAGGCCGTCAGGCGGCGGCCAGCTCATCTCGCCAAAGGAAACAAGATCGTCAACCCGGTGAAAGAAGTAGAAGGTGTGCGGATGATCCGCAAACTGAACGATTCCTTTGGCTCGAATAACCGACTTTGGTAGCGACTCCAACCAAGTGGCAAGCTGAAGTGGACGCAATTCACGAGGCATGACCAATTGCATGGCCGAGTAGCGATGCGCGAGGGAGTGAGAGTGTGCGCCAGTCCAGTCAGGTTTTGACCTCCTGAATACCGAAGCGATGTTGTCTTCCTTCGGTACCCCCAGCCCGGAGAGCGGTGCAATCCGCAAGGCACGCGTTCTATCTAAAGTCGCGAAAGAGGAACGGACCAAATCGCGAGCATTCATTTCCACGAAGCCGGCCAGTTCGGCGGCAAGTTCCTCGCAGTTCACCGCTCTGGCGTGCGGGTTCAAGCGCCTGACCTCTTGTTGCACTTGGAACTGGCGGGCGTCGCCGACTTGATCGAGCCATGTGAACATCAGATGACTTGCGGCGCGCGTCTGCATTCGTTCGAGGTCTCGATGCAGGTGGCAGCCCCATCGTTTGGCATCCACCAGGTTGACTTGGAGCACCACCGGGAAGCGCCGGGTAATGTTCGGCAAGAGAAGCAATCGTTCCAGCAACGGCAGAGGATCGGTCGTGCCATTACTTTCGACTAGGACGGCATCACGATCACCCAGCGGCATGTCTTCCAGTTCGGCAAGCAGATCATCGAGCGAATCGCAGCACACGCAGCCGCCGGTAATCGGAATCACATCGTCCGCCAAACCACGCAACGTCGCGCTGTCCACGGCGGCGTTGGCATAGTCATTGAGAATAACGTGCGCGCGAATGCCCACTTGTCCTAAGGTTGGGAGGATTTGCCGCAGCAAGGAGGTCTTGCCCGAGCCGAGAAAACCGGTGATGAGGAGAAGCGGAGTCATACGAGGAAAGGAAGATGCGAGCACGGTCCGTTCGCTACCACTGGGCGACACGTATTGCTCGGAGTGATAGTATTCATGGAGTTTGTCATCATCTTCGTCGACAACGGCACGAGACCTGGGATCAAGGCGCAGGGATTCTCGAATCCAGTCTTGATGTCCGATGATTTTATCATCCACCGGTGGCAAGCGGAGGTGCTGGTATCAAGATGGAAACTCATAAAACGGGGGCCGGGGTTATAATCGCCTCGCACGGTAGAATTGGAGTTGCGGCTGTGAGGTTGGCAGGCTGATTTCCTGCGGAGACATCTCCAGAATTACCGTCGCCGATTCGGACCAGGTCTGGAAATCCTCAGTAGCTTCAATGCGGTACTTGGATCCGACTGCGCCTATCAGACGAAAAGTGAATGCACCTTGCGGAGCGACCAGGGGCAAAAGCAGCTTTGGCGGGTCGACCGGCTCAGGTGAAAAAGGAAGGACATGGAAAGTGAAAACAGCTGGATCGCTGACGATGTTTGTCGCTTCGCCTGTGCGCTGGCCCTCGACTTGGAAGGTGACCCGGTAGATACCGTTCGTGGTGAAACCCCAATTAAAGTGCTCGTGACTGCCGATAATCGGAGCGGTCTTGTCGTTATCGTCGACCCCATCCCGGGTGTTCATTTTCAAGTCCAGCTTGCCGAATTCAGCCGCTTGCCAAACGAAGAAGTCCCCCGGACCTTCCACTCGCAGGAGGCGAAAATGGAATGGTTTACTGAAAACTCCTGGAGGGACGCCCTCGGCGGAAATACCAAGATATAAAAGACTCGGATTCTGGCTCTGCGGCAGAATCCAGATAGAATCCCCCTCATTGCCGAAGGGTGTTCCGACCGGAAGCGTGATCTCCGAAGACTCGGCCGCGACAAGAATACTTTCGCCTGGATGATAGTTGATTCCATGATCTTCATCACGGAGCGCCACGGAGAGGGGGCGGGTGCTGTTAGGCTGAAGAATGACAATGAAGTCACAGTGTCCGGTGTTGATCTCGACCGTCGTCATCGCTTGGGCTCGAGCGTCGGTCATGAAGGACAGCAAGATGGCGGAGAAGATACTCGCAGCCACAATACCGGTCCGACGGCAAAAGCGTCCAAAGAAGGTCGTCAAATGGACCAACCCTTTCCATTCTGTGTCTGAGGACAATGGAAAAGAAGAGCGCTCCGACCGCTGCCCCAACCCAAAGCAGTCTATCCCGTAACCCATTTCCCGATGTTTCCGGTCGGAGCGCAAATTATTCATGGAAACGATTCAAATTCAGCAGTGATAAACACCCGCTTCGAGGCGGCTCGTTTTTCTCGCAGAAAAGCGCACAGGGCTCCGAACCCTGTGCCAGGTGAACAATAATTGGGTCCATCATTCATGCCGTAATGCCTCCATCGGATCGATTCGCGCCGCGCGGAGAGCGGGAATCCCGCACGCAATGGCCGTCACCAAAGTGAGCATTAAGGGCATTAAGAGATAGGCGAATCCGTCCACCCCGCTCAGACCCGCCAGTCGGGAAGCGAGCAGTCGGTGCAACGTCAGCGCGCCCACCAAGCCAATCACGATGCCTACCGCGACCACGGAAAGACCTTGCCACAATACGAGCTTGAGCAGGTCGCGTGGCTGGGCGCCCAAGGCTGCCCGGACTCCCAATTCGCGAGTTTGTTGCCGCACCGAGTAGCTAACGACCCCATAGAGGCCGATCGCCGCGAGCGCCAATGACAACGGGCCGAAGAGGCTGAACAACCTTTGGGCGAGGTGCTGAGCCCACAGGCTGGCACCAATCCGTTCTCGCATCCAGGCGGAATCGTAGATGGACTGATTCCCATCCAGTTCCAAAACCCGGCTCGCAGCGATGCGGGTGAGTTCCGCCGCGTTACGGCGAGTCCGAAGCATAAGCGCCGCATTTCCGGACGGGGACTGCCAAAAGCAACGGTAGATATCCAATCCGTGATCATCGATGGCGCTGGAATGTTTAACATCGGCCACCACGCCAACCACGTGCAACCACGGCTGGTCCGACCTCGCGTCCCCGGGTTTTAGTCGTTTGCCCATGGGGTGTTCTCCGGGCCACAAACGCGCGGCTGTGCTGGCGCTCACCAGGCATACGGCAGGAGAATCGGGTCGGTCTTCGGGGCCGAATTGCCGGCCCTGAAGTAATCTCATTCCCATGTCTTGGATGTACCCTGAATTGACGCGCTGCTCGCGCAGCCAGGGATTCTGATGTTGATCAATGGCGGACTGGCCCTCAAGAGTGTACGGTCTCTGGCTCGATTCGTTGGTCGGCACAAAAGGAGGCAGACTATTCAGCCCCACACCGGATATACCTGGCTCCGTCGCGAGCCGATCGGCAAGCTGCCGATAGAAATTCACATATTGCACGTCGTTGGTATAAGTTCGCCATGGCAAGGCTACGCGAAATGTGAAGAGACTTTGCGGGTCAAAGCCAAAATCCCCGCCCTGCAGCGCGGCAAAACTGCGCAAAGTCAATCCGGTGGCGATTAATACCATCAACGCCACCGCAACCTGGGCCCCCACGATCCACCGGCGAAGGCGAGCCCCTTGAGCCGCCTCGCTTGAGCCGCGGTCTCCTGACTTTAGCGCGCGGCTCAGATCACCGCGTGTCACTTGGATCGCGGGAAGGATCCCCGCGGCGATTCCGGCTATGATGGAAACCAGAAGCGCGAACAATAGAACCGGCGCATCGACCTTGGGATGCAGATGAGGAGGCAGGTCTGGAGCCACGAACACACGCAGAATATGGACCGCGCCGCTGGCCAGGAGCGTCCCGACCACACCGCCAACCAATGCCAGGAGAAGACTTTCCCCCAAGACATGCTTCAGCAAGCCGGTTCGGCCTGCGCCCAGAGCCAGGCGCACCGCCAGTTCCCGTTCGCGCGCGATCACCCTGGAGAGCAGCAGATTGACCACGTTCGCGACGGTCAGCACGAGCACAAGCATGACCGCTGCCGTCAAGAGCAGCAGATACGGCCGGGTCTTTCCGACGTAAATCTCGCGCAACGGCGCCAAGTCTAAACCGACGCCACGATTCGTCTCGGGAAAGTCCTTTTCCAGCCTCTGACCGAGCGCCCGGACCGCGGCACGAGCCTGACCGAGGGAAACGCCCTGCTTCAGCCGCCCGACTCCATGCGTCCAGCGCTGGGAGCGGTCCCGCTCGAATTTGCCAATGGCGATACTGCGGAACAGATCCACCTTCGCTGGAAAATCGAATCCGGGCGGGGCGACTCCACGAACGACGTAAAACGGGGCGCTATCCAACGTCAGCTTGGAGCCGAGGACGTTAGTGCGCCCGCCGTAACGGCGCTGCCACAATCCGTGGGAGAGAACGACATTGAAGCTTCGATCCATGTCCATTTCACCTGGCCAGGTTCCCCCGAGGCTCAAGGGCACACCAAGCACTTGCCAAAGATTATGCGTGGTCAGGATGGCCGGTATTTCCTCGGGCGCACTTCCGTCGGCGCTGGCGTTGTAAGCGGCGCCGACCACGTAAGCCGCGATATCTTCAAACATTCCCGTCTGTTCTTGCAGGTCCATCAGCTCGGCCCGAGAAAGCCGGACGACTTCGCTACCCCGCACCGCATGAAGGCGAACCAGACGCTCCGGTTCCGCAAAAGGGAGCGAACGCAGAAGCAGCGCATGCACAAAGCTGAACACAGCCGTGTTCGCGCCGATCCCAAGTGCGAGCGTCAGCACGGCCACAGCCGCGAAGCCTGGGCTTTTCAGCAACTGGCGAACCGCGAATTTAAGGGCGCTCAAACTCATCAGGAGGCGTTGCTTGGGCTTTTAAGGACTGATAACCGCTCGTAGAAATTGCATCACTGGTTCGCAATTTCTTCTCGCGTTGTGGTCTCATTTTCTCTGATGAAAGGCAGGTCCAGCGCTCCGCCCGTTACCGCTTGGAGTTGAGGGCGGAGCGCCGCGAAGGCTTCTAGTTCCCGCGTGTGACCCGGTAGAAGGCAGCACCGCCTCCGACGGGCACGGTAAACTGTTTGTCGCGACCCGTGCCGATAAACGGTTGGCCAAGGTTGCTCCAAGGTCCGGTAATGCTGCCTGCGGATTGCAGTTGATAAACGATACCGTCCTGAGTTGTGACGGTGAGCGCGAGCTTAGCTGCATCGGAGCGTGTCAGCCTCAGTTCCACTTCCGGTGAAACAACCTCGAAGTGGTAGTAGGCGACCTCGCTTGTCACCGCCTTGTTCCCAGCCGATAACGTTCCAGACGCTTGTAGTCCAAGGCGGTAATAGCCAGGTTTGCTAAAGGCCCAATTGACGTGCTGATGCCCCCCGGTTGACAAGGTGTATGCATCTTGATTATCCAGACCGTCCGCGCTGTTCCACTTGACTTGTGGCACTCCAAAGCCGTCCACCGTGTAAACGGCTACGTTGCCCGGTCCTTCCACCGACACCAGCGCGAGATTTACTTGATCGGCCACGAACACGCCGTTGGTGATTTCTTCCGCTGCCAGTCCCAGGAAGAGCAGTTTAGGATTCTCTGCTTGGGGAAGAATCCATACAGGTGCGCCCGACGGTCCCAGGAAGCGGAATGAGTCATTCGAAGGCACTGTAGTCTGTGCTACAGCGGCAATGTGTAACAACGCTTGATCCGGGGCGTATTCGGTATCTGTCGCCTCGTGGTGAACGTGCAGATTGAATGCATCGTCCTCGAATGCGATGCCGATGTCCGTGTCGCCCGTCCCAACCCGCGTGGCGGGTCTCAGCAGGAGGGGACGCTCAGAACCCTCGCTCAAGAGGATGCCGCCACCGGCAATCCATCCTCGGTCGTTGATGCCGTAAGCCGCGGTGATCTCCAACCCGGTGCCGAAAGGGACTAGCGTGTTGAGATCGCGCATCCCGTGAGCCGAATTCCAAACCCAGGCGTGGGTGTGGTCTGCGAAGGCATCCGCGGGATCTAGCGTGCCCCAACCCACCACTTGGTCGTTGGTGTTAATGGCAAACGCCCAGACATTGCCACCGCCGAGCGAGCCTAGATCTTGCATGCCGATTCCTTGCTCCCACAAGAATGCGCGCTGCATTGCGTTCGTGTCGCGCGAGCGGCCCACAACCTTGCCAGTCTCGCTCACGGCAGTCGCGCGGCTACTGTCGCCACCTAGGGTCCCCAAGTCGTCCGTCGCTGGATCGAGCGACCCGGAGCCAGCTCGCCGAAAAGCGCGTTGCTGCCCGTTCGCCAAATGGGCCCAACCGACAATGATGCCGGCGTTATTCAAGCCCTCCGCTCCGCTCGAATCTCCTCCGAAGGTGCCTAGATCAATTGTGGGTCCGTTGGTGGGTGAGAGAAACGCGCGCATCCTGCCGCCGGGGAGATCGAGCGTGCCCACGGTCGTGCCTCTGTCATTCACATCGTGTGCCTCGCCATTTTGCGCGCCAAGAATGAGAGTGATTTGCTCGAAGATGCCGTTCGGGCCCAACCGATAGGGTACATAAGGCTCCGAGTCTCCTGCCGGCGTGGTGCTTGCGCCGACAATCCAACCGGTATCGCTGATGGCCTCCGCACCCGCCGTGCGGCCACCGATCAGGCCGAGATTTTCCAGCACGCCATTTTCCCATCGGAAGATCGGATGATCGATGTTGTTCGTGAGACTTGACCCGCCGACCACGACGCCTTGGTTGTTCACGTCGATCGCCGTGTTGAACAAGGTACCGCCAAACGTGCCGAGATCGGTGACCAGATAGACCGTATTATCCGGCTCCGGAGGCTGAGGTAGCTTTGTTTCCGGCACTTCCACGGTGTAGTAAGCGACCTCGCTGGTGACCGATTTATTTCCCGCGACGAGCGTGCCGGACGCGCGAAGCCCGATACGATAAGTGCCTGGCGCGTTAAACGCCCAGTTCACGTGCTGATGCGACCCGGCGACCAAATCAATGGTGTCGTTCGCGTTAATGCCGTCCGCGCTGTTAAAATGAACGACGGGATTGCCAAAGGAATCTGACGTGTACATCGCCACATCTCCACGGCCTGTTACAGTCACGAGCGAGAGGGTGAGTCGATCATTGACAAAGATGCCCTTCTCGATCTCTTCCGCTGCGACGCCGAGAAACAGAAGATCGGAGTTCTCGACGGCGGGCAGAATCCAGGTTGAATAACCCGGCCTGCCCAGGAAACTCAGTGCCACGGTGTCAGGGATCGGCTGTTCGGCAGCGGTGCCAACAACGAGCGTCGCTTCGGTCGGAGCGTATTCCGTATCTGTGACTTCATGGTGAATGTGCAGATCGAACGCGCCCTCTTCAAAAGCAATGCCAATATCCGTGTCGCCATGATCAATTCCTGGCACGGGCGTAGCGATGAAACCGTGGTGCCGCCCGGTTTGATCGACGTACTCGCCGACGATTACGCCCGCGTCGTTCAGGCCAAACACTTCCACCGAAGCCGCTCCGGGAGGAGTGAACACACTCGTGCGCCCGTCGCTGGTGCGGAAGAAGCCCGCAAACGTCTCGAACCCGTTGTTGACCGTCCCCGCAATCGCGCCGCTGTTGTTAATATCGCCGGGAAGCGTGTTTTCCCATCCCGGCACGGTGAAGACGGAGGAGAAATTGGTGCCGTTTACGATGACCCCTTGGAGATGGAGATTGTCGTCCCACTTCCAACCGGTCAGGGTACCGGCGCTGTTCATGCCGCGCGTCACCGTGCCGAGGGGCGAGCCAGGGAAGACAAGGTTAGTGGTGAAGCTCTTGTCCGCTTCGCGGCGGAAGCTGCGGATGAAAAACGGTTCGTCTTCGAAATGGTAGCCGTTAATCTGTCCGGCGTCATTCAAGCGCCAGAGATAGGTCGTGGTGGTCTGGCCCGGCGAATCAATGGTGACAAATGTGCCATTGGTCTCGCGCAGAAAACCGTGCTGAACGTCCGGGTTCGCCGCATCGCGATAGAAGCCGACCATCCGTCCGGATGAATCGAATCCCGTGGCAAAGGTGGCCGTGTTACCCGTGACGTTGAACGATAAGACATTGGTGCCGTCTTGGAAGAACCCGTGACCCAAATCATTCAGGTCGTGATAACGACCGACGAGTCGCCCGTCGTTGTCGATGTCGGCCAACAAGGTATCCTTCGTCCCTGGCAGATCAAATGTTTGAAAGTTAAAGTGAGGGAGGTCCTTCTCCGGCGTGGCGATATAACCATGGAATATGCCATCGGCCGTCTGAAAACTACCAACGATCTGCCCGTTATTGTCCAACCCTGACGCCCCGATTCCGTGCCATCCAGGCTCGCCCACAAATTCGATTTCCGTGAACTTTCCTTCCTCGTATAGGAAATAGCGATTGCGAGTTCCGGTCGATGCCTGGCGTGCGAATCCTAAAATAGTTCCCTGATCCGTTATTGAGCTGAAGTAACTCGCGGTCGCATTTGGAAACGTGACCGTGGACAGATTGGTCCCCTGCAAAAGGAACCGGTAGGACAGCCTGTTGGTTACCGCATTCCCGACCAGGGAATAAACAGCGTAACCCAATAAGTCGCCCCTATTGTTGATAGATTCAAAGCCGGATAGGATCGCACCTGGGATCTCGACCTTGGTCAGGTTTGTCCGGTCGTAGCGCCAGGCAAAATTTCCCTGGGCACCAACCGCATCGCCGACAACCACTCCGGCGTCATTCAGTCCGCGAGCATACGTATTCCCCGCGCCGGATGGCGTGAGGATCGTAAAGTTGGTTCCATATCGAACATAGCCATCGCTCTCCATGAAGCCGGCGATATCATTCTGATTGTTGAGAGCAAATATGCTCATGCTTCCATAGCTCGGGTCCGGTTCGATAATGGTGAATTTGCCGTCAGCTGTCCGGAGGTATCCTTTGTTAATACTGTAATCGGCGTTGTACCATTCGCCCGCCATAACCCCGTTTGTGTTGATGGCATTGGCAGTGGTATGCACCGCGCCTGGCACATCAATGCGTGTCATGGTGTAGCGCTTTACGGGAATCGAAGGATAGGCCAGGAACGAGTGATTGATCTTGTTGGTATCTTGATATCGGCCGACGATAACGCGGGTGTCGTTGATGCCATAAACGCGAATAGACGGTTCTTCCGCAAACGTAATCACCTGCGTTGATCCGTCGGCCCATCGAACAAAGGGAACCTCGGCGTTGGCCACGGTCTCCTTGTAACCTCCAACGATGTCACCACGATTGTTGATCCCATAGAGGGTGGTCTGCGCGGCTCCGGGATAATTCCAGATCTGGAATGTGTCCGTCTTTGTGTCGTAGATCAGACCATTGGCTTTGTCGAAGAAACCGTTGAAAGCAACTCCCACGGCGATTCCAGCCTCATTGAGACCCCACGCGCCGGAAGTTTGGTATCCCGGTGTGTTGAAGACCACATAGGTGTCATCCGGTTTGCGGACCCAGCCAACCGTGGAAGAGCCGCCCGCAACCTCACCGGCATTGTTGATATCGACGGTAAAGTTGAAATTTGTATCGCCCGGCCAGCCAATGGCCTGTAAACTGCCGTCAGCCTTTCGGACGAACGCCTTGTAAGTGTTCCCCTTCGGATCCGCAGGGTCTGCAGAATATCCAGCCAAAGTCCCGGCTTCATTAATACCTTCCCATTCTGTAAAACTGGAGCCAGCCGCGCCACCACGTTCGCGCTCACCTCCGTCAAAATAGAGATAGCCTCGACTGACCCCATCGGCGCCATCGAGCGTGCCGGTGATCATGCCGCGGTTGTTGATTTTATTCGCAGAATCGCCCGCGGAGTTGGTTAACGATAGGCGCACGAACTGATAGTTCAGATGTATTTCGGCGTGCAACGAGGGCGTGACGACGCCCAAGACCGTCAACAGGAGCAGCGCTAGCCCTGCGCCCAGTCGCTTGGGTTTGGCAGACGGGCGCAAGGCGGGCGAAAGAGGGTCCTTCAAAGGATCAGGTCTCATTTTAGTGCAGGGTGGCAGAGTTTCTTGTTCGATTTTCATGGTTCAGGAATCAGGGGTTAGAGCGTTCGAGGCGAAAGAGGGCGGATGGAAAGTCGAGCTGGATGACTACTTCACGGCGCTGTCCATCTCCGGAAAAAGGCTCGCCCAGCGATTGCCAGGGGCCGTCGGGAGCTTCAGCCGTTTGGAGCTGGTAACGCTGCGCATCGAGGGTGGGCCATGATAGCACCAGACTGTGGGAGGCTCGTCTCGCCAGACTCAACGGCATCTCGTGCGCAACGCGATAGGCTTCCGCGGCGATGGCAAAGGCGGCGTCGCTCAGTCCATTGTTGAACACCAGCTGCACTGGCGTCGCAGAGGAATATTGAGGCGAACGCACGGTAAGCGGAAAACTGTACGCGCCGATGGCAGGCGCGAGGCCGTTGGTTGTCCGTAGAATGAATGTGTAATGGGTATGAATCGTCCCGCGTGTGTTTGCTTTAGAGATGGAATACCCCGCGGCGAACGTGGTTGTCCGCGCCACGGTGACGGAATTCAACGGATCACCGAAGGGACTGGGTTCCACGAAATCCATTTGCTCCGCCCCGATGTTGGCCACCGCCCAATTTGTTCCATCCCAGCGCCGCAACGGGCCGGTCACATCAAAGAGAATCTCGTCTTGAAATTGGAAGCTGTTTCCGGCGAACCCGGGATTATCCGTGGCCCAGACGGTTCCATCACCATGCACGTCACTCTCGCGCAGATTTCCGACGTGAATGGTCTGATCGACCGAGAGCGTACCGTGCGTAGGTGTAATGAATATGTCCGAATGGACAGGGGCGACAATCGGATTGCCTGGGTCGGATGGGGAAGAGGGTGCGCTAACGATGTGCTCCACGGCTGCCGTCGCGCGCTTCAAAACATCGTCGATTACGTGATTGCCCAGCAGGACAAACGCCGGATTGGACGGTTGCTGGAACCCGGAAACCGTTGCTTCCAATGCCACCAGATAGACCCCAGGGGCAGGAGCGTCATTTGATTTTGAGTCCAGACTTGCGCTGCCGAAAATATTATACGCAAGGTGGCTATGCACATAGCCTCCCGGTCCAGTCGAGGCAATCACGTATCCGGGTACATGATTGCTCGAACCATCAGCAACAACTTGATCGGAGGGAACTTCGGGCCTCAAGTACTGGAGCACTTCGCCCGAAGGAACAGCCCCGAACTTTGCCTCCCCGACTCCATCCCAATAGGACAGATTGCGCCCCGTAAAACTGGCCGGGATGATATTGAAGCCGAGCGAGGAATTGCTGGGCAGGGCCTGATCGCCCGGCGGCATAAGCTGAAAATTATTCCGCACCGCATTCCAACCGGGGCTATTGACCGATACTGCCCCGGTCGCGCCTTGCACAACGGACAAGGGAACATTAAAGACTCGATTGCTTTCCAGAACTCCGGATGTGTCGAAGTCAAAGCCACCAATGCGCAGCAATCCATCACGCTGGTAGACGAGAATGTCGATATGGTCCTGGCCGTGGGTTAATGGAGCCAAGGCCAGGATGGCGGAAATGACGTGGACCGCCATGAGTTGTGAGCGCCTCATAGAGTTGTATTGATCCGCGGCTTGCGGTTTACTTCCAGCGGTGTGGCGCATTGTGAGCATGTCGGCGCGCGACCAGCGGAGTCTTCCCGGACGGCTGGATTCGTGACGGCATTCCGCGCCACACCACTGAATTCTCTCGTTCCTGATTAGTTCATGTTTTTCTGGTTCGACCCGACGCGATCTGGCCCTTGGTTCTCAATATTCCCACAACACACTAGTGGTGCCTGGGTAACTGGGTATGAAAGCCGCATCCACTGCTCTAAACGAGGGTTCCGCCAAAGGCCGGGACCGGAACCTGGGATGCGAAAAAGGCCTGAAACCTCACGAACAGGAAGGATAGGGGCAATACCGCTAAACCTCTAACCCCCGCGCGCTGACTTCAGGAGGCAAGAATGGGAGGCCCGCAAGAGTAGGGGAGTAATCGCGGGGAGGGCGGCAGCATCGGCACTACCGGTGCGCCATTGAGATAAAGCAAAGCGGGCGCGGGAACCTCGACTGTAACAACGGCGACGAATGCACCGACATGGCCGTGCGCGAAGACCGTAATGCCGCAATCCTCATCTTGGTTTTGGGGCAACTGGTGGGAATCAGACGCGCATCCATCCATCCGATGTCCACAGACCTGGCAAACCAGGTCCGTACGGTGATGGAGTCGGTGATGGGCCGCCCGATCGGACGAGAACCAAGACAACAGCAACAAGAGACAGAGCTGACTCATGGCTGCCAGAGCAGCCATCCTTCGGCGCTGCCAGAGATTGTCTGTTTTACGGGTCAAGGGATATAGCAGTCGAACAGGCCTGTAGTAATCAAATCAACCGACCTCACGCAAGATAAAAAATGCAGAATATTCCGCGTCAAAGTGTAAAACGGTGCAGCAGGAGATGCTGAACCGCAAAGAGAGAGGTCCGTAGAGCGAAATCAATTCGTTGGCAAAGATTTTGGAAGCAGAAGCTGTGGAAAGCAACCTCGCGGTCTGGCTACGCCACAAAAGCATCAGCCGTCCCATTTTTCGACAGCGTGCCGGAGGCTTTTTCTCAGAATCGGCAGATTTCGTTAGATTCGAATGCCTAGTCGAATGCATGCCCCTGCGCAGCTGCTGGCAGGCAGGTTGCTATCGAACGTAAATAAGGCTTGGATCCTTGGGTCTCTGCAATTGCCCAATTCCTTCCGCGGCAGAGCGGGCAAACTCATGAGCGAAAAAAAAGCGGTTTTCCCGACGGATGGCTGCTTCGAGCGTTTACGGCAGCCCCTAAACATCCAAAAGCCGTTTGCGATGCGGTCAACCGAATTGGCGTAACGAGTGCGAAGAGAAGGCTGCGGTAAATTGTGAGAAGACCACGTGCCCATGGAAACAGCGAATCTGTGTTCGAGAAAGGGATCCGTGTCTGCAGAGGCCAACGAGAGGTGCCGACCCTGGGCCATGTTCTCGCAAATTCTCAGATCCAGGTCCGCGAAAGAAATAGAAGACTCCTTAATCGTTGGCACGTCTCGAACCACGCCTGCGCTGATTGAGATTCAAACGACCTGCCCAACGCCGTGGCTTTTCAGCAAGCTCCTTGTTTTCTGCGGCGCCATATTCCTTGGGTTAATGACAGGATATTTTGGATTTCACAACGAGGCACTTCTGCCAGGTCTAATTCTGATCGGGACACTTTCTGTGCCAGTAGTCATGACAATTCTGTTCTTCGAGTTCAATTCTCCGAAGAACGTTTCGCTTTATCGGGTGGCAATCTTTTTCTCCGTAGGCGGGCTTCTCTCCGTGCTCTTTTCGATACTGGGAGGCGATGTCGGACACTTGCATTGGTGCGGGCCCTGGAGCGCCGGAGTCACCGAAGAGGTGGCAAAGGTTATTGCCTTGATCCTGGTTGGGCGCGGCACGCGCTACAAGTACATGTTAAACGGCATGTTATTTGGAGCGGCAGTCGGGGCGGGCTTTTGCTCGATTGAGAGAGCCGGATTAGCCCTGCGCGCCCTCCAGGCAAACGGAGTGAGCGCCATGTTGGAAAGCATCGCGTTGTCGGCCGTCTTCACGCCTCTGACTCACGTGGCGTGGACAGCCATGACGGGAGCCGCGCTATGGAGCGCCAAGAAGACGGACCTCGCTCCGGGGTTCGCCTGCATGGCAGAGCCACGGTTCCAGAAAGTACTTTTGCTGGCAATTCTGCTGCACACCTCGTGGAATCTCTACTGTCCTGAACCACCCTTCCAACCGAAGGAGATCATGCTGGGCGCCGCCGCCTGGGTCGCCGGCTGCGGGATTGGTCCGCGATGGATTCTCCTGGTGTCCGGAGGAGCAGGCCCAAGCTCTATCCCATAAGGCACGGCCGCATCCACTCGCACGCCTCAGCTCTTTGCCACGAGCACTTCCAAGAATCCGTGATCGTCACAATGCTCTCCGTGGGGAGCAGTTCATTCAGCGCACCCGCCGCATGAATTTTTCCCGCGCAATAAATCACCACGGGGGCGCACACGTCCTCCACCTCGGCAAGCAGATGGCGGCTCATGATACGGTCTTGCCGCGCCGGGCAAGCGCGAGAATTAAATCCTTCACTTCGCGGCCCCAATCGGATCACGCCCTGCCGTCGGTTCGTCGAGAATCACGAGGTCAGGATCGTTGATGAGTGCCTGTGCGTCGCGTCCCCAAAATCCTTGAAGACTTTCGTCAGCCCGCGCACGGCTCCGACGTTTTCTGCCGTGGCAGCCAGCGACGGCGAAGAAAGTTGCTTTTGTAAAGTCAGATTAGCAGCAAGTTGTCTGCGGTTGCAGTTGGGATGAAACTGGCTCGCCTTCTGGCGGGTCGATGAGCGGAGCGTGCGCTTCCAACCCTTCGCCTTGCCGCACGAGGCGCGCGCTATTGAACACCACCAGCAGCGAACCGGCGTTGTGCAGAAGCGCCGCCACGATGGGATTCAAATAGCCGAAGGTTGCCAGCGTCATGCCGCCGATGATGAACATTACGCCGATGATGAAGTTTTGGTTGATGACGTTGCGCGTGGCACGCGACAGATTCACCAAGAATGGAAGGCGGTGAAGGTCGTTGTTCATCAGCGCAATGGTTGCGCTGTGAATCGCCACTTCGCTGCCCGCCGCGCCCATCGCGATGCCGATGTCGCCGCTGGCCAGCGCCGGCGCGTCATTCACCCCGTCGCCGATGACGGCGACGCGATAGCCGCGCGCCTTCATCTGCTTCACAAATTCCACCTTGTCCTGCGGGAGGCAATCGGCCGCGACTTCCTCGCAACCAATTTCACGCGCCACGCGCGCCGCCACGGGCTGGCGATCGCCCGTGACCATCGCAATGCGCTTCACTCCCGATTCCTTCAATTCGACCAGCGCGGCCGCAGCCTCGGCGCGGGTTTCATCTTTGAGACCGATCCAGCCGACACACTGGCCGTCGCGCGCGACGAAAATCAGGCTGAACCCTTCCGTTTCGTTCAAGTCCACCGAGTTCAGGAAATCACCGCCGACACCGTCGTCCTTGAGCCATTGCGCGCGGCCCACTAAAACTCTCGCGCCATTGATTTCCGCCCGCACCCCGCGTCCGGCCGTTTCGAAAAAATCCTTCGGTTCAACCAGCGGGACGCCGGATTCGTCCGCAAGTTGCGCGAGCGCTTTGGCAGTCGGGTGGTTGCTGTATTTTTCGGCGGACGCGGCGAGCTGAACCAGTTCCGCAGGTTTGGTTTCACGAAGCGGCATCAGGCGGCTGACCGCCAGTCTACCGGTGGTGAGCGTGCCGGTTTTGTCGAACACGAAGGCGTTGATGCGCGCGGCGAGTTCGATGTCTGCAATATTTTTTATTAGCACGCCAAGCCGCGCGGCGGCGGAAAGCGCGGCGACCATCGCTGTAGGCGTGGCGAGAATAAACGCGCACGGGCACGACACGACCATCACGGCGATGACGCGGTTCAGGTCCTTGGTAAAAATCCAGACGAGCGCAGCGAGCGTGAGCGTGAGCGGCGTGTAGTAACTCATGTATTCGTCCATCAGCCGCATGATGGGCAGCTTGGTTTGCTCGGCGGCAAGGATGAGTTCGCGCACTTTGCCCAGCGTGGTATCCTGTCCGGCGCGGCTGACACGAATTTCCAAGACGCCGGTGAGGTTGATTGTGCCGGCGAAAACCTCGTCGTCCGTCTTTTTATCCACTGGCAATGATTCGCCAGTAATCGTCGCCTGATTGATGGAACTGACCCCGCTGACGATGACGCCGTCCGCCGGAATATTGTCGCCGGGGCGGGCGCGAATAACGTCGCCCACTTTCAAATCTTTCATGGAGATTTCCTCTTCGCCTGTAGCGGTGACGCGCCGGGCTTTCGTGGGAGTAAGCTGAATGAGCGATTCAATCGAAGCCCGCGCGCCGGCAGCGGTGCGGGTTTCAATGATTTCGCCGATGAGCATGAAAAACGAAACGACGCCGGCCGTCTTGTAATCGCCGCTGGCAAAACTGGCCAGCACAGCGAGGCTCACAAGTTCATTGATGCTCACCACGCCGGTGCGCAGATCCTTGAGGGAATTCCAGACGATGGGAGAGCCGAGGAGCAACGCGCCGATGAACGCGCTGACGCTGCCGATGGCCTGGCCTTTAGGAAAAAACCATTCCACGAGATAGGCGTTGAACACGAAGATCAGGCCGATGAACGCCTGTTGCAGATGCGAAGGCGATGAATCAGGAATGATAGCGCCATCTTCATTGCGGCTGGCAAAGGTTGTGACTTGCATACATCAAGGTTGGTTGGTGTTGGTCTGAAGTGCTTTTGCGGGTTCCCGGTTGAGCTGCAGGCGAATCTCGCGCGGGGAATTCCTAGGATTAGGTGGGAGAAAGAATTTATCCTGCGCGCCGGCCATCACGGTTTCCAAAGTCTGGTTCAAGACGCGGCGGGCGAACAACTGGGGATTGCGCTCGAACTGCGGCAACTGGTCGTTGAATGCTTTCGCCTCCGCGCCGACAGCGAGCACCAATTGATTGCTGCTGGTGATGCCGCCGCTGACAATCGCCTGCGCTTCACCAACGGCCTTGAGGGTGACCTGATTGGCGTAGGCTTGCGCTTCGTTGATTTTCTGGCTGCGTTCCTGCTCCGCCGCG
>JBGAIN010000051.1:0-45582 GCA_044225505.1 Limisphaerales bacterium
CAGATTCGGCAACGCTTAGCGCAGATTGGGCGGACTCCTGAATCACTCCACGCTGTCCTGGTCACTCACGAACACACAGATCATATCCAGGGACTTACGGCGCTCGGAACGCGTCTGCAAATCCCCGTCTACTGCAATCGATTTACCCACGAAGCGATCGAGCAACGCCTGCAAACCAAGGTCCCCTGTCGTCTCTTTCAGACGGGCGCTCAGTTTCAGATTGGAGATCTCAATGTTGAGACGTTCCCGGTTCCGCACGACGCGCAAGATCCGGTTGGATTCGTGATCCGCACCGCAACGGCGACGATCGGCTTTTTAACGGACCTGGGACATGCGACCAAACTCGTGATCGAACGCGTGCGCGCAGCCAATGTGCTCGTCTTGGAGACCAACCACGATGTCAAACTCCTTCAAGACGACCGGCATCGTCCTTGGAGTGTGAAACAGCGGATCTTAGGAAGGCACGGCCATCTCTGCAATGAGGCCGCCGCGGAAGTCGCCGAACAAATCGTGTCCGCGCAACTGCGCCACCTTTACTTGGGCCACCTAAGCCGCGATTGTAATCGCCCGGAACTGGCGTTTCGGACCGTCTCCGAAAGGTTGCAACGAATCGGAGCGACCCACGTTCAAGTGGAGTCAACCTCGCAAGACACTGCGTGCCCGACGTTGAGTATCGACACGCATCGCATCGAGACGTCGACGGCAACGGCGACGGTCGTTTAGTCGCCCGCTCAGCTCAACAAATCCTGGATCTCATCCCAAGTCAGGGTCGCGGCGAGTGTGGCTTCATCGTTTAGCACCGTCTGCAGCAGTTCGCGTTTCCGTGATTGGAGGTGTAAGATCTTCTCCTCAACCGTCCCACGGGTAATGAGTTTGTAGCTGGTCACGACTCGGGTCTGTCCGATTCGATGGGCTCGGTCGGTAGCCTGAGCTTCCACTGCGGGGTTCCACCACGGATCAAAATGAATCACCGTGTCTGCCGCGGTGAGGTTGAGACCAACGCCACCGGCTTTCAGACTAATAAGAAAGACCGGGATCTCCGGGCTGGTTTGGAAACGCTCGACGACCTCGCCGCGATTAACGGTAGACCCATCCAAGTAACAGAACGGCACGGAGTCCTCGGCAAGTTTCTGCCGGATCAAATCGAGCATCTGGACAAACTGACTGAAAACCAAAATCCGGTGCCCGCCGTCCATCGCTTCTTCGAGGAGTTCACCGAACAGCTCCAGTTTCCCAGAGGCCTGCGACGGGTCAACGCCGTCCAGTTTCAGCAAGCGCAAATCACAACAGATCTGACGCAGCCGCAGCAGGGCGTTGAGAACCACCATGCGTGAACGTTGCAGATTCTCGGCTCCCGCATTCGCGAGGATTTCTCGTCGACTGAGATCCAAGATTTGCTGGTAAGCTGCTTTCTGATCTTGGGTGAGCTCACAGTAAGAGACCTGTTCAATCCGCTCTGGCAGGTCCTTGGCGACTTCGCGTTTCATGCGCCGCAAAAGGAATGGCCGCACTCGGCGAGCCAGACGCGATTGGGCTTCGCTGTTCTTCTCCCGCGTAATGGGAACCTCATAACGCTCCCGGAAGTCATTCGCCGAGCCTAAGTAACCGGGCATTAAGAAGTCGAAGATCGACCACAGGTCGAGCACGGAGTTTTCGAGAGGCGTGCCCGTAAGCACGACCCGGTGGTCCGCCTTTACGGCTTTTACAGCCTGCGCATTTTGCGTCTGACGATTCTTGATGTGCTGCGCCTCGTCGAGAATCACGGTGTCAAATTGCAGGTTCTTGTAGAATTCGGCGTCGCGCCGGATTAATGCGTAACTCGTCACGATTAGGTCGGCCTTTTCGATTCGATCAAAGAGCTGGCGTCGTTGTGGGCCATGGAGGGCCAGCACAGTCAATTCCGGGACGAATTTCTTCGCTTCGGACTCCCAGTTGAAGACCAGGCTGGTCGGGCAAACGACCAAGCTTGGGCGTCTGGAATCGGAGGCTGCATTCAGAGACGTCCGGCTGGAAAAACGGTCCACTACCGTCCACAAGAAAGCGAGCGTCTGGAGAGTTTTGCCCAGACCCATGTCATCCGCTAGAATCCCCCCAAACTGGTTCTCGCGCAGAAACCATAACCAGGCCACCCCATGCTTCTGATAGGGCCGGAGGACCGGGTCCAGTTTGCCAAGCGGCGGGATTTCCAGCTTTGCCTCGCCAGTTTGCTTGGCTGCGCGTTCCCGCCAGGGGGCGGGCGCCTGCAAATCCCAGCCAAGTTGGCGCCGGATGCTTGTTTCGAGAAACCCAGCCTGGTTGTTTCGGAGCCTGTAGCCCTGCGCGTGTTGCTGCGGAGCACAGTCCAGCAAGACTTCTTGAAGTTCCTCGACAGCGCCCGTGTCGACGAGCGCGATACGCCCGTTCTTCAAGCGGGTATGACTTTGCCCGGAGAGAACGAGTCGTTGAATTTCAGCTGCGGAAAACCGCTCCCCAGCTTTCGATGCGAACGCGACATCCAAATCGAACCACTGTTCGCCCGACGGCGATACTTGCAGCTTGGGTTCAATCCATTCGAGGTTTTGGACGGTACTCCGTTCCAACCGTTCTTCGAGGGTTACTTCCCATTGCTTGCAGAGCCGCGGATAAACTCGCGCAAAAAAGTTTAAAACCGGGCCTTGTCCCTGCAACTGATAGGACCCCTGGGTGTCTGGTCCTGTAAAACCGGCCCGGATTAGTTCCCCAGCCGCGGCATGTTCTGCTACCAGGTCGCGAGTGGAATAGCGCGTTGGCGTCTCTGGATCTGGCAGCCAAAGCAATTCGTCGCGCGCCGTGACTCCAATGGTCATAATGCGTGCGCCGTAGGCACACTGCAGTTGCGCCTGGAGTTGAGCCAAGCCTCCTCGCAAAGAGAGGAGAAAGCGCGGCGGGTTCGGCTCAAAAGCGAAATCTTCCAGTTTAAAATTGCTCTCCACATCCGCGCCGCTCTGCAACGTGGGCCAGTCGCGGCTCAGAAAAACCGGGACGTGCGTTCGATCCAGCCGGACTGGACCGCGGAACACCTCGGCCATAGACAGCGGCAGCACAATCGGATGAAAGGCGTCTTTCATAAACACCCATGGCGTCTTTCCCTGGATCAGGATCGGTGCCGGTGCGACTGGATTCCGGAGTTGAACGGTAATACTCCCGGACGAGTCGAGATGAGCTCGAACTGGCACCCGCCAGGGCGTTCCGGCAACCTCGACCGTCGGGTTCCTCCCCAGGCTGACTCGCGGATGTCCGACCAGGGCATGGAGCAAAACGGTCAGTTCAGAGCTCGACAGCATCAGCATGCCAGGCGTGTCGCCATCGGCAAATTCCTCCAGTCGATCCAGGACTTTCGCATCCGATGGCGGGAACCGAAATCCAATGGTCGAGGGAAGTGCATCTAAGGGATTGCGGCCGCGACTCCACTTTACCTCAGCACAGACCATCACTTTGCCCCGGCCGATTGCGGATGCAAAGTTCGGCGGGATAATGATAAAAAGCTCGATCGGCTCTCCTGGGCCATCCGGGTCGGCGCGACGAACGCGTTTGCCGCATTTTCGAAGTTCGAGAGGTTGCGACGGGAGAGGATTGGCTGGCAATGCGGGTGTCGAGGCCTGGGCGCGAGTGCCTTGGGGCGGCGGGGTGTCCCGACGCAAGTGGTGCAAGCCTACGGCGACGGAGTGGGCGCAGATAGTGCCCCAGTCCTGCGAAGGGCGGCATCGGCAGATGTTTTCCAGGTTGATCGTGTCCTTAATGACCAAGCCGGCGCGGTAAGAGACAGAGCCTTCTTGAACGACCCCCTTCAGCATGGGAGGCGACCAATTTGAGCTCAGCACCGAGCCCTGGTCTATATAGCCTCGGGCCTTTTTCATTACCTCCCAGCCCGCGATCTTGGCCAGGAAAGCTTCGCTCAGGTCGACTTCGCTCATGGGCCGAGAATATAGCTTCCTTTTGGGGAAGCTAGAACCCGCTTTTTGCCCTGGAACGAAAAAGTGCTGGGAGGATTCTAGAATGCTTGAAGCAGCTCGAGCATTGCCCGATCCAGGCGGTGTCCCTGCCAATCCTCATACGCGACATCAGATCGGTTGCTGTCCAGGACTCCAAAAGACCCGCGATAGTTCCAAAGCGCCCAACCCCAGTCCAATTCCTTCCAAAGAGATAAACAGTCGCGCATCCAGGCAAGCACCACTTTGTGCGGGGTGTACTGATGAGCGCCCCATTCTCCCACGTGGACCCCCACACCTTGTTGGGCCAGTGCCTTCCAGGGGGCTATCTGTTCCTGCGCAAGGCGTTCCTTGTCCCAAACGTCGCCTGCTTTGAGGGATAATGGCCAGGTGGGTTCCGGCCACTTGTCCGACCCTTGAACCCAACTGGCTTTATAGTGAGTAATTCGAAACGGCTGATACCCACGAGTACTCTGCCCGATCCCAAGATCCGAAAGGCTCGTCACCGGCTTGGTGCCCCACTTTAGACCGTCGGCAATGATCAGCCGTTGCGGATCCTCCGCGCGAATTGCCGCGGTAAGGCGGCGCACGACGCGAGCATATTGTTCTTCGGGCAGATCCGCAGGCTCATTCAATAGATCGAAGCTTACCCGTGAGTTTGGGATACCGCGGTAGCGCTTACCAAACTGCGCCCAGTGATACGCGCAGGCATCCAGGGCTTTCTCGTCGGTCCAAAGGTCCAGAGCCTCCTTTGGCGGATTGACACAGTAGCCCGGGGCACGATGGAAGTTGAGATTAACGTGGATCCCATACTTCCGCCCCCATTCAATGGCCTCGTCAATATGCTGGAGTTCTTCCTCTCGCAGCGTGAGCCAATTCTGGGGGGCGGTCCAGCAAAGGTAGGACATGGGCAAACGCACAAAATTGAAGCCAAAGTCCGCGATGGACGCAAAATCCTGCTCGACAAAACGCGGATTTCCTTTGGATCGTTTTGTGAACTTTTCCAGTAAGTTAAACCCGCGCCAGCGAGGCAAGTGAGCGGCGGTGACCTCCGGCAAGGGACGTGTCGGAGTCGACGGAGCGGGCGCGCTGTTTAGAACCGCGCATTCGCATGCTGCCGCGAGAGCCGCAGCGCTCCGGATAAACTGCCGCCGAGTTAGAGGAGAGGCATAATTTGAATTATTCATTCGTGCAAAGGACCAGTCAGGATTACCATTCTTTCTACGGGGCAGCGAGGGCAAGGTCAGCTTCTTTCTCCACGACCCGCATGCGCCCGTCCCACCGAACGTGCGGTTCGCCAAATCCATGATAGATACGCACCTGCTGCGCGACGCGGAATGGCTTATGATCTGTCGTTCTCAACGTGAAGAGAGTTGATGTGCGGTAATGCACACCGGCAAACTCGAGCGCGTGGAACGCGACGAAACCCGGACCGTCGATCAGAAACCCGTTCGGTGACAGCACGACTGGGCCGAGGCGCGGGCTTTCACCGTAAGGAAATGCGGCTGAAGTAGCGTTGACGATGACCACCGTCGCCCCGGAGCCCGAACCGAACACCGTCTTCTGAACCTTGCCATCGCTGGTCAAAAACTTGTGCTCGGTCACCAGCATCTCGGCCGTGCTTTCGTAGAGGGGTGAGAGAATCTCGGCGGTGTTCTTAACGAATCGGTCAAGAGGATGCATCCCCTCCGTCCAGCCCCCTTGGCCGCGGGTGAACACGGCAGGAAGGGAATTGTTTTCCGCCGGAGCTTTTTGTTTCCAATACAAGTGTGGCGGAATGTCATGATAGTTGAGCGGTCGTCCGAGGCTGATATGCTGCAGGACGTATTCGGCGGCTTCCGCTGGGTCGTAGCCATACTTGCCGTAGGCGGCGATACAGTCCCGATACACCATTTCGAACAACGGCACAACGCGGCCGCCCAGTTTGTTTAGTAGCCCGGCGTCATGGTATGCCTTCCCGCTCACCCCGGTAAGGCCTTCGAAAAAGTCACTATGGGGGATGGCCCATTCGCGGCCACATTCACTGCCAAATACACCAAAGACATCGCGGGCATAATCGGACAGAGCTTGCTTCCATTTCATATCGTCCGCTCGCGAGAGTGGGTGGTTTAGGTCGAAACATTCTTGAAGTCCGGCGGCGTAGGTCGTGTCGATGAAATAACTGTTGGGATTGATCAATCGTTTGATGTCCGGGAGATTCTGTGCTCGTTTCGCCAGTTCCAAGGCCTGTTGCGAGCAGGTGAGGTAAGCCATGCCTCCGGCCCAGTGGCCACCTCGGCTCAGGCTTCCGTCCGGCTTCTTCATGATCAGACTCTCGTCCCACGACGGGGAGTCTCGATAGATATCCTGGTAATTGTCGTGCAGGCAAAACAGGTATCCCAGCGCCTGGACGCGACGGGCGCAGTCAGCAAGCCCCGGGTTTCCTCCGCATTCGGGAGCGGCGGGAAGCACGTCCGGGTGCTGATTATCGTAGCCGCGACGAATCCAGCCACCCACAGTGAAAAGGACCCGATCGAGTCGGAGGTCCTTTTTCAGATGCTCTGCGACCTCCGCCGCCTCGGCGAACGTCCAATTCAGGCGGGTTCTTACCTCGCGGGTACTCTCTTCGTTCATTTCCCGATCGAGCACACTCCAGAGCTTGAAGTTAATCGCACCGAAAAGTTGCGCGCGTTCCGGATGGCTCTGTCGTTTAGTTTGCCAGGGCGTCAACCAACCTTGATCAGCCGCAACGGGCCGGTAGGCTTTGCCGATGCTCACCGCGTCACCCCGACCAAGAAATTGAATCCGGCAGCTGCGTGCCGACTTGCTTAGCACGAGAGACGGCGCCAGAATCTGACGGCCCGGGACCCAGACGGCGTTCGTGAGCACGCTCTGCAGGTCCACCGCGGTGTACGGATCGGACCAGGTGACCAACACCGCGCTCCCTCGTTTTAGCAATCCCAGCATTTGCATGTGGCAACCTTCATACGCAAAGGTGTCAAACCGATGCGTGAACGCTTTGCCAGTGTCGGCTGGGATTTGTAATCCTTCCCGAACCGGCACGATCACAGACCCTTCCTCTCCGTCGCTTGTCCACAACGCCTGATCAAGGAGACGGAGGCTTTCGACGGGCCGTTCCTCGGGCGTGGTGTAACAAAACTCAAGCGCGTTTCGTTCCAAGCTAAGTTGGACTGAGACTCTGACGATGGACTCGGGCTGGTCCGGTCTAGGTCGGAACAGAAGGTCCAGCCGCGTTGGGGAAGGGATTACGGAGCACGGGCCTAGCTCTAGTCGCCGTCGGTTGTCTCCTTGACGATAGGTTGCTTCCCCGAATCTTGCCTCGAAGGGGTTTGACTGCCAAATCACACCGCTGCTTTTGTCATGAATCTGATAACTCCCGGTGTCCGGCTCGATGCGGAAGAGAATGGACGGCGATTCCAACGTGACTGGGGCGGCGCTCCATGATGGGCGGACAAGCGTCAATGCACCTAATACCGAACCCAGCACGATTATGCGATGCCACATAGCAGTTTCCTCTATTGCGTCCGACGTTCTCGGCGACGCGCCGAGGTCTGATCCCCGCCGGAGCGAGCGATGGCGTGACCGTGGCGTGCGCGAAAGCGATAGTCTGCGGGTTTGCATGGGGGGTGACGTTGACCGATGTCAAGAAGCGTCGATGGAGGTCTGAGGCACTGTGAATTTGAATAGCATTTCTGCTCTGGTGGTCTATTCTAGAGCCTCAGACCCCTGATCCAACAGCGTTACTATCCTTATCATGAGCATGCCAAAGAAGTTCACCCGTCGCGAGTTTCTCCAGACTAGCACCCTGGTCGGTCTCGCCGCGCCGTTTCTCCTACCCTCAAGCGTCTGGTCGGCCGATACCAAACCGAACGATCGAATCACGATGGGATTCGTCGGAGTCGGAACCCAAGGGCGGTATTTGCTGGGTGGGTTTTTGGGAGACAAACAAACACAAGTCCTGGCGGTGTCGGACGTCGATACGACTCGCCGAGAAGCGAGTCGCAAGACGGTGGACGAGCACTATAGCAAGGCCAGCGGATCCGAGTATAAAGGCTGCACGGAGTATAAAGATTTCCGCGAGTTGATTGCTCGAAAGGACATCGATGCCGTGTGTATCGCGACGCCAGATCATTGGCACGCCTACGTCGCGGTCGCTGCGGCCAAGGCGGGCAAGGACATTTATTGCGAAAAACCACTTTCTCTGACGATTCGTGAGGCTCGTGCCATGGTGCGGGCGGCTCGAGAGAACCAACGTGTGTTCCAGACAGGCAGCATGCAACGGTCTTCGTCTGAATTCCACAAAGCTTGTGAATTGGTTCGGAATGGCCGGATCGGGAAAGTTAAGCAAGTCCTGGTAGACGTGGGGCCTCCGTCCGTCTGGTGCGACCTTCCAGAAGAGGCGATGGAGCCGGGCTTGGACTGGGATATGTGGTTGGGTCCTTCGCCCACGCGACCGTACAACTCGGTGCTCAGCCCGCGAGGCGTGCACAAACACTTTCCGAATTGGCGTAATTACCGAGAGTATTCCGGTGGCATGATGACAGACTGGGGGGCGCATCACTTTGATATTGCCCAGTGGGGCTTGGGCATGGATGAAAGTGGCCCTGTCGAGGTCATTCCTCCGAGCGATCCGAAAGCGACGAAAGGCGTCCGTTATATTTACGCGAATGGCGTCGAGGTAATTCATGGCGACGGCGGCGGCGTCACATTTATCGGAACGGAAGGGAGGATTTTCGTAAACCGCGGCAAGTTCAAAGCGGAGCCGGAGTCCCTCGCGGAGGCGCCAATCCCAGCAAATGGCGTTCACCTCTATAAGAGCAGCAATCATCTCCAGGATTTTCTGACGTGTATTCGCTCGCGGCAGCGTCCAATCTGCGACGTCGAGGTAGGGTGTCGATCAGTGACAGTCTGTCATTTAGGGAACTTGGCCTATTGGAATCATCGGCGCCTCAAATGGGATCCGGCTAAAGAACAATTCATTGACGATCCGGAGGCTAACTCTTGGCTGGATCGACCGAAACGCGGTGCCTGGACGGTCTAAAGCGGCATCACGTATAGGACCGGCGGATTTTCCGTGATCTGGATTCCTGCGGTATCGGGCAAAGTCCAAAACGCTGTCATGGCGTTTTGGACTTTCCATTAAGTGACCCCTCGCGAGGGGGCGAGCTCCGCTCGAGTTGGGGTTCGACGGTGGCTCTTTCTGGTCCGCCGATATCCTCAGGAGGGTTTCAATTGACAGAAAGTTAGTGATCACTCACTTTAAGGGAGTGACGCGGGAGCGAATGACAGCAGAAGATCGGCGCTTGGCCATCGTGTTGGCTGCGTTGCCGCTCTTCGCCCGGCAAGGTTTTGCGGCGACAACCACGAAGGATCTCGCGAAGGCGGCAGGTGTTTCTGAGCCTCTTCTTTACCGTCATTTTCCCAGTAAGGAAGCGCTTTACCAGGAGATTCAAGATTTCACCTGCCGAGCGACTGATCCGGTCGTGCAGCGATTGACAGAGCTCGAACCGTCGACGTCAAATTTGGTCCATCTGATTTACTATGTCATGCGCATCCCGTTGCTAGGAAAGGTTCCTGGAGGAGTGGATTGGGATGTTCGTTTTCGTTTGATGCTAAACAGTTTACTGGAGGACGGAACCTTTGCTCGCATGCTCTATCGCAGTCGGTTCGAGTGCTTCTGCGCGCGCATCGAAGCCTGTCTCAAGGCGGCCATTCGGGCGGGTGACGCAGTGCCTAGCCCGATTTCTGAGGGAAATCGCGCGCGGTTTGCGCATCACTTAGCGGCTTGGATTGCGCTGGTCCATTTGCCGGAAGAAGCTGCGATTCGTTATGGGGCATCTCGGGAAGAATTGCTCGAGCAGGCCGTATGGTTTGCGCTCCGGGGGATGGGCCTTACCGACAAAGCGATTGCAACCTATTACAATCCGAAAGCTTTGAGTGTTTTGTTTGGGGAAAACTGATTGGTTTCAGAAACTTAGTGAGTGATCATTCACCGACCGTAAGGAGCTTGCAGAGTTATGAGAAGAAGCCGAGTTGAGATGCTACTTGTGGCGACTGCGCTGGGAGCTTTTTGCCTCACTGGCTGTCATCGAGCGAAACCGGGCGCGGGGGTCCCCCCTCCGCCTATGGTGACAGCCAAGCAGCCGGTGACCCGCGATGTTGTGGAGTGGGACGAATATCCAGGTCGTCTAGAGCCGGTCGACATGGTCGAAGTGAGAGCCCGTGTCAATGGCTACCTGGAGTCGATCCATTTCAAGGATGGAGCGCTTGTCAACAAGGGCGATTTGCTCTTCGTGATTGATCCCCGGCCTTACCAGGCGGAAGTTGCCAAAGAGGAAGCGGCGTTGAATCAAGCACAAACCCGTTTGGAATGGGCGGTGAACGAGGTGGGGCGAGCAGAACGAATGGTCAAAGCACGGGCCATTTCCGAGGAAGAAGCGGACTCTCGGAACAAATCGCGTCGGGAAGCGGAAGCTGGCGTTCAGTCCGCCCGGGCGGCGCTGGATGTCGCCAAACTCAACCTGGAATACACGCGCGTTACCGCCCCTGTCACCGGTCGGATTGGCCGCAAACTCATCACCGAAGGGAACCTGGTGAACAGCGGACAAGGGCAGTCGACATTGCTGACAACGATTGTTTCCGTCGACCCGATCTACTGCTATTTCGATGCGGATGAGCGGTCGGTGTTGAAATACCAACAGCTCCATCGGGAAGGGAAGGGCTTGAATCTCCGCAACGGCCAGGTCGAATGTGAGTTGGAATTGGCGAACGAAACTGGTTTTCCCCACAAAGGCGTGCTTGATTTTGTGGATAATCGAGTGAATTCGGCGACGGGAACGCTGCGTGTCCGCGGGGTCTTTGCCAATCCTGCACCGGACTTTGTGCTGCAACCGGGCTTTTTCGCGCGGGTGCGGGTGCCAGGGAGTTCCAAGTATTCGGCATTGCTCATTCCAGACCAGGCGATCGGGAGCGACCAGGGGCAGAAGTTTGTCTACACGGTTACCGAGGAGAACGCGGTCGAGTATAAGCTCGTTCAGCTAGGCCCATTATTCGATGGGTTGAGAGTGGTTCGAAATGGCTTGGCGCCGGGCGACTGGGTGGTCGTGAACGGGCTGATGAGTGTTCGTCCGGGGGCGAAGGTGAAAGCGGACCGGGTCGGGCCTGGAAATGGGCCGCAAGCCGGGCCGCTTGCCCAGGCGCAGCCTTAGCTCGGTGAGCTTACTTATACCTCAGCGCCCATGAAATTCTCACATTTCTTCATCGATCGTCCCATTTTCGCGTCCGTTCTTTCGATCGTCATTGTGCTGGTGGGGGGATTAGCGATTCTGCAACTCCCGGTCGCCCAGTACCCCGATATCGTTCCGCCGACGGTGATTGTGACGGCGCGTTATCCGGGGGCAAATCCGCAAGTGTTGGCCGATACGGTGGCAGCACCGATCGAGCAGGAAGTTAACGGGGTTGAAAACATGCTCTATATGTCAGCACAGTGCGCTGCTGACGGAAGTATGACTCTGACCGTCACCTTCAAGCTCGGGACGGATATCGATAAGGCGCAAGTCCAAGTGCAGAACCGTGTGGCGGTGGCTGATCCCAAGCTGCCCGAAGAAGTGCGACGGCTGGGTGTCACGGTTGCCAAGCGCTCGCCCGATATCACACTCGTGGTGAATCTGATCTCGCCAGAAGGCCGATATGACAAGCTCTACATTGATAACTACGCCAATCTTCAGGTGAAGGACGCGCTTGCCCGTCTTCCTGGCGTCGGGAACATCACCATTTTTGGTGCACGCGATTACAGCATGCGGGTTTGGCTCGATCCGGAGAAAGTCGCGTCGCGCGGCCTCACCGCCAATGACGTGGTCAACGCGATCCGGGAGCAAAACGTCCAGGTGGCGGCTGGGGTGCTCGGTCAGCAGCCGATGACTCATGGTGTTCCTTTCCAATTCACGGTCAATGCCCAGGGCCGGCTCACGGACGAAGTTCAATTTGGCGAGATCGTCCTTCGCACAGGGGACGATGGACAAGTGACGCGCGTCCGAGATGTGGCCCGGATCGAACTTGCGGCGCGGGACTACAGCATGGATAGCAAATTGAACGGGCAGCCAAATGCTTCGTTGGGAATCTTTCAATTGCCTGGATCTAATTCCATTGAAACGTCGGACGCAGTCCACGCGCTAATGAAAAAACTGAAGCAGACGTTTCCGCCGGGGCTCGATTACCGGATTGTTTTTGATACCACAGGGTTTACGCGCGAGTCGATTCGCGCGGTGTTGCATACCCTAGCGGAGGCGATGGCTTTAGTAGTGCTGGTTGTGGTGATCTTTCTGCAGACTTGGCGCGCTTCGCTCATTCCGCTCCTGGCTGTGCCCGTTTCCTTGATCGGCACTTTTGCGGCCATGGTCGCGATGGGTTTTTCTCTAAACAATCTTTCTTTGTTCGGGCTGGTCTTAGCGATCGGGATTGTCGTCGATGACGCGATTGTCGTGGTTGAAAACGTGGAGAGACACATCGCGAATGGATTATCCCCGCGAGAGGCGACGCGAAAAGCGATGGACGAAGTCAGTAGTGCGGTCGTGGCGGTGGGGTTGGTGTTGACAGCCGTGTTTGTGCCTACGGCGTTTATTAGCGGCATCACGGGTCAGTTCTATCGTCAATTCGCGCTCACGATTGCGGTCTCGACCCTGATTTCCGCATTTAATTCGCTCACTCTTAGCCCTGCATTGTGCGCGATTCTTCTGAAACCACACGGCAGCCGAGGGGACTGGTTCACGCGGTTGATGGACCGAGTGATGGGCTGGTTTTTCAAGTTGTTCAATGCCAGCTTTGCTCGAGGGACCGCGATCTATGGTCGGGCGGTGTCGCGTCTCATTCATCTGAGTGCGGTCGCTTTGCTCGTCTACGGAGGCTTGCTCACATTAACCTATTTTGGGTTCAAGACGGTGCCGACTGGATTTATTCCACCGCAGGACAAAGGGTATCTTGCGATGATGGCCCAGTTGCCGGACGCGGCCTCGCTCGAGCGCACCGGAGAAGTCATTGATCACCTCAGCAAGATCGCCCGTGACACTCCGGGCGTGAAAGCAACCATCGACCTGGCGGGGCTCTCGCCAATCAGCTTAACAGCCAGTCCCAATGCCGGAACGATCTTCGTCATCCTGGAGGATTTCGAGCAGCGAAAGAAAACCGGGCGCACGAGCGAGAAAATCATCGCGGATTTGCGACGCCAATGTGCCGGGATTCAAGAGGCTTTCGTGGGAGTGTTTCCACCCCCGGCCGTGCAGGGATTGGGCATTGTCGGTGGGTTCAAACTCCAAGTCCAAGATCGCGGCGGTTCCGGATTACCCGCGTTGCAGGCGGCGACCGGGCGTCTGATGGCGGCGGCAAATCAGAGTGGGCTAGTGCAAGGCGCATTGACCTCGTTTCGCGCGGGCGTGCCGCAGTACTATGTCGAGGTGGACCGTGTGAAAGCCAAGTCCATGCGCGTGCCATTGAGCGAGGTTTTTGACACGCTTCAAATTTATTTGGGTTCGCTCTATGTCAACGACTTCAATTTGTTCGGTCGCACTTATCAAGTGACCGCGCAGGCGGACGCCCCGTTCCGCAAAGATCCCCAGAATATCCTCAATCTGAAAACCCGGAACGCTGCTGGTGAGATGGTTCCGCTCGGTACTCTAGTCAAGGTTCGCAGCGTGGCCGGGCCGGACAAGATCGTCCGGTATAACATGTTTCCTTCCGCAGAATTGACGGGCAATCCGTCGCCGGGAATCAGCTCAGGCCAAGCGATCGCTAATATGGAACGACTCGCTCGGGAAAACCTTCCGCCCACGATGGGGTTTGAATGGACGGAACTTACTCTGCAAGAAATCCTGGCAGGGAACACTGCGATATTTATTTTCCCGCTCTGCGTGCTGTTTGTGTTCTTAACGTTGGCGGCGCAGTATGAAAGTTGGTCCCTTCCATTGGCCATCGTCTTGATCGTCCCAATGTGTCTGTTTAGCGCGATTGCAGGAGTTTGGATGCGGGGCATGGACAACAACATCTTCACGCAGATCGGTTTCGTGGTGCTTGTAGGATTGGCATGCAAGAACGCCATCCTCATCGTGCAATTCGCGAAACAGCGCCAGGATGACGGCCTCTCGCGTTTCGATGCCGCGGTTGAGGCTAGCCAACTGCGTTTGCGCCCTATCCTGATGACTTCGTTCGCTTTCATCTTCGGCGTGGTCCCATTGGTCGTGGCCCGGGGCGCTGGGGCCGAAATGCGCCAGGCGCTCGGAACGGCCGTATTCTTTGGGATGCTGGGTGTTACCTTCTTCGGAATCTTCCTGACTCCAGTTTTTTACGTGGTTATACGCTGGTTCACCGATCGACGACATCGAAAGACGCCCCATGCATCTCCCACCCATTAGTATTAGTCGCGTGAGCTCGACAGAACTTCGGACTCTATTTCAAGCTGCGTCCAAAGGCAGGTCGCGCCGTTGGATCAGTTTCCTGCGGGCCGCGCGGACGGGTTCACCCGCCAACCAAACGGTTGCGATCGCGATTTTCGTGACGCTCCTGGCTGGCTGTGCCGTTGGCCCGAATTATCGCCCGCCTCCCGCTACGGCCCCGAACGCCTTCGTCAACGGCGTCCAAAACAACGTCTCTTCTGCGGAAAGCGTGGTCACTTGGTGGAAAGGGTTTCGTGATCCGCAGTTGGACGACTTGGTGCAACTCTCACTGACGAATAACTATGACCTGCGGATTGCGACCGCGACAGTCCGGGAGGCACGCGCTCTCCGGCGATTTGCGCAATTTGACCTATTGCCGGTTGTGCAGGCTGATGCTGGCTACCAACGCTCCCATGCTAGCCGTGCGGTAACTCCTTTCTTGCCGGCGAGCGCATTGGATACCGAACTCTACGAAGCGGGCTTCGATGCTGCTTGGGAATTGGACTTCTTTGGGCGAGTCCGACGATCGATCGAGGCCAGCACTGCGGAATTGCAAGCGGCTGAGGCGAATCGCCGCGACGTCCAGGTGATTCTTATCAGCGAGGTAGCACGGAACTATTTCGAACTGCGCGGCGCCCAGAACGAACTTGCCGTTGCCCAACGGAATGTGACCAACCAGCGTGAGACGCTGGCGATCACACAAGCTCGCCTTGAAGGAGGCGGCGGAACCGAGTTGGACGTGGCCCGAGCGCGCGCGCAGCTAAACGTCACTCTGGCCACGATTCCGCCCCTGGAGACTGCAACCGCGCGGGCGATGCACCGGTTGGGTGTGTTGACTGGACAGCAGCCCACCGCGCTTGTCGATATCTTGAAAGTCCCGGCACCTCTCCCACCGTTGCCAGGCATGGTTTCCATTGGTAGCCCGGAGGCATTGCTTCGGCGTCGGGCGGATGTCCGCGTGGCGGAGCGTCGCCTCGCGGCCGCGACCGCGAGGATCGGAATAGCCACGGCTGACTTGTTTCCCAGAGTCACCTTTAACGGTAGCTTCGCGTTGCAGGCTACTTCCATTTCCGACTTGGGCAAATCTGGCACAGACGCTTGGGGTTTCGGGCCCCGCATCACTTGGGCGGCGTTGGATCTGGGGCATGTCCGAGCGCGGATTCGAGCCTCGGATGCACGGGCGGAAGCGGCTCTGAGTGCCTACGAACGGGTGGTGCTGACGGTTTTAGAGGAGACTGAAAATGCGTTGGTCGACTTTGGCCGTGAGCAAGTGCGCCGGGACTTTCTAAACGAATCGGCGCAAGCGAGCGAATCAGCCGCTCGATTGGCGCGGCAGCGATTTGAAGCGGGTGCGACGGACTTCTTGACCGTTCTCGACGCAGAGCGAGTTTTGTTAGAAGCAACCGACCAATTGGCACGCAGCCAGACGCGCACGGCTACGGCATTGGTAGCGGTCTATAAAGCCTTGGGCGGCGGTTGGGAGGCGGAAGCACAGGCCGCATCCGTGCAAACGACGGGCGCCTCTCGGTAGCCTAGGATTCTGTTGGGTTAGAGGAGTTGACCAAACTCCCCGCTTCGAGTGTAATCGCGAAGGGGATGATGGGAAGCGGTGTTTGGTCAAGGACCGCGGGGGAGGGGGGACCGTTGCTCGATTGTCATGGAAGCGGGTTGAGTGACCGGCGGGGCTGACGATCGTGGCAAATCGGCAAACATCGTCGCCATTTCGCGGTGTGAGATAGTGTTCTTAAGCAAGGAGGAGTGAAATGAAATCGAAGCTAATAGTATTGCTCGTGTCGGGCTGGGCAACGTCATGTCTAGCCATCGTCAACGGAGATTTCGAGGCTGGTCTGTCTGGCTGGACCCGGTTCACCGGTGGAGGTCAGTTTTATATCCAAGACCAGCCTGTCGAGTTTCATCCGGATCCCCAATTCTACGATGCCTACGGATTTTCTACGGTCGACACTCGAACGGTTGACGGCGGTCCAGCGCTTTTCATTGACACAAATGGTTCACAAAGCCGGGTGGTCCAAGGTCCGGACGGCGCTTACTACACATTCCTAACAGACGGAGCTTCGAGAATATTTTGGGTTGGGGTGTCGCAGGACATTTACCTGCAGGCTGGCCAGATGCTATCGGGTTGGAGCCGTTTGGCCACCTGGGAGGTTTCGTCTGCGTATCATGATCATCTCGAAGTCACTGTCGACGAAACTGCCGTGCAGACGATCACCCTGTCCGATATTTGGTGGAGCTTCGTCGACCCCGCCTTCCAAGTCTGCGACTGCGGCGATAAGTCTCTGGCCTCGGCAGCGGGAGATTGGACGGCCTGGCAATTCACTGCCCCGGTTTCGAAGGTTTACCGATTGAAGTTGACCGTGTTTCAGGACGACATCATCAACACATGGGCTTTTTTCCGCGATATCGAGGTTTCCAGTCCCAGCCCGCAAGTAACCTCCCTTTCCTTGGAAACTTCGTGCGCTTATTGGCACGCCCCCCAAGCTACTCTTGCCGCCCGTTTAAACGTGGCAGATGAGCCTCTGCCCGGGCGGCCTATCGAATTTGCGATCGAAGGGTCTCCGCTTGGAGTCGGCGTGACTGGCGCGGACGGCTGGGCGACCCTGGTGATCGACCCGAGCCGTTGGCATGTCGGCGAATACGAGGTCTCAGCGCGCTTTGCCGGCGAGGGTTCTTATGAGCAGAGCTCTGCCACAAAGAGTTTCGGTGTGCAATACAAGTTCGTGGGGTTCCAGTCGCCGCTGCCAGACTTCCGTCTTCGAGCGAATAATGGAAAGATGATTCCTGTAAAAGTGCGACTCGCGGACTATTTTGACACGCCGGTAAGCACTGGCGTAGCTCGAGTTTTGTACGCTCCCTCCAAGGGCGGCCAGTGGGCTCAAGCATTGGCAGCTCATCGCAATACGGGAAGCTTGATGAAACCGGAGGGAAACTCAGGTCGCTACAGCTTCGACTGGGATATTTCGGCGTTGAGCGGCGCCTACTCGCTTGGGATCGACCTCGGGACGGGAGATTCGTGCGGAGGCATCCCGTCAGTAGAGGTGACAATTCCGCGCGAAGGCAAGTAGGCGTGACAAGGAGCAAAGGGCTGGTTTGACAACTCAGGGATTTTGGTCGCTTGCCTGACTTGGATTAAAGTTGGGCGGTGGAAGCGATGAATTTGGGAAGCTGAGCAATCGGATGTTTAAATGGGCTATTCCTGACGTCGATGTCCGGGATTAAGCGGCTGTGACTGCTGGAGAAAGGCAATGTTCGATGCTAACGCGCATGGCGTTGACGAGCGTGGCCAAGGACAGTGCGTTGGAACCGACCGATTCTGCGCGGACAGAAGGGACGTGAATAAACCCGCCTCGGGCCTTGGACTGAGACTGGGCGAGTGCGTGCATAAGGCGGTAGAAAACCTGATTGCACACGAAGGTTCCCGCGCTCTCGGAGACTTCGGCTCGGATTCCGCGCGCTTGCAGGGCACTTACGATGCCTTTGACAGGCAACGTGCTCCCATATGCCGTTGGCCCGTTTGGTTCGATGGCTTGCTCAGTTGGCTGTTCGCCAGCATTGTCGGGAATGCGAGCGTCCATGAGATTGATGGCAACGCGCTCCGGCGTAACGGCGCTTCGTCCGGCCGCTAACCCGAGACAGATGACCAGGACGGGATGATGCAATGCGATGAGGCGTAATAACTCATTGCTCGCTTGACCGAAAACACAGGGCAGAACGGCCCCGCGAACGTGATGCGCGCCGATGACGGCACCGTTTAAGGCCTGCGCGATTTCGGCCGAAGGATTGAAAGTGTCTCCTCCAAACGGTTCAAATCCGGTAAGAAGCACGGTGTGCATTAGAACCGAAACACGCAATAGCTCATTAGAACGATGTTCGCCAGGAGAATTACCAGGGCCATCGGAGCTTGTGCTCGGATGACGGCATGGGGATGTTCGATTTCGAGGAGCATCACAGGAACGATGTTGAAGTTCGCCGCCATAGGCGTTACCAGCGTGCCACAGTAGCCTGACAGCATTCCAAATGCAGCCATGATGGCCGGGTTACCGCCATGCTTCTGTACAATCAACGGCAAACCGATGCCGAGCGTAATCACGGGAAAGGCGGCGAATGCATTGCCTAGGCATATCGTGAATAGCGCCATGCCCAAACAATAGACCGCCACGGCCACGATCGGGATTTCTGTCGGAAAGAGATTCGCTACGATCGAAGCCAGTATCTGACCAACCCCCGCTTGGGAAAAGATGCCCCCAAGTGCAGCCAACAGTTGCGGCAGGATCAAAGCCCACCCGATCGAATGGAGCAGTCGTGCGCCCTCGGCCAGGGGAAGGCTCAGGCGGCTTCGAGTCAGACGTAGCCCAACCCCGGCAGCGATCAATCCGCCCAGGCCCAGGGCTGAGAGTGTTGGTTGTCCTGGATCTAGCAGCGACAGGTTGTGCCAACGGAGTTTGGCGAGGCAGAGAGTTCCCAGCGCCGTTGTTGCTGGGATCAAGAGTGCAGGCAGAAATAGCCAGTTTCCGAGACGATTGGCCATGAGCAATCTTTGCTCGGTGGAAATCACCGCGTCGACAGGGTCGGCCGACTTGACGTAAGGCGGCCAGAACGACCATGGCGAGCAACATCCATCCGACCCATGTGTAAGGCAGGCGTTTGCCGAGAAGGAAAATGAGCCCGAACAACCCCCAAAAACCGGCGGCGCCCCACCGGCGAAAGGCCGCCCCGCGACGCACACTCTGCACCGCAACACCCAAGAGGATGAGTCCCGCAATGGCATAGAACAACTCGAGCGAGAAGATGCTCATGAACAGCTTCTATTTGCGGCGCGTTGTCCGGCTCGCTTCGCTAACCGTCGGTCGAGCGCGCGGGCGCGCCAGCCCATGGCTACAAACGCGATCAGAGCGGTGGGGATGCCCCAAAGCGCGATCGCCCAAACGTTCAGCAAAACGCCCTGAGTTTCGAAGAATCCACGCATTAAAAGAACAGCTCCCACGGCGATGAAGATGTCTTCTCCGAAGAAGTTGCCGATGTTTTCGGAAGCGGCAGCGTGAGCGCGAATGTCGTCGCTGTCTTCCTTGGTCAACTCGCTCGCGTGCAAATGAGCGGCAGCTTCGGCCATGGGGGATACGAGCGGACGCACGGCTCCGGCATGCCCGCCGATGTTAATCCCTAGAGCAATAGAGATCTGTCGAATGGTTGCGTAAAGCCAAAGGACGCGCCCTGCGCTCGTCGCTTTCGACTGACGAATAAGTGTCTCCGCGCGCTCTCGCAACCCGTGACGTTCCAGCAAGCCAATGACCGGCACCATCAGGATCACAGGCAAACTGACGTAGCGATTCTCCACAAAGAGCCGGCCAAACTCCCTCATCACTTCAGACAACGTCATGCCGGATAGCAGGCCAGTCACAATGCCCGCCACCATCACAACAAGCAGCAGATTCGCCCGCATGACGAATCCGAGAACCACGACGAGGAGACCAATCAGTTTGATCATCGTGATGGTGGTTCCAACGAAACATGTGCTGCCAGCAGTGCTTGGCGCAAGGCGCGCACCAAGTGCAAAGCGCTGGGACGATCACCGTGAACGCAGACCGTGTCGACGCGCAGAGCAATCTCAGCTCCGTCCACGGTGAGGATCTTGCCTTCTCGGACGAGCCGCAGGACCTGCGCCACAGCCTCGCCTTCATCCGTGATCAAGGCGCGAGCGTGGGTGCGAAGCGTCAGCGAACCGTCCGATTGGTAAGTTCGATCCGCGAAGGCTTCGCACGCAACTGGGACTCGGTTTTCGACAGCCATTGCTTCGAGGATGCTCCCGGCGGGTGCAAACAAGATAAGCTGCGAGTCCAGGAGTTGGATCGCTTTGATAACCGCCTGCGCTAGACTTGCATCGCGTGCGGTTTGGTTGTAGAGGGCACCATGGAGTTTAATGTGGCGCAAGGCCCCGCGTTCTTCGTCAACAATGGTCTGCAAGGAGCGAGTTTGAGTTACAATCAACTCCTGGACCCCTGCCGGGGTAACCGTTTGCTCTTGCCGACCGAAACCCGTGGAGTCGACAAAGGAAGGGTGGGCTCCGATGGCAATTCCGTGATCGATCGCCAAAATCACGGAGCGTCGCATCGTCTTGTCGTCCCCCGTGTGTCCACCGCACGCGATGTTGGCAGAGGTTACCAAGGGCATCAATTCGCCTTCGGCAGCGACTCCTTCCCCAAGATCACAGTTCAAGTCGAGGGAGCGCATGACGCTTCACAGGGTTCGCCGCAATATCTCGATACAAACTCGGTTAAAGTCCCGCTCTCGCGCAAGGTAAAGCTCGTGGGCCTGCCTCAGGTCAATCTCTTCGAACGCAATGCGATCGCCTTGCTTCAGCTGGGCGAGTTGGCCGAATTCCACTGAAGCCACGCCAGCCAGACGGGGATAGCCTCCCACTGTCTGCCGGCTGCATAGCAAAACGATGGGGTGTCCGCCGGGTGGGACTTGAACGATCCCAGCATTTACGGCGGATGAAATCATTTCGCGTTGATCGGTTAATTCGAGAACCGGGCCCTTCAGCCGCACACCCATCCGATCGGCGTCTTTTGTCACGTGATACTCTGAACCGAAGAAATGCCCTTGGGCGTCGCGCGAGAACCAGTCCCACTCAGGGCCGCGGAGTGCTCTAATGCGTTCAGGGATGGAAGGTTTGCCCAGCGACGCAGGGCGGACACTCCAACCACAAGAGGCTTGGCCCGCGTCGCGAAGCGAAGTAGACATACGCTCTGCCCACTCGGTGCGCTCCCCAAAGGTCAAGCGATCGCCAGCCACTAACGGACGACCGCGTAGTCCGCCAAAGCCGAAGCGACGGCAGGTGCTACGGCTGCCCAGGATTACGGGGACATCGATCCCACCGGCGATCGCCAGCCATGCACGTGCCCCCCGGCGCACCGCACCGAAGGAAACCGTCGCGCCCGCTTGAACGCGGACCGGCCGATTCGAAGGCAGGGGTATGTCTCCGAGGCGCGCATCGAAGTCCGCCCCGGTCCAGGCTAGCAATGACTCCTCTTCAAAGCGTAGTTCTGGGCCGACCAACGCGAATTCCAGGACGGCAGCGTCTCCCGAATTCCCCACGAGTGCGTTGGCCACGCGAGCAGAAAAAGGGTCGGCTGCACCGCCGACCACGACTCCATAACGTTGGTATCCAGCTCGGCCCAAGTCTTGGATCGTGGTCAGGAGCCCGCTTTTGACGACATTCAAGCTCATGCGGACGGGGTCCGGCGGGCAAATTCGGTGGGAGAAATGGCGCGGAACTTCACGCGGTCCCCCGGGCGAAGCAAGCTGGGCGGCTCTGTGTCCCAACGGAACAGTTGCAGAGGTGTGCGCCCGATCAAATTCCAGCCCCCGGGAGTGGCCATTGGGTAAATGCACGTCTGCCGATTCGCGATGCCAACCGATCCCGGCGGGACGGAGACGCGGGGGGTGTCGCGGCGAGGCACGGCTAAAGCCAACGGTAACTCGCCCAGATACGGGAATCCCGGTGAAAAACCAATGAGATAGACCAGATAGATAGTGCTGCTATGTCGGCGTGCAACCTCTTCCGGCGTCAGTCCCTTTTGCACAGCGACATGGTCCAAATCCGGCCCAAACGGACCTCCGTAACAGATGGGAATCTCCACCACCGGACCTGGGTCGGGTTTGGCCTTAGCCGCCAGCTTGCGCAGACGGACGCGGACTGATTCCGTGAACTTTTCGAGCTCGGTTCCTGTCGGTTGTCCAGGCGTGATCACCAATTTGGGGTCGTAAAACAATGTGATCGTATTGAAAGCGGGCACTAACTCGGTGACTCCTTGCAGCGGCGGTGTTTCCAGGAGGCGACAAGCGGCCTGCACGCGATGAAGCGTGGCCTCATCCAGAGCCGTTCCCAGTTCTACCACAAGTGCTGTGTCTCCCAAGGGCGTGATACGCATTCGTCTTGCGGTAGAGCCGAAAGGAACCTGCTGTCAAAATCAATCAGAAAAGACTCTCGCAAAGCGTAAATCGTCCCAGGCTAGATGATTGCGCTCGGACAGCCCGCGGAGGTATGGTCCAGGTCAGCGTATGTCTCTCCATGTCGAAACAAGAGCTCTTCTCTCAAACGGTCGCTTGCATCCAGCGACGGAGAAAAGGCGTCTGGAGGACCGCAGGTCCGTCCCCAGCGTGTCCAATGGCCGGTCGAATTGGGGTGTGCTGCAACTTCTCAAGCCAATTGCCCAGTATGGGATGACGATCCTGAGTAGCGCATTGATTCTTCTCCCAACCGCAGGCTGTGATCGGACCTCGAAACCAAATGCCGCAAACTCTCCAGGGCTCAGCTCGGACTCCAAAGCGCCGAAGGGAACGATCACCTCCGGCGAGTTTGAAGACGTCACTGACAAAGCGGGAATCCATTTTGTTCATCAGTTGGCCGATGGCAAGTTGGACAATATCATGGAATCCGATGGAGCGGGGGGTGTCTGTTTCGATTTTGACCGCGACGGTTTCATCGATATTTATCTGGTTAATTCAGGCCCGGCGCCCGTTCTTTCGAAGGCGCCGCGTGGGACAGCTCGCCAGCCCAACCGCCTTTACCGGAACCGCCAGAACGGAACGTTCGAAGACGTGACCGAGCGCGCGGGTGTTGCGGGCCATGGTTTTGGGACCACGGCCACCGCCGCGGACTACGATAACGACGGGTTTCCAGACCTATTGGTCGTCAACTTTGATGGATTGATACTTTTTCACAATGAAGGCAATGGCACGTTCAGCGACGCCACGTTGAAGGCCGGGCTTCTGTCGAACCGCGCAGGGATTTCCGCAACATTTTTTGACTGTGATCAAGATGGGTATCTCGACGTTTTTGTGGCCAACTATCTGCTCTACGATCCTGCCGTGCAAAATCCACCGGGTGCAAAGGCCCCTTATCCAGGTCCGCTCTCGTATAACTCCGAATTCAATATCCTATATCGGAATCGCGGAGACGGATCATTTGAGGACTTCAGCGAGGCCGCGAACATCCGCATTCCAGGCCACCGTGCGATGGCGGTGACGGCCTTGGACGTTGATCTGGATGGAGACTCTGACTTGTATGTCTGCAATGACGGGACAGCAAACTTGCTGCTCCTGAATGACGGGCATGGACATTTTTCGGAATCGGGACTCAAAGCGGGCGTGGGTCTCAACCAATTTGGCGGGGCGGATGGGTCGATGGGCGCAGCGGTGGGAGATTGTAATGGGGACGGCTATCCTGACCTTTTCGTGACTCGCTTCGGCAAGGCCTCGCTTTATATTAATTCGCCGGGCGGTTTCTTTGACGATCGCATCCAACCGGCCGGTATATTGGCTCTGTCATCGCAGTACACAGGCTGGGGTGGAAACTTCCTCGACGCCGACAACAACGGGACGCTCGATCTGTTCGTTGCCAATGGGAATGCTCACTTCCTCGAAGGCATGCCGCCATTGCTGTTTGAGAACCTCGGAACCGGCACATTTACCGATGCCTCGACGTTAGGCGGGCGCGTGTTCAAGCAATCTTTGAATGCCCGCGGCAGCGCAGCCCTTGATTTTGACAATGACGGTCGCATAGATCTCCTAGTCACGACCCTGGCCGGTCCGACCTTCCTTTGGCGCAACGCGCTAAGCACTTCGAATCATTGGGTGACCCTCACCTTGGAAGGAGCTCAGGGGAATCGCGACGGCCTCGGCGCTTTGGTGACGGTGCAGGCCGGATCTCTCATTCAACATGCCGAAATGCGGTGCGCCACAAGCTATGTCACCCAACAGGACGGCCGATTGCATTTCGGCTTGGGGTCTCATACCGTCGCAGACAGGGTTGACGTGCGCTGGCCTGGGGGAAAGACTTCGATGTTTAAGATGGTCGCTGCGGATCAGATTCACAAAGTAGTCGAACCTGGAGAATCGCGGTGGCGCAAAAAGGCGCCCTAAGGACCGGGATGCAATTTATGCGAAAGGCGAGATCTGGATCGGCACGTTCGCTCTGCGGGAACATGAGGCACATTCTCTTCGATTTATCTCTTCCTTCGCTCGGCGCGGATACGAAGTTGAGACTTTCGAGCCACGGCATCAGGAAGTTCGCACGATGGTCGGAACGTTGTGACCTCGCTTCCATCGTGGGCCTCGTCGCGAGCGTGGTACTCTTGGGAACTGGAGGGTGTCAACGCGCGGAAAACGTCGGATCATCACGCGGCTACTCCTCGACGGTCGTATCGCACATGAACCGGGGCGTCAGTCTGATGGGGCAGTACCAATACGGAGATGCCGTGAACGCCTTTGAGCAGGTCGTCCAGGAAGCTCCGGATTTGATGGACGGCCGCATCAACTTGGCCATCGCCCTTTTTAATCGTAATCGCCAGGAAGACTTGGCGGCGGCCGAGTTGGCGCTGCAAGAGGTGCTCAAGAATGAACCGGAAAACGTCCGAGCGCTGTATTTTCACGCGATTCTGCTCCAGCACCTTGGCAAAGCGGAAGCCGCGATTCCGCAACTGGAGTCTGTTCTGCAGCAGCGAGCCGAAGATGGCGCCGCTTGGTACTTGATGGCGCTTTGCAGGCAGCGGGTAGGCCAGCCCGCGACCAATGAGTTCCTTAAGGCCGTGCAGTACCGGCCTTACCTCTTCAGCGCCTATTATCAGCTCTACCAGACTGCGATGCGCGGGGGGCAGGAGTCGGAAGCCCATCAATACCTTGAGCGCTTCAAGAATCTCCGGGAGAGTCCGCTCGGCGAATCATTGGAGTTCCCCCAATACAATCAGATGGGAGACTTGGCATTGGCCGTTCCAATACCAGCTGTTTCCAAGGCTGAAATTTCCAAGAGTCGCTATCAGCTCGGGAGCTACAACCTCGCCTTGACGCCGACTGCAGCGCCTGGGGCAGCGCGACCGGCGAGAAACCTCGGCTTGAACCGAACCGTGGCTGCCGACTTTGATCGAGATGGAAAGACGGATCTTCTGGTGATGCTTGACGTGCCAGGTCCTCTGGCCCTGTTGCTGGGGCAGCCCGGCTCGTGGGTGAATGCCACTTTTGGCTCGGGTCTGGAAACCGTCACGAATGCGGTGAGTTGTGCTGTCGGTGACATTGACAACGACGAAGAGGTCGATCTGTGCCTAGTGACGACTGGTGGACCTCGCCTCTTTCGCGGCTTGGGCAATCACAAGTTCCTCGATGTCACCGCCGCGATGGGCGTCACGGCCAACGAGTACGCCCAGAGCGCTCTGCTTCTCGACGCTGACCATGACGGGGACCTCGATCTTTTGGTTTGTGGACCCAAATTCAACCAGCTTTGGAATAACAATGGCAACGGCACCTTTGTCAACATTGCCACCCAAGCGGGAGTGGAATGTGTCGATCAAAAATCCGTGCAAGTTCTGGCGGGTGATTTGGACGGCGATCGCGACATGGACTTGGTAATTCTGCGCGAGAATGCACCCGCGAAGATCTTCTTAAACGAACTCCTGGGAAAATATCGCGAATTGGAATTGCCCGGGCTTGAGTTGCGCGGGGATCTGGGTGGAGCACTTCAAGATCTGAACGGCGATGGAAAACTTGACTTGGTATTGTTAGGGGGAGCTCCAGCTCGCCTGCAGCTTTGGTTCGGTGATGGTCATGGCCAGTTTCAGGCCGACCAGCCGTTTGCGGCGGTTAGCCAAGCGGCCGAATCGTGGGGGCAACTCCAAGGAATCCGAGTGGCTGACATGGATTTCGATGGAGATCTCGATTTGATCTGTGCGGGATCGCAAGTTCATCTGTTGCTCAACGATGGTCTGGGTCGATTTGCGCTTCAGGCTCCGCTCTGGGCGCCTGCCAAGGGCACGTCATTAGCTGGTTTCGATCTAGTTGATGTCACGGGTGATCTTGTCCCGGACCTGGTGACGGTGGAGCAGGGGAGCGGCCGCGTTGGCATTGCCGTGGGAGAGATCAGTCCACCTTCGACCGCCTTAGCCATTCAACCGAACGGTGTTCGGGGCCGAGACGGTCGCACTCGCAGCCCGGCTAGCGGCTACGGAGTACGAGCGCGGTTGCGCGCGGGGCTTTGTGAATCGCATTACTCCTACACCGGTCAATCGGGCGGTGCAAACCAGTCCATGCTGCCAATGATATTGGGGCTCGGCGGCGCAGCGTCGGCGGATTACGTGCAGCTCCAATGGCCGGATGGCGTCGCCCAAGTCGAGATGACTCTGGCGGCGGGCCAGACTCACAAAGTCGCCGAGCTTCAGCGTAAGATTTCCAGTTGCCCAGTGTTGTTTGCCTGGGATGGAACTCGATTCGGATTCGTCACCGATTTTGCCGGTGTAGGCGGATTAGGCTATTTTCAAGAGCCTGGAGTTTCCGCCCCTCCTCAGGTGGAGGAACACGTGAAGATCCAATCTGAGCAACTCCAACCCCGTGATGGCATCTACGAACTGCGCGTTACGGAGCCGATGGAAGAGTCCGCTTATATCGATCGACTCGAACTGCTCGCGGTGGATCATCCAGCGGGCACGGCTGTTTTTCCGGACGAACGATTAGCGATTTCGGGCGCGTCGCCGACTCATCGATTGATGACAGTGGAGCACCCGATTTTTCCGCGGCGAGCGCTAGCTCCCAATGGACGAGACTGTACCGATAGTTTGCGTCGCGCCGACCGCGTTTACGCGTATGAACCGGTTTTGGATCGTCGTTATGTTGGGTTCTGCCAACGGCACACATTGGAGCTCGATTTCGGTGATCAGCTCGCGGAACTGCCGGACCGGTCCCCCATGACCCTTTTCCTCCGAGGCTCGATCGAATATCCGTATTCCCAGACGGTTTACGCTGCCAGCCAATCGCGAGTGGGCTGGGAGCCAATTCGGATTGAAGCGTTGAATCCCAAGGGCGAATGGCAGACGGTCATCGAGGATGCGGGAGCTCCTGGTGGCGTGGATCGCACGATGACTGTTCCGTTGCCTAAGCTATTGCCCAATGATGCCCGCAAACTGAGGCTGACCAGTAATCTCGAACTTTACTATGATCAGCTTTTCCTGGCAGCAACTCCGCCAAACGATCGAGCTCAAGTAAGAACGGTCCCGCTTCGTTCCGCGACGCTGCGCTATTTGGGATTTCCACGAGAGTATTCTCCCGACGGACGCGAACCGGTTCTTTATGACTACGAACACTGCGATGCCAGCGCACCTTTCCATCGGTTGCGAGGGGCTTATACACGCTATGGACCGGTTGAGGCACTGCTGCGCGAGTTCGATGATCAGTACGCGATCCTGGGCCCGGGCGACGAGGTGGCGCTCCGTTTCGACGCTGAGGCATTGCCTCCTCTCCCAGCGGGGCAAGTACGCAGTTTTATTCTGGTCTCTCATGCCTATTGCAAGGACATGGACCTTTACACTGCAACGCCGCGCACGTTGGAACCGCTGCCTTTCAAGGGCATGAGTCGTTATCCTTACTCCGCCGCGGAACGGCATTCTAGCACGGAAGCGTACCGCACCTACTTGCAGAGTTACAACACTCGACTCGTGGAATAGTCTCCCGCTCGCATGAGATACGCTGTCGCTGCCTGTCAAACGGACTTTCCTTGCCCAAAGGGCCGAAGTGAGATCGCCAGCCGGGTGGACCGAATGCTGGCACTGATCGACGGGGTGGTCATTGGCTACAAACCATTTTTCCCAGTGCGCCTGGTCGTTTTTCCAGAGTTCGCCCATGCCGCGCCCATTTATCTGACGGTCGATGAGCTGCGTGAAAAGCTAGCCGTGCCTGTGCCGAACGAGCATACGGACCGCTATGTCGCGAAGGCCCGACAACATGGCGTTTACATCCAAACGGGGACCTTTATCGAGGCGGATCCCACCTGGCCAGGGGTGCTCTTCAACACGACCTGTCTTGTAGGGCCAGACGGAGTGCTCTCCAAGTATCGCAAAGTGAACCCGTGGTTGCCCTGGGAAGTGCACGCCAGTCCTCACGATCTCCCGGGCTACGACGTGGAGATGTTTCCCGTGGTCGAAACCGAGATCGGGCAGCTCGGCTGCGCTATTTGCTACGATTGGATTTTTCCGGAGGCCATCCGTCAACTGGTGTTTCACGGGGCGGAAGTCTTAATTCGCGTGTCGGCATATATGGACCCTTGGGGAGCGACCCCGCCGCTCGATTGGTGGACCGTGGTCAACCGCTGCCGCGCCTTGGAGAATATGGCTTACGTGGTTGCGGCGAATCAGGGAGCGACCCTGCAGCATTACGGTCCGTTTTCTTGGCCGGGCGGGAGTATGATTGTTGATTTCGACGGTCGAATCCTCGCGCAAGCGGATCCAGGCCCGGGAGAGAAGATTGTGGTAACGGAGATTGACTTGGGCGCACTGCGCGAAGCGCGCGCCTCTCGACTGGGACATAATCCGCAGGCTCATCTGCGGCGGGAAGCCTATCCCCAAGCTCCGACCGGTTATCCGCATGGCAGCTTCACGTCGGCGAAGGATCCCAAAGGGAACCGGACGGTGCCGGAAAACGAAGCGCTTATCCGCCGAGTCCTTCGACCGGTCCGACCTGTATAGGCGTTCGGCCTGCCTACTCTTCCCGTTCGTTGTCGAAATCGCGGAAGGAACAATTACAGGGCGTTCGAAAGAGGAGCACCCAATCTTCGGCCGTGGGCGTTTTGTAGACGCGGGATCGGAGTGCGCGGGCGTTTCGCATGCCGCCGTCGCGCGGGCTGAACCACAATGGCTTGAGCTGATCTTTCAGAAGCTCGTTCTTAAGACTCACAATGCCACCGTCCCGAATATAGATCGCGGCGAGATCGCCATCGGCACTACGGGCGGCAAACACCGGCACCGTCGTTGTAGTCTTGGCTTTGGCTTTCGGATGAGGCTGAACGGCAGTAACGAGATTAGTGTCCGGAAGGAGTCTCCACCAGGGAATGCCGGTGAAAAAGTCGTAGATGTGCCCGTAAAGCTCGAGCATCGCGGAGTTCGTATCCCCACGACCGTTGATCCAGCCCCCGCACGCGTTGGAGGCTTGACCTGGCCTCGGACTCGCCCGTTCGCCAGTCGTTTGATATCCACCGGCAAGGTATATTTCCCACGCCAAGCGAGCCCGTGTCTCGGGTGCGCGCGCCGGAGATTTGCGGTCGCTGCCCCAACCCTGTGGATAGTGATCTTCATAGCCGTATTCCTCATTGACCTGCGGAATCACCCGGCCAGTTTGTGCCTGGACCAGCCGGTTGGTCAGCATGAAGCCATGTCCGCCAGATTCGTCCCAGGCCTGATACATCGCGAAGTCCGCCCAACGAGACTTGCCGAAATGGAAGTTATCAAAACCATGCGTGGACGTGAGATGGTTATAGGGATCGCACTCTTTTACAAACGTCCCCATCCCTTCGGCCCAAGCGTCGTCGCGGAACATTCGGTATTCATTGGCCAGATCCCACATGACATTGCAGAACGGAGCGAGACGGGCGATGGCATAGCGATAGTAGCGCCGTTCGTCTGCGCCCCCCATTCCTGCCTTGCCAAATGGATCAACACCCGGGCGGCTGCCATCGACATAGAAAATCACCGACACGGCGATGTCCTTCGCCCGGGCGCTTTCCAGCAAGTGTTCCCACTTTTGCCAATAACCCACGTTGAACCGGGTCACGTCGAATTCCGGGGACTTCACACTCTTCGGGTTCTTCGCTTCCCACGGGTTGAGGAGGAAGGAAAACTTTTCGGTGGGGTAAACGTCCTCAAACCAAGCGCGGCCGTCCTCGACTCGTCCACTTAACGCGGCCCGGAGCCGGGTCACTTTAAGTCGGTCAAATCGATCGACGATCTGTCCAATGGTCTCAGCGTCCCAACCCGCAAGCCAATAGGCCGTTGTGCCATTCCAGAAGAACCGTTCTTGGGTCCCTTCCCATCGAAAGTGCGACGGATACTCTGCGTCGACTCGGAGCACGCCGCGTTTCTTGGCATCAATGGCCTCGAAGCGACCCTCGTAGGACCGGGTCAACACTGCTTCGCGGTAATTGACGACATACGTGTAGTTGCCCGCGATCGAGGGCATGAAGCGGATCCGAAAGGTGCTTCCGTCCGCGGAGTCACAAAACCCATCGACTCGGACGGCGGGCGAGCCTGGGATGCCAAACGCGCCTTCGACGATGACATCGGTGAAGGGGTTCGCGACTTGAGTCCCCCTCGTCCTGAGCGTGATCTCGAGGAACTCGTAGCAGCTGACGCGGTTGGTCGACGGTTCGAATTCAACTCTGGGCGCGGCGATGGCGCATGGATTCACCAAGGCGCCTAATTGCACAGCGATCAGGATCCAGGAATATGCAGTTTTCATCGCAAGTTTACGGAGAGTGTGAGGTGCCAAACGCATTGTGGGTGTATTCCGTTCGCCCGGATCGCCAGGTGGCCAGCCCGACTCCCGCGCGACGGTTTTGTCCCGTGCGATCAAAGTCAATGGTGCCAGCAATTCCTGTCCAAGGCGTGAGCTGGCTTAGTGTGGCTCGCAATTGAGAACGGTTCGGACCCGTCTCGCTCAACGCCCTAAGAAGCAGACGAGTCGCGTCGTAGGTCAGCAGTGCCGCATAATCCGGGAGATGTTGTCGTTCGGTCACAAATCCCTCGACGAACCGTTGCGCCTCTGGCTGAGCGAGATCCACGAATCCTAAGAGAGGAAAGCAAACGCCCTCACAAAACCGGCCGGCTAATTCCTGGAATTCGGATCGCGCCATGGCCGGCCCTCCAAAGACGGTGGGGGGCAACGACGCCGGTCCGTCCGGGGCATTGCCCGGTTCGCGACGCTGGACCGCGCGGACGAGATGGGCGGAGTCGGGCAGATTCGCGATAATGATGACCACAGCGGGCTCGGTTTGATGGAGACTCGACAGAACGCCTCCGAAATCCGATCGGTGGGGAGTGAGCTCGAAGTGGAAATCCGGCGGGTGTTGCCGTCGGGAAAGTTCGTGAATGACAGCGCGTGTTGTCATGCGCGACTCGTGGTCTGTGGTGCTAATCAGGGCGAGGCGGCCATGACGCTGTTCCATCGTAGCCAGAACCGATCCGACTAGCGCGTGGGCAATCGCGTCGTCTGATGGCGCACATGAGAACATCCAAGGCACGCCGGCCAAGGTCACTGATGGGTCGGTCGCAATCGGACTGATCAAGGGCAAGTTCGCTTTGGCCACAATCTGTTCAGCGAGATGGGTGGATGCCGAATCGATCGAGCCCATTAAGGCGGCTGGCCGTTCCTCATAGACCATGCGCGCCAATTGGGCGACACCGGTCCCCCACGGATTGTCCGACCAACGCGCAACCAACTGAAAGTGTGTGGCCGGGGCATTTTCCGGGCTTTTCAAAGCCGCCGCGACGTTGGCATCCTTCACCGCTCGGTTCGCCGCCCACCACATATCCTGAGCCATTCGGTTCGTGCTGTCGACAGGCCCAAACCAGCCTATTCGGACTTCGGTCGAGGACACCAGGTCGTCTCCTGGATCGTTATAGTGGAAGGGGAGTTGACGGAGGTTTCGGTACGGCAATTCGCCCGGAACGGTCGCCCGCGGGCTCTCTGCGGTGGGTTCGCTCGGGAACGCGTGGTCCAGGGTGAATAGCGCCAGCCAAACCAGGGCGTGATGCACCGTGCGCCGGGTGCCACTCCAAGCTCGCTTCGCGGACAGGGAGCTCGAATGCATGCGCTTTACGCCCGCTGCGGAAAAGCTGTTGAATGATGACCCTGTCACAACGTCGAATTCCACAGAAGAGACCGGCACAGTTGCGTTACTCGTTCTCGTTTTCCTCGCGTTCTCGGCGCATTTGTTCTACGACATGGCCGCGCGGTATCCCCAACGCCTCACGGGAGTAGTAATTCCAACTGCCTTTTTCAAACTTCGCGAGATAGACTTCGCCACCGTCATCCAGGGCTGAACTGAGCGGAATCTCTCCAGTCACACCTTCAAACGGTTCGGCGCGGTAAGCTAAGACATCGCGAATCTTCGCCCGATTGAGACCTGCGGTTTGGATCGCCCAAATCAACATGTTTGCTCCATCATAAGCGTGGGCAGCATACGTGCTCGCGGGAACTCCGTAACGCTCCAGAAACCCCTTCCGAAAGGCATCGAGTTTCGGATCTTGGCGATTGGGATTCCAGGGATAACCGCAAATGACCCCATTCGCGTTCGTTCCAGCAATCTGGACAAACTCGTCGGTCACCGCCCGATCACATGTCAGAAACGGCTGGTCGAGACCGCGGGAACGCATGGCATTCAGAACGCGCGCTGCGTCGTCCCCGTTGCCCCAATGAAAGATGACGTCGGGCTTGTATTCCGCGATCCGGTCGAGCTGCATATCAAAGTTCGTGCTGCCCACCTTGTAGGCCATTTCGATGACGCTAGGGTGTCCCAGGCGCCGACAGCTATCCCTGATCTCGCGGACTCCAAAGCGGCCATAGCGATTGCTCGATCGGATGATCGCGGGCCGTTGGTATTTCATCTTGCGTAAGGCGAAGTCGACGAGGATGTAATTGAGTTGTCGATCGTCGCCAATGCAACGCATTACCCATGGAATGTTGGTCTCGATATAGGTGGGATCGAGATCCCCGGGGGTCATCCAAGGAATCTCGATCTTAAGCGCGACGCGGATGGCGATGTGGGTGTTCGCTCCATCAATACCGCCGATGATGGCCCAGACATTGTCTTTGTAGGCCAGATGAATCACTTCGCTCCCGGAGGCACCCCAGAGCGCGTTGTCGTTGCGCACGCATAACTCAAATGGGATCTTACGCTTGAAATAGCCGCCCTTGGCGTTGGCTTCGTCGATGGCCATGCGGATGGCCTGGAGCATGGCGATTCCCAATGCTTCTTCGTTGTGGCTCCGGCCCCCGGTCGCCACTGAGACCGTGGGCATGATGGGGCCCAAAAACCCAATCTTTACCGTATCCACGTGCTCAGGCTCCGGGATCGCTCGTCCGGATCCCGTATACTCCATTTGAACGAGAAAGTGCTCTTTGAATGGCTTTACACCTCCGTACGGTTCCACGTCGGACGAAGAGTGGGCGTAATTGCTGTTGGTCTTGAGCGGCAGGGCCAGAGGTTCATAGGCACTGATGCCCTCCAGTTGTTTGAGGATGTCTTCGACTTTGACATCGTCCGGGCGGAGCGGTTTGTCTGAGGCCGGTGCGGTTGGAGTTGCGCTCTGGGCAAACCCCAAACCGAGGCAGAGGCTGGTGCTAACGAGAGCGGCCAGCGAACGGATCAGGCGCAATCTAAGCATAGGACATCAAAGGGGTTGAGTGAGCCGAAAGTTTCAATGGGTTCGCGCGGTGGCGGAGACGGGCTGAGGAGTTCGCAGGCGCGGGTAATATCCTTGACCGACGCCGTGGCCGATTCCTTTTGAGGTCCCGATCCAGACGTCAGGTCCATCAAAATCGATGCAGATGATGAAATTTTGCGGCACGTTATACCCTGTGTTCACCACCTGCAGGAGTTCGTGTCCTTGTTTAATCACCGCTTTTCCCGTGTGATTCTTGCCGTCGGAGGTATACGCGACCCACGTATCCGTCTCCGCATCCATGCAAGCACCCGCGCCTTTGTCTCCCGCAAACCAGCATTCCTGCGCGCTCCGCGCCTTGATGTTGTTGTTGAAGTTGCTGGGCAAGCCGCAATCGTGATCGAAATAGCCGCGCCAATGCCGGCCGTCATAGCGAGCGCACCCGAAATAGGACGAAATCCACAGCACTTTCTCGATGTAACTCGCGCCTGTGACGATCACGTGGACGTTGCCATCATCCCGATAAAGGTCGATTTCCATCTCGCCATCCGGGTCCAGATACACCTTCCAATTTTCGGTTTTGACGTCGTACTCGAGCACGCCGCTGCCCCAGACCGCCAGGTGCACCTTGCCATCACAGGCACTCACGTTGTAGTTCCAGATCTCTTCCATGGGGGCATTTTTTTCTGTAAATACATCCCAGTGGTCGGTCTTGGTATTGTAACGGCTGGCACCGGCGGTTGTCGCGCACCAGACATGGTCGCCTTCCAGAGCAATCGCGTAGACCACATCATTGACCAAGCCGCTGTTGAGTTGATGAAAATGATCGAAACGCCCGCCCGTAAAACGCGCCAAGCCACCCCCAAACAAGCCCAACCAGATATCCCCGGTTCTCGGATCCACTTCGATCGCCGTAATCACGCGCCAGGGGAGTCCGTCCTTCTCACCCCAAGTTTTGATTTGCCGTGTCTTCTTGTCAAAGCGGGCCAAGCCGTTTTCAGTGCCAATCCAAATACAATCGCGTGAAGGGTCGGCCTTCAGGCGAAGATGTGGTCGTTGGGAAGGCCTGCTGCGTTGTTAGTTGTTCCCATTGGGTATAGACGTATGCGGCATTGGCCGTTCTATCGCAGGAGCAGCTTTGCCATCGCTGGGGTCGGCGGTGGCGCTCGCCGAGACGAGAGCGCCCAGCGAGGAACGTCGCGTCGAGGAATCGCAGCATTTTCATAGAAGACGTGAACATTATCGGCCGGGAATCCGGGCCGGGACAGCTAAAGCGTTTAAGATATTCCACCAGATCGTTTAATTGGTCTTTGGTCATGTCGTTGGTCACTCCGTGCTGGTCGTAAGGATTGTAAACCGTCCAGATCTCCTCCAACGTCTGCGCAATCCCGTTATGCAGGTATGGTGCGGAATCGTAGATGTTCAACAAATGCGGCGCATCAAACTTGCCCGTGCGGTCGTAGGCGAACTTGGTGCCGACATCGTGAATCCTACCGTCGGTGTAGAGAGGCGGCGGATGACAGGTGTGGCAGCGGCGATCCAGTGGAATGATCGATCCATCATTCTTGCGCGTCCGTTCGAACATTGCTTTGCCCCGGCGCTGGGCTTCGGAGAGGTCGTCTCCCAGCTTGCGATAACGATTGGGCGGGCGCGGGATGGTGCAAAGATAATAGTGCAAATCATCGAGTTGCTCGGACGTGAATGGCTGGATCCGAGTGATGAAGACCGCCAAGCGCGGACCGCACTGACGCCTGAGGCTTGGGTTGATTCCGATCCATTTGTAGGGAGCCATGTCATTGATCCCGCGCAACGTCCGGTTGTCGATTGGCCCCATGCCAATGCCATCATCCTCGATATCGTAAACGATGTTGTCGATGTGCCCATCGGGATGACAACTGCTACAGGAGAACTGACGCCGGAAGGCCACGTCGGCGCTATGAAAGAGCTTCTCACCACGTCGGCGTTGGGTCATCTCCTTGGAGCCACCCAAGTCGATCCGGCCCGCCATCTCCAGCTTTTTCAGATCGATGACGCTCACTGAATCATCGAGCATGCTCGCCACGTAAGCCGTTGCTCCGTCTTTGGAAATCAGAATGCCGTGCGGCGCAGTTCCGACAGCGATATGCTTCGCGACAAATTCCGCCGGTTTGCCCGTGTGGTTCGGCAGGACGTGCTGCCGTTCTTCCGGTGTTGCGCTTTGAATCAGGGCGATCAGCTTTGCCAGATCCACCACCGCGACTCGATCTGTGCTGCTGCTGGTCACCAGCGCAAGACGACCGTCCGGTGTGATCGCGACATCGATCGGGTCTGGGAAACAAAGGTCGTTCTGATCCAGCAGCACTTGATCCACGGTTCCGTCTTTCCAGAATACACCCAAGCCATTGGAAATGGTCCAGCCATGGTTAATCCGTGTCATCGGGACCAGATTCTTGGTGCGGAGCAGGGGAAGGAGGGCATACTCTCCGGTCGGATGCCAGGCAATCCCCTGAAGCAGATTGGCGCCGGAAACAACCGCGCGGTCTTGCACGATACCCTTCAACGCGTCGATCACCATCACTTCGGATTGGCTGGGCTTGCGATCGCCGATAAACCGGGAGAGTGCGTGCGTCACGAGAATTCGCTGGCCGTCCGGCGACTCTGCCAGAGACCAGGGCGATCGCGACGCGCTCAGACGCCGCACCTCCTTGAGGCTGGCGATGTCAATCACGGACACGTTGTCAATCGCTGTATTTAAAACGTATAGGTTTTGGCCGCGTTGATCGACCAGCAAGCCGTGCGGCTCATCTCCCACCTCGATCGTCGCGATCACTTGGTGTGACGCCACGTCGATCACAGAGACGTTGTCGTCCAGTCGGTTCGAAACGAATGCTCGCTGACCGTCCGGAGTAAAAGCGACATCGTGCGGCTGGCCTCCGACTGTGATTTCCAGGATTCGAACGCGGGAGGCCGTGTCCACGACCACGACGGACGAGGAAGCTTCACATGTCACCCAAAGCTCGCGGCCATTGGGCGTTAACGCGAGATTGAGCGGGTTCTTGTAAGTCGGTTCGGCGGTCGCTACCCGAGTTGGTTTGGTGGGATGCGCGATCTTCCGCACCGCTGCGGTATAATCGAACGGTTTCCCATGAGCCTTATCGTGGCACGGCGCGCAGGTTTGGGCGTTGATGGGCAAGAGCCCCTTGGTCATGGCTGTGGCCTTGTCGAGCATGATGGCCTCGGGCGAATAGTCGAGACCTGGACCATGGCACGATTCACATTGCACCCCATCCGTCAGATCAAAACCTTTCTCCAAATGAGTCGTGTCGATGGTCGCGGCGGTGGCGTGGCATTTGAGGCACTGCTCACTCTTTTGGGGATCGGTTCGAACACCTTCCGAGCGGGCAATTTCAAAGCCCTTCTCCGTGGCAAGCTCCGCATAGGCGCGGGCGTGCTCCGATCGGCGCCATTGGCTGAATTGGAAGTTAAACTTCGGACCGGTGTGGCACACGGCACAGGCCATCACCCCGACGTAGTGACGCGGGCTGGATGTCTTGGGGAACTCTTGGGGTTTCTCCAACGTCGGTTTCTCTTCGGGTATGCGATGGGCAATGCGTTGAAATGCTTCTTTGAGCTGAAACGGTTGCTTCTTCAGCACGGCCTCATGCGAACCTTTGGCGCGGTGGCAGATCATACAGTCTTCTTTCGGGAGAAGTCTGAGACCGTTCGCCAGGGCTCGCGGTTTGTCTTTCATGATTTCTTCGGTGGCGTACTCGCTGCCCGGTCCATGGCACGCCTCGCATTGCAGTCCGTCCTCCAAATGAAACTCCTCGCCATGCCGCCAATCCTCTTCTTCCGAAGCCGTGGCATGGCATCCCAGGCACATCTTGGCGCGGTGCGGTTCTTCTGTAATGCCGCTGAGTTTCGTGATCTCTTTCGCTTCGGGCAGTGAGAGCGCCGCATACGCCTTGGCATGGGCGGTCAATCGCCACTTGCTGAACTGATGGCCCATGGCGGGGCCGTCATGGCAATGGCCGCACGCCTGGGCACCGATATAGATCGCTTCTTTGCCGCTGGCATAACTGGCAGCGCGGGCTGGGTGTGCGGACCACAAGAGAAACACGAGGCTGATCCAACCGATCGCTGGCGTCTTCATGCGGGGTTTAGGGAGGGCGCGTTGAGGTTTTTGCCTGGGTTCATGGGGTCGGCGCCTTCACGTTGAGAATCTGGTTCGCTGGAACGTGCTCAAGCCGTTGTTTCCGGCCATTCGGCCAGGCAATCTCGACCGCATCCGCTTGAGAAGCCTTCCCCAATCCAAAGTGCGGCCGCGGATCACTGCTGGTGAGATAGCCATTGACAGCGATGACCGGTTGAACCATCGCCAGACCGTGCGCGGTCACCGTGACCGTGGCACCCAAAGCGACCATTCCGGTGTCGGACCGAACGGGAACCACCTTGAGCCAGGATTGGCGATTCCCTCCATCATTCCGCAGCAAATGGGGCGCGTTCTGAATGGTGTTCATCACAATGTCGATGTCGCCGTCGTTATCGAAATCGCCGAACGCCGCACCCCGGCCGACACATTTGGTCTTGAAGAAGTCTCCCGAGAAATCCGTCACGTCGATGAATCGGCCTTTCCCATCGTAGCGAGCTAGGGTGGCTTCCTCGACGTAGAGATGGTGCGGGTCGCCATTGGCGATGAATAAGTCCAGGTAGCCATCGTTGTCGTAGTCGTTCAGCAGCCCGCCCCAACCGGTATATTGGCCACAAAGCAGCGCCACGCCAGACTGTGCTGTGACATCTAGGAAAAACCCCTTCTTCACCTGCAACATGAGCGAGCTGTAGCCCATGTCCGGCACGAGAATGTCCAACAATCCGTTGCGATCCACATCTCCGACAAACGGCCCCATGGAAGATACGCCCTGGCCTCCTTCGCCGAACGCGGTGCCATTCTCCACGGCCATGTCCTTGAAATGCCCATGGCCATCGTTAATCCAGCAATTGTTGGCCATGGCATCGTTCGTGACGTAGATATCCAAGTCCCCGTCGCCGTCTAGATCACAAACCACTGCCCCCATGCCGCGACCTGTGGGCTCCCATAATCCGGCTGCCTTCGTGATGTCGGTAAACGTTCCGTCGCCGTTGTTTCGATAGAGGTTGTCCGGTTGCCCGGGATAGGAGAGAGGTCCCGGGAAGTTGTCGGCTTTATAATACGCGCCCGTGCGTTGGAAAGCTCCTTTATCGTAGTTGAGGTAATGGACGACGAACAGGTCTAACAGCCCGTCCCCATCCACGTCGAACCAGGGCGCGGAGAGTGCCCAACCCGGGCTGGCCACGCCGGCTTTAGCCGTGACATCTGTAAATGTTCCATTCCGGTTGTTATGGTAAAGGATGCTCTGGCCGTAATTGCAGACGTAGAGGTCCAGGTAACCGTCGTTATCATAATCTCCGGCGGATGCGGCCATGCCATAGCCATCCTCAATTCCCTCAACGCCCGCTTTGTCCGTCACGTCGGTGAAAGTTCCGTTGCCGTTATTATGGTAGAGCGCGTTTTTGAGTTTTCCTTTCAGATGCCGGCCCCGGTTGTCGCTGATGTCCGGATGCCACCGTCCGTTGACGAAATAGATGTCGAGGAAGCCATCGTTGTCATAGTCGAAGAGGGCGCAACCCGGCCCGGTCGCCTCGACAATGTTGCTCATTTCCAGATCGCCCAGGCTATGACGGAAGTGGATCCCCGCGGATTCCGTCACGTCGGTAAACTGCGGCCACGTCGGCTCGGCTGCGAGCGCGCGCGGCGCTAAGGCCAGCACGCCTAACAACGGCCATAGGCCCGGCCCAGATCGAGAGCATGCGCGGATGAGTCGAGAAGGTGATTTCATGGGGTGGCAGTTTTTCCTGGGCTCCCGGTCTCGAAGGACGCGCTGTACGGGGCTCCGAGGTCGATCCATTGAATGATCGTCCGGAGTTCTTCCGGAGTCAGCGGTTCCCCTTTGCCCGGCGGCGGCATCGGCGAAATTTTTGCCTTTGGCTTGGCGCGGTCTCCATCCCAGAGCCGCGACGTGTTGCGTCCGGTCAGTTGCCACGTCAGCCAACTCGTGCGCGCCTGGCCCGCCTCGACATAGCGGTGGGGCGGTGGACCCGCGGTTCCATCCGCTTCGTCAAGCTTGAGGAGCGCGGCATAAGCCTTCTGCAAAGCTTCTTCCCCGGGCTTCGATTCGCCCAGGGCGAGCGGCAACGGCGAGTCCGGCCCACCATGACAGTCCGCGGCCGCGCAATGCCGCTCCAAGATCGGCGCGATATCTTCCCGGAACGAAATGGTCCGCCGCACTCGCGCTGGAAGCACCAGGCGATCGGATGGCCGGCGCAGTGCCAGGACGTATTCGTTTTCGGGAACCCGTTCGGGATCTTCATGACAGCCAATGCAGCCGCGCTTTTCTTTTGGCTTCACCCAAATCCAGCCGCAGGTCGCCAAGGCCAATCCTTGCTCGTCCAGACTCTGCAGGAGCATCGGGGTGTCCGCGGGAACTTCCACATTGAATGATCCATCCGCTTCGACAGGAGCTTCGCCAATCAGACGGCGTCCGACAAAAGGACCGCGCACCTCCGCTTCGTGAGCGGTCGCCGAAACCTTTTGCCGCACGCCTTCGATAAACCGCACCTTCTTGACCGTGCCCGGCCGCAGCTGCGACTTGAACCGCGCATCCGCGTCATAACAGTTCAAGCCGTAGAACAGGCCTGTGCCCGCTTTCGTGTCGACCACCGTGGAGTGTCCATCTGGCCGCTTGCGATTTTCCACGAGCACCGCTTGAACTTCGTGCAACTCTGGCGTGTCAAACACCCGCTCGCACTGGCGCGAATCCGCGTCGAACGAGACAATGCCCCAATTCTGACGGCCGCTCTTGCTGCGCCGCGCCGCTAGAACCCGGTTGTCGCGCAATGGGGCAGGGGAACGGAAGAGAAACACCGGGTCCGAGGTCAAGGCTCGGTAGGTCACGTGCGGCCGCTGCGCTTGCACGCACGCGAGTTGTCCCGCACCGTCCGCTGTGACGCGATCGCTTTCGATGAACACGACTAAACCCCCGGGCGTGGCGCAGGGCATCCATTGGATCGATTGGCCCAGTTCTCCGCCATACGCTTCCATGTCCGTGCCTTCGACGTGAATGGCGTAGAGCCCAAAACGGGCGGGCCATTCCTGCCCCACGCTGGGCGACCGTTCCGCCGCATAGAGAACTCGTCCATCCCACATCTGAAACGGATCCACGCTGTGATTGGGATTAAACGTGACCTGGCGCAGGTCTGTGCCATCGAGTTTCACGTTGTAGAGACTCGAAGCCGAAAGTCGCCCGAACTCGTTGAGCTCGGTTTCACGGCCGACAAAGACGGTGGCCGCCCACGGTTCCGGAGAGTCCAGGGTGAAGAGCGTCGCGGCGTAGATAGGATGTCGGGCGTTCATGCGCTCCGGGCTGATGGCCCGCAACCCCTCGCCATTCAGCCCCATTTCCCAAATTCTCCAAATTCCGCCTCTTTCCTTCCTGCCGGCAAACAACACATGTTGGCCGTCAAACGAGACATTGGGATCACACGCGGCGTCGAATCCGCCCGAGAGCACGCGCCAATTCCCGTCCGGCATGACGATAATCAGCCGCGCCTGGTCCATCGCATCGCGCCGATTCCACAGGCCCGACTCGATTTCTGCATCGACCGCTTCGTCTTGAACGGGAACTTGAGTAACGATTATCGGAGCGGGCAGCGATACCGTGGCCTGCTCTGCCCCCACCTCTCCCAACATCCCAGCGCTCACCAGCAGCGCTGGAACCCAGAGCACGTCGAACACACGCCCGCCCCAACTCATTCCTCCCCTCCGCGCACCAAAATGGCAATCGCTTCGATCTCGACCAGAAGGTCGCTCCGGCAAATCCGCGCTTGGATCGCGGTGCTCGCCGGAAATGGATCAAGGCCCAGCGCGTGAAAGAACTCGTTCCGGACCGCGTTAAAGTCATGATAATCGCGCTCGATATCGCGGATGTAACACGTGGTTCGGACGATGTCCTGCCACGTGGCCCCTTCGCTTTCAAGCAACCGCGTAATATTATGATACGTCCGCCAGAGCTGCGCCCGGAAGTCTCCTTCATAAAGCGTCTCGCCTTTCTCTCCGACGCTCGCCGTTCCGCTAATCAGCAACTGGGTTACCCCGCCGGGCAGCTCGACACGCAGTCCTCGGGTAAAAGCACTCCCGTAAGCAGGGGCTTCGTTCAACACGTCCGGCGCTTTAATCGCCTTCTTTTTCACCGGACGACGGGTCTGCGGCATTTTCTTGATCATCCCAGGCGCGGCATAATCTCCCGGTGGCAACCCTAACGCACGACGCTCCGTCTTTTCCGCTTCTGTCACATTGCCGTTTATCATCAGTTTCGTCTCGTGATTCATAGGAGTGATCGTGCCCGGAGCTCGTGCCGTGACGCCATTCCACCTGTGACCTGGCGCCTCAGTGATAGTTGTAACGCTGCTATTACAATCGAGCTTAACCGCTTTTGCGGTGAAACGGACGGCGAAATGGCCAGGTGGAGGTGCCGCAGGGCAGAATGGTGGTGTGCAGGGGTGAAAAGACGGCTAACGAATTGGGCGCTAATGATGTCGTATGGTAGAATCAGAAGAGCTGTTTATAAGCCACATTCGAGATACGCGATTCTCAGCTTGATCTCACGCAGGATACAGCTGCTGGTTAGAGATGCTTTCTGTCCGCCTCGATTTCCAACGCCGCCGTCCAGTTCTCCAAGCTTCGTTTTGCTATCGCTTCCTTCCGCAAAAACCGGTGACTAACCTTGACAATACCTCGAATCTTCAGCTCTGGTGCCTGTTGTAATCAACGACGTGCTTTTCATGAAAGCGATTTCTCTCCTCCTCGGGAGTGTGGTGTTACTAGCCGCTTCCGCGCCACTTTCAGCAATCGATTCCCGTCTGGAATTAGCCGTGGACGATGCTGGGGCCTGCGTGGGACTGCATGTCGGGGCGGCGCTCCTCGACTGGAGGCCTGAACTCGGATCGGGCAGTCGTCTGGTGGAAAACGAAGCAAGAAGTTCCACGGCTCAGGCAGAGCGAGTGGACCGTTTCAGTTCTGACGCCAATGGGCTGCGCTGGAAACAGACGTTTCGGAACCTCACAGAACATCCGATCGCCATAGGGCCCAGCTTCGAAGTTCATTCCAGCGAAAGCTCGTCCTGGAGGACGCCAGGGCTGCCGCTGGAGGTGCGAATCTTTTCCAAAGCTGGCTTGGGAGTCACGCTCCTCCAGGCGCCCAACGAGGCGATCTGGTCTAATAACCGCCGCTTGGAGCCTGGAGCGAGCCTGACCTTTACCGCCTTGATCCGGGCCCATGCGGCCGACTGGCGGCCTGGAATGGCAGCCCTGGTTGCAGCCTACCCCGAGTTCATGAATCCACCCAACCCTCGCGTCCACCAGGTGGCTGGGGGAGGCGCTTACTCCGCGGCCGAGAATGTTCCTGACATCGACCGGGCCCTCAAGATCGGGTTCCAGGTGAACTGGAAAGCGAGTTTCGATTTTACCGGGATTGGAGTTTTTGTCGCTCCTTCCCCCGTCCCTGTGGAGACGACGTGGACAGATATTCGCGGTAAAACCACTTCCATTGCCAAAATGGCGCGCTATGCCACCGCCATGAAGCAGGCGGGATTTCACGTGCTGAACTATTTCAATGTGACCGAGGCCGGTCATGAGATTCAAAGCCGTCCTCCCCCACGGGTCGCGGAACGGGATGAGGATCTATGGCGCCGCCCGAACGATTGGGTTCATTACGCCATCCGCGATGCCGTCCTGGAAACGGAGAAGCGAGACCTCCTTTATACCGACTGGGAAGGGTGTGTGGTAGTGGATCCAGCCGAGCCAAAATACCGCGCGCACCTCCGAGATCAGGCGACGCGCCTGGTCCATGACATCCCCGACGCGGACGGCGTCTGCGTGGATCGAATGGATCACTTAGGCAAGCTGAATAGGCGCCGCTCGGACGGTCTCGGCATGTACCCCGGATCGTCCGGAGGCGCCCGGCTGCTCGTCTCCTGGATGGATGTGATGGATGAACTCGGCCCCATCTTTCACAAAGCCGGGAAAGTGATGTTCGGCAATCCCATACGCCACTATTCCCTAGCGGCTTTCCAGCATCTCGATGGCCTCTATACCGAGTATTGGGATGAACTCGAAGCTTGCGCCATGCTTTGCGTGATCAAACCCCTAATCGTTTGGAGCGGAGACTATAGCGACGCCGGTATGCAAAAACTGTTGCACTTTGGCGCCTGGCCAACTTGTCCGATGCCCGGGAACGATCATTCTCAAGCGCCCGATCCCAGCATCGAGACGATGCTCCAGGATTACGCCCCGATGTTCGAAGCTCTCCGCGGACGACGCTGGGCCTTGCACGCCAACCCCATCCAATGCCGTTCACCCCAGCCCGCCCGAGCGAATCTCTTTGTCGTTCCAGGGGGTTACGTGGCGGTCGTCACCGATTTGGGCGCCGCGGACTCCACGGTGGTTCAACTGCCCGAGCTGCCGCTTCCCTCTGGAGTCGAGGACCTTAAGGCCTGGCAAATAACGCCTGGGCAACCGTGGGCGCCCGTCGCACTGTCCAGACAAGGCCGCGATTGGCTCGTCTCGATCCCGCTTCGACGCGGATGTGGCATGGTCCGGCTTCATTGGGCTTGGATTGAACCGTTTCAGCGAGGATGGACTGTTCGCCCCGCGATCCAGTTGCGAACGACTGTGCCCAACGCCCTTTTCCGGGCCACGGTGGACGGCACCCCAGCGATGGCCGATTCTCCCGTTTGGAAGCCAGTTGAGAATGTGCCTGCGTTACTCGAAGTCCGAACGCGGGTTTGGAAAGATGGCCGACAAGTTGGAGACGAGCTGGTGGCTAATTTTGTCCAGGCGCGCTAGGTTTGGATCGAACCAAGCCTCTGATTCGCCTCTGGATGGCCTCTTCATTCGGACGTGACCCACTGGTGGCCCACTTCCAAGTGGGTGACCTGTGGGTCAGCAGCGAAAGAACTCCCCATGACGTTCGGACCGCGACGGGTGCGAAGTGCCAGTCGCCGAATTCCCGCGTTCGTAACGTATTCATCGACATTAACTTCAGCCGATTGGCCGGTCTGTGGTTCGTGGTGACAATTGTCACCGGATCTGACCTCCTTGGGAACGGTCCGTTCCCAAAAACAACTGATCGCCCCGGGATTTGTCGCACACTCCGTCCGCAAATTGCGGACGCCGCAACTTCATGGGGGCGCGGACTTCCAGTCCGCAGGAACGGGCGCGCGGAGGACAGGTTGCGGATGATTCCGGGCGCAGTCGGCCAGTCGAGGCTTCGGGCGGAATAAATTCATCACATCGATCGAGATCCGGGAAAATTGATGACAAAGCAGGCGGATTGGGCTGGGCCGAAAGGAGAAGCAGAAAGTTGCGTCTGGATAGTTGACTAAATAGTAAAACTGAGGCAAGTTTTCCACGTGTTCGGGATTATCGAGCTGAAAGAGTCGCTATGGGCCGCGTGAGTGATGCTAAAGAAAGATTGATGTGCGCCGTCCGGGATTTGATCTGGGCGGGCTCTTACGGCACAACCACGATCGACCAGATCTGTGAGAAGGCTGGGGTTAAGAAAGGGAGCTTTTATTATTTCTTCGAGTGCAAAGCGGAACTGGCAGTGGCAGCTATTGAAGAAGAGTGGCAGCAGCGCCGGGGAGAGTTGGATTCGCTCTTTTCACCGACCGTTCCTCCCTTGGAACGACTACGTCGGTATTGTGACTATGTTTATCAGATGCAAGGAGAAATACACAGTAAATGTGGCTGTGTCCTGGGGTGTCCGTTGTTCTCAGTAGGGGCGGAAGTGAGCACTCAGGAAGGCGGCATGCAGAAGAAGATTCAGGAGATTCTGGAGTATAAACGGAAGTACTTGGAATCTGCGATTCGGGATGCGCACGGGTTGGGTCTGATTTCGGCTCCTGATCCCGCTGGGAAGTCGCGAATTTT
>JBGAIN010000302.1:0-5979 GCA_044225505.1 Limisphaerales bacterium
GTGATCCGCTTAATCTCCGGTTCTTCCGTTCAATGCCACGTCCTCGGCCGTCCCGTCGAGACTTGGAATCGCGCCCATTCAAGCTCGGCGTTAAAACGCCGAGCTATTCTCGAGTTGCCCCATCCGGGGCGCCAGGAGGCAATTACCGAATGGCATTAGAATTTATCCCGCCGGAGTTCTCGCCTGATCGACAGCGCCCGGAATCATCCGTTGCTTACCTCCCATGCATCCGTTCCGGCGGACTAAAGTCCGCGTTCCTCTTCAATTTGGCGCGCTGACCTTTGCCGGGCGTGTCCCGCGTCTACCGATCGCGTATGGCCACGCCTGGCGGCACTTCCGCCAGACCGCAGAGTTGTCCAGCCAGCCGTATGCCCGGCTCCTGATGGCGTTGCGCCAGCAGTTGGGCGAGCACAACGGGCGGTTCCAATTCCACTATCTGCTCAGTGGAACCCACACGCACAACGCGATCACTTTGAGCCATCGTCTGGAATACTCGTGGAAGGGCCAGACGGGGGCCATCGCCAAGATCCGGCCGTATGACGACTCCCAAGCCGGAGTCGCTTACGTCACGAAATGCCTCTCGGGGGCGGATGTGTATGAGATGAACAAATTCATCTCGGCCGATCCGGTGACGCTCTCCAGTTCCCTCTATCGGGTGATCCGATCGCTGGAACGCATCGCGGAAGACACCCGGCTTGCACTGACGAAAAAACGGGCAAACCTACTGGCCCGCCAGTGACACTCACCTCAAGGGTCCCAGGGCGGGGAGCGGTGCGGCGCGCCAGCGCCGCCCGCCCCCGCTCTGGGTGGCTTGAAGAGAACCTTTGTACGGATGAGGCAGCCGCGCGCGGCGATTCTACCCCCATCTTCAGGATACCGGACCGTGCATCAAGACGCCCTATAAGTGAATTGCGTGCGAAGTCTGAGAGGCAATTCCAGAAAAACAGGCTGTTCACCGAAAATCGCAGCGATACCGGCGGCGCTCTGCGCACTACAGAAACAAATTCCGAATGAGACCTCTTCGATTCTACGGGACTGACCCTCCCGCTTTGCCTCCAAATATGTCACTATTCATCCCTGACCCCTTTTACACTGGCGTCCATTGCGTCTGTGCTACTTACGCGCGCGGCGCTATCGCGAAACAGCTTATTTCCAAGACCTTGCGCCGTCCTCCACAAATGTGGACGTCTGGTGTGGACGTCTGGTGTCACCGGAACAAGTCCCTGGCAACCTGAATGTTGGCGATTTTGCTATCGTTAAAGGTGAGGCTATGGCGAGCTTTTAGGGTACGTTTCTTGGCCGTAGGCAACTGCCGCCTCCCGCAATGCCCAGCCCTCGTCCGCCCCTTCGGCTAGCTCCGTTTCTTGTCGCGACAAGATCAGCGGTTGCATCCGCTTGACAGAGCCCGCGCTCCCGACCAGCAGGTGAACGGGGTTGAACGCCACGCAATCATCTAAGAGCGACAACTCACGCTCCTGGAGCCTTTGCCGCAGCTTGGCCCGGCAAGCGTCTCGGTCGTGCCCGAACCTCAGCAGGAACGCCCGGAGACCCAACCGACCCAGTGGCCCAGGAAAGGACGCACCGCCCTAAACCTTTGACGCGGCCGCTCATTGCGCCGCGTATTTGAGAATCTTCAATGACGGTATCGCCGTCGAGTGATCGCCCCAAACCACTGACTGGTAATTACTAACACACAACACAATCATCGTCCCCTACTCTCGGTCTCCGTCGTGGGGCCAAAGACAAGCAAGGCCCAAAAGCTGCCTTCATGGCGCCAATATGTTCGCCTTAATCACGGGCTGGTATTGCCCCACGATTCATCGTCGTTAGAAATTTGGGGGTTAAAGAAATATGTCCAGCCCTTCATTTCCTCCTGTGGGCGTGATCGTCCTTAACCGCATGGGATTCGGACCTCGTCCTGGCGATTTGGAAAAGTTCCAGAGCCTGGGAATCACCGACGCCGAGCGCATCGCCGCTTACGTGGAGCAGCAAGTCCACCCCGAAACGCTGGATGACAGCGCTCTGCAAGAACGCCTGCGCCAGACCGGATTTATCACTGCAAAAATCACTGACTCAGCTCTGGGCCGACCACGTCCAAAGCCCGGGCGGAAACGACTGGACCAATCGGGTTCGACCGTTCAACGAGACAGAGCGCGCCACCTTTTTGCGTGCCATTTACAGCCGACGGCAACTCAACGAAGTGCTCGCTGACTTCTGGCACAACCACTTCAACGTGCTTGGAACGGGCTCCTGGGCCGCGCCGGTCTGGGTCCACTATGACCGGGATATCATTCGCGCGAACATCTTCGGCAATTTCCGGAAGATGCTCGAAGACGTCGCCACCAGCTTGCCCATGCTGGTCTACCTGAACAACTACGCCAACACGGTAAGTGGTCCGAACGAAAACTACGCTCGCGAATTGTTTGAGCTTCATGGTACAAGGGCGAGAGAACTACTTTGGCGTCAAGCGCCAAGATGAAGTCCCGGTGGACGACCAGCGTATCCCGCTGGGCTATGTCGACGACGATGTCTACGAAAGCACTCGCGCCTTCACGGGGTGGACCATCGATTTCGATACAGGCACGTTCGCCTACAAAGCGGATCAGCATGATCGATTCCAAAAGTATGTGTTAGGTCGTTTCTTGCCGTGCTGACCAGGCTCCTATGAAGGACGGGCGCGACGTGCTCGACCTTATTGCCGCGCACCCTGGCACCGGCCGTTTCATTGCCCGAAAGCTCGCCCGCCGCCTGATCGCTGACGACCCACCGCAGCGGGTCGTGAACGAAGCAGCTCAGGTGTTTTTCAGCCAGAGAGCCGCCCCGGACCAGCTGCGCCAGGTCATTCGCACTATCCTACTCTCACCCGAGTTTCGAACGACGTGGGGTGAAAAAGTGAAGCGTCCCTTCGAAGCGGTCGTTTCAAGTTTGCGAGCAATCGACGCGGACATCGATTTGCCCCTCAACGATGAAATGAGCAACTCCTTCTTCTACTACTATGCCCAGGCTGGACAACCGCTCTTTCGTTGGCCAACCCCTGACGGATACTCCGACCGAAGAGCCAAGTGGGTCGGCAGCAATCCACTGGTTTCTAATTGGCGGATGAACAATTGGATCGTGGAGATGAAAAACTGGTGGAACCATAAATACGAAATCTTCAATCCCATCCGCGTTTTGCCGCCAACAGTCCGTTCCGCCCAAGACATCGCCGACTTCTGGATTGACCGCATCCTGCACCGGCCTTTAGCCGATTCCGCCCGCGCTGAAATAGTCGACTTCCTAGCTCGTGGCAGGGATCCAGCCATGGCCATTCCTAGTTTCGACGACGAAAACACGCGCGAGCAAGTGTGGGGGATGGTCGCGCTCATCCTTTCCACGCCGGAGCATCTGGTCCGATAATCTCCTCCACCGATCATTTCCTCGCAATGAAAACGTCTCGTCGTCAATTCTTGGTTGGTTGCTCCGCCGCGATCGCCGCCCTGGCCGGGTCACGTCTCCGGTCGCTTGCCGTCGGAAGCCCTTCCCACAACTCGGATGTGCTCGTCATCGTTTTTCTCCGCGGAGGGATGGACGGTTTGAGCCTGGTTCCGCCTCTGGCCGGCGAGGATCGAGTCTACTACGAGCAGGCCAGGCCGACGCTCCGCATTCCCACCTCGGGCGCGGGGGCGGCCCTGCCGCTCAATACTCAGTTTGGACTGCATCCAGCCGCGGCCCCCCTCCATAACCTGTTTCAGGCTGGTAAACTGGCCATCGTGCAAGCGGTCGGCAATGCCGGAAGCCGCAGTCACTTCGACGCACAACGCTATATCGAACTCGGCACCCCGGGAAACAGTTCGACCCCTACCGGGTGGCTCACCCGTGCCGTGGACAATTCCGGTCTGGCCAACAACATTTTGATGCCAGCGCTTGCGACTGGCGCCGCCACCCCCACGTCGCTCCAAGGGAGCGACCAGACCATGAATATGGACTCGACCGATTCATTCAGTTTGAGCCGGATCGGCCATTGGACCTGGGTGCAGGGCGAACAACAAATCGCTCTGCGCCGCATTTACACAGCCGGAGATACTTTTCTGCACGACGCAGGAGTTCAAGCCCTCAACGCGGTCGGTTTGATCGAGTCCTACGTGACACCCAAATACCAGTCATCCGGCAAGATTGCCTATCCGGAAACCGAGTTTGGCAACCACTTGAAGATGATCGCCCAAATCATCAAACTAGACGTCGGGCTCCGCGTCGCCACGATCGACTTGGGCGGCTGGGACACGCACCAGGACCAGGGTGTGCAACTCCAAGGCCACTTCTCCAATCTGGTCCGGGAACTCTCAAGTGGGCTGGCCGCGCTCTATAGCGATTTGGAATATACCAATTCAGGCTCACTCGCCCGGCGCTTAACCATTGTCGCCCAAAGCGAGTTCGGCCGTCGGATTCGCGAAAACGCCAATCGCGGGACTGATCACGGAACGGCTAACCCCATCCTGGTGCTCGGAGGCAACGTCCGTGGTGGCCTATTCGGCACTTGGCCGGGGCTGCATCCCGACCAACGCTTCGACGGCGCGGATCTCGCCGCGACCACGGACTATCGCCAAATCATGAGCGAGATCCTGATTCGCCGACTCGGTAACCCACATCTCGGCCAGATATTCCCAAAGTTCGAGCCATACCAGCCGTTGAACCTGGTCGCAGGTCCCGACTTGGCACCGGACTTGTCCGTGCCCACCCCAGACGCGCCAGCCAACCTAGTCGCCGTTCTAGCCGAAGCCGGAATGGTCCGCCTGAATTGGACACGCGTCGCTTATGCCAGCAACTATCGAATCGAACGCCGGACCCAGTCGGACGCCGCTTGGCTGCTCGTGGCGACCCTCGGAGCCGATCGCAATAGCTTTGATGACCTAACCGTTCCGAGCGGTGAGTCCGTGTCCTATCGGTTGCAAGCGTTCAGCAGTTACGGGGAAAGCCCGTTTACTTCACCCGTAGCACCGGCCGCGAAGACTGCCATTGAACAGTGGCGCTTGCGCTATTTCGGATCGACTGACAATTCGGGCCCGGCTGCCGACACGCATATTAGCTCGGAAGACGGCCTGTCTAACTTCACCAAATACGCTCTGGGACTGGATCCGCTTGTCCCCGCGTTCAAACGAACCATCGGGTTTCAACCGGGACGTCCCAGGACCGAATACACCTCGGCCGGATTGTCTTTAGTCTACGTACGACCTACGAATCGAAAAGACGTCCGATACCAGGTCCTCGCATCGGACGGGCTCGACCAGTGGACTCCCATCCCGGAAAAAAGCGAGGGTATCGCGGACGGCATGGAGCGCTGCCGCGCCACTGCACCTCAGGGCGGCGCCAAGATGAAGTTCTTGCGGTTGACAGTCGAACCAATCGGCTTGTGAAGGCACCCGTGACAGGGGTCACTCCCGCCGATACGCATGTGCGATGTTCAACCAAAGTGCCTCACGATGGCTTGAGCCACTCCCGGACACAGCCGACAGCGTAGGCAACTGCGCCCATCATCCACGAAGCGGCGATTCATGGCCAGGGCCTGTAATCACAAGCCATTCTCAAGTTTCTGTTGTCGCTCCCGTCCATCAGCAACGCTTTATATCGTCCGCTGAGGATATTGCCCCCCCAGTTTCCACGCCATTCCAAGAACCAGCCGCTGCCTTGTCTCAAGCGTCAACATCGACATTGCATTCTGCGGGCCTGACCCCTTCGAACGCACGGTGTATTCGGAATCATCGGATCGCGGGATTTATCCTAATGCCATTCGGTAATTCTTTTCAGTCCCGGAAGGGACAGAATGAGAGAAGCCCGGTCGCTTTAGCGCCGGGTGCTCAAGTGAGAGGGCCCAAGCCCCGGAGGGGCGGCTGAGGGCGGCGAGAAAGGGCGTTTGGGTTCTACGACCTTGTGATCCGCTTAATCTCCGGTTCTTCCGCTCAATGCCACGTCCTCGGCCGTCCCGTCGGGACTTGGAATCGCGCC
>JBGAIN010000303.1:0-5160 GCA_044225505.1 Limisphaerales bacterium
ATCGCCTGGTGCAACGGTAGAATTGGTGCCAATCCGCGCTTATCTCTCAAAACCGCGGTGATTGTCCCAGCGATCGCCGCGCGTTCGGAGTGCGAAGCAAACTGGGGACAGCAGGTCGGGCTTAGTATGGGTCGGTTCGAACCGTTCGGGGCTAGCCGAAAAGACTGGCGTGACACTGTCAGTGCCTATGTCGGTATGAGTTCAGTGAGGCAATTGTGTCAGGCGGCAGTGGGGTTGGTCGCGATGGCGACCGCAAGTTCACTGGCGGGTCCATTCGATCTAACCGCGGGGGGAGCTTGGCGAGACCCTTCGGTCATGAAAGTTCGAGTGTTGGGGGACTATGCCTACGCGAGGGTGTGGCGGAGCGGCCTTAATGAAGGTTCCGCCTTCGTTGTCATCGACGTTAGGGAACCCCGCCAGCCTACCACCGTTGGCAGTCTTGAACTCAGGCCTGAAACGGACATGCAGTTTGCTCCGCCATCCTATGCGCCATTAGGGATGAGTGTCTCGGAGGGCCTGGCGTGTTTCGCAGCTCGCGGAACCATTGAGCTGGTTCAAGTCAGTGATCCACGACAACCACGCCTCGTTGCGTCCTGGCCGGCAGCCGAAATCGGGATGGTTGTGGATGTCGCCGTGGTGGCGAGTCACTTGTACACATGCGGCCGCGGTGGCATGCAAATTCTGGAGGTGACGGATCCGGCTCATCCGCACGTCTTGTCCACGCTGGCAGGTTCGTTCACCTGCATCCAAGTGGCTGACTCTTGGGCCTATCTGGGCAACGACCAAGGTCGCGGCATTTCGATTGTGGATATCCGGGATCCCATGCGTCCGGTTCTGTTCGGCGCCGGGCCTGACACAGATCGAGTCACGGCCCTCTCCGTTTCCGGTGGACGCGTCTTTGCCGGGGTCCATTGGGGATTCTTCCTCGGTTTCTTGGAGGGCTCGTTGGCGGTGCTGGATGTGAGCGAGCCAACTCACCCGAGCCTGATAACGGAAGAAAGCACGACTTGGCCTTCCGCGGCAAACGCCATCCAGCTGATCAATGGAATGGTTCTGTCCGCGCATTGGCCCGGACCTGGGATTACCGTTGTGGACGTCACCAACCCGAAGCTTCCCACGAGGGCGGGTGCCCTTCTTCCGGGGGTAAATTATGTTAGCGACGTCACCGTCTCGGGCTCGAAAGCGTACGTGGCCGCGGTCACGGATGGGCTGCTGATCTGCAGTTTCGGCGGGCCTCGGACTTTTAGCGGACCTCCCCAATTGTCCGGGGAGAACGTGACTCTGTCCTGGAACCCATCTGCGTTCGGGATGACTTTGCAGACGAAGGACACGCTGGCTGATGGTGAGTGGCAGGATGTTCGCGACACTCAGCAAGCTCGGACTTGGACGGGAGTCGCCAAGTCTGGTGGATCATTCTTCCGACTGATCGAGAGGTAGACTAGCGTCGAGGCGAGTGCGGGCAAACTAATGTCGGATCCAGTCCGCGACCATCGCATTCAGATGCTCACGAACCTTAGCTTGGTCCTTGGTCATAAGAGCCGACTCACGCGGTTAGCGTCGCCACTGAGTATGACGGAGGCAGTCGCGCTCCTCAATGCCAGGGCGTTTTCATAGCGCCCACCTCTGCGAGGAATGTGCCGTCTGCGTTGGTCGTTTGCACAACTCGAAAATTCGCGCCTTGTGTGAAACTGTATTTTTGATAATATTCCGCCAGGTCACTCGTTACCGTCTATGAATCGAACCTGGCGAATTCCACGACGTACCTTTCTAAGAGGACTCGGCACTGCTGTTGCCTTGCCCCTGCTAGAGTCAATGATGGCGCCTGTTGCGTTGGGCAAGGACGCTCTGCCAGGAGGAAAGGCCCCGCAGCGGATGGGATTTATCTACATTCCGAACGGCGCCAATATGGATGACTGGACGCCGCGGGGCATCGGACGCGAGTTCGAGATGCCGTACGTTCTCGAGCCGCTCGCTCCATTTAAGAGTGATATTCTCGTCCTATCGGGCTTGGCGCATGACAAGGCACGACCCAACGGCGATGGCGCGGGAGATCATGCGCGAGCTTCGGCTGCTTTTCTGACAGGTTGCCAAGCGCGCAAAACCCCAGGCGCCGATATTCGCGTGGGCATCTCGGTGGATCAGGTCGCGGCCCAAAGAATCGGTGACCGGACGCGCTTTGCTTCATTGGAGCTGGGTTGTGACCGGGCGCAATTAGCCGGGAACTGCGACTCCGGGTATAGCTGCGCTTACTCCTATAATATTGCCTGGAAAACGCCCTCGAGTCCGTTACCGCCCGAAGTGGATCCGCGGTTGGTCTTTGAGCGCTTGTTTAGCACTGGAAGTGCTTCCGAAGTTGCGGAGAGTCGCGAGCGACGCGAACGAATGCAACGGAGCATATTGGATTTTGTTTTAGAGGATGCGCGACAATTGCAGGGGCGTTTAGGTTACACCGACCGACGAAAGCTCGACGATTATCTGACGTCAGTTCGGGAGTTGGAGATTCGCATTCAGCGTGCGAGTCAATTTGCCACGGCGCTTCCCGCCTACGATAAACCGACTGGAATACCGCAGGACAATGAGCAACACGTCCGCTTGATGATGGATTTGCTGGCGCTGGCGTTTCAAACGGACACGACGAGGATTAGCACCTTCGTGATGGCGCATGATGGCAGCAATCGGCCTTATCCATCAATTGGTGTCTCCGATGGGCACCATGACCTGTCCCATCATCAAAATGATGAGGAGAAAAAGAAAAAGATTTCCCGCATCAACCGTTATCATTTATCGCAGTTCGCATATCTCGTTCAGAAACTGAAGTCGATATCGGAAGGGGCGGGGACTTTGCTCGATAACTGCATGATTGTTTACGGCAGCGGGATAGCCGACGGGAATAGTCATGCGCATCACGACTTGCCGGTGCTCTTGGCCGGGCAAGCCGGTGGAACGGTCGAGCCTGGCCGACACGTCCGTTATCCCAAAGATACTCCGATGGCGAACCTTTACCTCTCGATGCTCGAACGGGTAGGAGTGCGGCCCCAGCGATTCGGAGATAGCACCGGGCTCCTAGCCGATCTGGGAGCTGCGGGATGAACCGCGCGTTCGTGATTCGAACCGAACTGGGGAGTTCGGGAATTTGATTTGTTGGATCGGGTTTTGGCTGATAAGGAGTTAGTGCAACGTGGTGCCAGAGTGGGTCGTGGACGACGAAGTTTCACGAACTTATTCACTGGTCCATGCGCCATTGTCACATGAAAGCAATTCGAGTCTTTGCACCGGGAGAACCCGAAGTCATGCGTTTAGAGGACGTGGAAGATTTAAGACCTGGCGACGGTCAGGTGCTCGTCCGCATCCGCGCCGTTGGCGTCAACCCGGTGGAAACCTACATCCGCTCGGGACGGTATCCATTACCGCCGATGCCGTACACCCCTGGAACTGATGCGGCCGGAATTGTCGCTGGCGTTGGCCGTGACGTGGGGGATATTGAAGTTGGGGACCGTGTTTATACGGCAGGGACGTTAACGGGTGCGTACGCCGAGGCGGCTTTGTGTAAAGCTTCCCAGGTCCACCCATTACCGGAAGAAGCCACCTACGCTCAAGGGGCAGCCTTGGGAATCCCGTACGCGACGGCCTATCGGGCGCTTTTTCAGAAAGCACGGGCTGAGGCTGGGGAGTTTGTCCTGGTGCATGGTGCGAGTGGTGGCGTCGGCATAGCCGCGGTCCAACTAGCTCATGCCAAGGGTTTGCACGTCATCGGGACGGCGGGGACCGATCGAGGGAGACACCTCGTGGCGGAGCAAGGCGCGCACCACGTTCTCGACCATGGAGCCGCGGGTTATCTGGAAGAAGTGAACCGTCTGACAAATGGGAAAGGCGTCGACATCATCATCGAAATGCTGGCCAACAGTAATCTCGGCAAGGATTTAGCCGTCCTAGCGCGCGACGGGCGAGTCGTGATCGTGGGCAGCCGCGGCACGGTGGAGGTGAATCCCCGGGATGCTATGGTTCGTGATCTCGCCGTCTATGGGATGCTCCTCTTCAACACGCCTGAGAACGATTTGGCGCATATCCACGCCGCGTTAGTTGCTGGCTTGGAGAACGGCACCGTGCGCCCGATCGTGGGGAAGGAAATGCCTTTGGCTGACGCTCCCCAGGCGCACCGAGCTGTCATGGAGGCGGGGGCCTACGGGAAGATCGTCCTGATTCCCTGAGATAAGGGAGGTTAGCCGATCCTCTGGTGACTGATGGGCGGACCTGGCGGAGAGTTCGTTCAAAGGACCGCATCGGTTCGTATGGCGTGCTGTGTTCAAGGCCAGTCGCCCGACCGCGGCGATTTATCGGGCCTAGGTTGGCCAGCGACCCCGCGCAGTTTGGCTAGGCGCGCGGGCAGAACTCGGAAAGGGCAACGAATGACATTCCACGCGCTTCACTGTTGCTGGCTATGAGGATTCTGGTTAGCGGCTCACACGGGCTTGTCGGTTCTGCCTTGGTCCCTTGGCTTCGAAAGCGTGGGCACCATGTCGTATTCCTCAATCGTTCCCGGAGTGCAACCAAGGCCGGCGAGGTTTATTGGGATCCGGCCACGGGTAAAATCGACTTGGCAAACGCGGGCGATTTGGATGCGGTGGTGCACCTGGCGGGCGAGAACCTGGCGGGCGGACGTTGGACGACGGCCAGGAAAGCTCGGATCTGGAGCAGTCGAGTGCCGGCAACGCGCTTACTGGCGGACACGATTGTGCGCTTGCCCACACCGCCTCGCGTGTTCGTGTCAGCATCCGCAATTGGGTATTACGGCAGCCGTGGGGACGAGATTCTAAATGAAGAAAGCGGTCGAGGCGAAGGATTTCTGGCAGATCTCTGTGAAGCGTGGGAGGCAGCCGCCAGACAAGCGTCAAGCACGACTATCCGAGTTGTCTGCCTTCGGTTCGGCGTTATTCTCAGCGGCCGGGGAGGGGCTCTGGCAAAAATGCTGCCGTCCTTTCGATTAGGCGTTGGAGGACCTCTCGGGAGCGGGCGGCAATATTGGAGCTGGATTACGCTCCACGATACGGTCTCTGCCATCGCCCACGCGCTGGAAGCGGACGGGTTATTTGGTCCTGTCAACGTGGTCGCGCCAACGCCGGTGCAGAATCTCGAGTTTGTTAAAGTCCTCGGGCAAGTGCT
>JBGAIN010000304.1:0-5141 GCA_044225505.1 Limisphaerales bacterium
GTCGCTCAGCTTTTGTGTGACGGAGGAGCGGATTTAATCCAACTCCGAGCCAAAACCGCTTCCAAGGTCGAGGTCGCTCGGTTGGCGGAGGCGCTTCTCCCGATCACCGCGCGTGCCGGCGTCGGCTTGGTCATCAATGATTATCCAGAGGTTGCCGCGGCGACAGGAGCTCGGTTGTGCCATCTCGGGCACGAGGATTTTTTTGACCATGGCTATTCACAGGTGGCTGAGTTGAGGTCGATGATCGGGATAGCCGATCAGGCGACCACCCCCCTCCAGGTCGGCCTTAGCACTCATGCGCCTGACCAAGCGCGGCGAGCTTTGGGGGCCGGCGCAGACTATATCGCGATCGGTCCGGTGTTTGCCACGCCTACCAAACCGACCGCGAAACCTGTCTCCCTCGAGTATGTCCGTTGGGCAGCTCGGCATGTCACGATTCCCTGGTTTGCTATCGGCGGGATCAATGCCTTAAACCTGGACCAAATCTTAGAGGCAGGTGCGAGACGAATCTGCGTCGTCTCGGCGATTCTAAATGCGGACGACCCCTTGCGAGCTTGCCAGGAGTTTAAGAACCGCATACGTTCCGCAGGCCAGACTAGCTTGTAAACCTTTGATTCATCTTTTGACATGAGCATGCTTGTAGTCGGTTCGACTGCCCTCGACTCCATTAAGACGCCCAAAGCCGAGAATCCTCGCCTACTCGGCGGGTCGGCCAGTCACGCCGCGGTCGCGGCCAGTTTTTTTACGTCCGTTTCCATGGTCGGTATTGTCGGAAACGATTTCCCGAGCAAGTACCTGAAACTTTACCGCCGCCATCGCATTAACTTGGATGGACTGCAGGTGGCGCCGGGCAAGACGTTTCATTGGTCAGGCGAGTACGAAGTGAACATGAATAACCGCCGCACCCTGACGACGGAACTCGGGGTGTTTGAGACCTTCAGCCCCAAGCTCCCAGAATCGCTTCGTCGGATCCCCTATGTGCTGTTGGCGAACATCGCACCGACGTTGCAGCATCATGTTCTGGATCAGATGGTCCGGCCCAAGTTCGTTATCGCAGACACCATGGACTTGTGGATCAACATTGCCATGCCCGACCTGGTCAAACTCCTTCGCCGCGTCGATGCTTTCGTGTTGAACGACAGCGAAGCCAGATTGTTGACTCAGGAAGAGAATCTGAACGCTGCTCTCCGAAAAATTCATCGCCTCGGCCCTTCCTACGTCATCCTCAAGAAAGGCGAGCACGGTTCGATTCTCTCTTCCCCTCGTGGGATTCTCTTAGCCCCGGCCTTTCCGCTGGATAAAGTGATCGATCCCACCGGCGCCGGCGATTCATTTGTCGGTGGGTTGCTTGGTTACATGGCCAGCCGTCCGGGAACGATCGATAGTAAGTTCCGGCGCGCGGTACTCTACGGCAGCGTTGTGGCCTCGTTTTGTTGCGAGGGCTTCGGTTTGACGCGAACGACTCGAGCCACGCGGTCCGCGATCGAACAGCGGGTAAAATCGCTTCAAGGCATGGTCCGCGTGTAGTCCGAAGGCCCAGTCCTTCGCCAATGGCCCGGAGAGTGGCATAAGGGGGTCGCTTCGAACCGAGGCTAATGTCAGTGGTTGGGTGCCGATCGTGCTGGCGTGCAGCAGGCAGGTAGCGCGCCTTCTCGGTGAGGGGCAGGAAAAAGAAAAGGGTTCGGGCGTCACCAGTTCCCGTAGGCTTGGGTGAGGGACCCATTGAAGACTAACATTGCGCCCGAACCTTGAAACCACTGTGCGCTCGTCACGGATTTGGTGCTCCACATTCCTTGCTAAAGTCTAACCGCGTATTGCTGCTTGAGAGCGGTTGAATCTACAGCACTGCTGTGAAAGCCAGTCCGAAATCGGACGAGCAATTCTTCATGGCAGAAGCGATCTCCATTTTCAAAGAGGTTGGCAAGCAGCCCTTTCCAACTTTCGGCAGGGATGGGAATACTTAACAACTACCACAGACCTGTAGCGCTCGCCGTCGAATTTGTCGCGCTCTTCGGAGCCCTCCAACCGCCCCCCTTGAAGGCGCTTCCGGTTCCCTCTTCGATCTCGGCTCGGGTCGTCACCCGTAGTCCGGTGTCTTTGCCTTGCCTTGGAACCTGGACTCGACAACAGGCGGTCAATACGGTGATCTGCAGTATGCACTCGTCCCTAGCGTTTCACTTTAGTGGCTGGCAGTCTCGGAGGGAGTGCCTCTCCCTCGGCCGTCACCTCACTGAACTCACTGAGCGGATTCGAGGTGGCTACCTCCGCTGGGCCACTCAATCGACCCTATTCCTATTGCTGACAGGCTGTTTATTGAGATCAATCTGCGGGATGGAAATCGTGGCTCACCGGGGCGCGTCCGCGGATGCTCCCGAGAATTCGCTCACATCGATGAAGCTCGCCTGGGAACAAGGCGCCGATGCGATCGAGCTGGATCTTTGGTTGTCGAAGGACGGAAAACTCATTGTTTTCCACGATGGCGACACGAAACGGTTTGAGGCAAAGGCGCGTCGGGTGCCGAGTCTCTCCTGGGAAGATATGCAAGCGCTCGATATCGGAGCACTGAAGGGGGCGGTATTTCGGGGCGAACATGTCCCCACGCTGGAATCGATTCTGGCGACGGTCACGCCAGGGCATCGAGTGTTTCTCGAGATCAAATGCGGCTCCGAAATCTTGCCGGAGCTCAATCGGGTCTTGGCGATCACTGGGCGGCGTCCTTCGGAATTGGCCGTGATCAGTTTCGATTTTGAAACACTTCGGCGATCGAAAGTTATGTTCCCACAAGTCCCGCACTATTACCTCCACGGTTACAAAAGAGAGGCTAGTCCACAGAGCAATCCGGAACTCGCCGAGCTCGTGGAGCGTTGCCGAACCGCTGGCCTGGATGGCTTGAATTTGCATTACGACTGGCCGATCACCCGCGAGTTTGTCACTCAGGTCCATAGCGCCGGCCTTAAGCTTTTCGTTTGGACAGTCGACGATCCGATTGTGGCACGACAAATGACCGCGGCAGGAGTTGACGGAATTACAACGAATCGTCCGCGATGGCTGCGAGAACAGATTCGAACGACAAAATAGCTTGGGTGACTTCGTCTGTTTGTCCCCAGGCATATTTCAAGCTGACCAGGAAGACGAAATCCGTGGATTGTCCTGACGCTCGGGAACGTCTGAATTGCGAATTATGCCAAAAGCGCCACCTGATCCGGGAACTTGGGAATCGAGGTATCGAGAGCAGCTCCGGCGTCGGCCCGAGGCGATCGGCTTGATCGCTGAGGGAGACTCTTGGTTTTCCTTTCCGAACTATCTTCGAACCAATCTGTTCCTCGAAATCGAACGGTGGAGCGACGATCGCGCTGTGACCTGGTCACTGGCTCGAAACGGCGACACTGCCGCGGAGATCATGTTTGGGCAACAATACCAGACTCTACGTCGATTGTTCAGTGACGCCACTTTGAAGGTGGATGGATTTCTCTTCAGCGCCGGAGGAAATGATTTGGTGGCTGAAAACCTGCCCAATTTCCTTAACACGTACACTCCTGGAATGCAGTGGATGGATTGCCTGAACATGACGTTTCTGGATCGGCGCTTTCAAGAACTGGCGAGTGCATTTCAGCGACTGGCGGACTTGCGCGATGCCTACAAGCCCCAAACTTGGATCTTCACACACGCCTACGATTTCGCCGTTCCATCCGGGAGGGAGGTCCGTGTTCTGATCTTCACCCAAGGCGGTTGGTTAAAGAAGCAGTTCTTGAAAAAAGGAATTGAAGATCCCTCCATTCAGCAGGCGATCGTCGATCATATGCTGACCCGGTTTGCGAGTCTGCAGGAGCACTTTGAACAAACAAATTCTCGGATTGCTTACGTTCGAACTCAGGGAACGCTCGATCAGGATACGGACTGGGGCGACGAGCTTCATCCTACCATCGCTGGCTTTCGAAAAATAGCGTTCAAACTGGAAACAGCGCTCAAGGATATCTTTCCCAGTTTACCGGCACCGTCTCGCGTGGCTTTGAGCATTCGTTAATGCCGGACTACATGGATGAACGGACGCCCGGGCAGCGCGAGTTTGATCGTTGCCCGCAGTAGGGTGAGTCTTGTTCTTGCATGGGTTGCCGCTCTTCGGGGGCACGGTGGTTCGGATGAATTTGCACAGAATCCTTTATGAGACTATCGCCTGTAAAGTGGAACCTATGGCAGCCGACTGTGGTGACGAGCTTCATGTTAGTCGTGCGCACGGCGGGAGTGGCGCAAGGGACCTTTGGAGTTCCGCTTCAGCGGGCGGGTGAGTTCGTTAAGTCCCGGCGCAGTAACTCCCCTCTTGCTGCAAGTTGGAGCGCCCGTTGACGGGCGGTTTACGGTCGACTTGGAAGCCACGATTCAACAGATCCCAGAGCCGTCGACCCTGGGCACTTTGGGGGGGTGGGGCAGGTGTAGGGGCGGCGTTTCGCGCTTGGCGCTCGAGTGCGCGGCTGCGGCGCCGTCGCGCGACGTCCAGGCAGGGTTTTGACCGTCACCGCTGAAGCCGGCCTCTGCTACCGCGTTTAACGTGCAAGCCACGACCGGATCGTTCGCGTCACCAGATCGGAAGCGTCTTGCTGCACAAAGTGATCCGCGTCGGGAATGGTCACGAGAGTCAAGTCGTGCTGGACGAAGGACCAGTTATCATTCAAACCCGAAGCGAGAAGGGCTTTGTCCTTGAGCCCGTGAATCATCAGCACCGAGCAGGGGACCTTTAGGACGGGAGCATTCTCTTCGCGGTACGGTTCACGCGGGTAATTGCTTTTGTAGTAGTTGAGCATCGCCCGGAAATCCGACCGGCGAAATGCCTCTAAATAGCGCGGCCGCGCTTCTGCATCTGTCACCCAGAACGTGAGCGCTTCGGCCGTGAGGTTGGTGTGGGCCCCATCGCGTTGAAATTCGCGAGCATACGCGCTGTTTTTTTGTTGGTCAGGATTATGAGCGAGCTCGCGTAAGAAACCTCGGGGGTGAGGCAGATTCAACACGATCAGTTTGGAAGTCATATTGGGGTAGGCGTTGGCAAAATTCCAAGCGACAGCGCCTCCCCAATCATGCCCGATCACGACGGCTTCGGCCGCGCCACAGGCGCGGATGACGGCGGCCACGTCCGCGGCGAGCAAGCT
>JBGAIN010000052.1:0-38363 GCA_044225505.1 Limisphaerales bacterium
ATCCGGCCGTCGCAGACCAGCCGGGTTGCTGCCAGGAAGGCAGGAGTCTGGAATGTCTCATCGCTCTTAATCACGACCGGCCCGGGCCTGAATTCCTCACGCTCCCGGCACCTGGAGACCCGGACGGTCGGTTGCTGCTGCCTGACGGACACCCTTTCTGACAATGGAAACTCACGACCCATCTCGACGGTAAATCGCAACGTTGAAAACCATTATATCCGCGACGCGGCTCATTCACGCCGCCTTGTGTTCAACGACGCAACGTTTTATGGACGCTTGTCAGCGGCTTGGCGTTGGTCGCGACGATATCCCGTTTGCACGCTGCCGAATGGCCGATCGTCGAGCCGGAACAAGCCGGTCTTTCGACCTCTAAACTGGCGGAGGTGGATCGGTATATGGAGCGTGCCATTGCCCAACAGAAAATGGCTGGAGGAATTGTCATGGTGTCGCACGGAGGGAAGATTGGATGCTTCCGCAGTTACGGGCAGATGGATCGCGAAGCGGGCAAAGTGATGCAGCGCGATACCATATTCCGCATCTACTCCATGAGTAAGGCGATCACGACGGCGGCTGCCTTAACGCTCTATGAAGCCGAGAAACTGGATCTTAAAGACCCGGTCTCCAAATACATTCCGAGTTTCGCCAATTTACAGGTGGCGGCGCTGGAAGGATTGCGCATGCCCGTTCGGGAAATGACGGTCCGGGACCTGATGCTGCATACCGCCGGCTTGTCTTATGGGTCTGGGCCAGACGCGGTGAAGGAAGGATATACGCGCTTGAAGCCGCTGGAATCGACCAACCTTACAGAAATGATGGAGAAGCTTGCCCAGATCCCTCTGGCGTTTGATCCGGGCTCAGACTGGCTCTATTCGGTTGCCACGGATGTCCTCGGGCGCGTGATCGAAGTCGCAAGCGGCACGCCGCTCGACAAGTTCCTGCAACAAACCATCTTTGAGCCGCTCGATATGCCCGACACGGCCTTCAGCGTCCCTCCCGAGAAGCTCGCGCGATTTGCGGCCAATTACAGTCGCTCCACGAACGGTCTGAAAGTCATCGATGCACCCGTAGACTCCAAGTTCGCCAAACAGGTGACGCTGTTCTCGGGTGGGGGTGGGCTGGTGAGTACGGCTCGGGATTATATGCGATTCTTGAGAATGATCGAAGAAGGGGGAACGTTGGACGGACTCAGATTCTTCGGCGCGGGACGGTCAACTTGATGAGAAACAATCAGCTACCCGCGAAAGCGTTTCCGATCTATTTCGGAAATGAAGTCCGCTACGGCACAGGGTTTGGGCTTGGGTTTTGCGTCCGCACGGCGAACACAGACTGGGATCCAGCAGGGCATGTGGGCGAGTATGGCTGGGGTGGGGCCGCTTCGACGCATTATTGGGGTGGAAGTCCGGCAGATCGATTGATTGTGGTGACGCTGGAACAGATCATGCCGTATCAGTGGGACACGGAATTCGGGCTCAAGCGGGTCATTTATGATGCGCTCCGATGAGCCCACGGGGATGCGCGTCCCGAGGCGCAGTTTTCAGCGAGGCGGTGCTTCTGACCTGTTCATCTTTATCATTCTGGTTGTTTCAAGTAAACGGGCCTGGTTCAGCCCTGTGTCAGGAATCCGTGCGAAATACGGCTGAGGGGTGCATCTCGACAGCACACCTTTAGTTGGCGCGCGGATTCTTGAGTCCGCCGGACGGCGTCCGATGTACAGCAGCTCGAATCCTTCGCGATCGCGGTCGTGCCTGTGACATTCCTGCGGGATAAATCCTAATGCCATCCGGTACTGCTTCCCTGGCGCCCCGATGGGGCAACTTCGAGAATAGCTCGGCGTTTTAACGCCGAGGGCGAATGGCAAGGCGACCAAGTCCCGACGGACGGCCGAGGACGTGGCATTGAACGGAAGAACCGAGATAAAGGGATCACAAGGTCGAACCCAAACGCCCTCTTCCTCGCCGCCCACGTTCTCCGGGGCTTGGGCCCTCTCACTGGAGCACCCGGCGCTAAAGCGACCGGGCTTCTCTCATTCTGTCCCTTCCGGGACTGAATAGAATTACCGAATGGCATTAGGATAAATCCCGCGATCCTGGGGGTACTGTCAAGATACGCCCACGGTTGAGACCAAACGCGACTCAAATGCACGATCTTTCAGAGATCAAGGATTCTAAAATCGGACAAGAGGCTAGTTGACAACGATCGGAGTTACGTCAGCTGGGTGAGACTTCCTCCTGGTGCCGGGATTGACAGCGCCGGGGCGGGAGGTGCTTTTCGCCAGTGCATAAAAGGCAACCTGCTGGCTAAATTCCCACAGTTTTCCCAGAGACAACTGGCCAAGATCGTTCCGCTGCCTATTCCGAACACACTCGAGAGCCGCAGCGAGAGACGCTGGCGGCGGATCCAAACGGGCACGATGAGATTAGTCCGCGTTGACGGCGCTTGATGGCACCCGGCCTGCTCTCGATCGAGCGAACGCTCGTTGGAGTTGGAGATGCGAGTGAAGAGATCCGCGGGCCTAGTCTGTCTGCGCCGTGACACCCATCGCTCAAAGGAAGCTGAATCTTAGGCCATACGCAAGCCATGTTGCCTTACTTCCCATTTGGAGACCAGTTTGACCCTGGAATGGGGATGCGCCTGCTCAGAGCGGACGAGCCGCTTTGCCATGTGGAATTACCTCAACTCCAGGAACAGCTAACTCTCAAAGAAAAATTGCTAACGGACGATCTTCCTTACTACTTCCAAGGAGGCGAGGAGACGTTGCAGGCGCAGTGGGATGTGGTGGAACTGGTTGCCTCAGACCTGGCTCGCCAGTTTCCGCAGGAAGTAACTTGGCGTTCCAACGAGGCGAACCGAGAATGGCAGAATCGGTTGATCGGGAACTCGGCCAAGTTCGAGTGGGGCAACTCCGCAACGCTGTCGCTTGAGCCGCTGGACTGGATCGGTCGTCAAGTTCAAGAGGACTTGGTGTTGTTAAGCGCCGACTCGGCGGCAAGTTTCGTCGGAGGCCATTTGTGCTTTGCCAACGGATGGGACATCCAGGACCGTTTGGGAAAATCATTTCTCGAGATTCATCAAAGGACACCCCAAGCGACCATGGCCTCGGTGCACACGGGAGCGCGCTTTCTGGAGAACCTTAAGCCAGGTCGGACGTTCTGGTGGATGAGCTGGAATTTCAAACTCACCGATCAAATGGATATGACAACGCGGCATAAACGCGCTTACAAGGCTGAATTTGCGCGGGTCGCGCCGACGTTGACGGTGGATACGGTCGGGGCCGCAGTGTTCATTCGGATCGAACGACAAACGTTTACGCGCCTCGCCAAGTCCGGAATGCTGCTCTTCGGCATTCACACGTATAACAGCCAGGTTGCGGAAGAGGCGAAAGATCCACGGCGTGCGCGCAGCATTCTTAATGTGATTCGAGGAACGCCGCGTGAGGTTATGGATTACAAAGCCATCACGCCGATCGAGGGGCCGCTGGTTGCCTTTCTCGAAGCCCACGCTGCCTGAGATCGAAGCAGTGTCATTTTGCCAGGCAGGTTGGTCGTTCTTGGACCGGACTGTCAAACTAGGTCCTTCTCGAGCGCCGTGCACAGCCAAGCTTGATTGATTCTCCAAAAAGGGAAGCGCGCGCGAATCTCTCCGGTGCGCCCTCTGGTCTCCAGCAGGCGCAGGATCGAGCCGCGGCCGTCCTCAGCGGTTTTCCATGTGACGACGCTCACGTGTTCCGACCCAAGATCAAGAAACGATCCGCTCGTCCCGGGTAAATAGCCGCGGTCGGGGGAGGCTTTATCGTTGGAGGTGACTTCATTGATTTCAAGCGGGGTGGTAGCTTCTGCACCCAGTCGAGCCAGAGCAGAGGCGCCCAGGTGCGGACCGCTTGTCAGTGAGTAACGGAAAACGAATGTTCCACCCTGTCCGGCTTGGTAGCCTTCAGGAGTGTAGTTATTCATCACGTAGCTGTATACCGTCGCTGGCCGGTGACCGAACTCGCGTGGCCATTTCCCTCGTGCGATGTCGCCTAGCGTGATCAACGGCGCGTCGACCAGGGCCAGGCCAATACTGACGTCCTGGTCGTCTACGGCTATCCAGTCTTGCGGGCAAAACCATTCCAGAGAAGCGCCTGGCAATAGATCTTTCTCGGGATCCACGACTCCGTTTTGGGTGCCAAAGCGAAAGTGGGGATTTGCCAGTGCGAAAGGGAAGCAAAAGTAAGCTGCTTCCTTGCGCTCGGTATAGGTTTTCTGAACGCGGTTTAAAATCTCGATTCTTTTGTCGCCTTCGCGGAGCGAGAGTTCGGTCAGCACGCTGGGACTATTGACCGTGGAAGATTCAATGCGCGCGGTCAGGCCCAGGGGCGATCGTTCTGCGGATAGCAGTCGACTTTGCGTGGCCGGTCGGAGATGCAGATCTGGCAGTGGCGTGACAGTACTGTATTGCACTAATCGGTTAGGCAGGGTATCGGCCCCTTCGACATAGAGGTACTGACCAAACCCGGACGTCTCGTTCGATCGAGCGAGGTTCCGCCCGAGCTGTTTGTCGTAGAGACTGAGGATTTGACCGGATACCGGATCCAGCTCGACGCGATAGGCTGCTGTTTCCAGCACGCCGTCTTGAATTCGTTGGTTCGCATCTCGCTTGGGAGCATCGCGCACGATACGGAAGCATCGGTAGCCGATGCCAGGCACGGCACGGGCGAGAACTTTGAGATGCTCGATCTGGTTTCCCTTGGAGAGGACCTGGTCGGGTGCCCAGGCGCCGCTTTCCACATCCTGAAGTCGAGCGCCCACGGGAACATCGAGTTCGATTTCTCCGTCCCGGGTCCAGTTTAAGGGGTTGAAGACAAGAATCGTTCCTGCGGGGGCCCGCACTTCGTCTGCCAGGGCGGCCAGACCCCGTTCGAGCAGTTGATCGATCTGGCTTTGCGCGCGGGTTGCGCGGGCGTCTTTCGCTGCCCCTTGGCGAACGGATTGTTGGCTCTTCGGTTCGCGCACGCTACAGTCGGCATGCCAGGTGTGTTCATCGATCAGGAGAATCTCTCTCCAAGCGTCGCCCAAGGCTCGTTGGTCCGGGGCGACACGGCGGTTCGCTAGGGATGCCAACGCGCCGACCTTCTCGGCCGAAAGTATTCTGCGCATGTTCCGGCGTGCCAGAGCCGTCGTGAGCGCGTTCGCTCCCAGGCCGTCTTCCCAATAGGGGCCGCCATCGCCTCGCACTAGCGGCAGGTTAGTGGAGGCAATCTGATTGGTGATGGAATGAAGTGCTTCATCGAAACGGGCAAACTGTAAGCGCGGGTAGGCGAAGCGCGCATTCCATTCTTCAACGAGCTGAGTCTGGGCCGGGTGAAGGTCTCCATTTTCAGCTTGAGAACCATAGAGAATGACGGCATCGGCAGTGTAGCTGGGACGGTCGTAGGCTTGGAGATACCTGGGGAGAGAGCCCCGACCGTTCTCGAGTTGAGGCGGCAGGCCAAAGAGGCTGGCCAACTGATGATAATGACGGGAGTACCACGTCAAGACCCGACCGCCATCAGGTCCTTCCCACAACTGCGGCGATTTTTCATGATAGCGATTGTAGAGGAGGAAAGGGGCTCGGTAAGCGTCGCTCGCCGCGACAAACGCTGTCACGCCACTGGCCGCCAGAACCGAGGCGAAGGACCAGGAGTAGTTTGGGACGTCCGTGTTCAGAGCAACTCCGAGCGGAACGCCGTGCTGCTCGGCAAAACGTTGACTCGGATAGAGCAGGCGAATCAGGTTTTCGAGCGACGCAAACCCTGTAAACGGACTGCAGTAGACGGCAGGGAGAGAGATTCTCCCATCGCGCATGGATCGCAGCAGTCGTTCTCGTTGCTCTGCCTGGCGTCCATTCCAGAACTCTTCAATGCACCAGTAACCATCGGGCGTGAAGCGGAAACTGGGATCGCGCTCCGTCCAATCAATCGCGCGGTCTAAGATTCGGCTCTGAATCTCCGAGACTTTCGAGGCGGAATCGGTGTAGCCAACGTCCAGGTGAACGTTGGGCACGACGTAAAGGGTCCACTTGCGCGCGGGTTTGACGAGAGTATGGAAAGTCCAGGATTGTGGATCCGCTCGGACGATCACCTCAGCCAGTTGCTCGCCCTGAAATTCCGAGACCAGGAACGGCACAAGGACCTCGCCAAACTGTGCGTCGGTCTGGAAGCGTTCGACATAAAGTTGGCCGCCGAGAACGAGGGTTGCCGTCCCCGAGCCTGACGGAAGGGGAAATCCGACGAGCGTGACATCGACACGCTCTCGGGTTGGGTAAGCTCCTTCGTAAAAGATCGTTGGTTCAACACGAACGGACGGACCGTTTGGGTCCGGCTGATCGGTTGCCGTCAAAGCGAGCGCGTCGTAGTGAATGCCTGAGCTGCCCGGCCAAGCAAATCCTGCGGGACGAGTATCGTCCCGAGCGTTCGGATCATCGACCGCTGTCAAGACGATGGAGTTCGTTCCAGATTGCAGAAACTCAGTGGGTATACTGGCCTTTAAGGTGACGTGAGAATAATGGGGCAAGAAGAACACGCCAGGATCACCGCCGCTATACTCGAGCCGTGGCTCTTGGAGAAAGTATCCCTTACGGCCGTTCACTTCGACTTGAAGTTTTGGAAGTCGTGCGCTGTAGGCTAAGAGGCTCAACTCGAGGTCGTAGGCGCGCGCTCGGGGTTCCGCGAGATCAAATTGAATGGTGCAGGGGTGAGGTCGATAACCCGCACCGCCATTGGCCGTTCCTGGTTGAAAGGCGGGCCAATCACGGGCGGGTGACGATTTACCGATCTGGTAGACGAAATCCTGATTCGGGTCCGAATAGTTGAACCGTGCGTTCGACGTTGGGTCGATCCATGGACGGAACTCGGCCGAGGATCGATCCAACGTTCCGATCTGCCATAGGGTTCCAGGGCCTTCGCCCGCGCTTATCCAGGGAATCATGCAGGAAAGAAAGAGAAGCAGCAAAGACCAGGATAGAACCGGTGGCATGGCCGAGGAATAAAGATGAACCTCGGTAGTTGTCCAGTCGGTTTATGGTAAGACCCGAGTTGGGGTGCGGGAGACTCAGAGCGAGTAAGGACCAGGGCAATTGGCGAAACTCGCCGCAGAGGCAATGGTTGCGTCGCGACAAATCGCCATGGCGAGCTCGCCAAACGGAAGGGAAGGAGTCATTCTAGCGGACAGCCGTGGCGGTCCGCGGTTCTCATATGGCGAGGGTTCGATTGGACCAGGCACTCGTGGAGCGTGGCTTTTGTCCGAGCCGTGAAAAGGCGCAGCGAGCGATTTTGGCAGGCCAGGTTCGAGTGAATGAACAGCTGGGTCGCAAACCGAGCGATCTGGTGCATTCCTCGGACCAGGTAACTCTCCTGGCGCCGGAGAGGTATGTCAGCCGCGGCGGGTACAAGCTGGAACATGGACTGAGCTATTTCCAACTCCATGTGCAAGGATGCACTGCCGTTGACTTGGGTGCATCGACGGGCGGTTTTACGGATTGCTTGCTGCAGCACGGAGCAGCGCGCGTCTATGCGGTAGACGTTGGCCAAGGGCAACTTGCCTGGAAACTCCGGCAGGATCCTCGCGTCGTGGTGATGGAACGAGTCAATGCCCGCCGTCTGACCCGCGGGGATTTTGCGCAGCCCTTTTCCGAAGTGGATCTGGTGGTGATTGATTGCTCGTTTATTTCGCTGCAGAAAGTCTTGCCGAATGCGGTCAGTCTAGTTCGCCCTGCAGGCACGATCGTGGCCTTGATCAAGCCGCAGTTCGAAGCGGGCCGCGAGGAAGCGGATCGAGGCGCTGGGGTGATTACCGACCCGGCCATCCATGCCCGTGTCTTGCAGGAGTTGGAGCGGTTCGCCCAGGAAAAGATGTTGCTAGACTGGTGCGGGGTTGTGGAGTCGCCTCTGCTTGGCCCCGCTGGCAACAAAGAGTTTATCGTAAAACTGAAACGCCGAGCCTGAGATCACGGTCAGGATAGAGCGCAGAACGGCGACTAACCTCTGTCCTGGCGAGCGGCGGAAGCAGAATCTTTCCCCCTTTAGTCTGGCAAGCTGCATTGAGCGTTCTAAAATTCAGGAATGATCCGCTTGAAAGATGTCGCTGCACGAGCCGGCGTGTCGTTAATGACCGTTTCCAAGGTTCTGCGCGATGCTCCAGACGTTTCCCAGGCCACAAAGGCTCGGATTCGTCGCTTGGCGCAAGAGATGGGCTATGTCCCGGACGCTCTGGCACGCGGGTTACGCACCCGGCAAACGCGATTGCTCGGCCTGGTTGTCCCGGGCATCGAACATTCCTGGGTGAGTGAGGCCGTCAGCGTCATGCAGGACCGGGTCCATGAGCTCGGCTTTGACCTGCTCCTGGCACAAACGGACGAGAATGTGCAGCGGGAGGAGATCTCGATTCGCCGGTTATTATCGCGTCATGTGGACGGGATTTTCCTTTTTCCGGTCTATCGGCTAGCTCCTGTCTCTGCCATTTATCAGGAGCTGGAAAGGTCGCGCACGCCCACGGTCTTGCTCGGGCATCGCGCCCCGTTCTGTGCGACTTTTCCCGCGGTGGAAACGGACGATTTGTCGGCAAGCTATCGCGTGACGCAGCACCTGCTCAAGCTGGGGCATCGGCGCATTGCTTTTGTGACTGGGCCGTCTTCTGCACCGTGGGCGCAAGAACGTTTTGAAGGCTACCGACGCGCTTTGCGCGATTCCCAGATCGGGCTTGAGGACCGCCTCGTCTTTACGGGCGGAACGACGCTGGCGGATGGCGAAAAGGCCGGGACGCAATTGCTGGGTGAATTGACGGGGGCGACGGCGATTCAAGTCGTTTCGGACCTGGTCGCGGTCGGTATCGCGCGCGCGATTACTCAGAATGGGCTTCGCATTCCCGATGACATTGCGTTAGCCGGTTTCGGCAATCATCCCTTGGGCGAGCACGGCCGAGTCCCACTAACGAGCGTACAACTCCCTCGCCAGGAGATCGGGTGGGCCGCTGTGGACGTCATGCAACGTCTGTGGCGTGGCGAAATTCCCGAAACCCAGCGGCTCCTCGGGGAGCTGGTGATCCGTGCCAGCACAGCGCGGCCCGCACCACACGAAGAGCATGAGGCACTGGTTGGGCCAGCGCCTGTTCCCACGTTGGATTCAGAAGACGACCTTCAGTAATCAGGACTTTCCGATCAACTGTCGGAGCACGTACGGCAAGATTCCCCCGTGCTGGTAGTACTCGATCTCGATCGGAGTATCGATTCGACACGTTACGGTGACCATCTCCGTTTCTCCGCTACGGCGGCGGATGCGCAATTGCAGATCCTGTTGCGGTTTTAGCGAAGCGTCGAGTCCTTCGAAGTCGAACACTTCTGTGCCATCCAGGCGTAACGTTTGCGCGGAAACGCCTTCCTTGAACTGCAGAGGGAGCACGCCCATTCCCACGAGGTTCGAACGATGGATCCGCTCAAAGCTTTGCGCAATCACGGCTTTGACGCCGAGCAGCGCCGTGCCTTTCGCCGCCCAATCCCGAGAACTGCCAGTGCCATATTCCTGGCCGGCAAAGATGATCAGCGGCACGCCGAGTTCGCGATACCGGATGGCCGCATCATAAATCGGCATCATCTTGCCGTCCGGCTGAAGGTGAGTCACTCCGCCTTCGATGCCGGGAACCATGAGGTTCTTGATTCGAACGTTGGCAAACGTGCCGCGCGTCATGACGCGATCGTTACCACGTCGTGCGCCATAGCTATTGAATTCCTGAACGGTCACGCCCATTTGTTGCAGGAATAAACCTGACGGTGAAGTGGCCTTGATCGCGCCAGCCGGGCTAATATGGTCAGTCGTCACCGAGTCGCCGAAAATGGCGAGAGGTCTGGCATTGCGGATCCCCTGGATGGGAGAAGTCTGCAAAGAGAACGCTTCAAAGAAGGGAGGTTCCTGGATATAGGTCGATTTTCGATCCCAATCGTAAAGTGTCCCAGTCGATGAGGGGATGGCATTCCACATGGGGTTCTGCGAAGTGAAATCCGAGTACATTTTCAGATACGCTTCCGATCCCAAGGCCGTGCGCATAACCTCCTGCACTTGCGCTGTTGTCGGCCATAAATCCCGTAAATAAACCTCTTTCCCATCGCGTCCGCGGCCGAGGGGATCCTTGCTCAGATCCCTGTTGACGTTTCCAGCGAGCGCAAAGGCGATGACGAGCGGCGGGCTCATGAGGAAGTTGGCCTTGACGCTCTGGTGGACGCGCGCCTCGAAGTTTCGGTTACCCGACAGAACGGCAGCGGCGACCAGGTCATTGGTGGTAATGACGTCTTCAACGCGCGCATCGAGCGGGCCCGAATTGCCGATGCAAGTGGTGCAACCGTATCCCACATGAAAAAAGCCCAACTGATCGAGGTATGGTTGGAGACCGCTCCGCTTCAAATAATCGGTGACGACCCGCGAGCCTGGGGCGAGCGACGTTTTGACGGTTGGCGGGACGCGCAGTCCGCGCTCCACGGCGTTCTTCGCCAGCAAGCCAGCCGCCAGCATGACCCCTGGGTTGGACGTGTTCGTGCATGACGTGATGGCGGCGATGACCACGTCGCCATGGCCCAGGTCGACGCATTCTGGAGCGTCCCCTTCACTCGGTTGCTCCACCTGATTTGGGGTGGGGCGATTGTTGGTCATCTCCAGCTCGGTCCACGCGCTGGTGTTCTTCGGCTTCACGTTCGCTACCCCTGCGGTTGCGGAGGTACTTTCCGGCGTCTGCGCGCCGCCGCCCGTGACCGTCTGGGCGACGGAAACTGGTCCGAGGGTTGTGGCGAAGCGTTTTGGCAGATCAAGCGCCGTCTTGGCGTATCCATTCTCTTTGATCGGGGCTTGGAAAAGGTCGGTGAAACGCTTCTTCAATTCGGGCAAAGGAATCCGGTCTTGCGGCCGTTTGGGCCCGGCGACACTCGGTTGCACGTCCGCCAGATTGAGCTCCAAGACGACACTGTAATCGATGTCGCCTGGCTTGGGCATGCCGAAGAGGCCTTGAGCCTTGTAATAATTGCGGAGGGCGTCAACTTGCGCAGGGCTGCGTCCGGTCGCGCGCAGATAGTCACACGTTTGTTCATCGATGGGGAAATAGCCGATGGTGGCGCCGTACTCTGGAGCCATGTTCGAGATGGGAGCCCGGTCGGTCACGGACAGGGAGGCGGCTCCTTCGCCAAAGAACTCAACAAACTTTCCGACGACTTTGGCCTTGCGCAGCAACTGGGTGACCGTCAGCGCGACGTCCGTGGCCGTGACGCCTTCGCGGATGCTGCCGGTGACGTTGACTCCTACCACGTCTGGCGTCAGGAAATAGACCGGCTGCCCGAGCATGCCTGCTTCCGCTTCGATACCGCCCACACCCCAAGCCACGACACCAAGGCTGTTGATCATGGTAGTGTGAGAGTCCGTGCCGACGAGGGTATCCGGATAGTAGATGCCGTTTCGATCGAGAATGCCTTTGGCCAGGTATTCCATATTGACCTGGTGCACGATGCCGATCCCTGGCGGAACAACGCTAAAGCTCTTAAACGCCTGAGTTCCCCACTTCAAAAACTGGTATCGCTCGCGGTTCCGCTCGAACTCGATCTCCATGTTCTTGGCTACCGAGTCGGAGGTCCCGGAAAAATCGACTTGGACCGAATGGTCGACGACCAAGTCAACGGGAACGAGGGGTTCGATAATTTTGGCGTCTTTGCCAAGACGGGCTGTGGCCGAGCGCATGGCGGCCAGATCCACAAGCAATGGAACGCCCGTGAAGTCTTGCAGAAGGATCCGCGCCACGACGAAAGGAATCTCCTCGGTGCGCGAGGCATTTGGCTTCCATTGGGCGAGCTCGCGCACGTTTTTCTCCGCGACTTTGGTTCCGTCGACGTTGCGCAAGACCGACTCAAGAACTACGCGGATGGAGACCGGCAAGCGCGAAATTCGGCCCAAGCCGGCCTTTTCGAGTGAGGGCAAAGAAAAGAACCGACCTTTCTGGCCATTGCCCAAATCAAACTGCTGCAAACTATCGGAAAATGGATGCGATTTATTCATAGCGTCATTACAGCCCGTTCCAAAATACGAAAAATGAGGGTTGCCAAATTCAATGTCAAGCAACCGGCCACGGATCATGCTGGGAGCTATTATCATGCGGGCTTGGCTAGCGAGGAACGAGGATTAGGTTTGCTTGACTTTTGTCATGTCCCAGGGCGGCCGCATTTGCGATGGTGCTCGCGCGCCCCATTCCGTCCGCGGTCCGGCCGACTGTCTGGAGCGCACCTAAACTTAGAGAACGCCCGCAACGACATCTTAAATGAAGATTACACTCGCCAATGGTCAGATGATCCCCGTCGAGATGCACAAGGTTCGCATCGTTCAGAAGCTGAATCTGCCGCCGGCCGCCCGCCGTTTACAAGCCATGCAAGAAGCAGGGTACAACACGTTCCTATTGCGCACGCGCGATGTGTTTCTGGACATGTTGACGGACAGCGGCACGAACGCCATGAGCGACCAGCAATTGGCCGCGATGATGGTGGCGGACGACGCTTACGCGGGTAGCGAGAGCTTTTATCGACTCGCGGAGACGGTTCAAGACGTGCTGGGCTTCAAGTATACGATGCCTGTCCACCAAGGCCGAGCGGCGGAACATCTCCTGGCCAAGGCGTTTGTCAAACCAGGCGATGTGGTCCTGATGAACTACCATTTCACCACCACCAAAGCTCACTTTGAACTGGCGGGTGGCACGGTCGTCGAGATCTTCACGGACGAAGCCATGGATACCCAGAGCACCCATCCGTTCCGTGGCGACTTGGATCTGAAGAAGCTCAAGGAGTGTATCCAACGCTACGGTGCGGCGAAGATTCCGTTCGTACGCATGGAAGCCACCACCAATCTGATTGGCGGCCAGCCGTTCTCTTTGGGCAATCTTCGGGAGGTCAAGAAGGTAGTGTCGGCGGCCGGGATCCCGTTGGTGTTTGATGGCAGCCTGATTTCGGAGAACGCCTACTTTATGAAGGAACGGGATGCCTCTTGTACTGGGATGTCCGTGGCCGAGATCGTCCGGGAAATGATGAGCTTAGTCGACATCCTGTATTTGTCTGCGCGCAAGAGCACGTGTGTGCGCGGTGGATTGATTGCCACAAATCGGAAGGAGTTATTTGATCGCATTTTGCCCTGGCTCCCCGTTTACGAGGGGTTTGCAACGTATGGTGGGATGTCGATCAAGGAGGTGGAAGCGATGAGTGTGGGTTTGCGCGAGATGACCGAGTACGATGTGGCGAGTGCGTCGCCCGAACTGATCGAGTATTTCGTGCATCGGCTGGTGGAAAGTGGCTTGCCTGCAGTCACCCCGGCTGGCGGTTTGGCTTGCCATTTGGACGCAAAACGATTCTTACCGCATCTGCCGCAAAGCCAATATCCTGCCGGGGCGTTGGCGGCTGGCATCTATTTGGCGTCCGGCATCCGCAGCATGGAGCGGGGGACGATCTCGACCGATCGAGACGCCCAAGGGAACGATGTCATGGCCGACCTCGAGTTGGCCCGTTTGGCCGTGCCGCGCCGGGTCTATACCGTGTCCCATATCGAATATGCCGTGGATCGCCTGATCTGGCTCTACAAGAACCGGCATCTGATCGGCGGACTTAAATTTGTCGAAGAACCCAAGGTTCTCAGGTTCTTTTTCGGCCGACTGGAGCCCCTGGGCGATTGGGGCGGGCGATTGACCAAAGCATTCGCCGCGACCTTCGGAAACGCGTGTTGAGGCCGCATGCCTGCCGCCTGGCTGGAAGAGCTTGGCGGAGCATTGCCATTCAGGGGCTGCTGCAAGACTCCGGCACGCAAAAACCGATATGGCGCCGCGGCGGGTCTGGGGGTGGCTGGAGCAGGGGCAGGAGCTTCTCGTATAGGTCGCGCAAGGCGTTGTCATGAAGCAGCAAAGTGCGGTCAACTTCCGCGAGGCGCTTTAGCATCGCTGCGCTGGCGGTAATTCGTTCGCGCTGTTTGATAAACGCACGGATGATAAATACGCTCATTTTTACCGCTGGAATGCTATGCAGGATGTTAGCTGCCATGAGCGCCCCGTGCTCGGTAAACGCATAAGGGAGTGTGGCGGCAAATCGCAGACTTCGAAGGTGGTCACAACTTGTGACCACCTTTTCCTTCTCTTCGGCAGTGAGTCGGAAAGCGAAATCCGCTGGAAACCGTTGCTGGTTGCGGCGCACCGCTTGGTTTAGTGCCTTCGTCGGGACTCCGTAGAGCCGGGCCAGGTCCGCGTCGATCAGCACGCTGACGCCGCGGATCACCTGAATGGGAATGGGCTTTTGCGCGTGCATGAGGTTCCAATGTTGAGGCTCAGCCTATCAGAACCGGTTGGACATCCGCTGTCCATGGCTCCGCGTTTGTTTCAAGCGCCCGCTTTGCCCCCTGGACCGTGCGTCGCGTCGCGCGCGTTCGTTACCCGCGACCCTCTCAGAAGGTGCGCGCTCGATAGAACCGGTTCGTAAACTGGGTGATGTTAGGATCGAGGTATTCGACGACGCCATTGGTGGTCGTAACGAATCCTAGCGAAGTCCAGGTTCTAAGGTCGGAGCTGGCTTCCAAAGCGTAATTGGCACTGGAGTCTCCCGTAACCCGCAGCACCGGCTTGCCCGCGTTCGGACGGTTCATCTGTAAACTCGGCCGTGAACCTGGCGGGGTAGTGGAGGCAGGTTTGCTGGCGACCACTCGGAACTCGTCGAAAACCATGAATTCGTCGCCCGGGAGCGTGCCATCGCGGAGCTGCCATTGTGCATCGATGCTCTCCAGGGAGAGCGTCAGGTTGGTTGTTGTGATCGGCTGGTTTGTTGCCACAACACGGGAGTCAAGCGTCGCGTACCAGCGGTTGGCCGCGAAATTCATACTCAGTGTGAATCGATACGGCACCGCGTTGGTGTAGGTAATACCGCTGTCTTGATAGTCGCTATCGCCAATCAGGTAGTAAACCGGGTGATCCCCGTCGCCCGCGGGAAACTCAAACGAGAGCAATCGCTTGCCGTCGCTATTGAAGAAGGCCCAATCAAACCAACCGCTCCGATTCGTGGTGGACGCGTGCACTGCCATATCCACCGAGAATGTCAGATTCGATAGCCCCCGGTCGCCAGGGCGATAGTTCACCGGATAACCTACAGCATGGAAATCGCCACTTTCCGTTGGGGCCTTGAATCCCAAGAAAGCGGTTTGCAGCTGCCCATCAAAAAAGTTACTAACGAACCCATCTCCGCCATCCCCCGATCCAAGCCAGCCATTTTGTCCGACGAGCTTCTGGTCGAACTGGAATCCTTCAGATGACTCAAAACTAGTTGAATAAAGGACCATCTCCGCGACCGTGGGAAGTGGCTCAGCGGAGAGATGAAACTCGTCAAAGACCATAAACTCATTGCCAGGCGCATGACCGTCAAACAAAGCCCACTGGGCGTCGATATTACCCAGAGTCAGGCGATTCGTGCTGGTCGTGATCGGTTGGTTGGTCGCCAGGGGCTTGGAGTCCAGCGTTGCGCTCCATAAATTGGAGGCAAAATCCATGCGCACGGTCAGCGTGTAGGCCAGCGCATTGGTGAAGGTTTGGCCGGTGTTCTGATAATCGCCCGTGCCGAGCTTATAAAAGACCGACTGAGCACCGCTCCCGCTGGGGAATTCCAAGGAGAAAAGGAGTTTGCCGTCGGCATTAAACACCGCCCAATCGAACCAACCTTGATGATTGGTAGTCGAGGCGTAGACCGCCATTACGGTGGAAAACGTCACCAGGGGCATTCCCGACGCCGAAGGATCAAAGTTCACGGAGTGCCCTACAGCGTGGAAATCTCCCGCACTGACTGGCGGACGAAAGCCAATAAAAGCATTTTGCACCTGGTTCGCGAAAAAGTTCGTTACAATTCCGTCCCCGCCATTTCCCGCGCCTAACCAGCCATTCTGTCCGACCAAGTCGATGCCTGTCTTGTAGCCCTCACTGGCTTCAAAGCTGGTCGAGAAAAGATTGGTTGCCGCGGACGTGGCGAGTGCGCTGGCATAGAATATCGTGGCGATCACCAAGAGCGGAAAACGGACTTGCCAAGGCTGGACGCGGCTCAGGTTCTGTTCCATGGATCCGGAATTTAGCAGCGATTCGCCAAGGTGCCTAGTCCTGAACCTCGCGTTCCCTGGTTGGAGCGAGTGGTCATTGTAAATTCTCGGTGACGCTTCTAGAATACGAGCGTCGACCTTGAAGACGATCTCGACGCTATCTTGGATATGGATTGCCTTTATGCTGCTCCGCGGCACGCCCCGCGAGGTGCTGGGAGGGGTGTACTCTTTAGATTTTTCGACGTTCAATCCTCAGGCAGATTCCGTGCTGGAGCCGGGCAAAGTCTATGACGGCAGCACGGCGGATCGAGTGGACGACTTTCTGCGCAAGGTTCCAGAGAACAGCACCATCCACCTTGGGAGAAACACCTTCGAGACTCGAGGCGTCTGGGATATTTGGCTGGGAGACTTGACCAAAGGGTTTCGTCTGAAATCCGGATGGACCATCCTCGGGGCAGGGACCAACAGCGCGGGAGGAACGGTCTTGCGCTTAATCGACGTGCCGGTGGACAAAAGTGGGCTTTACAACAATAACTCGGTCCTTTCGACGGGAGGCGCTGGCCTCTACAGCGAGAACCGGCCCGTGCACCTCCGTCCAAATGTGAATCACGTCGCCATCCGAGATTTGCAGGTGGACTGCAATTATCCGACCTTAGCGAAGCAGAAGGGGACCACCGCGTTGCAGTTGTCGGGGATTCAAATTCTGGGCAATTCGGACATTACAATCAGCAATGTGCTCGTGCGCAATGCGGTTTCGAAGAAGCTCGATCACCGAGGGCGGCAGTTTGAATGCTTTCAGGTCTACGTTTATAATAAGTGGTCGACGAATCTCCCTGGCTCGTACTTTTTAGATCGGATCGCGATCGCGGAGTACCAAGGCGGGTACACGTCAGCGATCTGCGTCAATGGCCACGCTTCGGGCTCGATTCGGAATTGCACGGTGGACTTAGCCCCAGACGGTACTCAGCAATACGGGCTGAACTTCGCCGCTGGGATTGAGCATTTCACAATCGCGAACAATCGCGTCAGTAACGTGAGCCGCGGCATCAATAATGATACGGGACCGGTCTGCAAGGACGTGCGAATCGTGGGGAACCGATTGCTGCAATGTGCGACCGGCATGCTGTTGGCCAATAGCGTCAGCAACATCATCGCGGCCAATTCGATCGAGTTGAACGGGACCGGGACGGGGATTGCCATCCGGTGTCATCCAACGATGGAGCATGTCAAATCGAGCGCTTGCACGGTGATTAGCAATAGTCTTTCCGGGCCAGGCGGGGAGGGCATCAGCTTGTGTTATGCCAACGAGTTTACACCTTTGGATACTTCCCTCTATTGGTCGACCAACAATATCGTGCAGAACAACGTGCTCTCGCCCGCGCTGGAGAACAAAATTCCGCCTGCCTCCGTGGCTCAGAACCTCGTTCGACCGGGCAATCGACGGCACGTCGAAAACTATGCCGCCTGTAATCGCGCGAATCAGTTGGTCAATCTCGCTGCTGTTGGATTCCCGTCGGATATTGGGATCGGGGCGGCTTGTGCTTATCCTGAAGCGAGGGCCGTTGACACCGGCTACGGTTATATAGCGCGGGTCAAATTGAGCGGGACGGCGTTGGATATGAAATCCGACTGGGGAAACGGTTCGGGTTACACCGACTTCACCACGGGTTACCCGTTAGGAGAAGGACGGAACAAATTACGTCGAACCTATTACGTGCAATCCGCGGATGTGCATCGTGGGCAGCGCTACAAAATGACCATCGATGCGGGCGGATTTAAGTATCCCATGCCTGCGAGTTTTCGCGTTTACATTGACTGGAACCACAATGGGAGTTTTGAAGAGCCCGATGATCTGGTTCTGTCCGAGGCTAGCCGAAGTTCAGTGAATCGCAATCTCACGATTCCCGAGGGTGCTCCAGTAGGTTCTACTCGGATGCGAGTCATATTGGCGTGCGGCCGAATTCCTGGCCCGGCGGATTCCAAAACGTTTTGGGGCGAGGTGGAAGACTACACGCTAAACGTCGTTCCCTGAAATGCTCTGGCAGGTCGGATCTCGTGGCCAAGGACTTGGAGGGTCTGTTTCTCCACTCATTGTTTGACCCCTTTACGGGAGGAGCAGCGCACGGTAAAACCGCTGCGGTAATGTTAAGGCATTGGTATCCGACACTCGCATCGAGCCATTGGCTGACAAAGGAAGTCCCAGCACCGTCCAAGTGCGCAGGTCCGGGGATGTTTGCACTGAGTAACTCCGCCCTGGATTACCGGTAAGTTCCAACTGCATCCCGACGCTTCGATCAAAGAGCACCGAGGTGAAGTGAGCGTCAATTCCGCTGGCGGAGACCGTCAACACTCCGTTGAGCGTCGTGACCGGAGCAATCTTCTTGAAAGTACCGTCCGACAAGACCACATCGCTCAGCTGGATCGTTGCTGCACCCTGGGGCGCGGTGGCGGCGATGGTGATCGGAACATTGACGAGCACACCGGTGGGCAAAGGTTCGCTCCGCTTCGAGTAAACGAGGACTCGTCGGACGCCTGGTGTGGTCTCGCGTGAATCCACAATCACATCAGAGAGAGGGGACTCCAAGACGGCGCCATCCGAGAAAAGGTTTCCCGGGGTGTAGGAAACGTCAAACTGCGCGCCAACGACAGTCGAATTGCTCGTCAGGCGGATCGGCACGAGAACAGTGCTCCCTGCAACGCCAGATCCTGTCCCGACAGCGAGCTCTGTGGCGGCAAACCCAGCCTGCGGCGTCAAAGTGCTCAGGAGCAGACCGAGTATTCCCAGTTTTATCAGCGGTCCCCAAAGACGGGCTCGCGATGGCGGGAACGCTGCGTCTGCAGCGGTGCTCCCAGCGTCCCAGCAGCCAAAGACGGGAAAGATTGTCAGACTCATGGTTCGCGCTTTGTTTCGATCTCGTAAGTTCCTACCTCGGACTCCCGGTCATCGCCGACCGTGAGCGTGTAGGTCCCTTTCTTAAACGTAAAGGTTCCAGGCTCCGAACAGCCCAGGCAACTTCGGAAAATCTGCGTCCCGGCGGCATCTTCCAATAACCAATCCGCAAACGACAAAGTTGTGGTAACAACGCGGAACGAAATCTTGTCTCCGTCTTGCGCTTCGAAGGTATAGACATCTTTGGATCCGGGCGTCTCAATTCGACCTGCCCCTGGTCCGGGAATATCCGGACCAACATTCTGTCCGATCGAAAGTGGAAATGTACTGAACGGCGGGATATCCCATAATTTGAATGAGTATGCTCCCGTGGTAAAGAAATCTCGATCGTCAACGACGATCGTGTAAGTTCCGCCGCGAGTCAGGGTGAAAGCGCCGGGCTCGAACGCATTGAAACCTTCGGAAAAAATGCGTTCGCCCGTCTGGTCTCGCAAGGTCCAGTTTTTGAAGTCAAACGGGTCGTACTCACCTAACAACTGAAAATAGACCCGCTGTCCTGGAGTGGCCGTAAAGGTATAGATGTCCTGCACGCCTGGAGTTTCCACGAGGCCCGCGCCGGGGCCGGGAACGTTATTCGTGATGGTGTCGCCCACCGCAATCGTGAACTGCTGCGAAGGTGGGACATCCCAGATCTTAAACTCGTACGTTCCGGTATCGGGCGGGGTGGGGTCGAAGGAAAACTCCAGGCCGTTGCCGAGCTTCAAGAAGTAGGTTCCGCCCTTCTTGAACGTCAGCACGCCCGGGTTGAGGCAGCGGACGCAGTCGGACGTAATATAACCTTCTTCATTCTCCAGGCGCCATTGCAGAGGCGAGCTTGGGGACGGCTCTTTAAAGTCAAAGTACACCTGTTGATTCGATTGCACCGTGAATCGATAGACATCAATCGCGCCGGGTATCTCCAGATTGCCTGCACCTGGCGCGGGAAAACCGTTGGTCACCGCATCCCCCAAGTGGAGCGAGAATTCTTGCGGCACAACATCCCAGAACTTGAACTGATAGCTCCCAGTCTGATTGGTCCCTCCTTCGCCCACCGTTAGCGTGTATAATCCGCCTTCCTCCAGTTGAAAACGGCCAACGTTGCCGTCCGCCAGTTTACTGGCAAAATACAATTCGCCCTCGGCACTTTCCAATTTCCATTCCACGCAGCATGGGATCGTATTGCTGATCAAGCTGAGATAGACGATCTGTCCTGGCTGCGCGGTGAACGTATAAAAGTCCTTCGCGCCCGGGTATTCGATGACGCCAGCTCCAGCGGTCGGACTACCGTTCCCTACGACATCACCAATTTGAATTGGATACTGGTCCGGGACGAACTGGCGACCGTCCGGAACTCCATCGCCGTCACTATCGACCGCGTCCGGACTGGTTCCCAAAATCAGTTCAGGCAGATCTGGCAATCCATCCTTGTCACTGTCTGCGGAATGATCTTCATGGAGGAGGACGGCAGGCAGATTAAGCGTCAAGCCTGGGTCAGGGGTCGTGAAATCGGAACTGCCAAGCATCATCGTTCGGGCTTGCAGGATGAACTGCCGGTAATGGGTATTGGGAGCGAGAATGAGATTATGGAACGCTTGGCCGTTGCTGTCTGCTTTACCTCGTTGCTCCACCTTCCCGGTATCCAGGTTGAGAAGCGCAAAGTAATGCAGGCCAACTTGCGGGGACGGATCGGGTTCCTCAAAACTGAGTGGGTCGCTCCCTTCCAAGACCTCAAGCCCGTCCGACACACCATCGCCATCGGTATCCGCACGGCTGGGATCGGTGCCGAGCATTAGCTCTTGACGATTGGTAAGTCCGTCGCCGTCGGCATCTTTTTCCGCGTCGGTTGGATCGTTGGCGTTTAACCCGTGCGCCCGTTCCCATTCGTCCGGCATACCATCTCCATCCAGATCTCGAGGAGACCGCACGGTCAACGTGACTGTCGTTGCCAGGTCGAAGTCCTCCATCTCGATGTCTTCCAGATACCAAACGCGGATATCGACTCTGCCCGGCTTCAAGCCATCGACGCTGCCGTCCGGGTTGACACGGACGACTTGCCCGTTGCTCGCGCGGTACTGAATGCCCGAGGCGTGGGTCAAGTCCGCTTTGCTGCCATCGGAGTAAATGCCAGTGACTTTGATCTGGGCTTTTCCACCCGGGTCGATGACCGCGGGATTGACCTCAGCGACGATTTCGACGAGGGTCCGCAACACTTTCGGGCGTGGCCCTGGGGGTGGACAGGCAGGGAAACCTTTGGCGCCGGCGTATTTGAGAACGCGCTGCGCCAACTCGTCGTTGTACTTCTGTCCTTCGTGATAAGCGCCGTCGTCGTGTTTAGCGCTGTGGTTGATGTTGAACTTGATCTGTTCTTCCCAATAGTTCGCCTGCATTTTGCGAAAGGCGTCGTTGGCGTTTTCCTGCAGGATGTCCGCCGCGTCTCCTGCAGACACGGTGCAAGGGATGCAGAGCGACTCCATCGCGAACTCGGCTAAGCGCCAATGCTTGCGCACCAATTCGGGAATGTCGACGTCCCGGTGATAGTACTCATGCGCTCGGGTTGCTGCCAGCGACTGCCACTTCCCGCGTCCGAGCTTGGCGTATTCCTGGAGATAACGAAGCATCTCGCAATAGTTACCCGAAGTGACGTTGCCGCCGTCGACCGGGTTTGGCTCCTGGCTCCCCAGAATCGAAATGTTCACGAATCCATCGACGTCCATGGTACTCGCCTGGAAACGACGGCACTTCGACGTTGGGTCGTAACAGGTGCTACCGTCGTAATCAAAATCTCTCACCACTGTATGCGGTTCCACCTTCGGATTGTTTTCCTCGGTCCAGTGAAAGCCGAGGATCGCGGGCGCATCGGCGCGGCAGGCATCCGACGGTGGATCTCCTTTGCAGACCCCACCTTGGCAGCGGTCATTCGTCGTGCATGGATCTCCATCATCGCACGGTTGACCGTTCTGCTCGCAAGGCCTTTTCTTTTTGGGTAGTTTCACTTTGCTCCCCTTGCCCGTGACGCCTGGAGTACTGCCGTGCCAGCCCGGTTGCCGGATTCCCACGCCGGGATCGCTCTCGATGAATTTCCCGTCCGCGCTCACCGTCATCTGTCCTTGCAACTCCCATTCCCCCGTGTCGTGGTTGAAACTCCATAGCCCGCTCTTCGCCCCGGGAGGAAGCGGTTTGCCCGTTGCTGGCAACGGAAGGTTAGGAAAGCGTGCGGGAACTGGACGATCGAAGTTGCTCGGTCCGTCTGTCTGGACGGTGATGACAACAGGAAACGACAAGCCGTCCGGGAGCGGACTGGGCAAGCGGTCCGGCGCGACCGGGGCAATTCCCACTTTGCCACCGCGCGTGCCATCATTGCTGAACAACGAGTTCGCAGGGACATCAATGGCGACGCCTTCCAACCCTGGGTTCGCTTGCAGGACTGTCGAAGAAAACGTCACACTGGTATCGTTGGTCTGACTGACCGATTGCAGCGTGCCGGGAGCAATTACCGGGAGATAAATGAGCCCGGTGCCTCCCGCCAGATTCGTGCGGATGCCTGGGACTGTCGTCCATTGTTTGCCAACGACAGGGTAGTAAGGCTCTTTGGGCCACTGGCTTTCCGTGGCCGTTCGTCCATCGATATGGACAAAGAACTGTCCCGCGGGCGCCGGCTCGAGTTTGAAATCGCCGTTCGCATCCGTCGTCGTGAACAACGTTTCTTCCATTCCATCCACGGTGATGCGGACGCCTTGGAGCGGATGTTCATTCCGATTGGTTCCGCCTGCAGAGATCGGCTCCGAGGCCAACACTCGGCCCAGAACCGCTGTCCCCGGCGCCGCGGCCGAATTCAGAGTGGTGAAATTGACTCGAGCGGTCCCCCCGGGGAGGCCGTTTCCGTCCGGATCGATCGAGCGGCCCAAGTCATCCCTTAAGTCGGTGCCGCTCAAGGTGACTTCAACCTCCATGTTGGACGGCAGATTCTCCAAATAGAAGAGGGTCACAGATTTGCGGTCACTGGAAAGTTCTCGGCGAGCGAGCAAACGTCGACCCCCCGCTTCAGCATAGAGGTTATCAGCGCTGATCACGGATCCTACCGCCAGAGGCTGGGTCAAACGGAAGATCGTCTCTCGCGTTAGCGCGACGTCCGACTCAAGGTCTGCGGGAGACGTCTCGAGCACTTTGGCGAAAGGGAAATCCGGGAGCGCCTCATCTCCGAGGACCCTATTGGCGAGCAGAACGGCATCGGCTTCATTGACCACGCCGTCCTGGTTGAGGTCGGCCGCCAAAACCAGATCGGGCGGCAAGGGCTGCCGTCCGTTCAAATGAGCGATCAGGCGAGCCAGATCAATGACCGTCGCGCTGCCATCTTCGTCGAGGTCACCCAGTCGCCCCGGCCCCGCTGCTTCGAGTCGCAGCAGCATAAACCCCATGTGGAAGAGGCACGAGTAAAGCGTGCAAACCGCTAGAGCCCGCGCCAGGCGCCCGTGCGATCGAAACCGAGTCTGAAACATCATAAGACTTGCTGGGGTCCTTTGGCGCCAAGGGAACCGGTCTTGGAGGCCGCGGGCAGAATAGGGAACGACAGATTGATGTCAATCACTGCGATGGGTGGAGCGCATCAGGCCGTTGAGGAATCGGTCCTTTGTCTATGGATCCTTCGGCCCATAGACCTCTCCCCAACGGGGAGGTAAAGATGCTGCAAGCCCGCGGCTTAAGCTCAAGTCCCAGGCGTGCCTTGAAACATCATTGGCGAAAAGCGTCAAACACTACTATGACTCCTGGCCAGTTCCATATGGAGTCCGTCTTCTCGCTCCTGTTTACCCGCACCACCGATGCCATGTCTCTCTTCGATCCGGCAACCGGGTGTTTCACGGAGTCCAACGAAGCCGCGGCGCGACAGATGGGCCTCGAAAGTCCAGAACAGCTGCGCAACGTGTCGCCTGCTGGCTTGTCTCCAGAACGGCAACCGGATGGAACGCTTTCCACCGAGAAAGCCGAACAGATGGTGGTTCTAGCCTTAGCCGAGGGGAGTCACCGTTTCGAATGGATGGCCCGGCGGCAAGACGGAACCGAACTGCTTCTCGACGTGGTTCTCACGGCCGTCTCTTACGGAGCTCGCCCGCTGTTATTAACCGTGGCGAGGGACATCTCCGAGCATAAGCGCGCCGAACGGCATATTCGCCAACTCAACGAGACCTTGGAACTCCGGGTCGAGGAGCGGACGGCCGAATTGCTCCAACTGAACGAGCAACTCCGCAACGAAATTGCCGAACGTCAACGAGCTGAAGCACTCCTGCGCGAGAGCGAGGCCAAGGCGCGGACTTTGGTCGAACAGGCCCCCGAGGCGATTGTCGTCTTCGATGGCGAGTCCGGTCGCTTTCTCGACGGCAACGACAACGCCGCCCGGCTCTACGGCTTGAGCCGCGAGCAGTTGCTGAACAAGCATCCCGCCGAACTTAGCCCTCCACTGCAGCCGGATGGACAGCCCTCAATCGAGGCTGCGCGCGAGCGGATTCAGCAAGCGATGGCGGGGGAATCCCCCGTGTTTGAATGGACCCACCGACATTCCAGCGGACGTCTGATTCCCTGTGAGGTTCGGCTGGTCCGTTTCCCTGGCGAACGGGCCAACCTCATTCGCGGGAGCGTCCTCGACAACACGGAACGGCGGCGCCGGGAGGAGATTCAGAGGGCCATTTACGAAATCTCCGAAGCCGTGCACCGGGTGGCAAATCTGGAACACCTCTACGAACGCATCCACGGCATTGTCCGAATGCTCATCCCCGCCGAGAATTTCTATATCGCTTTGCTCGACTCTACAACCGAGCTCATTCAGTTCGCGTATCACGTGGACGAAATGACCCCGCGCCCGGCACCGTGCCCGGTCGAAACCGGGTTAACAGGCTATGTTTTGCGCCTTGGCCAGCCCCTGCTCGTCGATGCTGGGATGGGCGCACGCAAGCGCGTTTCCGGACAGGCCGCGCGCTTCGAAGGAATAGACGGGTTGACTTACGTCGAGAGCGGGCGGCCCGCGGCGATCTGGTTGGGCGTGCCATTAACCATCGGAGAGAGATGCTTCGGAGTCATGGCCGTTCAGGACTACCACAACCCAAATGCGTACGGAGAACCGGAAAAACAACTGCTCAGTTTCGTGGCGGGCCAAATCTCGCTCGCCATCGAGCGAAAGCGCGCTGAGGCCGAATTGCGGGCGAGCGCTTTGCGGCTGCGCGAAAGCGAAGCCCGATTTAGCACAGCGTTCCGTGCCAGTCCCGTCTTCATGAGCATCGCTCGCGTTAGCGACAGCAAGTTTGTCGAGGTCAACGAAGCCCTGCTGCGCTGGAGCGGGTTCAGTCGGGAGGAAGTCATCGGACGGACGTCTCTCGAACTTGGAGTCTGGGTGAATCTCGAGGATCGGCTCCGGTTTTGGGATGAGCTTCGTCAACAAGGTTCTCTTCATGATCGCGAGTACCTGATGCGCAACCGCGCGGGCGCTGTTCACACGCTGGCGTTTTCCGTGGATCTGATCGACATCAATCATGAACCCCATGTTCTGATCGTCGGTCAGGATGTTACCCAGCGTAAGAAAGTTGAAGAAGAGCTGCTCCGCAGCCTCCAGCGCGAACGCGAGCTCGGACAGTTACGGAGTAACTTTGTTTCCATGGTCTCGCACGAATTCCGGACTCCTCTCGGAATCATCCAATCGTCTGCCGAGATCCTGGAGGACTATTTCGACGTATTAGATCCGGGCGAGCGGAGAGACCACCTCCGCTCGGTGCACAAGAATACGCGGCGGATGGCCTCCATGATGGAGGAGGTGCTTCTTATTGGCCGTTTCGACGCCGGCAAAATGGACTTCAAACCCGAAGCGATCGACCTGCGGTTGTTTGCCAATCGCCTGATCGACGAGGTCTTGTCGGCCACCGAGCAAAAGTGCCCCATCACCTTATCGCTCGGATTCGAATCCGGAGACGCCAGCGGGGACGAACGGTTGCTTCGGCACATCTTCACGAACCTCCTCACCAATGCCGTCAAATACTCCGATTCTGGTCGCGTCGTCGCGTTTAGTATCCTTCGCGAAGGTCGAGACGCTGTTTGCACGATTCGCGATCAAGGGATTGGAATTCATGAAGCAGATCGCGAATGGGTTTTCGAGGCTTTTCATCGCGGCCGGAATGTGGGCGATCGGCCGGGCACGGGGTTGGGATTGGTGATAGTCAAACGCTGCCTGGAATTACATGCCGGGCGTATAGAACTCCATAGCACGCTAGGGCAGGGCACCGTCGTCACAGTGCGCTTGCCACTGTTTACCGCCGGCCGAGTCCCAGGGTAGCAGCTTTGTCCTTGGAGGCGCGGCGCGTTCGATTCGAAGGGTGCCGGCCAGACCTGAGAGTTCAAGGGCCGTGTCGTCCGCAGTATTATGACTCCGAGATCCTGGATTTACAGCGGGGCTTCGTTGGAACTGCAATAAGGTCCGGGGCCGAAGGTTTACGGGCATTAGGTTTGTGGCCTTAGGCGATTACGCGATCGGTCTTCCCAAGGGTTGAAGTGAGTCCAAAGTCCGCCCGTGACCCCTCCGCGATGACTCCGTTCTATCTTGGAGGATCACTGGAGGATCATTGGAATTAGCGGGCGTGGGAATGGGGAAGGGACTGTCCTGAGTTGCGACAATTTTGGGTTGATTTCGCTAAATCGGGACATATCAAGGGACAAAAGAATCGAGGGTTAGCGTTATCGTTCCCTGGGTGCTGGGCATGAAGAAGGGAGGCGGATTGCCTGCAATGACGGGTCTTAATCGTCTTTCCGCGTTTCCAACGCATACCCAAAGACCACCGTTTCAGCAACTTGGCGGGGTTTTTGCTGATTCCAAGCGTGAACTTCGCGGAAGTCAGCAAGGAGAAGATCAACCTGCTCCGAGCTGGCATTGTTTTACTCGCATTAGTCGTCGCAGCCATTTTATGCGCTGGGTATTGGACTTTTCGCGACTTCCAGGGCGCACTGGGCGTGGCGATGCGGACCTACGAAGTCCTGGAATCGATGGAAACGACCGTCGCTGTGCTGGAGGACGCCGATACTGGGACGCGGGATTTCGTGCTCACGAGAAAGCCGGAGTTTCTCGATGCCTACCAGCGGAGCGCCGAGAACCTGGATGCCCACTTGGAACACCTCCGCACTCAGACGTGCGATGACCCCTGGCAACAAGGCCGGTTAGACCGACTGCAGGAGCTTGCGAACCGGCTGACCGGCCATGCTCGGAAAGCCGCGGAGCAGAAGAACAAGTCGTATGCTGCTGCCGTGCGAGTGATACGGGCAGAGGAGGGGCGGTTGCTCCGTCAGGATATTCGACAAGTCGTGAAAGAAATGAAGGATCACGAGAAAGCCTTGCTCGGCGACCGGCAAGAGGCTGCCTCCCACCGGATGCGCCTTAACCTGATCTCGTGTGGCGTGCTGTTGACCGCGGATGTGGGGTGTCTCATCTGGATTGCGGTCTTATCCCTTCGACTAAACCAATTGCATCAGGTGATCAAGGTGTGCGCCTGGACCAAGCAAGTCGAACACGAAGGAAAATGGATCACCTTGGAAGAGTATCTCCAAAAGATGCTGGATGCGCCCGTAACGCACGGGATTTGCGCCGAAGCGGCCGCGAGTTTGATCGATAACTCCGAAAAAGTGGCGAGTTGACGACTACCAGAACGGCTCTGAAGTCGGAGGGGATTTCGGCAAGTAACTCGGTAAGACGATCGAAATGGAAGGGGTCTGTCCGTGTTGGGAAGACCGCATTGGTGGCTGACCTCGTTGTCGAGTAAGACCCGGCTCGTTTCGGCGGGCGTCGCGCAACCTATTGATGATTTGGGGGGGCTACGAGAGGAAACCAGGAACGCAAGCGAGATTCCGCTTGATTTACCCGTGAACCTAGCTTATCGACATCATGAAGTTCCGAACTAATCACCAACTTAAAGGAATTCATTATGTCCAAATCGCTATTGATCGCTTTGTCCGCCGCGGGACTTTTTTTTATGACCGGCACCAAGTCCTTTGCAGAGGACGGCAAGACGGTCTCCCTGACTGGGGAGGGCAAATGCGCCAAGTGCAGCCTGAAAGAGGCTGACAAGTGCCAGAACGTGATTCAGACCAAGGAAGACGGCAAGACGGTCACCTATTACATCGCCAAGAACGATGTTGCTGACAAGTTCCATAAAAACGTCTGCTCGAGCACCAAGCACATCACCGCCAAGGGAACGGTGAAAGACGTCAACGGCAAGAAAGAGTTGACCGCATCCGAACTCAAGGTGGCTGAATCCGAGAAGTAAATCCCGGAATCCGATTTCGACCCGCAGCTGAGCGAACGCTTGGTTGCGGGTTTTTCTTTGGGAGAGGGAGCGGGGAAGAGCAGCAACCTTGGAATGGACCAAGGCCAGCTGCCTAGCGGCGCATCATTCCGGGCGGGGGATTGCCGCCCATCTTGCTCATCATGCGCTGGAACTTGCCCATCTTGCGCATCATCTGCTGCATTTGGCCAAAGCGGTTGAGCAGATTGTTCAGCTCGGCCACACTCACGCCGCTCCCTTTCGCGATGCGGAGGCGCCGACGCGCATTCAGTATCTGAGGATGACGGCGTTCCTGGAACGTCATGGCGCAGATCATGCCTTCCATGCGGCGGAACTCCTTTTCACTCTTGCTCAGATCCGCGTTTTGAAGGACCTCGGATCCGCCTGGAAGCATGCCGACGATACTTTCAAGAGATCCGAGCTTTTTCATCTGGCGAAGCTGATCGAGGAAATCCTCAAGGGTGAACTGCCCCTTGCGCATTTTCTCTTCGAGCTTCTTGGCCTCATCCAAGTCGACCGCTTCCGCGGCACGTTCCACAAGGCTGACGACGTCGCCCATCCCCAGGATCCGCGAGGCCATTCGTTCCGGGTGAAACGGTTCGAAGTCTTCGATCTTTTCGCCAACACCGACGAGTTTGATTGGTTTACCGGTGACGGCTTTCAAACTGAGGGCCGCTCCACCGCGCGCGTCACCATCGAGTTTCGTGAGGATGGCGCCGGTAATACTCAGTGCGCGATCGAAGTGGGACGCAACGTTGACGGCCTCTTGTCCCGTCGCGGCGTCGAGGACCAGCAGAATTTCCTGGGGCTTGACCAGATCACGGAGCCGTACTAGCTCTTGAACCAAAGGTTCGTCGATCTGCAAGCGGCCTGCGGTGTCGAAGATGATTGAGTTACAGCTGTTGGCTCGACCAAATTCGAGAGCTTCTCGAGCGATCTTCAAGACATCCGTTTCGCCCTTCTTGACAAAGACTGGAATAGACAACTGCTGGCCTAGAGTCTGAAGTTGGTCCATGGCCGCCGGGCGATAGACATCGCAAGCGACCAACAGGGGAGCGCGTCCTTGTTTATGCAGGAGGCGCGCCAGTTTGCCAGAGGACGTGGTTTTGCCTGAGCCATGGAGCCCCACGAGCATCACGGAGGCGGGGTTGCCATTCAATTCCAGGCTGGCGTTCTCCGAGCCGAGCAGGGAAACCAGCTCGTCATGGATGATCTTGATGATCTGCTGCCCGGGATGAATGCTCTGAATGACTTTTTCGCCAATCGCCTGCTCTTTGACTTTCTCAATGAAATCGCGAGCGACCTTGAAATTCACGTCGGCGTCAAGCAATGCCAGGCGCACTTCGCGGAGAGAGTCACTGACGTTGGATTCGGAGATCTTCCCCAGCCCGCGCAAGTTCTTAAACGCGTTCTGGAGTTTGCCGGTCAGTGTCTCAAACATAACTTAACCGTACGATAACGATCGGCGATTGACAAGGCACGAGGCGGAGCTGCTTAGCCATTGTTTTCCGGCAACCCTTCCAGATGGCCGATATTCTTGACCGGTTCGAAGATCGCCTGGACCTGCTGCAAAAGCCCTTTGTCCAACGGACTTTCGATCCAATCTGCCCATTTTCGGATGTTCTTGGGATTGGCCGACCCCGCGACCGTCGTGGCGATGGCTGGATGCGAGACGGAGAACTGCAGGGCGAGTTGTGCTAAGTCAACTCCGGCCCGGGCGCAGTGCTCGGCCGCCTGGCGGGCGGCGGCTTTGACCGCTTCCGGTTCTTTTAGCCACTTCGGGAGAGGCGCGTTGGTCAGGAGACGGGCGGAGAACGGTCCAGCGTTCATAATGCCGACATTCTTCTGCTGGAGGTATTCGACGAGGTCTGCGAGACGGGTGTTTTGCAGCGTGAACTGATTATAGCTGAGGACCACGTCCACATCCGTCTGATCGAGGACAAACCGGAAGATCTTCATGGGGTAGCCGCTTAGGCCGATGTATCGCACTTTGCCTTGGGCCTGCGCTTTCCGGAGGGCTGGAATGGTTTCGTCGACGATCTGTTGCATCGGAACAAACTCGATATCGTGGCAAAGGCAGATATCCAAATGATCGGTCCCGAGGCGGTGCAGGCTCACGTCGACGCTTTCCGCAACGCGCTTGGCGGAAAAATCAAAATGCTGGAGGTCGTAGCGCCCCAATTTGGAGCTAAGGAGGTAGGACTCCCGGGGGACATCGCGCAGCGCGATGCCGAGCAATACCTCGCTCATGCCGCGGCCATAGAAGGGCGAAGTATCAATCAAGTTGAGGCCACATTCCAAAGCGACTCGCACCGATTGCAGGGCTTCATCGACGGAGACGGCGCGAAACTCCTGTCCGAGCGAAGAGGCCCCAAAGCTGAGGACAGGCACTCTCAGGCCGGTTTTGCCAAGCAGTCGTGTTTCCATGGACTGATTTCAACGCATGGCGCTGCGAAATCAACGAGAATTCTTGACCTCAGAATCTCGAAGTGCGAACAGGCGTTTCATGGTGGCGACGTAAAGCACCCCGTTGGCGGCGGTGGCCGTCGCACTGATCGGATCGCCGAGATTGAGGCGGGTGAGCACCGACTTTGTCCGAGATGCTTTCCAAACCGTAAACTGACCGGCGCGCGTCCCGAGGAAGACCTTGCCATCGGCAACGAGGGGGGAAGCCCAGGCCTCGCCCTCAAGTTCGTCCGTCCAAAGCGCCTCGCCCGTCTGGGCATCAAGGCAATGAAAACGACGTCCGCAATCGGCAATGAATGCCAGCCCTTCATACAGGGCCGGTGTTGCAAGAACGTGCCGTTCGAGTGGATAGGACCAGACCTCGGCATTCGTCGCGTTGCCCGGATCAAGGCATTTCAACCACGCTTCATTCTTACCCCAAAACACATCTCCCCCGCCCGCGACATAGATCTTTCCTTCTAGAAAGACCGGCATGCCGTACATGTTGCTTGGGCTTTCCCGGCGGTTGGTGTTGAACCGATGCACGTTTTCCTTGGGCGCTTTGGGATCAAAATCGAACTGCCAAACCTTATGCAGAGTTCCGATCTCTCCCTGGGACAGAACCCCCGCTTTTCGAATCGGCTCAAACCCATAAACGATGCCATTGCCGCCGCAAAAGAAGATCGTGTCACGCCCGTGGATTTGTCCGAGCGATGGGGCTGACCAGGTCGAGTGAAAGATGGTTGGGGCAATATGCTCTTGATCGCGGGCGAGTAGACGACCGGTAGCTTTGTCAAGAACGACGAGGCTGGGAGCGTCTGGAGTTCGGATGCGCTTGTGCGTATTGTCAACGCCCGTGCCGGTATTCAGGTAGAGATGATCGCCGTCGATCAAGATCGAGCTGTGCGCGGCGTCATGCGACCAGATCCCAGCGCCGCTCGTGAGATCAAACAGCCAGAGAATATCGGCATCGATTGTGCCTGGTTCCACCGGAGGCGCCCCGCGCAAGGCCATATGTTTCCCCTCGTCGCGGTAGGGACCGTCATTTCCATTCTGCAGTCCGTGCACATCCAGGCAGAGCACTTCGCCTCGGTTGCTGACAACGTAGACTCTGTCTCCTTCGACTGTGACCGGCGAGGAAATGCCGCTATTGGGCCAGTCATAGTAAGGATCATCCTCACGCTTGGGAACAACGAGTTGCCAGAGCAGGTGCCCGTCGGACTCAGCCAGGCACATCAGAACGCCACGGTCGCCTTGGTGTCGGACATCTCGAGGTTGGCCGTTATTGGTCCCGATGTAGATCCGCCCGCCCGCGATCACAGGTGTGGAATGGGCTTCAGTGCCCAGATCGATAGCCCATTGCACATTCTGACCTGTCTTGGGGTCGAATTTTCCAGGCAAGCCGGTTTCTGCGGAAACCATGTTGCGAGACCACGCTTGACCCCATTGTGGCTGGTCGCCAGCCCAGCAGGCTGGACTGAGAAGGGCGCTGATACACCACGCTCCGGCTAGAACAGTTGCCAGGGTTGAAGAAAGATCAGTCATAATGGGCTCATTTCGGCACGATTCTGCAGCAGTTTCAGAAGACGGTCGAGGAATGGAAGTTGCGCTTCCTTCAGCTTGATCCGTGCCTCGGAGAGGGGGAAAAACGCTACCCGATCCACTTCTGGAAACTGTTGCATGCGGCCGGATTTGGGCGGCCATTCCATGGTAAAAGAATTGCAGACGTGCCGGTGGGCATCGGTCCAGTCGCCGGCAAACGCCCAACCATGGACGACTTTTCCACCTTTTTGCCGGATCCAACCGAGAGGCAAGAAGGGGCCCTGGGCTTGCAGGCCGACTTCCTCTTCAAATTCGCGTTGGGCGGTCGCCAGGAGTTCTTCGTTGGGCTGCACTTCGCCCTTTGGGATTGTCCAATGACCCTGGTCCCGGTTGCGAAAGACCGGTCCGCCAGGATGGGCGAGGAACAATTCTAATTGTCCCGATTTGTAGCGATACATAAGTAACCCAGCACTGATTCGCTCACGGCTCATAAGGGAAGAAAAGTGATCGCCGACATGAATCCCGTTGAGTTGCCAAGGCGAGTCTGTTATAGCCCAAGCATTCGAGAATGTCGCTGCCTGCCGCACCACTCCGTTTTACCAGGCGTCTCCGTTGCGCGATCACAACTCTTTTGTCATTTACTTTTTCTTCTCCCGCAACCTTTTTCAATGACAGCCGCTGACTAACTCTTATGGCCGAAGCCCCATTCTCCACCGCTGGGAACCAGCCCCGGTTGGATCGCCGGTTTGGACTATTGCCCGCGACGGCCTTGAACATGTCCAACATGATCGGGATTGGTCCGTTTATTACCATCCCAGCGCTCATGTCGAGCATGGGAGGGGGGCCTCAGGCAATGATCGGTTGGTTCGTCGCGGTCTTGATTGTCATCCCGGATGGATTGGTATGGAGCGAGTTAGGAGCCGCCATGCCAGGGTCAGGCGGGAGCTACGTTTATCTGAGGGAAGGGTTTGGACGGGAATCCTGGGGGCGACTGATGGCGTTTCTTTTCATCTGGCAGTTCATCCTGAGCGGGCCGCTCGAGATCGCGTCAGGTTACATCGGGTTCACCCAATATGCGGGGTATCTCTGGCCGGACTTGGCTCGACCTGTGTTAGGTTCCGTGACGGTAGGGCATTTGGCCACTCTCGGGGTTGGCTTGCTCAACATCGTTCTCCTCTACCGGCAGATCACAGCGATCGGGCGCATTACCGTGGCGCTTTGGATTGGCGTGCTGATGACCGTGGCGGTCGTGGTCTTTACCGGAGTGATTCACTTTGACGCGAGGAAAGCGTTCGATTTTCCACCGCACGCCTTTGACTTTTCGATCGGGTATATTTTCGGCATGGGCGCGGCGTCCCGGATTGGGATCTACGATTATCTCGGGTACTACGACGTTTGCTACATCGGCGACGAGGTCAAAGATCCAGGACGAGTGATTCCCCGGTCGATCATCTTAAGCATTTTGGGAGTCGCTCTCATCTACTTCTCGATCAATCTTTCGATTGTCGGCGTGGTTCCATGGCGTGAATTTGTTCCAGCAGAAGGCAACAGCAACGCGAATTTCATCGTTTCCATCTTTATGGAGAAGATTTACGGCTCGCGCGTGGCGGCCGTTTTCACCGCGATGGTCCTTTGGACCGCGTTTGGGTCTTGCTTTGCGCTGCTTTTGGGATACTCACGCATCCCTTACGCCGCGGCGCAGGATGGTTGTTTTTTTAAGATTTTTGGCCGGTTACATCCGCGTAAACGCTTTCCTCATGTTTCGTTGGTGGTCATTGGGTTCATCGCGAGTGCTTGCAGCTTCTTGCCTTTGCTGACGGTTATCGACGCTCTCCTGACCACGCGCATTCTGGTGCAGTTTGTCGGCCAGATCCTGGCGGTCACGCTCCTTCGCCGGCGACACCCAGAGCGGCCTTCGCCCTTCCGGATGTGGCTATATCCGCTACCAAGCCTGGTGGCGTTGGCCGGTTGGATATTCGTGTTCTCGACGACGCCGCGGAATCTGATTGCCTTCGGTTTGGGGACTCTGGCCGCCGGGATTGTTTTCTTCCTGGTCTGGTCGGCCTACACGCGCCGATGGCCGTTCGCTGGAACGACCCCGGGCGAAGCGAGTTCAAGTCCTGCGCCGTTTAATTGAGAGCGTCGAGAGAGGCTTTAACTTGCTGCAGCTTGCTCTGCCAATCAGCCAGGCGCTTTTGATGGTCCTGCAGAACGGCTGGCGGAACCTTCTCAACGAAACTCGGATTCGCCAGTTTCTGTTGCACTTTCTCGATTTCCGCCGCGATGCGGACGACTTCCTTCGTCAGGCGCGATTTTTCCGCGGCGACATCGACAATCCCTTCCGTCGGCATGTAAAGGTCGCCCAAAGTTGAATGGACCAGGGGCGTCCCTTTTTTCGCTTCGTACCGCTCGGTGATCTCAACGGCTTCCGCGTTTAGCAGCACCCGCAAGACTTCGATTTCGTAGGCCGGGAAAGGTGGGGTCGCTGGGACCAGGTAGAACTTCACCTTTTTGCCCGACGGAATGCCCGCCTCGCGGCGTAGATTGCGCGCCTGAGTGACCAGGTCATACTTGGCGGTGACAAAGCGTTCGTCGCTTTCGTCCAGCCCATAGTGTTCGCGAAAGGCCGTGTCAAACGGCTTGGGCCAGTGGGCAAACATGATGGAGTCGCCGCCTTGTCCCTCGGGTAAGTCGCTGGCAAAACCAAGACCTTGCCATAGCTCCTCGGTAATAAACGGGATGAACGGGTGGAACAAACGCAGCGTGTTTGACAAAATGAAGTCCGTCACGGCCAGAGTATTGGCCTTAAGTTCTGGATTGGCACTGGGCGAGACGGCTTTACTCGCCTCGAGATACCAGTCGCAAAACTCGCTCCAGAAGAAGCGGTAAAGAGCTTGCGTCGCTTCGTTGAACCGGTAGTTGTCCAACGCGTTACTGATCTCGCGAATCGCCGCATCCAAGCGCAGCAGGATCCATTTATCGTCGCTGGTCAATAATCGCGGATCAATCTCCGCCTCGGATTCGCCGCCTTGCATCTGCCGGAAGCGGCAGGCATTCCAAAGTTTGTTGCAGAAGTTCCGACCCAGCTCGACGTCCTTCTCGTCGAAAAGCACATCCTGGCCGAGCGGGGCGCTACGCATGGTCCCGAACCGCAGCGCATCGGCACTGTAGCTGGCGATCAGCTCCAAGGGGTCGGGAGAGTTTCCTAAGGTCTTGGACATCTTCCGCCCAAGCTTATCGCGAATGATTCCGGTATAGTAAACGTTGCGGAAAGGGAGGTCTCCCATGAACTCATAGCCAGCCATGATCATGCGCGCGACCCAAAAGAAGATAATGTCCGGTCCGGTCACAAGGTCTGTTGTCGGATAGAACGCGTGCAACGTGGGAGATCCTTCCGGCCATCCCATAGTGGCAAATGGCCAGAGCCACGAACTGAACCAGGTGTCGAGCACATCGGTGTCCTGTTCCCAATTCTCGGGATCCGCCGGGGGAGTGACGCTGCAATGGATTGCGGCGGACCCTTCCGAACTCGAGCTTCCTTTGCGATACCACACCGGAATACGATGTCCCCACCAGAGCTGGCGGCTGATGCACCAATCCTGGATGTTCTCCATCCAATGGTCATAGACTTTGGCCCAACGCTGCGGATGAAAACGCATGCGCGACATGCTTGGGCTTGACGATCTTGTCCCATGTCCATTCTGGGACGCGGGCACGGCGCTATCTGGCAGCGCTGCCTCGGGGGATTCCTGTTCCACGCACGAACGAGCGGCGGGGACGCTCGGGTATTTTAAGAACCACTGTTCGCTCAGACGAGGTTCGATCGGCACGTTAGCGCGCTGGCTGTACCCAACCTTGTTCTCGTAAGGTTCTTCTTTGACCAACGCTCCGGCCGCTTTAAGTTGGTCGACCGCGACCTGCCGGGCCTTGAAGCGATCCAGACCGCGAAGTTCGCGACCGGCGAGTTCGTTCATTCTCCCGTTGGGTTGCATGACATCAATGGCGCGCAACCCATGCCGTTGGCCAATTTCGAAATCGGCTTTGTCATGGGCTGGCGTGACCTTGAGCACGCCAGTTCCAAATTCCGGATCGATATGGTCGTCCGCAACGATGGGAATGAGACGCTCGTCGCGGGGCAATTCCGGTGGCAATGGCCGAATCGCATGGCGTCCTATGAGATTGGCATAACGCGGATCTTTTGGGTTCACTGCGATGCCGGTATCTCCAGGAATCGTTTCCGGACGGGTGGTGGCTATGGTCAGAAATCGCCCGGGCTCTTCCGCAATCTCCACTTGGAAATAGTAGAGAGCGCCTTTCTGCGGAATCATGTCGACTTCTTCGTCCGAGAGCGCGGTGAGTGTGGCGGGACACCAGTTGACCATGCGCTTTCCGCGATAGATCAGCCCTTTGTGATAAAGGTCGACAAAAACCTTCTGCACGCACCGGGAATACTCGGGATCCATCGTGAAACGCTCGCGCGACCAGTCGCAAGAGCATCCAAGCTTCTTCAACTGTTGGATGATGATGCCGCCATGCTTTTCCTTCCATTGCCAGACTCGTTCCAGGAACTTCTCGCGCCCAAGGTCGTATTTGCTCAGCTTCTGTTTCGCGAGGTCCTTTTCCACCATGACTTGCGTGGCAATCCCTGCGTGGTCGGTCCCTGGCAGCCAAAGGACCTCCTTGCCATCCATACGCGCCTTGCGCGACAAGACATCCTGAATGGTGTTATTCAGCACATGCCCCATGTGGAGCATCCCCGTCACGTTGGGTGGGGGAATGACGATCGCGTAAGCCGGTCGGGAAGGAGAAACACGTCCCGGGTTCGCCACGAAGAACTGGCGTTCGAGCCAGTAGGCGTACCATTTGCCTTCGACATGTTGAGGTTCGTAGACTTTGGAGATCTCGGCCATGATTTCGAATTGCTAAGGGTGACTTGCCGCGCGTTGAGCTCGACCGCCTAAGCAGCATCATTTCTTCGTCAACGCGTACTCAACGCTATCGACGAGAGCTTGAAGACTCGCTTCGATGATATTCTCACTCACTCCCACCGTGCCCCACTCCTGCTTGCCGTCCGTCGTTTCGATTAAGACCCGGGTTTTCGACGCCGTCCCGGTGGCTGAATCGAGGATGCGCACTTTGTAGTCTGTCAGACGAACTTGTTCGAGTTGCGGGTAAAACTTGATCAACGCGGCGCGCAATGCGGAATCCAGGGCGTTCACAGGGCCGTCCCCCTCCGCCACCATATGCGCTCGCTTTTCGCCCACGCGAACTTTGATGGTGGCCTCACACACCGACGCGGTGGTGTCGCGGCGCATCGAGACGTGGTAAGCGTCAACCCGGAAGAGGGCATCCTCGTGTTTGAGCGTTTTGCGAATGAGGAGCGCCAACGACGCTTCCGCCGCCTCGAACTCCCAACCTTCATGCTCAAGCTCTTTCACCCGAGCGAGAATGTTTTTGACCTCAGGGGTTTCGCTGTCGATCTTGAATCCCAGTTCCTGAGCTTTCATCAGAATGTTGCTGCGACCTGCCAGATCGCTGATGAGAACGCGGCGGGTATTGCCGACGAGCGCAGGATCAATATGTTCGTAGCTGCGGATGACTTTTTGCACGGCGTTGACGTGGGTGCCTCCCTTATGGGCAAACGCCGCCGAGCCGACCCATGGCTGACGCGGGTCGTGTCGGATATTCGCGATTTCATCGACGAACTGGGATACTTCTTTCAGTTTGGCAATGGCCTCTTTAGGCAAACATTTTTTCCCCATTTTCAACGCCAGACTGGGAATGACGCTCGTCAAGTTGCAGTTGCCGGTACGTTCGCCGTAACCGTTGATCGTACCTTGCACCTGGATCGCCCCGGCTTCCACGGCCACCAGAGCATTCGCAACCCCAAGCCCAATGTCATTGTGAGTGTGAATCCCGATCTTCCCGTGGAGGCGAGCGCCGGCGGCTGCCACGATCTGACGGACTTCGCTCGGGAGTCGGCCGCCGTTGGTGTCGCAGAGCACGACAAGGTCCGCGCCACCTTGCTCCGCGGCCTCGAACGTCGAAAGCGCGTAGC
>JBGAIN010000052.1:38392-44857 GCA_044225505.1 Limisphaerales bacterium
GTCGAAGGCGTGTTCGGCGTCGTAGATGACGTAGCGCCCCTGCGATTTCAGGAATTGCACCGTATCGCGAATCATGGCCAGATTCTCCTCCGGCGTGGTGCTCAGCACTTCCGTCACGTGGAGCATCCAGCTCTTTCCGTAGATTGTGATGACCGGGGTTTCCGCTTCCAGGAGTAGTCGCACCTGTTCGTCCCGTTCCACGGCCACGTTCTTGCGCCGTGTCGATCCAAACGCCGCGAGACGGGCGTTTTTCCAGGAGCGCCGCTTGGCTTGGGCAAAAAATTCAATATCTTTCGGATTGGATCCCGGCCAACCGCCTTCAATGTAATGGACCCCAAAGCTGTCGAGTTTCTCGGCAATGCGGAGTTTGTCCGCCACCGAGAAATTGATGCCTTCGCCCTGACTTCCGTCCCGCAGGGTCGTATCGTAGAGTTCCACTTCAGGTTTCATGACACAGATTCCGTCAACCGGAAACGCGACTACTACGCTAACTGAGGCTGGTTGCAAAGTCCAAACCGCGTCCGTCCCAGGGGCTGCCAAGGGTGCTCCCGAATGGATTTGGGTGGCGTTTTCCAGCCGTTGCAGAGGGCGAACCTTGCGTTTAGGTTGAGGCCGCGCCGCGGCTTGAGAGGTTTGGAAACTGGCGCAACTGCGGCACGGGGTAGGTGTTTAGTTGTCTAAAATAGTAATGAAAAGCACGATGATCACTCCTGGCCAGAGTCGCGGGCCGACGTTGAGGCCCCCTCTTGGGCCCCAGGAGACCTATCGCGTTCTTTTGGCGAACATTGAGCGCGTCATCCGGGGACAACGCGTCGGGCTGCGTCAATTGTTGGCAGCCTTTACCAGTGGCGGGCATGTCCTGCTGGACGATTTCCCAGGGACCGGGAAGACCACCCTGGCGAAGGCGCTGGCGAAATCGATCGATGCCACCTTTCGGCGCGTCCAGTTCACCCCCGATTTGCTGCCTTCCGATATTTTGGGGGTTTCCATCTACAACCAGCGTGATCAATCGTTCGAGTATCATGAGGGGCCGGTCTTCACGAATATTCTCTTGGCCGATGAAATCAATCGGGCTTCACCTCGCACTCAGTCTGCGTTGTTGGAGGCGATGGCTGAAGGGCAGGTGACCGTGGATGGGAAACGCCGCCAGCTCCCGGACTTATTCTTCGTGATTGCGACGCAGAACCCGGTGGAGTTTCGGGGTACCTATCCGTTGCCTGAGGCGCAGATGGACCGTTTTGCGATGCAATTTGCCTTAGGCTATGTTTCCGCCGAAGAAGAAGTCGCCATTCTCACGTCGCACGCGGATCTGCCTCCTGTGGAATCAATCACCAGCGTTATCTCCACCGAGGAATTGCTGGCTCTCCGCGAAGCGACGAAAGAAGTGCAAGTGAGCGAAGAGCTGAAACGGTACATCGTGGATTTAACAAGCGGAACGCGGCATGCAACGGGCGTCCAGCTCGGCGCTAGCCCGCGGGCATCTCTGGCACTGATGAAGGCGGCGCAGGCCGCGGCCTTGTTCGACGGCAGCGATTTTGTGACGCCGGAACACATTCACGAAATGGCTGTGCCCGTCATCGCGCATCGTCTGGGGCTTGAGCCGCAAGCGAGGTTCTCCGGGGCGACAGCGGCTGGAATCGTTCGCGACATTTTGAAGACGGTGCCGGTTCCGATGTGATCGGCCCCGAATGTCGGAGTGCGGTTTGTTGACCATGTTGCGGCTTAGTTATCGACTTTATCTCCTTGCCACCGGGTTGCATGCCCGCATTCCTCGGCGTTTGACGAAAAGCGGGCTGCTTATGGCTTCGACCATGGTGCTGGTCGGTGCTATTGGCAGTGACATCGATCAATCGATGGCGTTTCAGGCGTTCGCCCTTTTGCTGTGTCTTTTGCTTGTGGCGTGGATCTGGGTGCCGTTCTTTCGGGGCCGCTTCGCGGCAGAACGGGGTTTACCTCGCTTGGCAACGGTCGAGCAGCCATTTCGTTACCGGATCCATGTCCGGAACCTCTCCGGTCGTCCGTGGCGGGGGTTGGAAATTCTCGAAGACTTTGCCGACGCTCGACCGAGCTTCGATGAATTTGCGCGTGCCATGCGTCCAGTTGGGCGGATGCGGGCCTTTCGGCTCGCGGCCCCGTCACGACCACAATTAGAGCCTCGGGCCGCCGTATCGACGCCTGCGACGCTACCAGCGCTGCTGCCACATCGTGAGGTAGATGCCCAGGTTGAAGTCATCCCGCTGCGCCGCGGCCCGCTGCGATTGACGGGGGTGACGGTGGCCCGGTGCGATCCACTAGGTTTGGTCCGTTCCTTTATCCGAGTCCGAATCCCGCAAACCGTATTGGTGTTGCCAAAGCGGTATCGAATTCCGGCTTTAGCAAACCCGGGAACGCAGCATTATCAGCCTGGTGGGGTAGCGATGGCTTCCGCGATCCGGAAGGTCCAGGGTTACCGTACTACGCGACTATCGGCCAGGCGATGCGCTCCGACGGATCCATTGGCGAAGTTGGGCCCGGGCGGGACGCCCGATCGTTAAAGAGTTCCAGGATGAAAACATTGTCCGGCAGGGCCTGGTCCTCGATACTTTTGCCAAAGGGACCGAGGCACTTAACGCCTTTGAAGAGGCGGTGTCCGTGGCAGCCTCGTTCGCGTGCACACTCGAGACGCAGGAGTCACTCCTCGACTTGCTCTTTGTCGAAAGCCGGGCTTTCTGCTTCACGACGGGCCGCGGTCTGGGCTATTCCCAGCAAGTCCTAGAAGTGCTTGCCTCCGTTCAGCCCAATCAAACTGGGGCTTTCGAGATGTTGAGTACGCTCGTCCTGCAACATGCAAACGTTCTGGCGGCGTGCACTTGCGTTTTTGTTGACTGGGACAAAGCCAGACAAGATTTGGTCCGGCAATTGACCGCAGCGGGTCTATTCGTTCGGCCGCTCCTGGTGGTGAACGAGGCGCGGGAGCGCAAGCTGAGTCAGCAGTTTCCCGACCTGGCCAGGGAGGTCTGCATTCTAACCCCAGGCCAGATCGAAAAGGGACTGCTTTCCTTGGAAAGGAGAGGGCCATGAGAGCACCTCGTTGGTTGCTCGGCGCAGCGATGCTGTTTTGGGGCTGGCAGACGGAGTGGCTTTGGCTGGGAGCGTTAGCGGCTTTGCTGCTGGAGAGCCCGCACTGGGCGTCATCGCGGTGGGATCTAACTCAGGCCGATCTGGATCGGGTCTGGAACCTTTGCGTGGCTTTGTTTCTGGGAGCGACCGTCTACGTATTTCTATCGGGGGACAATCTCACCGCCGTCGGTGAGCTATTAAAGGACAACTCGGCGTCGAGCCGTCTGGCGACGTTGAACCAGAGTAAACGGAACTTCTTCCAGTTGCTCCAGTGGCTGCCGCTCATGTTCCTGCCCATTGCGCTGGCGCAAGTCTACTCCGGGCAAGATCGATTTGCTCTTAGCACGTTTTCCTGGTGGCTGCGACGCCGGCGGGCCGACCGCGGGTTGGCGCTTCGTTATCCGGCTGGTCTGAATGTCAGCTATCCCTATTTTGCCTGCTGCCTGTTTTCGGCGAGCGCGGCCAACCAAAGGAGTTGGTGGTTTACCGCTGCCCTGGCGGGACTTTGCGCCTGGTCGCTCTGGCCGCACCGTTCCGAAAGCTTTCGGGCCCACGGTTGGATCGGGAGCTTGGTGCTGGCACTGGGCTTGGGCTTCGGCGTCCAATTGGGCTTGTTGGAAATGCAGAAGTTGATTCAGCGGTTGGATGAAGTTCTCCTGGCGAGGTGGGGAACGTCTCGTAACGCTGATCCCAAAGAGAATCAAACCCGTCTGGGCTCGATTGGTCGGCTCAAGCTGTCCGGTCGATTGGTCATGCGCGTCACGCCAGCGACTCCAGCCCCACCGGCGTTGTTGCGCGAGACTAGCTATAGTCTGTTCCACACCCCCTATTGGACCGCGTCGAAACGGGTTTCGAACGAGTCACACTCCGGAGCTGAACCAGTCGAGTTGGATCCTTCAACCGTCGCGCGAAAAGCCAGCGAGCGCGCGAATTGCTGGTTATATGCCTGGGGGTAACGGGATTCTCGCTCTTCCAGGCGGAGTCGATCGCCTTGAACAGCTGCCGGCCAGTGGGGTGGCGACAAACCTCTTTGGCAGCGTTCGAGTGGAAGACGGGCCAGGGTTTGTGGAATTCGACGCGTCCTACCAGCCTCACAGCACCATCGACAGCCCCCCTACCGTGGAAGATACCGGAATTCCACCAGCGGAATTGGACACGGTGACTGGGGTGGCCCGGAGTTTGAACCTCGAAGGCTTGTCTCCGGAGTTGGCGGTTCGGACGTTGGAAGACTTCTTCCAAACGAATTTCACTTATTCAACCTGGCAAGGGTTCGCTCATCGAGGCCGTGCCGAACGGACGCCCCTCGCGCGATTCCTTTTGGAGAATCGGTCGGGGCACTGCGAATATTTCGCCACGGCTACGGTCTTGCTCCTGCGTGCAGCTCACATTCCAGCACGATACGCGACGGGCTATAGTGTCCAAGAACGAAGCGGCCGCCATTACCTCGTCCGCGAGCGCCATGCGCACGCTTGGTGTTTAGCCTGGATCCATGGTGCCTGGCGCGATGTCGACACCACTCCCAGCAGTTGGGGGGCCGCCGAGGCCAGTCGGGCGTCTCTCTGGGAGCCAGTTCGGGACATTTTCTCGCGGCTATGGTTCGAATTCTCCCGATGGCGTTGGGGACACGCGGATTGGAAACGATACTTGCTCTGGTTGCTCGTGCCGCTTCTTGCGCTGGTCGGCGGCCGCGTGCTCTTGCAGCGGCAATGGAATCGGACAAGTTCGGCTCGCGGATTGCGCAAAAGCCCCGCTTGCTGGCCGGGATTGGATTCCGAGTTTTACCAAATTGAGCAGAGACTCTCTGCCGAAGGGTTAGGGCGCAACCCAGGCGAGACCGGATTTGCCTGGTTGCAGCGCGTGGGGAGCAGGGGGGGAGAAACCCCAAATGAATTGGCAATGCTGCTCTCGCGCCACTACCAACTGCGCTTTAATCCCCGCGGGATCAGCGCGGTGGAACGGCAGCAACTTCGCGCCGAGGCCAAGACTTGGATGTCGCGGTCGAACGTAAGTGAGTCACGACAGCGGTAGACCGCTAATCCTCGTCTTTACCGGGTTCCCGCAAGGCGCGGATTCGATCTCGAACCCATTCGTCGGTGAGACCTTTGTCTCGCGCAGCGCGAAAATCCCGCCGTGCATCGTCTCGTTTGCCGAGAAGGTCATAAGCGAGAGCGCGGTCCGCCAGCAGCAAGGCGTCTGTGTTACTTGAGCTGATGCGACTGTTTAACTCTTCGATGGCCGCGTTCAGATCGACTTTGGCATCGGCGCCATGCTCGGTCGCTTGGCGCACTTTGGCGCGGCGAATCAGCCAGGCGGCCCGCCATCGGGATTCGTTTAACTCCACTTCTATTTTCTCCAGGGCGGCTGCGTATTGTTGATTGTCGATCAGCGCGTCGACCCACTCGGCCAACAACAGGCCACTGCCCGTTTCGCGCATGCCAGCTTCAATGCCGCTGACGCGTTCGGGTCGGAGCTTTAGGAGTGCCTGGAGTTGGCTTCGGATTAAGTACCACTCGACATTACTTGGATACTTAGCGATGGCTTCGTTGGCATCGCTCAAGGCCTTCGTGAAATCGCGGCGTGCCCGAAGAATTTCGACGCGTACCATCAAAAGCGCGGCGCGATCTGGGGTGTCCGTTGACGCTCGCAGTGCGCGCGTCACGGTCGTCAGCGCTTCGTTTGTTTTTCCCAACGAGAAATAGGTCTGACTTAATTCTCGTTGCGCTGGAAGCGACTCCGCATCGAAATCCAATGCTCGTTCCAGGTCTTTGGCCGCCTCCGCCAGTTTGCCAATGATTTTGTACTCGATAGCGCGCTGGATGAGAAGGTCGGGTGTCTGGCCTTGCACCTTCATCTGTTCGGTCAGTTCATCGATTTCGTGCTCTGGACCATCATGGGCATAAGCGGACAGGCTGAGTACCCCGCCACCGGCCAACGCCACGAGTAAGTATCTGAGAAAAGTGCGCATGGATTAGTCCTCGATGACCAACACGGGGTCGACGCAGAAATCGAGTGCATCCGCGTTAGCGTGCGCTTCGATCGCCAGGACGTTCCGATCGTTGCGCAAGTGCTGATGCGCATCCTTGAGAACCAGGTAGACCGGTCCTCGATCCGTTCGAGATTTGACGTTTTGCACTTGGCGTCCGCTGCTCCGGCCGATATTGACTCGGGCGACTTCTTGCCCGTTCAGATAAACGATCAAGCCATCGGAATGATCCACGAGCAGTCCGAGCTCCGTGACCGCGTCGGCTTGTCGGATCTGAAATTCTTTGCGCATATACACGGCGGCTGGTTGACCAGTCACCTTTTCGAGTTTGGTGCGGACTGGGCGATCGCCAAAGCCGAAGCCTGCTTGGCCATTTTGCCAGC
>JBGAIN010000053.1:0-23684 GCA_044225505.1 Limisphaerales bacterium
GGTTTCAGCAGAGCGGCCCGGCAGGGAAATGTCTCACACAATGAGAACAATTTGTGGTCAAAGTGTGAGACCTTTCATGAGCGCCTGATGCTCTGGCACTTCTGTTCTCCCCAATCGGACCCATCGCCCCCCCGGACCCGGTCCAGTCATCCTTGGCTGTTGATTCCATGGACCGTGCCGCACTCTGGTCCTCGAGAGGTTTTGCCCGGCTCTTTCGGTTTGATCACGCCCACGGCGAGATAGGCTTCTCGAATTGTCATCAGCGGGGTCAGGCGCTCGGTGTGGGTGGATAGGCACATGTAGCGATGGGCTGTCGCCCGGCTCAGCCCGCATTCCTCCGCCAACGCACGGTCAAAATCGCCGTGCCTCAGCAGTTCTTTCAATTGCACCAAAGCCCGCCCGCATTCTATCGCGTTCCGAACTCGAACGGGATGAAGCCGTTCGGAGCGTGCGGCGGCGGCGCACTTGCGAATCGCATCGATGACCGCGGTGCGCTGCAGGTCCGATTCTGCCGACGTGGATGGGCTGGTCGTCATGAGGTCAGATGGAATGGACCAACGATGAGACCGTGGAGTGCCCCGCACGATCCGTCGCGGTAACTTCGATCGTAAGCGTCTGCCCTGGCGCCAAATCGGTCTGCGCCCGGTAAATCCAAACCTTGGAAACGCTCCCTTGCGCCGGCGCCGCAAAACCTTCCTCGAGGCGAGTACGTTCCGCATTGCGAATAACCACGCCCACTTGGACCACCTTGAAATCATCTCCGGTCAAGATTAGCAGCGAGTCTCCCACCCGACCGGAGTATTGGCCCCCATCGACACTGACGATGACCGGGTCCTGGAGAAAGTCGGACATGGCCAGATCACACGTCCGCATCTTGCGATTTTGCGCTTCGCTGGCATAAACAGACTTCAGAGTCGGTTCGCTGAGAACCCCACGAACATAAGGGTGGGCAAGCTTCATGCGACGTTGTCCCTTCGCTTCCGGTTCGGTCGATTTAGCGGTTTGCACGCCGACACTGCGCACAGTGACCGTGCCGTTGGGCTGGTGGGCGAAAACCAAGCCGCCCAGTTTACCACGGAGACGTCCATTCGGGTCAGACGGATTAACAGTAGCCATGTTTGATGGAGAGATATTGTTTGTTGATGATGATCGGGAGTGGAATGGATGTGTTCGAGAGGGAGGCATTCTGGCCGGGTCATTCGAGGCAAGGCCGGTGCAAGGCCGGTCCAACGCCGGTGCAAGGCCGGTCGCGGAACGGCTTTGCTCCGGGCTTGATCCGGTCTAACACCCGGTTTGGCCCGCTTCGATCTCGGGGATTGGAGTGCTCCATGGACACTCATTCCATCGGTCACACCAATTAGTATCCCTATCTATTACTGTCAATCCATAAAGCTCGTCTCATTCAAAAAACTATTCCAAAGCCGCTCTGGCAGCTTCGCTGGAACGCCGCATCCCCCTCCCAAACAACCGAAAAAATGAGAATGTCTCACACTCTGCGGCCAATTGGCGACAGAGTGTGAGACATTTCAAGAGCCTCCCCTCCAAACAACCAACACCAGACAACGCCGGGCTCCATGATCGACGAACCCGTCATGCTCCGCATCCTTGATCATGAGCCGCTGCAAGTCAGCGTGACGAATCTGTAACTGCGGTGAAACAACTCGACTGAGCGCTGGAATTTGCTTGGTTGTGGGCAGTATCGCTCATACCGTGGGGACATCGTTTAGGAGTCATTGACTCCGGAGAAGTTCCCGCGAATCCATTAACGTCCTGGGCCAATATCCATGATTGGTTGCCCGGGCAGGGCAGAAACAATCCGCCATCGAGAGGGGTTCAAATGAAGTTGGAACATGCCAAAGATTCAGTTTCGACACGGTCTATTCTTTCGCAGACAGGGGAGATGCGGAAACTCAGAAAAAGGGAACGAAGATTGGCCTTTCGGAAGAATGAGGGAGCTTGCGGTAGAGAAATTTGGCAACCGGGATGGCGAGGGTTTACTCTCATCGAACTGCTGGTGGTGATTGCAATCATCGCCATCCTCGCTGGCATGCTTCTGCCTGCGCTCGCTCGGGCCAAGGAGAGCAGCCGCCGGATCAAGTGCCTCAACAACCTGCGCCAGATTGGAATCGGCATACATCTCTATGCCGACGACAATGTGGACCGCGTCGTTGAAGCGCGCTTCAATCAGATTCAGATCTGTTTGAATCCACCGGAAGAACGCGCCGCCGCGAGCGTTGGACTCAAGGCGGGCGATGCCAAAGGGCAGATTTGGACCTGTCCCAACCGGCCGGATTTTCCACAGTACGAACGGCAATACGATCAATGGGTGATCGGCTTTCAATATTTCGGAGGAATCACGAATTGGATTAACCCGGCTGGAACCTTTCCCTCACGGAGCCCAGTGAAGACTTCCCTTTCACAGCCTGGTTGGACCTTGGCGGCCGACGCCAATATGAAAATCGACGGCAAATGGGGCGGCGGCCGCGATAGTGCCTATAAGGCGATGCCAGCGCACCGAAGAACGAAAACGTCGCCGCCCGAGGGTGGAAACCAGGTCTTTATGGACGGATCGGCGCGTTGGGTGAAATTGGATCGGATGCTCTTTCTTCACAGTTGGGCGGCAGACGGAACGCGGGATGCATACTTTTTTCAAGAGGATATTGGAGACAAACTTCAAGCCAAGATCGAGTCTCTCCGTCCCAAACTGTAGTAAGGGTCCCGCCAACATTGGCTTGCCCGATTCGTCATCGACCATTTGGCTTGGGGTGCTTGTTCCTCCTGGAACGAGGACGACGTCGGGCGACGGGGTCTCGGCCAGAGTGTGAGAGACACCCATCAAGACCCTGATCCCTTGTTTCTTTTACGGCACGAACATTGCTAGCCTCCAGCTTGGTGCAGGCTGAACTCCCGCTGGGGGCTTGAGAATGAGTCACGGATCGGTCGGAGCAGTGCCCGCCGCAACTATGCGCACGCCCCGATTTGCCATTTTGATTGCCGCCGCCGCTCTCATGCCGAGCGCGTTACGAGCGCAACTCACCATTATTGCCAACGAAGATTTTGTCTACACGGCCGGCACCTTAGCCGGCAAAAATGGCGGCACGGGCTGGTTGTCGGCCTGGGTGCGCGATTACGGTGCGGGTATTAGCCTGGCCGTTTCCGCCACTGGGTTGACCTATACGGGGTTGGACACCAGCGGCGGCAGCCTGACCTGGACGTCCGGTGGGAATGGCATCAGTGAAGCGTCCCGAACCCTTCCGCTGATGGACACGGGCGTTGTCTATCTCCAGTTTCTCAGTCAATTCGGATCGAGCAGCGGCGGCGGAACTCCCAATGTACGTTTATTAAACTCCGGCACGTTAACGGGCGGCTTTGGAGGGAACGGCGGAACTTACGGCACGAAGATGTCCATTCTCAACGCCAGCCTCAGTGCCGCAGCCGACGGTTCATCCTCCAGTTCCGCGAATTTATCAGCGCTCAATCTGGTGGTGGCGCGAATCGACTATGCAAACCAGAACACGAAGATGTGGGTGAACCCGAACTTATCGACGTTCGATTACCAGAACCCACCGACCGCCAACGCGACCTACGCAGGCTTAGCGCCAGCCTTCAACGGGATCGCGCTGTATACGAGGAACCCGGGCAAGTTCGACGAGATAACGGTCATGACCATGGCGGTGCCAGAACCGGCCAGCGCGAGCTTGGCCATGGCGATTCTAGTGCTGCTCGGCACGGGCGCTCGGGCGATCTACCAGCGCTGTTAGATCGCGACGCCAGCCCATCAATGGCACCACCGCAGCCATCGGTCGGCTACAAAGCAAGGCCGCAGCAGGATTGCCGTCGCCGTTTGGCCACTCCTTTCCATCCCCGGGTTCCGCAACTTCCTCGCCCAGAAAGGTCAGCGAACCTGGAATCCCGTTGGTTCGCATTGGACTTGCTGAAGTCAGCAGTTAGGGGCACTATTGTCCTGCTTTCCGGAAGCATCCTGTCCGCGGAAATGGGCTAAGCCCAACCGGCTGATTCACGTTAAGTCAACCTGACTTTCTTGCCCGATTTGGCGGACGCACGGGCGCAACGAGGAAGTAAGGTTATGGCAACAGTTTCACGGGGGCTCCCACAGAAGCCCCATCTCGATGTTCCCAAACGCGAAGCGCGAGCACTTCTAAAAGCTTGGCAATCGAGGCTACCCGACGCGCTCGACCGAATTCGCAAGCGACATCCGAGATTCCGTCATGGGGATGACGCCGCGATCAGGGCGGGGAAATTCCTTCTGAATGACGCCCAGCTTGTCGTCGCACGCGAGTATGGGTTTTCCACGTGGACAGAGTTGAAGGAGCGGATCAACGCGAACACGGTCGCAGGGCTTTTGCAGGAGGCGATGCGCAACAATGATGTCGAGACCGTCGTGAGGCATTTGAAGGCGAATCCCAGCCTGCTGCACATTCCGTTACGGAGCGGCAATTGGGGACCGCCCATGAGCCATGCGGCGAACCTCGGGAGGCTCGAGATCATCCAAGCAGTGTCAGCGCTCGGAGCCCAAGATCACCAGCATGCCTTCGATCGAGCCGTACTCCAGGGCAAGCTGGAATGTGCACGTTGGCTTCACGCGAACGGCGCGAAATTGTCACCAGGCATCGTGATGGGAGCGTGTGAAACGTTGAATCCGGCCGGGCTCGGTTTCTTAGCTGACTTGGGGGCGCCGTTCACCGATGCCAAAGGAAATCGACTTGCACCACTCGCATTGGCCTTGGAGACGTATGGGCGGAATCCCATGGGGAAGCATGCCGTGCTCGAGATTTTCGCACGGCAGGGCTATGTGTGGCCGGACACACCGATCATGGCGTTTCATCGCGGTGACCTAAAGCGGCTCAAAGAGTTTCTCCAGGATGATCCGGACCTGACTCGGCGGCGGTTTAGGACGGTGGAGATTTATCCGCCCGAATTGGGTTGCGCCAAGGACGGCCGATCGGGAATGCACTGGACGCCCATTGACGGAACCACCCTGCTGCACCTGGCGATCGATTTCGATGAAGTTGAGATTTTCGAATCTCTCTTGGAGCACGGCGCGGACGTCAACGCGGCGGCGAATGTGGACGCGGCAGGCTTCGGCGGGCACACGCCGATCTACAACGCCGTGGTCAGCCATGGGAGAAGCCAGGGATCGATGGCGCAAACGCTGCTGGAGCGAGGCGCATCGACAACCGTACGAGCATCGTTGCGAAAGTTCCTCGATTGGTGTGAAACGCCCAGTTGGCACGAAGTGCGGAATGTGACACCGGCGGAATGGGCGCAAACCTTTCCAGACCAAGGGTGGGTAAACTCAGAAGCCCTGCGACTGGTTGAATCCAAGGGCGGCGCGAGGTCGAGTTGACAGGCCTGGGTAGCAGGCAGCCGCGCGGCTTGATTATTCGTCGCTCTGAGACAATAATTCCATGCTGCGCGGTCTGCCGGTGGCTGCGCCATCGCTAGACGCCCGACTGGTCAGGTGGCAATTGAGCCTAAGACAGTTCCCAAAGCCACTTGATGAGATCTGGACTGCCACGCCACGAAAGGATTTTGTATGGTCAAAAACTGTACTCGATCGTTTAACCTGGCCCCGACAAGCCAAGACGGGAGTTGGAAGATTTTCGCATCCCGCTGGAGGAGTATCAGCCTTGGCCTCGCGCTGGCGTCGGTTCCAGTGGGCGGAGAGGTAGTCATCAACGAGATCTTCTACCACCCTCCCAATGACCTGGAGGATCTTCAGTTCATCGAGGTTCACAACGCCGCAACGAACCCTGTCGATCTGAGCGGTTGGAGCTTGGCAGGAGGGATCGAATCAAACTTTGCGGTGGGCAGTTCGCTCGCTGGCCAGGGGTATTTCGTACTCGCGGCTAATCCCGAACGATTTCAAGAGTATTACGGGTTCTCGCCCGCTGGCACATTTCGCGGGACATTAAGCCGGAAAGGCACGCGAATCAGCCTCTTGAACGCGCAGGGCCAGCGGATTGATGATGTCTCTTACCAGGACTCGCCTCCTTGGCCAGCCGGTGCGGATGGCTACTCGGCTTCCTTGGAGCGGATCTGTCCTTCTGCAGATGGCAACCTATCGCAAAACTGGGCGGCTTCTCCTTTGCCGAGAGGGGAAATCAAACCGGCAGGGACTCCCGGGCAGAAGAACGCAAATTTCGCCGCATCTCTTCCTCCGCTCATTTCCGATGTCAGATTTTCACCCGCCAGTCCCAGACCCGGGGAGGAGGTCACCGTGGAGGCGCAGGTGGACGACGCTAGAGGCGCTCGCGAAGTGACCCTTCGATACCGCCTTGCCGCCCCGGGCGGCCAACCCGCAGAACTCACCTTACCCATGACCAAACTGGACCGACAGCGTTGGACGGGGAAGATCCCTGGCCAACAAGCGGGGCAACTCGTTCGATTCCGGATTCAGGCTGTGAATCAACAGGGAGCGGAGCGATACCACCCAGGCGCAAACGAGCCGCAACCCGCGTTTTCATACTTTGTTGCGGACAAACCCGAGGGTGCACGGATTCCACTCGCGTTCATTCTCAACACCGATCAGAACGACCAGCGATCTATCGAGCAGCATCTACAGGCGACCAGTGGAACTTCTGACGGGCAGCAACTGCGCCTGTATGCACAAATGCAGATGGAAGCGGCGCTGCAACTGAGCCCACTCTGGTTTGAGCTGGCGGTGGTGCAACAATCTTCATTCGAGCAGATGTCCAAACTCCGGCCGGTATTCGTGGCCAACGCAGCCGAAAGGGATCGACTGATCGCCGAGCCGGTGAAGGCGAGTGACTATAAAGAGGCGCGGGAAAAAATCGGGCAAATCGCCGACGCCTTCCACCAAGGGGTCGCCAGCGCCGTGAAGCCGCTGCTGAACGACGCGCAATATGCCAAGGCAACCGAGCTCTTGCCGCAAAAGAAAGCCTCGCGTGGACCGCAGCCGATCACCCCAGACGCGTTGCTCCGGCGCTTTCTCAAGCTGGAAGACACGTTCTTTAAGTTAACGATTCAGTTCGAATTGACCCAACCGGTGTTCCAACAGATCGCCGAAATTCACCGCGCGGGTGTGTCTCGCCGGGCCGAGGTGACACCGGTCGTCCAGGCCCTCACCCAGGGACAAGGTGAACTCGCCGACGTGCATGACAAACTCGACGCCATCCGGACTTCGGTGGGCAAGCAGGTGGAGAGCCTCCTGACCCGGGAACAGAGAATCCAGTGGAAACGTTGGCTCAGAGAGAGCGAGTCGGCCATGGCCGGAAAAGTCCGGACGCCACCGCCCAAGCGACCCCAGGGAAGTTCTGCCTTCGTCTATATCCCCCCGGAGACTGGCGCGCCCGAAGTCTACGACTTCATCACGGTGACGGAACGGAATTCGGGGCTCAACGTGCATTTCCTGGACGCCCAACACTTTCACGAGATGAGCACGATCAATCTGTTCTACGAGGTCAACGATCGTTTTGTCCTGGCGGAACCTTTGGCGTATGAGTTGTACCGCCGGGTGGGAGTTCCCGCCCCAACGGCCAACCATCTCCGGCTGACCGTAGACGGCCGGCCATTAGGGCTTTATTTGGCTGTTGAGCAGCCGAACCGAGCGTTCCTCAGGCGCCATCGCCGCGATGCCCGAGGGAATCTCTACAAAATTCTTTGGTATGGCCGGAGCGTAGAAGGGCAGCACGAGAAGAAGACCCATCGGAAACAAGGACACGAAGACTTGATTGAACTGCTGAGCAGGCTCGAGCAGTCGCGCCACGATCCGGATGCGCAATGGTCGCTCATCGAGAAACACTTTCACGTTCCCCAAGTCATCGACTACTTCGCGGTGAATATGTGCCTCTCTCATTGGGATGGGTTCTTCAACAACTATTTCGCCTATCACGACGCTCGCGGAACGGGCCGGTGGGAAATGTACCCCTGGGACCAGGACAAGACCTGGGGATTCCACGACGGTCTCAAGCCAGGCCAGGTATTCTACGACATGCCCGTCACTTTTGGGATGGAAGGAGATCGTCCACCGGGGTATCCAAAGGACCGACCCGCTCCACGGGGCTTTGCCGGCGACACTGCTTGGTGGAGACCAGGCGGCCCTTTCTCCAAACCGCTGCTGGCAAACCCACACTTCCGCAAGCAGTTCCTAGGGCGAACCAAGGAGATCCTACAGACCGTCTATTCCGAAGAGGCGTTTTTTCCAGCGATCGATACGCTGGGCACCCTTTTGGCTGAGGAAGTCCGCTGGCGCGCGAGGATTCTGAACCAGGACCCCGATCAGGCGGGCGCAATGCTGCAGGATAATCTTAAATCCCTGAAAGAGCACCTGACCCGGCGCCGACAGTTCCTCCTCGAACAGGAAGAGATACGTTCCGCCTCACGGGACGGTTAGCGAGAACGCTCCGCGCCCTGTCGGAGGCCATGATCGGCGGACTCTCTACCGCAAAGGCAGAGCCAGGCAGACCAGATTGCCGGCAGCGTTCCGCAGGTAGAGGCGTCCATTGGCCAGGGCGGGAGTCGACCAACATCGCCCACCGAGAACCTGGATTTGAGCGATGGTTTGGTAGGCGGTGGGAGTCGCCGCGACGACGTGGAGCACCCCATTCTCCGCCAACGCCAGCAAATGGCCGTCCGCCAGCAGAAGCGTCCCTAAACCAAGAATCGGCGAGGCCCATTTCTCTTCGCCTGAATTCCAGTCCAGGCATTTGAGTTGCCGATCATCGAAACCGTAGAGATAGCCGTTGGCAAGCACGCAGCTTCCAAAGTAGGTCCGCATGGCCTGGTTTCGCCAGAGCTGCTTCGGTTCCGGACCCGCCATGTCAAACAAGGCGCAGCCAACGCCATGACCGCTGCAAACAAAGAGCTTCCCTTCCGAAAAGAGAACGTCGGAAGCGTTCTGATCCCAGGTTGTCTTCCATGGAATTCTCCAGAGGACCTCTCCATGCGCCACGGCGGCCGCCACAACTTCGTGACCGCTGACAAATGCGAATAGGTTGGTGCCGTGAACGTTGAAAACCGAGGGAGTCGAGTACCCGGAATGCCCGGGGCCATTGCTCCAAAGCGTCTCTCCAGTAAGTTTGTTGACAGCCAACCCCGCTGGGCCGACGGGGATGAGCAGCCGGTCTTCGGCGACCACAATCGAGCCAGCGAAGCCCCACCAGACGTGATAGTCGTCTTTCGTCAGGGTCGGATTTGCGAACTGTCGCGACCAGAGCACTTTCCCGCTCTCGGCGCTCAGGCAGAAGCAATGTCCGAATTTACTGAGGCTGTAGACCCGTTCCCCGTCCACGGTGGGCGTAGACAAAGGACCACCCTCAAAGCTCTTCGGATCGAGAGGACTGGCATAGGAATGTCGCCACAGTTCCCGGCCTGTTTCCGCGTGCAAGCAGTAAAGAGTGTCGACGTCCTCCCGATTCCCAAGCGCATAGAGACGCCCGCCAGCAATGACGGGAGAAGAAAAGCCTTTGCCAACATTGCTCTTCCAGGCCACAACTGGATTCTTGGCTGCCAGTACCCAATCAAATCCCGCTTCGACCGAAATGCCATCACGATTCGGCCCACGCCATTGAGTCCAATCCGCTGCGTAGCTGCCCCGGGGTGAGGTCAGGATAGGAATCACCAACCCCATGAGACAGCCGATCGCCCAACCATACGTCTTCATACGTTGGGCAGACTATCCAGTAACCCCCGGACCAGGTCAATCGGAGAGCCGATTCCTGCGCTTGGATGTCCGAGGCATTGTCGGCAAAGGATATCCGCAGGGCAGACGCATCTAAAATATTTCAGGAGAGTGCTGACAGCCGCTAAGGCACTAGGCAAATTTTGCCTTGTACCAGGGACTTATGTATAAATAGAAGAGGATGCAAAAGCATCCTACTCTAAGTTTGGTGGAACAATTCAAAGAGATGCCCGGTCCGCGTCGATCGCACCAAGGATCATTCGCTGGTCGATATTCTGGTGATCGCCGTCTGCACGTTGCTCTGCGCGGGAGAAACCCTTCAATGACATGGAGGATTTCGGAAAAGCCAAAGAGGACTGGTTCAGAACGTTTCTGACGCTGGCCAACGGCATCATCTCACGATATTCAACCGCGTCTTTGCGGCACTGAATCCCAAAGAGTTTCTGGAGTGTTTCCTGCGCTGGACGCAGAGCCTACGGCAGGCCGTGCATCAAGAGATTGTCGCCTTGGACGGCAAAGCCTTGCGGCGGGCGATGAATAAAGAATCTCAAGTATGTGGTCAGCGCCTGGGCTGAAAGCAATAACCTGGTGCTAGGAGCATTGAAGGTGGTCGATAAGAGCAATGAAATCACGGCGGTGCCTGAATTGCTGCGCGCGTGCTCGAACTCAGCGGCTGTATCGTCACCCTTGATGCGATGGGCTGCCAAAAGAAAATCGCCAAGGAAATCATCGAAGCCGACGCCGATTACGTGCTGGCCCTCAAAGGCAACCAGGAAACGGTGCATGAGGAAGTCAAAGCTTTCTGGATGCGACGATCCTGGAGGCGCAAGCCCCGCGGCCAACCGCCGCTCCTGTGCCCAAAGCCGCCGCCACTTTGGCCACGTTCAAACGGTAGAGAAAGATCATGGCCGCATTGAAATCCGAGACTATTACCAAAGTGATCAGTTGGCTTGGTTTGCCGATCTGGACAAGTGGGAGGGACTCAAGTCGGTCGGCGTGGTCGAGAATTCACCCGCGAAATGGATGGAGTCAAAACGGTGGAGCGCCGCTACTACTTGGCCAGTTTATCTCTGAATGTGGAATTGTTCGCGCGAGCCGTGCGCGGCCACTGGGGCGTGGAAAACAAACTTCATTGGGTGATGGACGTCTGTTTTCACGAAGACCAAAGCTAATTACGCGCGGTCACGCCGCCGAAAATCTTGCCACAATGCGGCGACTTGCACTGAACATGCTCAAAAGGAGACCACCAAAAAGCGAGGCATCAAAGGAAAACAGCTCAACGCCAGCTGGGACCATGCCTATTTGCTCCGACTATTGGGCGTTTAGATGCGTTTCCCCTGAGGATATCCGACATTGCGGTTGACTTTTACCATCGACTGAAAGGATACCACAGTTCCCCAGGCATAGGATTGAATCACCTAGTCAGCGGCTGGTATCCGTCTCCGCGAGTTCCGGTCCCCTAGCGGCACCAGAGCGCAAACGGTAGTTCCTTTGCCGGGCGCCGAACGGAGGGTGCAATGGCCTCCGACCATCTGGACCCGCTCCCGCATGCCCAGGACTCCCAACCGGGTCCGCTTCTTCCCAGTCAGCACGTGATCCACGTCAAATCCATGCCCATCGTCGGTAACGCTCAGTCGAATTGAACCCTTCACTTTCTCCAAAGCCACATGGACGCGCCGGGCACCGGCGTGTCGGACGATATTGGCGAATGACTCCAGCGCGACGCGATACAAAACTGTGCTTGTAGCGCTATCCAGCTCGGTAATCCGTGCCGACCGTGAGGAGGTGAAACGAATGCGGATGCCAGTTCGCTTGGTAAAGTCCTGCATGAAGGATTGAAGCGCAGGCATTAGCCCCAGATCATCGAGGACCGTTGGGCGCAATTCGCGGGCGAACTGATGCACTGCTGCCACCGACTTTTCGACCAGGCGCTGCGTTCGTGCGATCTCCTGCTTGAGTTCTGTCGGATTCACTGTTTTCTTTTGGCTCAAAGCGACCAGATTGACATTGATTCCCACCAACGTTTGGGCGACGTGATCGTGCAAATCGCGACTGATGCGCTTCCGTTCTTCTTCCTGCGCCTGGAGAAGTTGATGGGACAAATGGCGTAACTGCTCTTGCATAGTGCGCGATTCCTCTAATAACTGGACTTGATGTTCCTGGTTTTTCTTGAGCGCCGTTTGCACCTGCCGCCGCCGACCAATTTCCCGTTCCAACCTCTCACTGGCCAGGGCGAGAATGCTCATTCGGTGCTGAGCTGCTTCGGCCCGCTTGAGCGCCGAGAGGTCCGAGACGGCCAGACGACACCATTTCGGCGCGCCGGGCGGGACGACCGCGGAGATCGCTTGAATGTCGACCCAGCAGGCTGCTCCCGCATGGTTGACGAGTGAGACTTCACAGATCTGTTTTGCAGGCCCTCCGAGTGCCTTTTTCAGAAAGGCCGTAAAGGCTGGGCGGCTCGAGGGCACGACAAATGCGTGCAACCGCTGGTTGACCAAACGAGCGCGCCCCACGCCGAGCATCGCTGCCGCGGTTAAGTTTGCTTCCAGGATGCGCCCATGTTCATTGACAGAGAAATAACCAACCGGGGCGAAATCATAGAGGTCCGTATATTTTTCCAACGACGCCTCCATTTGATTCCGCGCGGCTTGCAGCTCCTCGTTCTGCATCTCCAGTTCTACTTGGTAGACCTGAAACTCGTGGAGGAATCGTTGCGGATCGACCTTACTCCCTGACAACGCCGCATCTGTGGGATGCATCTTCAGGCGAGCTTCGGCATCCCGCCGAAGGCCAACCGCGTCCATTGAGGTCTTTAGTGTTTTTTTCATTGCATCGACTCCCCCGGAAGCTCGAGACGAAATTGCGACCGTTGGCTCGTCATACTCAGTTGATAACTTCGAGAAACGGAGCGTGTATCCCGAGTTGCCCTGTCAGAAGTCCCCTACTCAAAGACTCCAGAAAAGCCGCTCTAAGCTGACTTTTCTCAAAAGAGCTTGATCATGCCGTCCGTGAATCCAGAGCGGACGGGTTCTCACTCTTTAGGATCATACATATTTTCACTCATGACAACCGCCTTAATCGTCGATTTGACTTTGCCAGCAAAAACGGCCGTCAACAAATTGATGAAACCAGGCAGGTCGCCCGGAGAAATGAAAAAGTTCAGTCGGCGCTTGATCAGTCGGGAGCGTTCGACCCCAAGAAGCTTGGGACCAGTGAGGTTGGCATCAACAATGGTACCTTCGCGATCGAGCGTTAAGTAAGCCACTGGGGCGAAATCATAGGGATCGCTGGACGTTTTAAGCGCCACCTCCATTTCATTCCGAGCGCTCAAACGTTGAACCAGGGACCATCGTGCGCGCCCAGGGGCTTCTCGACCGCGGCCACCCAACTCGACACGAGCGAGTCTATGGAGAAGTTCATGGTCTCGGGCTTGGCGGATGCTCCTCCCGGCTCTGTGGGCGATGAAGATGGTGGCCATGGACCGAGCCAGTCCGTCGCAAGCCCTACTCGGTGGTGTTCTTCGACGAGATCGAGAAGGCGCCCCCAGACGTGATCAACTGGCTTCTGCAAATCCTGGACGAAGGGATGCCAACCGACAATGTCGGACGGGTCGTGGATTATCGGAACGCCATCTTGCTGCTAACCTCTAATGTCGGAGCGGCGAACATCGGAAAGCAGTCCACGATCGGGTTTGAGGATAGCGGAACGGACAATTAAGAAAAGATTGAAGAGTCAGGTTCTCGAAGAGGTTCGCCAATTGTTCCGTCCTGAATTCTTGAATCGCCTGGATCTGCTGATTGTCTTCCGCCAGCTGAGCCCGTCGGACTTGATCGAGATTCTGGGATTGGAAATTGCCCACCTTGTAGATCGGCTTAAGGGCCGCAACATTCAGCTCAAATTAAATAAGGAAGCGGTAATATTCCTCACCGTAAAGGGTCATGATCCTCTCCATGGCGCCCGGCCCATGCGACGGACGCCCTCGCAGCCATCCGAGCGCTTACCGGCAAGATCATCGGGCGTGGAGCCTAACCGTCGAAGAGGCGCCCTCGCTCTCGAATTGCTAAGGCCACGCCAACGACCGCAACCAGCGGTGGCGGACCGCCCGCATCATCGTCTTTACGGGCCGCGCTTAGGAGCGATGCAGGGCAATACCCCATAGCGTTCGGCTTGTTCGTCGCCGAAATTGGACCCCTCGACTGATGGCTAAGCTCAAGAGCAATACTGCGACCTCCAAAGCGCTCGTCGGAATTTGGACGATCTCGCTCACGGTCTCCATCCTAGCGACGCTCTATTTGGCGCGCGAGGTCCTAATTCCGCTGGCTCTTGCCGGATTGCTGACCTTCCTCCTCGCGCCGCTTGTTACCCGAGTGGAGCGATGGCTTGGACGTGTCGGCGGGGTCCTGTTGGTCGTGGTATTGATCCTGGGCGCGACAGGGTTGGGCGGCTGGATTCTCAGCCGGCAATTGGTCGATCTCGCCACCAAACTGCCGGATTACAAGGAGAACATTCGGTCCAAACTGCGTGCGTTCAAAGTGCCTAGCGGCGGTCGGTTTACCAAACTATCGCAGGCCGTCGAGGATCTAAAGAAAGAGCTTCCGGGAGCCGACTCTCCTAATCAAGTCCAAGTCTCTGAGAAGGTTGAGCCGTCTCGTGCAGCAGATTCAAGCGTCAAGCCGGTTGTGCCAGTGCAACTCGTGGACAGCTCACAAACCAACCCCATCCATGTTGTGCAGGTCATTGTCGCGCCGTTGCTCAGTCCGCTGGGGACCGCTGCGCTCGTCCTGCTCTTGGTGATCTTCATGTTACTTAAACGCGAGGATCTGCGGAGCCGACTCATACGGCTTGTTGGCCAAGGCCGAATCAGCGCCACAACACGCGTCATGGACGACGCGGGGCGGCGCGTGAGCCGTTATTTGCTCATGCAGCTCCTGGTCAACGTGACGTATGGCGTTGCCGTAGCCATTGGACTTTACTTCATTGGTGTGCCAAATGCGGTGTTATGGGGTGCCTTCACCACGGTGTTGCGCTTCATCCCGTATATCGGCCCGTGGATCGGGGCGGCCATTCCGATCGCCCTGTCACTTGCGGTTTCCCAGGGCTGGATGATGCCGGTGCTTACCGTCGGGCTGTTCGTCGCTCTTGAATTGCTCAGCAACAATGTCATGGAACCCTGGCTTTATGGCTCGAGCACCGGCGTCACACCCATCGCGCTGATTGTTGCGGCCATGTTTTGGACATGGCTCTGGGGACCCGTGGGCCTCGTCCTCGCGACGCCGATGACCGTCTGTCTCGTCGTCATGGGACGGCATGTTCCTCGACTTTCGTTCCTCACGGTGCTGCTGAGCGATGAAGAAGCCCTGACTCCGGCCGAAGACTGTTACTACCGCCTTCTCACAGTGGGTGAACAGGACGAAATGGAGCTTGTAGAGGCCTATCTCAAGACCAACCCATTGACCGCGCTTTACGATTCGGTGTTTATTCCCGTCATCACCAACGCCGAGATCGACTATCGCATGGAGCTTCTGGACGACGACCAACGCGCGCTGATCGAGCAAAGTCTGCGCGATATGATCTCCGATCTCGGTGCGGGCCCGCGAGCTTTGCCGGAGACAAACGAGAAACCCACAGGCGTCGATCCCGCTTCGCCGTGCCGTGTTTACTGCCTTCCCGCACGAGCGCCGCGGGATGAACTTGCTGGCACGATGCTCATGCAGTTGCTCCAGCTACAAGAGTTCGACGTGCAAAGTGCCTCTACGAAATTGGAGGTTGATGACTTGATCACGCTGGTTCAAAAAGCCGGCGTCGACATCGTCTGCATTTCGGTCGTGGCACCGTCTACAGTCCTCCATGCGCGCTATCTTTGTCTCAAGCTGCGTGCGCGCCTGCCGAAGCTGAAAATCGTTGTGGGTTTGTGGGGTGCAACCGAGAATATTGAAGGCTCGATCCAGCGAGTGCGCGATTCGGGCGCCGACGAAGTCGTCACCTCTTTCGCGGAGGCCGTGCTGCGATTGCAGAAACTGGCATCTTTGTTGAGGACGCCAGCCATAGACGCGTCCTTGCCAAGCAGTGCGGCCGAAATTTTCACACAGACCGCCGTCGGTTCCCGATGAGCGTCTGTCTCCCATAGGCCTCTGCCACTCCCGCCAGTTCTCCGTTCACTACAGACTCTCTGGGTGTCACGGTCAATAGCGGCGCTTTCGTCGAGGATTTGAAGCGTAGGGCAATACCAGGCGGGCTCGGACAGGAAGAAATCATGCTCTCGGCTCGCACTGGACGGGTCTTTTGATAGCGCCCCGTCCTGGTTCGAAGCCAAACTGGTAAAACCCGAGGCAAGGCATTTGCCAGTGGAGGACCCGTGGTAAGTCAAAAGCTGACGGCGAACATCCCGGAGTCGCGCTGTTCCCATCGCCTTCGAGGGGAATTTCAGTTATCCCGCTCGGGTCGATCCGCAGAGCTCTGAGGCGACGTCTCGTCCCCAGACGCAGGTTCTCCACCGTCTTGTGCGGAAGAGTCGTTTCCCCTGCCCCAGTCTATCCCATCCCAACCGCTCCGGTACGCCTGGAGATCGCGACCACGCTCGGGACCTTTGCCTTTTCCGTTCTGGCTCATTGATTCAATCACTACTCGCTCAGGGTCGACTCGCTAAATGGAAATCATGTTCACAGCGACCCCCCCCGGGCCCGTTCACCACTGTCCGCGCCAAAGACAAAATGGCCCCGGCCCGGACTGCAACCAAAAAATAGACTCTTGAACGCGCCGTTTCAATGAGCTTAGCAACGATGAGTTCAACACCAACGGGCGGCGGGGAAAGGCGAAGCCAGCGCTGGAGAGCGGTCTCGAGAACTCCCCCAAAGCGGCACTGCTCCAGTTCAATTCCTGGGATCACGCCTCGTTTCCGATCAAGCTATGCGCCACGGCCAAACTCAAACGCCCGTAGGGATTCCGTAGGACTTAAGCTTGTTGTATAGCGTTTGACGCCCAATGCCTAAACGCCTCGCCGTTTTCAGTTTATTGCCTCCGGTCTCGGACAAGACTTCTACAATCGCGGCGCGTTCGCGCTCTTGAAGCACGGAAAGATCGTCTTCTTTTCCCGTCTCCTCACGCGGAGAAATTGAAAGGTCCCACCGGTTCACGATCGTCCCTTCGGCCATTAACACCGCTCGCTGTATCTCATTTTGCAGCTGTCGCACATTCCCAGCCCAATCGAAATTCCGCAATACCGAGGAGGCGCCCGGTGAGAATCCCGTCAAGACTCTTCCAGCTTGCGCAGAAAACCGCCGCAGAAAACTCGAGGCCAACGGGACAATGTCGTCCCGGCGTTCTCGGAGCGGTGGAAGGTAGACGGAGATGGTACTGATTCGATAGTAGAGGTCCTGCCGCAGTTTGCCACTCTTGACCGCGTGCTCAACGTCCAGGTTGGTCGAAGCAACAACCCGGCAGTTCGTTCTATAGCTGGTTTTCCCGCCCACGGGTCGGACCTCTTTTTCTTGTAGAACTCGGAGCAACTTGGCTTGGGTATCGATCGGCATCTCCGCCAGTTCATCCAACAAAAGCGTCCCTCCATCCGCTTGTTTGAACAGCCCTTCCCGATCCGACTGGGCACCGGTGAATGCACCTCGCACCGATCCGAACAGCTCGCTCTCGATCAGTTCGCGGGGCAAAGCAGCGCAGTTGATTTTGACGAACGGCCCTTTGGCCCGCGGGCTCAAAGCATGGATCAGATCTGCAATCACTTCTTTCCCGGTGCCGCTTTCGCCCGTCACGAAGACGGAGACTTCACTCGGCGCGATCCGCTCAATGGTCCGGATGATTTCTTTCATCGCGGTGCTTTGGAAAATTGGCGATGCACCACCGCCACTCAATGTGGAGAGGGCTTGTCGCAGGGTGCTAGCCTCCTCGGACAATTGCTTATGTTCGATGGCCCTGGCCACAAGCGTGGTCAGCGATTTGAATTCGAACGGTTTTCTTTGGAAGTCGTAGGCTCCCAACTTCGTCGCGGTCACGGCCGCATCAATAGTTGCATTTCCCGTAAGAACAATGACCTCCGTGTACGGCCACTGTTTCTTAATGCCTGGCAAAAGGTCCAGGCCATCCGCGTCGGGGAATTTGAGATCGAGCAAAACCACATCCGGCTGCGGCCCTCCATAGCACGCTTTCAGCGCTGCAGCGTCACCAGCCGCCACGACCTCGTAGTCTGACTTTCGCAATAGCGTCGCCAGTATCTCGCGGATAGGTTCTTCGTCATCTACAATCAGAATTCTCGAGCTCATAAGCACAGATCCAACATCGAAAGACTGGCACGACGGTTTTGAATGGATCGATTTAACGACCCATTCCCAGACATTGTGTCCATGTATCGGCAGGACACTCAGAGAACTTTAGGACTATTATTTTTCGGGCTGGAAAACAGAAAACCTGGGCTTGCGGTTAGGACGGCTTCGAAAATGCCGAATTTGCCGGTAACTTTTCGCTGTCGTATTCCCTGCCAGTCTTCGACATGGAGCAACTCGCCCTCGCTGCCCTTAAGTTCCATTCGATCTGGAGACCCAATTCCCGCGACGGGATCGCTGCCAGCATCGCTAGCAGTGAAACAAAAGTCGAATTTTCCCGCTTTCTCCACAATCTTAGATACGATCATCGAGTTCGACCCATGCCGCACTTTGCCAAGTCAATCCAGAGCCTGCTGAAATCCGCCACGCTGGTTCTCGCATACCTTGGCTGGCTATCGGCCAGCGCGTCTTGGTCCGCCGACTTTTTTGTTCGCGCGGACGGCTCAGATTCGTCGCGAGGCACGAACCGGGAGGCAGCGTGGCGCACAGTCGAGCGGGTCAACCAGGCTCGCCTGAAACCTGGTGATCGAGTTCTGTTCCAAGCTGGCGAAACGTTCGCAGGAAATCTGCGTCTGACGTCAGACGATGCGGGCACGCCGGACCACCCAGTGACCATTGGCTCGATTGGGGAGCGCCCGGCCGTCTTGTCGGCTGGTCTCGATACGGGAATAACGATTGAGAATGCCAGCGGCATTCGGATTGAGAACTTGATGATCGTTGGGGCAGGCTCGACCCAAAACACCGGCTATGGGGTGTTCTGCGATAACACGTTGACGAACGGAACCATGCTCGAGAATCTGACGATCAAGAATGTCGAAGTGTTCGGATTTGGGAGACAAGGACTACTCATTACGGGCGAATCGAGAGGTTTCCACCATGTTCGCGTTTCTCACTGCGTCGTTCGCGAGAATCTCTTCGGCGGCATTGAGATCGCTGGACGCCTGCCCTGGAGCAGCCCTGGTTGCGCTCACGCCGACGTGATTGTATCGGACTGCCTTGCCTACGATAATCCAGGCGACCCCAAATGCTTCACGAGGCACTCGGGCAGCGGCATCATGCTGCTTCAGGTGGAAGGCGGCTTGATCGACCGATGCGCCGCCTGGAACAACGGCTATTCCAACGGGTCACAAACCGGCGGCCCCGTCGGCATTTGGACGTGCGCGTCCAAGCGACTGACGATCCAGCACTGTGAGAGTTTTCGCAACCGCACCACGGGCGCTGACGGCGGCGGATTCGATATCGATGGCGGCTCTGAAGATTGCATACTCCAGTACAACTACTCTCATGACAACGATGGGCCCGGGTTGATGGTCTACACCTATCCCTACGAGTCCCGACCTCATCGCGGAAACATCGTTCGCTTCAACGTGAGCGAGGATGATGCGCAGAAGGGCCGTCGTTATGCCGGGATGTGGGTTCGTAATGACGATGACGGGATGACAGACTTGGAAATCTACAATAATACCATCGTCGTTGGCTCATGGACCGACCAAGCGGTGAGTATTTACGGAGAAGGACTGGAAGCATCCTTGCGCAACAACCTCTTCTTGGCACGTGACGGCGCCGTCCCTTTGCGCGTTGAAAAACCCCACGGCAAGCTGCGGTTCGAAAACAACCTCTATTGGCGAGAAGATTCGCGGGTGCAGGTTATATGGGACGGAAAAACCTACGAAAACCTGGAACATTGGCGAGTAACAACAGGTGCCGAATCCCTGGACGGAAAGCCCACAGGATTATTTGGCAATCCGAAATTAACCGCCCCTCTTCCACGGATCCAATTCAGCCGGCTGGCCAATCTTGCGGCACTTCGAGCGTTTCGCCCTCTGCCCGGATCGCCAGCCAAGAACGGAGGCGTTAATCTGAGCCGGAGATTTGAATCCAATTTTGTCGCCAAGGATTTTGCCGGAAAACCACTCCCGGCGACAGGACCGTGGCCCCTTGGAGCTTTCAGCGACTAGTAATTCGGCAATTTATCCGATGACGTAGGTGGCCAGACAGGCAATGGATGGATGGAGTCTGACGGGTTCTGCTCGTTGAAAAAGCTCCCTCGTTGCGAAACGCATCCGAACAACGACCGGGACACGACGCGGCCCGGATCTTCACTGGAGCCTCGGGCAGGCCGCCGTATATTTTGGAACCGAAGCCTCCTCTATCGATTCCAACACCTCAGCCTTAGAATTCTCAAAATTCTAATCGTTGACAATGACCTCTTCGGGACGAATTTAACATGCTCGGGCTGACATCCCAGAAGGTTGGAGACAGCTTGGCACATGTCAGACACAAAGGAGATGGGACTATGAACTCTAGAATCGATCCCAGGACGGTCTCGCCCAAGACAATTAAGGCCATGTTGGGGCTGGAGAAATATCTCCACCGCTCCGGCCTGGACCCGCGTCTGTTGAATTTAGTGAACATGCGCGTGTCGCAGATGAACGGATGCGCCTACTGCATTGACATGCATTCGAAAGATTTGCGGGCTGGTGGCGAGTCGGAGCAACGCGTCTACGAGCTTGACGCGTGGCGAGAAGCTCCCTTTTACAGTGAAAAGGACCGAGCGGCATTGGCGTGGGCTGAAGCCGTGACACGGATTGAAGCCGGGCATGTCCCGGATGCGGTCTTTAAGGAAGCGCGCGATCACTTCAAGGAAGAGGAATTGGTGGATCTCACCTTGGCGGTGGTGGCCATCAACGGGTGGAACCGTCTGAATATTGCTTTTCGCACCGTCCCAGGTTCCTATCAAGCTGGGCAGTTGGCGACCTGGCTGGCGCAACTCCCCGATTGAGATGTCACGAACGTTCGCGGTTAATTCCCGTGGCGAATCCACGGGTTGGGTGAACCACCGGTAACGGCGACTAGGTTCTCAATCCCACCGAGAAACCCCAACGGACGCTGCCAGCCCGGTTTGGCCGGGCTTGCCGGCTTATTCAGCCACGCTTCTCGCGCTGCTATGGCTTCGGATCTTAGCTTCTAACGCCTTATATAAACGGCTTGGAAGGTGCGGTTTGCGTCCACGGTTGTGGTAATCGCGTTGGAGGTACTGAGATCAACTCCATCTCGTTGCCACTTCTGGAAACGGTAACTACCAACGATTTGAGGGGCACTCAAACTAACAGCAGTTCCCGCCGAATAAGTCCGCGATAAAGGCGTCGATCCCGAGCCTTGCCGATTGAGATCCCTGGGGCTCACGCTAATCGTAACGGTCCCGCTCGGCCCCGAAGACCGAATGGTAAATGTATACGATGGCGGAGATTGATAAACCGCTGTCAGCGTGTGAGCTTTGTCGACGGTCACCTGCACGGTTCGGCCGGATCCGAAATCAACGCCATCTTGCTGCCATTTCGAGAACGTGTTGCCGCCCACAGTAGCACTCGCCGTCATGCTTACGACGGACATTTGATCATAGGAAACACTGAATGGAGTAACTCCAGAAACCACGCCATTGTGGTCACCGGGGTTCAAAGAAACCGTAGCGCCGGAGGTTGGATTCACCGACCTGACACTGAGCGTAAGAAGAGGCGGAACATAGACCGCCGTCATCGTATGCGCTCCGTCCATCGTCACCGTCGTCCTCGCCGTGACGCTGTAATCCACCCCGTTCTTCTGCCACTTCGAGAAGTTGTTCCCTTGGGACGTGGCCGGTGCGGTCAACGTCACGACCGTCCCTTGATTGTAAGTGCGCGTGAAACTCGTCGACCCGTTCCGCGCTCCGCTGTTATCCGCCGGACTCACCGTCACCGCCACCAAACTCGCCGGATTCACCGAATTCACGGTCAAAACTTGCGTCGGCGTCGGGGTCACGTAGACCGCCGTCATGGTGTGTGCCCCGTCCATCGTCACCGTCGTCTGCGCCGTGACGCTATGATCCACCCCGTTCTTCCCCGTTCTTCTGCCACTTCGAGAAGGTGTTCCCTTGGGACGTGGCCGGCGCCGTCAACGTCACGACCGTCCCTTGATTGTAGGTGCGCGTGAAACTGGTCGATCCATTCCCTGCTCCACTGTTATCTGCCGGACTCACCGTCACCGCCACCAAGCTCGCCGGATTCACCGAGTTCACGGTCAAGACCCGAGTCACCACCGGGGTCACGTAGACCGCCGTCATGGTGTGTGCCCCGTCCATCGTCACCGTCGTCTGCGCCGTGACGCTATGATCCACCCCGTTCTTCTGCCACTTCGAGAAGTTGTTGCCTTGGGACGTGGCCGGTGCCGTCAACGTTACGACCGTCCCTTGATTGTAGGTGCGCGTGAAACTCGTCGATCCATTCCCCGCTCCACTGTTATCTGCCGGACTCACCGTCACTGCCACCAAACTCGCCGGATTCACCGAGTTCACGGTCAAAACTTGCGTCACCACCGGGGTCACGTAGACCGCTGTCATCGTATGCGCTCCGTCCATCGTCACCGTCGTCTGCGCCGTGACGCTATGATCCACCCCGTTCTTCTGCCACTTCGAGAAGGTGTTCCCTTGGGACGTGGCCGGCGCCGTCAACGTCACGACCGTCCCTTGATTGTAGGTGCGCGTGAAACTGGTCGATCCATTCCCTGCTCCACTGTTATCTGCCGGGCTCACTGTCACTGCAACCAAACTCGCCGGATTCACCGAATTCACGGTCAATACCCGAGTTGCGGCGGCGGTCAACACATACACCTGGAGTCGTTTCAACGAATAAGACGCAGCGTTTTGTGCGAATGTGCAATAGGGGGTTTCCCCAGATTAGTTTCCGATGCCAATTTCTGCAACGTATCCGACGTGTCCTCCCCAACCGTTGAACGCAAACAGAGTTTGTCGAGACGAACTATTATGGATCTGCATGGAAGCATATCCGTCCGTCGGGTGCGCACTATCACCCCAATCGTAGAGCGTTCCGCTCGCGTTTGGCACACCGGCACTATTCGACGCGTTGTAATCGCTTGGCCAAAACTCCAGGTTGCCTCCGGTCAGGCCGTCGCCAGTTACGATCCCAGCAACACTCGAACGGACGTTCATGTTCGCCACTGCGCGTTGGAAAAAGGCCCCGGTCTGTGCCGCAGGCACCCCAATCTTGGTTACGTCCGTGGTGAATGCATCCATGGATACCCACACGTACTGTAAGGCCCCGCCGTTAGGCTGTAGTTCCAAGTAATAGCCAACTCGACTGAATGTCCCGATGCTCGAGTGATTGTCCAGCTGATAAGGAACTCCCGTGGTATTGTAGTTCGCCTGGTTGGGCAGGTCTAAGGAATAGACCAGGGTGTAGTTCGCCGCTTCGGGAACGTTTTGCGGCGCTTGCGCAGTCACGGTGTAGACCGCTGTCATGGTATGCGCTCCGTCCATCGTCACCGTCGTCTGCGCCGTGGCGCTGTAATCCACCCCGTTCTTCTGCCACTTCGAGAAGGTGTTCCCTTGAGCCGTTGCGGGTGCCGTCAGCGTCACTACCGTCCCTTGATTGTAGGTGCGTGTGAAACTCGTCGATCCATTCCCGGCCCCACCGTTATCCGACGGACTCACTGTCACCGCTACCAAACTAGCCGGGTTCACCGAGTTCACCGTCAACACTTGTGTCACCACCGGGGTCACATAGACCGCTGTCATGGTATGCGCTCCGTCCATCGTCACCGTCGTCTGCGCCGTGGCGCTGTAATCCACCCCGTTCTTCTGCCACTTCGAGAAGGTGTTCCCTTGAGCCGTTGCGGGTGCCGTCAGCGTCACTACC
>JBGAIN010000053.1:23711-48199 GCA_044225505.1 Limisphaerales bacterium
CACCAAACTGGCCGGATTCACCGAATTCACCGTCAGCACTCGTGTCGAAGACGCCGTCAAGGCGTAGACCTGGAGCCGCTTCAATGTATAAGAAGAAGCATTTTGAGCGAAGGTCCAATCCGGATGCTGACCGGAATAATTGCCCATTCCGAGATCGACGAGAAAGCCGGCAACTCCTCCCCAGCCGTTAAACGCCAAGAGCGTCTGGAGAGCAGTACTGTTGTGGATTTGCATCGATCCATAACCGACGTTGCTCACGGCGGCCGCGTCGCCCCAGTCGTAGACCGTGCCACTGGCGTTGGGCACTCCCACGTCATTGTTAGGGCTATAATCGCTTGGCCAAAACTCGAGGTTGCCCCCGGCAAGGCCGTCGCCAGTCACAATCCCCGCAACGCTCGAACGCACGTTCATGTTGGCCACCGAGCGTTGGAAGAAGGCACCGCTCTGCGCGGTGGGAACGCCAATCTTGCCCGCATCCGTCGTAAAAGCGTCCATGGACACCCACACGTATTGCAGCGGCCCGCTGCTGGGCTGTAGCTCTAAATAGTAGCCAACCCGGCTAAATGCTCCGATGCTGGCATGGTTATCCAACTGGTAGGGCACTCCCGTAGTGTTGTAGTTCGCCTGGTTGGGCAGGTCCAGAGAGTAGACCAGTGTGTAGTTAGCTGCCTCCGGAACATTCTGCGGCGCTTGCGGGCTGACCGTATAGACCGCTGTCATCGTGTGATTTCCGTCCATTGTCACGGTCGTCTGCGCATTGACGCTGTAATCCACCCCATTCTTCTGCCACTTCAAGAAATTATTTCCCTGGGCGGTCGAGGATGCCGTCAAGGTCACAACCGCGCCGGACGCGTACGACCGACTGAACGAAGTCACGCCATTTCCCGCCCCGTTGCTGTCCACCGGAGACACCGTAACGCTCACCCCGCTGCTGGGGTTTGAGGAATTAACCGTCAACACCCGCGACGACGTCCCGGGCAAAACGTAGACTTGAAGAGTCTTCGCCACGTATCCGGACGCGTTCTGCGCGAAAGTCCAGTCCGGGTGCTGCCCCGAGTAGTTCCCAATCCCGAGATCGACCAGGTAGCCTGGATCCGACCCCCAACCATTGAAGCCAAACACGGTCTGTTGTGCCGTGCTATTGTGAACTTGCATCGAGCCGTAGCCGACATTGTTGGGCGCCGCCGCATCCCCCCAGTCGTAGACCGTTCCGCTGGCATTAGGCACACCGACCTCGTTATTCGGACTGTAGTCGCTCGGCCAGAACTCAAGGTTCCCGCCGCTCAATCCGTCGCCCGTCACCACCCCGGCCACACTCGAGCGCACGTTCATGTTGGCCACGGGCCGTTGGAAGATCGCGCCACTGGACGATGCAGGGACTCCAATTTTCGTTGCATCGGTGGTGAAGGCATCCATCGACACCCATACATACTGCGCCGTTCTGCCAGGCTCCTGGAGTTCGAGATAGTAAGCGACTCGAGTGAACGATCCGGCATTGAGATGATCGTCAAGCTCATAGGGCACGCCGGTCGTGTTGTAATTCGCCTGCCCCGGAATTTTGAGGGAATAGACGAGCCGGTAACTGGAAGCCTCCGCCACCGGGCCCGAAGTGAAGGGAGCGGTTGATCCGGGAGCGATCATATTCTGCTGAGGCGTGCGGTCGACAACGCCACTCACTGTGAGCAGATACGATGCGGAAGAGGCCTGTTCGCTCGTCGTTAAAGTCACCACACGCTTGGACGCATCTAAGCTAGCTTGAGTGACGGTAACCCCTCCATTAATGCTGAAATTATTCACGACAGCCGATGCATCGGCAATCGGTTTACTAAAAGTCACTACGGCATGGTGAAGATCCACCTGGCCAATCACACGAAGTATGGCCGGGGGATCACTTGTCCCGTTCGGACTGACAATTTGGGTCACCGCCGGAAACCAAGTGTTGCCCACCTTGTCATACCCCGGCTGGTTGGGGTGGACTCCATCCGACAAATCCGCCGCTCCACAGCAACTGCGCAAATCCACAAACGAAACCTTTCGCCCGAGCGCCGCTTGCTGACTAACGACCGCAGGAATAAAAGGGTTGTAGCTCGATTGAATCACACCGTCCCAGACGTCCGTCCTTAGTAAAAGATTGGCCACGACGATCCTTGTGTAGGGTCGGATTGTCGCAATTCGAACAATGAGACTCTCGAGTCGGTTGATCGCATTGGGCGGGTCGTTATTCTGCGCAAAGTCGTTGGTGCCGATCAACAGCAGGATCACGTCCGGATCGTCAATTTCACTGACCCAAGTCTCGAAACCAGCATCGATCTCGTCGATTCGATATCCACCATGTCCTTCATGATTTAGGTCTGGCAACCCGGGCACAGCATTGGCGTCGCTCTGGGACCCGACAAAATCAATCGTGTAACCCGCCGCAAGCAGGGCATTATACAACCGCGTTCGGTACGCTCCTTCAAAATTGCAGCACCCCGACGTGATCGAATCACCCAAAGGCATGATCCTGACCGGCAGCGACGCCGCGCTGCTCAGGCCAGCCGTCGCAAGGACAATGGCTAAGATTAGTATAAACCGTCTCATATCAAGATGGAGACAAAGGCCGCCGTGTAGGATCTAAATTCCGCCGGGTTGCGGTGAATCGAGTCAGCGCAGAATGTCAGAGTCGGCTTCTGGAAGGTCGGTTCCATCAATCACGGTGAGCAGGCGAGCATTGGCCGCTACCCGAATGGACACTGGCGCTGGGAGATTCGATGGCACGTCAAAATAGACAAGCATCCGGCTTGTTCGAGGCACTTCGTTGCCTTTCCCCTTGCTGTTCGCCGCAATCGTCATCGTAGGCGTGATATAGTCCCCCCCCTTGCGCACCAACCAATGCTCCGCAGGATACTCGACACCATTAGCGTCCACCAAGGTCGCATCGGGTTTCCCAGCCCAGAGCTGTGTATCAGGAGCTTCAGTTGTCGCCCACCGGCTCCGGACTTCAATAATGATAAACTGCCCTTTGACCGCTTGACGAGTTACCTTCCGATCGGTACCGCGCTTGCCGTTCTGAAAATCTGGATAGACCTCGGAGACGACAGGCCGCTTGATGGCTCGCACCGATTCGATCAGCCAGCCCCGAGCGGTCACGGCGGCGACCGCCGCCGCTCGAGCGGCCGACTGATCCGCCACAACCTCAGCCCCCCGGACCGCGACACGATAGCCGGACGCCCCGATCACGAGCAGCGTGGTAAGAGACAAAAGACACTTATTCATTAGAATGCGACGATTTTTGGATAACTGGATTAACTCCGCATTCAATGTATCCGTCTCGAATCGGTTCGCAAGGTGGAAGATTACGTAAGCCCTTCGCCCCGAGGTAAACGCTCTAGCCCATGCCAGGTCTGGCCACACCTGGCAAGCTGCCCCAGGTGGACAAACTTTAAACGATCAAAGTTCGTCCGGACGGGCGTGAAGATGCGCAATGTCTCGAATGCAACCCTCGCTAAGGACAAGCCTTACGGAAACTAGCCCCGTCCGGACCGAATCGATCAGATCGCCAAAACCGCAATTCTTTGCATCCCGACCTTCGAGCTAGATTCTTACAATTGAGAATCACGCGCCACGGGATCGCCTGATGGGAAAAAAGTTGAACTTCAAATATCCGCTTCTCAGTTTTCAACCTTCAGCTTTTGGCCTTAATTCACCCACGGTCGGGCCTGCTTGATGACAAGCTGGCCCTGGCTCGTGACCTTGTATTCGATCTCCATCGCGAAGCTAGCGGCCGTCGCCTGATAGCGGGTGCGAAAATTCTGCAGAATCGTTGTCAAGTAAGAGCGGAGCTGGTTGAGGTGCGTGGGTGACAGCAACCGTGTCCCTTCCGGAACAAGGTTCGATGCGCGCATGAGGGTCGATCCGGTTCCCGACGCAGCTAACAGAACTTCCTCAGGCACGGAAAGCACGTTCGGATTGGTCACAAGGTCTTCCCCAAGCTGGGAATTGAGGTAGTAATTGCCTTGGGTTTGGTAAAGCGGATCCTTTGTCACGCCAACGCCATTGGCTTGCTCATCCGAAAAGTTGGGATAGACCAGCACCCCCATTGCGGCGGCTAGGTGATCAACCCGGTAAAACTCGCGCTCCTCGAATGCCCGGTAGTTCCAAAGACTCGCGAAGACTTGTTTGATCGTTTTCGACAAATGCCCCTCCTCCGGATGATGGGTGAACGAATCGTAAAGCCCCGCGCCATTGAACCCTGGCAAATCCTCGTTGTTGGTACTCGACCGACATCGGATGGAAGTCTCGGCCGTGTATTTCGATTGCAGTTCTGTCAGGTCGGCCATCATCCAGTCGGGCATCGCTGCGTCTTTGATCCGCTTGCGAAAGGCCTCCAGCTTGATCTCTTGCACGTCAGCGCGGTCGCGGAATGCCGGATCTTCCATCATTGAAATCGCTTCAGCGTAGAGACCGTTGAACTTCATAAACTCGTCGTAAAAGTAAAACGGCACCGCAAACCCGTCCGGAATTGTCCCTTCCGGGAATCCGAAAGTGCGCATCGTAGCGACATTGGCCGCCTTCACCCCGACGCTGGTCGAATCCGCAAACGCCACTGCACTGAGCGGCCGAATTGTTGTCACGGCGAGATTCCGGACAGGTATTTGAGTTTCTTTGGGCCTAAGGTCGGCGAAATAGGTATCGAGCTCCTGCACCGTCGCTTCGCGAATTTCGTAACCGTCTGAATCCACCTTGTAGAAAACATTTTTGCCGATCAGCCCGGCGATCGCGGGATTGGTGGAAGCCCCAATGATGAAGGAGTTCGGGCTGTTATCCTGGATGGCGCGCAGGTTGACGTGGGAGAGCGGCGTCTGCGGAACTTCCGTGATAATTCCTGCCACACGCGACAGCTCGTTCGGCAGACTTCGGAAAATAACAATGTCCCGGGCGCTGGGCAGTTCGCCAGCGTTCATCAAACGGAGCCGGCCGAAAGCTTGGGCGAGATGGAGCGGGAGATAGCCAATGTCTTTCGGCAACAAGTCTGCATCCAGATAAACCGGAATGCGCGAGACCGCATAGAGCGCCTTCTCCTGGCTGACGCGGGAGATCGCCGGTCCGATCGGATGATATCCCAGATTGTTTTTCACGACGGGAGCGTTTGCCGCCACCAGTTCCTGCGCCAACTCGATCCGGTCGAAGGGAAACGAGTCATTCGGCTCAAACTCAATCGTGTACAAGCCAGGTTCACCGCTTGGCGCCCGGAGTAGTGGATGGAACACCATCACACCACGCATCGTTCCCGACGTGGTCCCGCCCCCACGCCCACCCTGCACGATGCCAACGGCGCGCATGAAACTGGGATGGCTCCGATGGGTGACTGTGTTTATGAAAAAAAGCTCGGGTTGCGCTGTGTTTGCTTTCTCGATTTGGAATTTGACGAACTCCAGGCCTTTCAACTGGGTATCGATGCCCACGGAATCTCCCTGGTAGGAAAGTTCCTTGAAGAGCGCGCGGTCTGGAATCGAAGCCGTGCCGTTTGAGAAGGCGATTTCCTTGGCCGGATTCAGCGGACTAAGTCGGACGGGATTCTTCAATTCCGTGACGTCGTCAATACCGTCTCCGTCGGTATCCGCTGGAGCGCTGATCAAATTCTCCACAATCCGATAGTATCCGCCCGCGCCTGAAGCTCCCAACCCTTCCGTCAAGTCCAGGATTCCCTCGGTCCCGAGCGCCATGGCCACCGGTTTATAAGAAGCCGGCTTTAGAGTCTGACTTCGAAAAAGGACGTAATATCGGTCTGATTTGGACGCAATCTGGAATCGCAGCCTGCCGTCGCGTTGGATGGCCGCCTGGAGCAATCCTTCGTTCGCGGCGAGCTCGCGCGGGCTTGCTGCCCAAGCCAAGAAGAGGAAGAAAAGCAAACGGAGAGAATCTCGAATTGTGGTCATAGCAATTCCCTAACGTCGCGCCCAACGGGATGCGCGACACGCGGTCGGAAAGAACTTACACGATTCTGGTTAAGAGAACATTAAGGTTCCGCATTGTGCGATTTGCTCGCACTTCCCAGACGGTAAATCGACGTTCTCAACCAGTCACCTTGGCTGGCTTCGGCCTGGGTAAGCTCAATTTCGTTGAATCCGATAGAAGCGAATGGGTGTGTTCTCCGTGGAATAGAACCGCGTCACGACATTTCCAGTTCCTGTAATCGTTTGTTCGATTGTCGCCCAGGCAGCTAAGTCGGCAGAACCCTCGATTCGATAACTGACCCCCGTCGCAGCGTTGAACCGGAATTCGATCGCAGTGCGAATGGAGAGATCCGATTCCGGAGTGCTCGTCGCCACGTTGGGGTTACTATTATGCAGTACTTCAAACCCGTCATTGAAGCCGTCCCCATCCCCATCCGCCTTGAGTGGGTTCGTGCCGGTGTTAGCCGCTGTCACGAACGTGCCGGTGTTCGTTTCGACACCGTCCTTTAAACCGTCGCCGTCCGTGTCGGGATTTACTGGGCTGGTTCCGGTTTTCCCAACGTCCACGAAGGTGCCAGTGCCCGTCTCGGCTCCATCGTTGAGTCCGTCGCCATCGGAATCCGGATTGTTGGCAAACGTGCCATTTTCGTATTCCGCCAGGTTCTTCACTCCGTCGTTGTCCAGGTCTGAACCGCTGTCGTTGGCGTTGGCGTTAAGTCCATTGGCTTTCTCGTAAATGTCAGGAATGCCATCACCATCGGAATCCCCCGGCTTTCCGGTCTGTTCGTTAATAAACCCGTAATGATGAAACGTGTCGCCGTCGGCCACCGCGTCCAGCTTGAGGACGAGCGTACCTTCAGCTGGACCGACATATTCGTAACTGATCATGGCTCCCGGGTTACCGGCGTCCGTAGCTTCAAATGCGGTCGGATCCGCTGGATCCCGGGCCACGCGCGTGCCATCGCGGCCCAACCGCGTCTTCACGTTCGGCGCGTCGCTCGCCGTGACATCAATGGCAGCATTACCCCAACCGCTGACGAAAAAGGAGAGCCTGTAAGTATGAGCTTCCCGCAAGCCGGTCAGCGTCAACGTCTGAAACCCATCCGCGGCGCTTCCGTAGTAAAAGTCAGTCAGCAAATCGCCTACTCCCGTGCCGGCGAAGACCCCCTCCCCATTGTTGATGAAGCGGCCTGTTGGACCTGTCAGGCTGTAATTGGATCCGGTCATTCCTTTGGAAGTGAACTTGACCCCGTTGATGGTGGCCGGGGCGGCATCATCACCAAAGTCGACGAGATGCGTGAAGATCTTGGTGGAATCGATGCCTGTTTCCGCATCGTCGCCCGTAATGTTGGTGAAGCTCCAAGTCCCAGCCAATCCAGGAACGGTCGTTAAGCTGAGGGCGAGGGCGATCGATGAAAGAAGTCGAGAGTACTTCATAAAATTTCCTGTGTGAATGGTGAAGAACCGAGCATGTCCCAACGCCGTGGCGCCGTCGAGAAGAATGGAATGCGTTATCGCGAAGTTTATCCAACCTTCCTAAATCGGAAGCGACGGCCCCGTTCAGCCGTATCCATTCGTTTACCCTCTCCTCGGCCTTGCCTTTAGATGGAGGTCCAGCCGCCGACCAAGCGGGCGAGTCTCTTGACGAGTCCAGTAGATAGCTTCTTTCTTCTCAGGACAACGCGTTGGGTCACGTCGATTCGACGGGTGCCCACGTGCAAATTCAGGGTGCGCCGGAGGCCGAGCTCCAAACGCCCAGTTCGTCATAACTTGCAGATACCAGCGCACCATCGTCCCGGAAAGCAAGCGCGCGGACTTCATGACGGTGACCGCGTAATCGACCAACACGATGCCAGGACTCGACACTCCAGAGAGCAATGTCCTGCGACTCCGCCACGGCCAGGGTCTTGCCATCGTCGGAAATGGCCGTCGCAATGACCCCGCCCAGTCCGGAGTCCAACGCGGACGGCGCAACGCCGTTTTTCAAACGGTGGACTTGCAGTGAGCGTAGCCCGTTGCCGCCAGTAAACACCGTCGAACCGTCGCGGGAGAAAACAGCCGATGTTAGGATGGTTTCCGCTACCCGATTCTTCGCCAACAACGCGCCTTCGGCAAGATCCCAGGCAAGCATCCAGCCCGAGTAATTGGCGATAGCGAGACGCTGTCCGTCCCTTGAAAAAGTGGTTCCGCCAGCAATGTCGTAATTATAGGTGTCTCGGAAGTCAAAGGTGCCAATCTCGCGTCCAGACTTCACCTCATACAAGCGCAAGTTCGGCCAGGCCGGAAAAGCCAACCGCGTGCCGTCGCGGGAAAATGCCATCCGGCCAGCGCTGATCGGCTCGCCAAGCTGAACTGTCCACGTGGCCTTGTTGCTCTGAATGTCCCAAAGAAACAAACTCACGCCGCCTTTATTCAAAGTGGCCAAGGCCGCGCGACGGCCATCCGGACTAATCGCTTCCTGCAGGACATTGGTTCCTGGCAAGTCGCAGCGCGTGACGTCGGTCAATGTGCGCGTATCCAAGACGCCAAAGGTGGCGTTGGTAAAAATGGTGATCAAATGATTCCCAGCCGAAGACAGGCTGAACAACTCCGACCGATTGGCAGTTAACAAGAGTCCCGGTGGCAGCGGCTTGATTCGATTCCCACGCGGCGGCGCGGGATCTCGAGGCCAAAGGCGGACTGCTTCGTCCCCGCCGGAAGCCATGATCGTCTGCCCGTCGGGGGAGAACGCGACGGCGTTGACGGAGCCTTGCATCCCGCGCAATTCGTGATGAAGCTTTCCGGTGGCAGCGTCCAGCACTTTCACTTGCTCGGTTTCATCAATGAATGCCAGGAGATCCCCCTGGGGCGACACAATAACTGGCCACACGTCTATCTTAGGAAGCTGCACTTTGAGAAGTTCTTTGCGCTCAGCGATGTCCCAAACCCGTAGGGTGCCATCCAACGCCGCCGAAACCAGGCGTTGGCCATCCGGAAAAAAGCAGAGCGTCTGAACGACGTTCGTGTGACCGACGAGAAGGCCGACATTCGTTCTGGCTACGTAGTTCCGAAGGTGTATCTCGCCATTGGGGCTGCCGCAGTAGGCCAACATTGGCGCCGAGGATGAAAAGTCGAAGCCCAGTGGGGCAATTTTGCTTCGGAAGCCAGGGAGCAAAGCAGTTTCGCGGCGCGTCCCTAAATCAAAAAGATGAATGCCATCTCCCACTTCTTCGTAAGCGAGAAGACGGCTATCTGGTGAAAACTTCGTCACTTTCCTGGGAAAGCGGTTGGTCGAAAGCACGGAATCGACGCCGCCCGTCGCCAAATCCCAAAGGCGCATGGGATGCGCGGCCGGGGCCAGACCGGACCCGCAGATCGCGACGAGCCAGCGTCCGTCCGGCGACGACGCGGCATCGACCACGGGACCGTCCTGAGGGAGTAACTGGACCTGCTGACCGGTCGGGACATGCCAAATGCGCACCGTTCCGTCGCGTCCGGCGGACCACGCCCTGTCGCCATCAGGAAGAAATCCGACAGCAGTGACGATCGAGGTCGCGTGTTTTCCGAGAATCCGAAGCTCGTTGCCTTTGGTTTGCTCCAAATAGTAATGCCACTCCCAGCCGCGCAAATCATGCTCTAGAGAGGTCGAAAGCAGCGAACTGCGGCTCGGACGCGGCTTATACCTTTCGAGCAAAGTGCGGGCTTCACCGATTCGGTTGTCGTCGAGCGCCAGTTGAGTGAGCAGCATGTCAGAGGAATAGGCGTTTTGTTCTGCACGATAGCGTGCGATGGACTCAGCGTTGCGGGCGCGGCTGAACTGGTAGACAATGAGAGGAGAGGCGGCCAAAATAATGATGAAGAGCAGCAGAGCCACGGCATAAGCAAGGGCCAGGGCCGGATTACGCCGAGACCAGCACATCAGGCGCGCGCGGCGAGTGATCGGACGGGCTGAAATCGGTTCGTTGTTGAGAAAACGCTGCAGATCCTCAGCGAGGAATTGCGCGGATCGATATCGTTTTCCTGGATCTTTTTCCAAGCATTTCAGGCAGATCGTTTCCAGATCGAGCGGAACGGCGGGATTGCCCTCGCGAGGGCGCGCCGGGTTCTCGTCTCCAATGGCGCGAAGGGTCGCTGCCAGAGTGGGTTTGAGAAAGGGCGGCCTCTCCGTGAGGAGTTCGTAAAGAATACACCCCAGGCCGTAGATGTCGCTCGAGGTCGTCGCAGACGCGGCTCCAGCCGCAGCGATTTCGGGCGACAAATAAGCGACCGTGCCCAAGATGGAATGAGTCAAAGTCAAGGAGCTATCCTCCGCCAAAACTCGCGCCAGGCCAAAGTCGCTGACAAACGGCTTGCCTTCTGCATCCAGCAGGATATTCGCCGGTTTCAGATCACGGTGCAGAATGCCATGCCGATGGGCGAAATCGACGGCGCTGGCGATTGCGATCAGCAACCGAGCCGCTTCTTCCGGGCTGGGGCGACTGTGCGCAATGCGCTCCCGCAAAGTGCCGCCTTCGCAATAGCGCATCGCGAGGAAGTGATTTCCTTCGTGCTCTCCATATTCATAAATGGGAACGATGTGGGGATGTTCCAGGCGAGCCGCGGCTGACGCCTCGGTGTGAAATCGATGAATGAAATCGCGCGAAGCCACGGGACCACTCGCGAGCAGCTTCAGCGCGACCACGCGATTCAGCCCGAATTGCCGTGCTTTGAAGACTACAGCACTGCCCCCCCGCCCCACCTCGGTCAGCAATTCATAATCGCCGAAAAACCGCCCCGTTAAGAGTGATGCCACCGGCGGCCCAGGACGGACAAGCGAACCCAGGCATTGCCGCACCAGACATTGAGGACAAAGGCCTTGCGGCGCGTTCCGCGGAATGGGTGCTCCGCAATCCGAGCACGGGCTGGCTGGTTCTGGGGCACTGGCCGGCATGCGTGGATTGTGCGGCGTCCGTGCAACGGCGGAAATGACAAATTAGGGGAACGCCCCGGTCAAATGTTCGCCCGACGGCGTAAGCGCAACCACCAATCGGAAAAATGTCGCCCCGCCCAGTTCCCTCGCCAGAACACGGGCGTGAGCGGTGCAGGAGCCGTCCTCATTCAGGGAGAGTTCGCGACCGTCGAGGTGGATCAATCCATCCCACGAGTGAAGGTCTTTTGAGGAAGCGAGCGCGTAGGACAGCTCTGAGGATAGAGGGCGGCGGAAAGTGATATCCAGCACTCCGTCGCCCTGAGATTTATCAAATTGAATACCCAACGGCGGCGCGACAGATAAAACCAAAGGATTAGTGCCTTGAGCGAATTCCAAGAGATTGGGCTGACCGTCGCCGTCCGGGTCGGCGCTGTCGGCGGAGATTGAGCTTGTTAAATTCGTGAAGTATTTAGCGCGCCACGCCTCATAAGAGAGACTTGCGGGGAACAGGTCATGGCTGGGCCACTGTGAAATGTGGTCTACGGACGTTTGCAGGCTGACCAGAGCGGTCCACGCTGGAGAATGGTCTGTTGTGTTAAAAGTGAACGCCAGGATCACCCCATTTTTTCGGTGCATCGCGAGATCAAAATTGCCCGTATCACCCCCCGTTTTGTACCAAACACCCGTACTTGGGCTGACCGAATCCCAGCCAATTCCGTAGTAATCGCCCTGCGGGCCGGGAAACTTGCCTCGGGTGAGCATGGCACTGACCGAGTTTGTCGAAAGAATGTCAGGGTAAGTTTTGTCGCCATCGATCGCAGCAACGAACCGGGCAAAGTCCACCGCTGAGATGAGCCAACCGCCGTCCGCAGCATAGAGAGATACAGGCCAGGCATACGGGAGGTCGAAATCCAATGGCCGGGGTTCATACAGGGCGTAGACCCCGGTGAGAGTCAGGCTCGGATGCAAATAGTAGACAACCTCGCCCGCGCGTCTCTCGGCGCGCGAGTTGCCACCGACGCGCATGCGTGTGATCTGCGCCTGCGCCAGGAGCTGACGCGCGGCCTCCTCGTAGGACACGCCACTGCGTTTCTCGACGAGTGTTCCCAGCAGGTCATACCCGAAGTTAGAGTAAACTGTCATTGTGCCCGGGGTAAACTGCAGACGTTTCCCGAGGACCCAGCGAACGAGGTCGCTCGGCGTGGGCTGAGTCGTTAAACTCAAATCCCGCGCGATGGTATTCGGCCAACTCGTTGGATCAAAGCCCCTCTGGCCTAAAGGACTAAGGGCGGTGTCACTATTCCAGCCACCTGAATGGTAAAGTACCTGTCGGACGGTGATATTTGTCCAACGGCTGTCGAAAGTCGCACCGGGGTAGAGAGGAGGCTCGAGCTCGAGAGCATGGAATATGGACTCCTCCAGGTTCAATTTGCCTTGCTCAACCAGCTTCATGACGCTGGCGGCGGTGATGGTCTTCGCCAGACTCCCGCTCCGGCACAGAGAGTCCGGCTGATACGGTTGACTGTTTTCGACATCGGCGAAACCGTAGCCGCGCGCAAAGACCAAGCGGCCATCTTTAACCACGGCCAACGAACCACCAGGCAAGGTGTGGTTAAGCATCGCCACCTGCATGTTGGTATCCAGCCGAGCCAACTCTGGAATGCGTGGTCCGGTCGGCGCTGGCCAGGCGCGAATCATAACGCGGGCGACTTGACTGGTCGCCGTCCCGCTATTGTCAGAAACAATCACTTTGTAAAGGCCGTCATCAGCCAATTGCGCATTTGCGATGACCAACGTCCGATTGGTCGCCCCTGGAATGAGCCGGTCGTCAAACTGCCACTGAAAGCCGGAGGGAGTGGGTCCGGCGACGGTCACACTGAGTGAAAGCCGCCTTCCCTGCCATTGGAACTGAGTTCGGGGTTCGGAAGTGATCGTGGGATTCGAGCGCGCGACGCTCACTCCAAGTTCTATCAGAATCAGCCAAGTAGCCACTCGTCGATACGTCATTGTCTACTAACTCAGGAATTGGGAGTGCGAAGTAACGAAGTATTTTGAGGTCAAGGACCGGAGGCGGGTGGATCCTCGAGACTAAGAGTCGATTCAACGCGTCGGCGGCCTTGGCCGGAAGAAGCAGGCCGCTCCGAAACATTCCTCAAGCCTTCAAAGCCAACGCTGCCAAGAAAGTGCGCAGTTCCGATTCGAGATCCTCAGGGTTGCGAACCGTCTGCAGAATCTCTTGCCGGATAATAGTGCCAAGGCGATCGCGCATCCGCTTAACCGTCATTTTCGCCGCACCTTCGGTCATGCTCAAGCCAACGGCGATTTGGGCGTAAGTTGCCAAAGTATCATTCCCCGTGAGAAAGCATTTCAGGCCTTCAAAGAGCTCGCTGCGCCCGGATCGTGCAAATTCCTCCTGGAGTCGACGTAAGCTCTGGTCGAGAATCGCGAAGGCCCAATCGCGATCGAATTGCGTGATAGAATCATCGCCAGCCCCGCTGGAAGAGCAAATCTCGGTCAGGACAGTATCGAACTGCAGGAACTCAATTTGCCCGCCGCGTTTGAGCGCTGTGCGGCGATCCTGTTGATCGGCGAGGAAGTATTTAACCGCGGAGAAAAGAAAGGATCGGAAGCGGCCCTGCTCGGGGTTGGCGCGAGTTAAGGTGCGCTTTTGCAGGAGGTGTTCAAAAAACGCCTGAGTGAGATCTTGAGCCTCTTCAACGTTCGGCGACCTCCGGCGAATGAAGCCGTAAACGGGCTGCCAATAGGCCCGGCAAAGTGCTTCCAGGGCTCGAGCCGAATCAGGGTGCGACGATTGAGCTGCCGCGGCGACGAGACTCCAGCGAGTCGTCAGGAATGCATTCGGAATCGCGTCATCGAGATCCGGAACTGGCATGTTCTGCATTTTGACCGCCATCCCGGAATCGTGCAAGCTTCTCAGTGACCCTGTTTTCCAAATCCCGGACCCTTTGCTCCTGATCCTGCACCAAGGGACTCCCCGGCGTAAACTGCGCCAGCAGCTTCTTGAGCTGATTCCGTTCGGCCTCTAAGCGCAGCGATTCGATAGAACGTCCTTGCGCGGACGCTTGCTCCTCAACGTTGATTGCCGGAGATCGTGCAGAGTAATGCCCCACACCAATACCGGCTGCCATTCCGATGGCAATGCCAATAACCAAAGTGACTGTTGCTCTCATATTATTCCTCTCGATTACAAAGTATCCCGAGTAATCTGACGCCAACAGAACCGACAGCGGCCCGCTGGACGAGCCGAATACGACAAGTGCAGACTCGCCGCAGTTCCGTTCACGGCGGGGATAGGAGAGTCGAGTTGCTGCTGCCTACTGGCCATTCCAGGAGTAATCAAATGGACTCGGTGGGTTATAATGATACGCCTGCCCAGCCTCCCCCTTCACACCGTTCCAGAAAACTTCTTTCGCCCCGACGTGACCGTCCACGAAGGCAAATTCGTTTCTTGACCGGTTAAATATCAGCTCCTGCTTTGCCGGATGGTGCCACGAGAACCCAACAAAGCCGGACGCCTCGCCCAGTTCAATGACACGCTGTGGGCTTCGGATTGTGTGCAGCTTTACCCCAGCTATCCCAGGCAAGATTTCATTGGTTTTCTGGTTCAGACCGTTGAACAAATAGCTGGAAAATCCAGGAGCAAGGGAATGTGACGCTGCAAGCCTCACGGGCATGTCGCTGACGAAACCGATGACGAAGGTGTCGCGTGGGCAGATAAACACCTTGTCTCCAGGCGTGGAATTGGTCTGGTTGCCCAGATACGGCTGAATCATATATCGATAGGTCTTCCAGATCTCCACGCTGGGCGTTCCGAGCACGTCCACTAATCCTATTGGTGCGGTGTCTTTGAAGTCTCCGGTGTAAAGCGCCATAGCGAGGCTAAGCTGATGGAGGTTATTCACGCAGACGCCCAGTTTCGAGGAATCCTTGGCCCGCAGAACGGCTATGGCAAGTAGGCTAGCCAGCACCCCAAGCACGGACACCACGACTAACATCTCAACGACTGTAAACCCTGGGAATGGCGCTCTCCTTCCAACAGTTTTCATATTCGAGCGGTCTCGTCACCTAACGAAGATATGCGACCGCCACCGCGAGTAAAGCGGGAGTGTGACTGGCGTGACCGAGTTCTCGGTTCGCGGAAAACAGAGTGAGGCAGCGGTGGTTCGTCGTCATCGATTTGTTAAACTTTTTCACTCCTGGAACGGGCAGGAATGTCCTCTTAACATCTCGTAGTGGTGGAGACGGCACTTTACACTTACCCTGATTCGCTTCCGGCTGCAACCGGCAGTCGAGCAAACCTCAGGCCCGACCTCATTACCGAGCGACTCCCAAAACTTCCGATACATGTAGCGATTTAACTCTTGCGATGCCGGATGGACGATTTCCTTAATGGATCGGAAATTGGGATTCAGCCAATATGGTTCAGGGCCTTCACGGATAAGTCGACTTAGGAAATCGGTGAAGTTCTTCGCGATCACACCCGCAGTCCCTATTGTATCGTGATCGCAGTCCAGAATGTTCTCCGTCGTCAAATCGATGGCGATATAGTTTCCGTCACGAGCGTCAAGGAAAGCGATCCAATGTGCGGGACATCTGAGCCCACCGAACTCGCCCGCCTGCAATTCCCCAACGTTAGTCAATTCATCAATCTGCAACAGGCGATAGCGCCCCTCGAACAGCTCTACAGCCCCAGCATTACAGCAAGCGACTTTGAGATCTTGGGGGATCGAAGAGCCGGACAGCGCCTTGATCCGGCCAACCTTAAGCTCGACGTCTTCCGGAAACCGTCGAGCGTCCTGTTGCTCAAGCAAGGCAAGTAAACCGGTCGCCTCCATAGGCTAACACCCAACTAAGCGACAGCCGCTGAGAGCACAAGCCTGATCGCGGAGCGCGCGTCCAATTCCCCGCCCGCCCGGGACCCGAGACGCGTTGCGGAAGTTCGACTCCAGTGCGTTCGACGAGATTTTCTTCATTGCGTCAATTCGCTCGTTTGATCCCGAAGTAGCCATCGAATTCGCCGCCTCTGATTGCCTCGATGATGCGCGACGGTGAATCCAGACGGCTGACGCAACCGCGAGCCGTCCTCACGGCGTGAATCTCTTTCATCATGGAAAGGCCACTCCATCCAGCCGACGTCGCAGCAGAACTCGCCAAAACGTCAAATTCACCCGGCGAAACCTTGCGGATGCCGCAAAGGGCATACAGCTTGGCTTCGGGGCGACCGTGCGTGACGATATTCGAGAACAGCTCCACGGCATTGGTTTGCATAGCTATGAACAAAACTGCCAGAACCTCGTTGGGCGAGATTGAATAGTATCCCCAACCGCCCGGTGCAAACAGGTTAGCAGAGGACAAGTAGCTCATTGCCATTTCCACCGTTGGGCGACCTAAGCCTCGTCCAAACTCCACGTGCCCGCTTGGATCAACCGTTCCACCGTAACCAACGAAGGTAGAAGGCGGCGGCCGAATCGATACAGCTTGGACAGACAAAGGAAACGGCGGTTCAGCCAATCGGCACAAGCGGTTTAGCGAGTCCCAGTCCTCTTGGCTCAGGACCGTGCCTCTCAGGACAATAAACGGGTGAGAACTAGCATCGCAGCAATAGCCGACAACGCGAACGTTTTCGAATCGCCGATTGGTCTCTAGCTGTGGTTGAAACATCGTCACGAACCGCTGAACGCTCCTCTCCTTTGCCTCTGCCATCTTCTGCCGTATTATGTTCCAACCAACGAGACTGGCGTAGGCGACTGTGATAATGACCACCGCCAAGCAACTGCCGCGAACAACCTTCGAGTGACGAACGAGGTTTATCATGCCGAACGACGGAACTGAGCGGCGCGGGCGGTCCATGGCTCCCGAATTGCCAACCGACGTGGCCCACCCACATTCGCTCCAGTGACCTGGCTTGGCTTCACTCGACCTCGACTTCGATTCCGCCAATCCATTTGGCAATGAGATTGTATATCACTGCGCCGAGTGCGCCAAAGACAAAGCCCATCACAGCATAAATGATTGGCATACACAGTGCGAACCCAACGCCAAACACCATCATTCCAGCGCGCTGCTGAGCGGGTAACTGCGACCCGATCATCGGCATGATGAGAAACAACGGGACAACCAGGAGCCCCATGATTCCGTAGAGGATGGCGAGCATCTTACCGAGCTGAAGCGGTGCGATGCTCTTAATTCTTCTTTTGATAGACAGTGGCGGAGGGGTATCGCTCATAAGGCATTTGCCGAACCGTGTTTATCCGACAGTCCGTTGCGTAACGTGGCCAGGGATTTGAGGATTCTCAACGACATAAACCCGTCCTCACCAATTCCCTTTCCCTGGACCTTAGCACCTTTGGCTTGTAGACTGCAATTTCCAAAGGGCTGCTTGCGAGGCTTTCCCCCCGATCCTCCATCCCTTCTTCAAAATTCGAGCACGTTCGAAGGGGTTAGTCGCGCGGATCGCATATTTGCACGAAAGCTGCTCCCGCAGCTTTCGGTTCAGTTCTAGAATCTGCCGCTGGCTTGCTCCACTTATCAAGAGACGATATCGCATTCTGAGCGCCTGACCGTTTCTGACCCTTGGGGCCGGACGCTTCGCCCCGTCGGAACTGAGCCCCACCCTCGAAGCAATTCAGCATTCTGTCATGCAAAGCTGCGAGCCCCATGCTCGCGACCCAAATATGCGCTTCTGCGGGACTGCCCCTGCCCCTGCCTTGGGCGCACCAGATTTCGAAACTTCGTTCCCTCTCGCTGGCTCAGCTCCGATCTGCCCCCAATGCGGCCGGGAGATGAATATGGTCATCGACCATCTTGCGCTGAAACTTCGCTACAACAAAGGCTGCCGGAACAACACATATCAAGCCGGTCAACGCCCACTGTAGCAAATATCTTCCGACTCCCGGCAGTGCCGGATTCGTCCAAAAATCCAGCAAATACGCTCTCGCTCCAACAGAATAGAGTATCGAGAAAATCACGGCAATGGCCGCGGCACCGAAGGCTCCCCCATATGCCGCGCTGGATGATGGCTGCTTCTTTCCCGCAATTTGTCGGCGACAAGTGATTGCGGTCAAGATGGCAGTCAGTGCTACCGCCAAACCAAAATAGATAAAGACGAAGTATGTCATACGCCACTCATCGAAACCAACACCTTGACTGCCCACACTGATAACAGAGTGCCCAGAGTCACCGGCAAAAATGCCGCCGCCAATGCCCACCACTCAATCAGACCAAACGGTTGCTGCTTCCCCTGATCAACCAGAATCATACAACCGGCAAAACAAATCGCTGGAGTTATTACCACCGTAAGCACCCACAATAAAGGCGTCGCTGACCAATCGACTTTCAATCCGCTGGTCGCATAGTATTCGCAAGCCGCAGCAAGCCACAGTCCCGAACAAACGATCAGCGTAACAGAAAGCGCCGGCCTGGATACTCGATTGCGAAAGACGCTATGCGTTGTGATCATACGTGTTTCGACACCACTGCTTAAACATGCTCACGCGCAAATCGGCGCCGTGTTTCGGTGAACCGCTTGGTTCGATAAATTCTTCTCTCACGGAGGCACCGAGGCTCAGCGCGGCGGAGGTGAAGCTGGTCGGCTAACCTAAGTTCCCGAACATTTTGAGAGAAACATCAACTTTGTTGGGGTTTTGGCAAATAGTGTAGCAAGTAATATGTTTATACTGCCTGCAATTGTCTTTGACCATGCTGGATGCATTGTCTACTCTGTAGCCCGTGTTCGTCCAAGCCACGACTTCATCGCGCAAGAACGGCAAAACCTATGTCTCTTACCTAGTCCGGGAGTCCTTCCGCACCCCGGATGGCCCTCGCTCCCGCACGATCTGCAACATCACCGATCTGCCCCCCGCCACGCGCGATCTGATCATCGGCTCTCTCAAAGGGCAGGATTTCCTGCCTGCGGAGCAGGTTCAGTTGCATGAGGCTCTGGATTATGGCGGCTTGGCCGTTCTGAACGACGCTTGGTCGCGGTTCCGGTTGGACGAACTGTTCACCGGCATTGGCTCTCCTCGCCAACGAGGCTTGCTCCGGTCTGTGATCTATAGCCGTCTGCTCTTTCCCTGCGCCAAACTGTCTGTGGCGCGAAAGCCGCGGGCACCTGGTTAGCTCCAGCTTGCGGCTGAAAAGCCGATGAATCCTTCGACGAAGACGATATCTACGCCGCCATGGACCAGCTCAATGGCCATTGGGTCCATTTGGAGAAAGCGCTTTATCAACGGGCCTTTCCCCAAGCGGTGCGTCTGGTCCTCTACGATCTGACCAGCGTCTATTTCGAAGGCGCTGGGCCGGAGCACCTGGCTCAATACGGCCATAGCCGAGATCACCGCAGGGATCGGCCGCAAATCATCCTGGCGGTGGCGACGGACACCGAGGGCCTGCCTTTGCATGTGTCAGTTTTGCGCGGCAACCGCAATGATACGCAGACGCCCAAGGATTATTGCACACGTTGCGTCGGCGTTTTGGAATCCAGGAAGCTACTTTCGTGTTTGATGGCGGGATGAGCAGCCAGATCAATCTGGAGGCGATGGACGCAGCGGGGCTGGGGTGCGTGACTCGGCTTTCGGCAGTTACCTTGCACAGCCTGGTGGAGGAACTGGGCTTGGAAAAGCAGCTCGAATTGGGCGACCGCCAAAAGCTCATGGAGATCACCCACGAGGGCAAACGCTACGTGGTGGCCGGTGGCCAATGGCGTCAGCAACGGGATCGCGAGCGCCGCCAAAGCAGGATCGACAAAGCCGAAACGGAGTTAAGACGCTTGGCGGTGGTTAAGCGCCAGAAAGTGGACGGGCAAAAACTGGCCAGCCAGGTGGGACGGACTCTGCAACGACTCAAGGCGCACAAATATTTTAGCTACAGCGTCGATGGGCAAGGAAGTTGATCTGGGAGCGCAAGGGAATTGATCGCCCAAGAGGCCCAGCAAGACGGTTGGTAAGCTGCTGCACACCAACCAAACGGCGCAGCAATGTCCCACCGAGCAGGTCTTGGGTCACTATAAGGGACTCCTGGATGTGGAAGAGGCTTTCTGCGAACTCAAGAGTTACCTGGAAGTCCGGCCTATTTTCACCGGCGCCCCGACCGGGTGATCAATCATGTGCGCCTCTGTTTTCTGGCCTATTGGCTGAGCGCGCGTTTAGGAGGAGAATGGCGCGCCAAAGGCGAAACGGCGGAAGTTCCCCGAGTGCTCCGCCACCTGCAGACCATTCGCTTGGGCCGACTGCAAATGGGCTCCAAGGTCCACCAGACCATCCTCACCCAAGTGCCCACCGATCTGAACGAGCAACTCCGGAAACTCGGCTTGGCTTCCTTGTTCGCCTCGCCGCCAAAACAGTCATTGTAGCCCGATCAAATCGAGAAACCCTCGGTTTTGTTGGGCTTTTTATCCCACTGAGGAGGAAGTCAGGCTAATACGACGCACAAACAACCAGCAGCCCTCGGTTGCGGCTGAGCCGCGCTGAGTCTTGGTGCCTCCGTGAGAGCCATTCTGCTTCATCGAACGACGGAACTCAGCGGTGCCAGGCCAGCAGTTATCGTTCGAGGTTTAGTCGGATCGCGGTGCTCGATGCATGCGGTTGTTATCAGCCGTGTCCAAGGACCTTTCGTCTGATGGCTTCCGGGTCTTGTCTGAGATCCATGACCGCCACTACCACAAGCCGGGACGGCTGCACGGAATATAAAATGCCATGCGGAAAATCCCGAACGAGCATTCGCCGATACGCACCCTCATAAGGCGGAGCCATCTCCGGGTTTTGCCGCAACCGTGTGAAGGCGCCGTCCTGGCCCTTCCTGGTAGTCTTTAGAGCGATCGGAAGCGGACTGAATGTCGACGTCTGCCTGCTGGAGGAGGTTCAGCTCGATCGTGAGCGCGAGCCGAGAATCCTCTCCTGAACGGTCTCTCAGGTCGTGAACTTACTGGGATTTTGCCGGAACTGCTCCATCCGGCGGTCCAGCTCTGCTAGAATCTCTCTCGCGAAACAGGCACCTCCGAAGGATGCGCCTCAAGGTCATTCCACAACTCCGACACCAGTAGGAGCTTTTCCGAGTGAGACATATTCTGCACCTGTGGAAAGCGCTCAAGAATCATGACGACATTTTAGACGATGTTGTAAACTCATGACCATCGGTAAGGCATAAGGCCCGTGAGCTCCGTCCCGCCGCGCGACACCGCTAACAGAGAACTGAGCGACTGGTGCTGAAAAGGCAAGCGACAGCGTGAATGGCTCCTGCAAATCGACTGCACGCGTGGAGCGCATCGGTGCGGCGCCAGTTCGTCTCCTGTGTCTGGTTCGGCCCTTTCATCTCAGTCTCCCCTGCAAATCGGTTAGGTGATTTTTCCACTTCCCGAACTCCTCACTCTCGCCCCAACGCTCCAAAAGCTCCGAAGGCTTCGTCAGTATCCGCGCAATGGCGCGAATGGCTGAATCAAGCAGTTCGTTGCCTGGCGTGAGTGGATGGTTCGTGACCCATCTATCTAGTGACTCGGTGTAGGCGTTCCGCACGTAGAACCTGCCACGGAGGCGCGCAAGTGCATCCGCGGCAGCTATCGCCTCTTCTGCGTCCGAAGCTGCGAGGTAACTGATCCCAGCCGCATGGACCTTTTCGATGGTCTCGGCAATGAAGGACAAGTCGTCACTCTGCTCTAGGTCGTAGTTCCAGTCGCAGGCCGTATCGTTTCCGAATGGGTCACAATCCCAGGCACCCATAACATTGTTGTGTTTTGGCCGAACGGTAAGCCGAACAACTGCCGCTGGCAACGCCAGCTTGGCACTTCGCGGCGATTCCGAGTTTTCCGAAACTCTCTGAGCTGAGACGCGTGCGGCAGCTCGCTCCGGCGATTGGTTGAACTAAGCCGCTCCGCGCGGCGATGATTCTCGATCACGTTCGCGTGGATCGGGCGCGGATTCACAAGGAGAGATTACTACTATACGGGTGCATGAACAGCACCAATCCTTCCTCCACCGGAACTCCCAACCTCAACCCACAGCCGAGCGCCGACTCAAAACCTAAAGTCAGTGCGTGGGGACCCAAGTCGACCCTGCCTCCGGGCATCCGGACCACGGCCAAGGAGTATGCGAACCCTGTCGATTACAAGCATCCCTACGAATCGATGGCCAGCTTCGCAAGTTTTCTGGCCCTTCGCTACGACGCCAATCGCACTCGTCATTCCTACTATCGCCAACTTGGACTCATCCAAAAACACTTCGCTTGCGATCCCGCGGCCATCACCGAAGCCCAACTGCGCGATTATTTCCTCATGGTCAAGCTACAGAAGCATTGGCGACCTAAGACCATCCGACAGGCCGTTGCCGCCGCGAAGATGTTCTTCGTCGAGTTACTCAACCACAACGACTGGACCGTCTTTTCCCAGATCCGTTCCAAGGATCACGACACCCTTCCCACCGTCCTCACTCGCCAGCAGGTCCACGATCTCCTAGCCCACATTCGACTTCGCCGCTATCGCACTCCCCTCAAGCTCATCTATTGTTGTGGCCTGCGTTTAAGCGAGTGTCTGGGGCTGACCATCCACGACATCAAGGGCAAAGAAAACAAACTGTTCATTCGTCAGAGCAAAGGTCACAAAGATCGCGTCGTCCCCTTGCCCACACCGATGTATTTAGAACTGCGCCGTTACTGGTCTTTCCACCACCATCCCCTGTTAATCTTTCCCAACGTGGGACGCGGCGATCGCCATCCCGAAGGTCTGGCTAAGCGCATGCGTCAGGCCACACACCCGATGCCCACCTGCTCCCTGCAGCGCCTTTTAATCGTTGCCCGCAAAGAGCTCAACATTCCGGGTGCCTCACCGCACACGTTACGACACAGTTTTGCCACGCACCTTCTGGAAGCCGGCGCCCACCTTCGCACCATTCAAGAGTTGCTGGGCCATTCCCAGATCACCAGCACGATGGTCTACACGCACCTGACTCATCAGAGCGCTCAAGACACCTTGCGTCTGATGGACGAGCTTTGTCGAAGCCTGCCGCGCTAGACAGAGTTTCTCCACCCTCAGCATGTCCGACCGCCCCACCGTTTTGGGGGCGCTGCGCCGTTTTCTACCTCAGTTCCTGAGCACAAAGCCTGCGCTTTCTCCTCAGCAACGTCGCGCCCTCCGGGCTATCACTCATTGCCGCACGGCGGCCTTGGGCGGCAACGCCTTTGCCTGCGACTGCGGCCAATGGCACTTTGCCTATCACTCCTGCAACCACAAAGCCTGTCCCCAACGCGGCGCGTTGACCACGCGCCGCTGGGTTCAGCGCGAGTTACATAAACTTGTTAACGCACCTTACTTCCTGGTCACCTTCACTCTGCCCGCAGAGTTACGCGGCTGCTTTTTCGGCCCCGCTGCCAAGCAAGCCTATGACCTCTTTTTCACGGCCGTCTCGGGCGCTCTGGCCGAAAAACTCGCTGACGACAAACGCTTGCGAGCCCAGGTCAGCGGTTTCACCGCCGTCCTTCATACCTGGAATCAACGCCTGCAATTCCATCCTCATATTCACTGCTTAGTCCCAGGCGCCGGGCTCGATGCCCACGGCCAGTATGTCCAAGTCAAAAACCCGGAGTTCCTGGTCTATTTGCCGCACCTCCAGAGCGCTTTCCGCCAGCACATTTACCAACTGTTTAAAGAGCACGGTTGGCAGGTCGATCCGGCCGTCTGGGGCAAAGACTGGGGCGTGCATATTCAACCCGCCGGCTCCGGCGCTCCCGCTCTCAAATACCTGGGCACTTACGTCGCACGCACGGCCATCACCGACGCGCGCCTTCTGACCGTCACCGATCAATCCGTCACCTTCCGCTGGAAGGATCGATCGGATGCCAATCGCATCAACACGAAGTCACTCCCCGGCGTTGAATTCCTCAGCCGCTACTTGCGTCATGTGCTCCCCACGGGGTTACGCTCAGTTCGTTACTACGGCTTCTGCCATCCCACAGCCAAAGCCAAGCGTCTGCAAGTCCAACTCCACTCCGGAAAAACAGTCAACCTGGGCGCCCCGGATGTGCTCGCTTCGTTCCCTCTAGCTGGCTCGGCTCCGCTTTGCCCTCGATGTGGCTCGGAAATGAAATTAGTCGGCTCGGTTAGCCCTGGGCACAAGACGCGCGGACCACCGCTTCGCCCAACCTTGATCTCTCGCATCTCCACAGCCGCATGAACAGCGCGCGTTGCCAAATGGTCTCCTCACGCGCTCGCAGCCTTTTTGCCCTGGCGCAGTCCATTGGGATTCCATCTGCCCGCGGCCGATCTCGACACCACTTTCTGGCCACCTTCAGGTCCTTGAGCCCCTGCGCTAAAGCTCGCGCCTCTGCCCGCTTCTCCGTACCCATCCCTCCACGAGAGCTGAAAAAACGCATCCACCACCTCTTCCGGTTCTCTCGCCAAAAATACAACTGCCATTGTCGGCTCTGAGCCGACTGGTTTCATCAAAAACATCGGGCTTGTTCAACCAGGGGCGTATTTGCTGGCTCCGCTCGCAAAGCCTCGCTCCGCAGCAATACACCCTTCTGCGTTCGGCACACGAGTATTCATTCGAATGAACAAGCTACCGACGCGCTCGCTGATACGCGTGTCTGATTTTGTCCACTGAGGTGCCTCCCAGACACGGTTGCGGACCTTCATAACTGCCCGTCGAAGGTCATCC
>JBGAIN010000054.1:0-44433 GCA_044225505.1 Limisphaerales bacterium
GCGTCCATCCATGTCAACTGTACTCCTGGTTCACCGGCAGCCAGGAGACCGTCGCGGTCAGCGCGAATTCCAAACCGGGTGCCTTGCTTGTACCCTTGAACGATAGCTTCTATTGCCGCCAATAGAGTCGACCGCGTCTCGTCGCTCTGACTGTGAGTAAGCTCTGCTGTTTGCAGAAATTCGTAAGCCGCCACGACAAACCAGAGTGACGCGTCAACCGCATTGAACTCGGCCTGCCCGCCCTGGTCGGGAAAACGATTGGGCAACATTCCTGCCGAAATGGCAGAGGCCCAGCTTGTCAGAATATCCCGCGCGTCGTCGAACCGACCTGTCGCCAGACAGAGACCCCGGATGGCAATTAGCGTATCGCGCCCCCAGTCCGTGAACCACGGATAACCGGCAACAATGGTTCTCCCTTCGGATCGCCGAACCAGGTAGGTATCCGCGGCCCCGTGCAGCGGGGTGTCAAACCGCGACCGACGTTCGTGCTCCGTTTCTCGCAGCTGCTGGAGGAGTTCGATTGGGCCGACATTGACAGGAAACTTCGCTTCGGCATGCAATGTCGTGGTGAAAACGAGTGCGGCGTCGCCTTGCTCTAGTTTCCATGAAAATACGCCCGGGGCAGCTAGGTCTTCCTCGCAATCCAAGCCACGTGCGCGCTCTTCTTCGTAAAGGAAGTTATAGTACCAGAGCGGCTCGTGATGGTAATGGCCGTTACTTAATGCCATCACACCTGGCGCGCCTGAATAAGGGCACCATGAAACTCGATCCAATCCTCGCTTAGCCTCGAATTGAAACGCCGCGTTCTTTCGGTGTAATGAATGATAGTCACGCCCGGAGAGGAATGGACGGAGGTGGAGTGTCGCGGGCGTGGACCGGTCACGCAGCCTCCACCGCAAACAGGTAACAGGCTGATCTTTGACCACGAAAACTTCTTGCTCGAGTTCCGTTCCGTCGTCGAGGCGGTAGATCCAATGCGGCCAGGGATAAGCGGTGAAGTTCTTGATCCGTTGCCAGCCGTTTCCAGCAACGACGCCCGGTGTGTAGTTCTGGGAGGAAATGGGGAACGTTCCGTTCGGTGTTTCAACCCAAGCGTCGAAGCCATTCACAAGCACCATGCGCCCCGTAGGGGGAGTAGTCGCAGTTAACAACAAGGCGTGATAGCGGCGGGTCCGGATCCCTGTCGAGGTTCCTGAGGCGAAGCCACCCAAGCCGTCAGTCTCAAGCCATTCACAGGCGTTTAAAGATGTTTCGCTCATCGTTGGGGAAGGCCAGAAGCCTTGTCTGCCTTTCTTGGGCATTGCGCCGTTTGGCCGTTACCATTGAGTAGGAAGGAAAAGTCGTGGAGTCGGCACGCGGGAAGTTTAGCCGCCTGTCTCGAAACCAGGATACAGCGTCATGCCGCCGTCTACGAAGATGCTTGCCCCGTGAATGTAGTCTGAATCGTCGCTGGCTAACCAGACGGCAGCGCGCCCAATATCTTCAGGTTCACCGATTCGCTTGTAGGGAATAAGCTTCATGAGCTCGCGGTATGCTTCCGGAGTGCCCCACGCTTCCATGTTGATGGGCGTGCGGATGGCCCCGGGGCAGACCGAGTTAACGCGGATTCGATACGGCGCGACTTCCTGGGCGATGCTCTTCATCATCAGCATGACGCCGCCTTTGCTCGCCGCATAGTTCACATGCCCCGCCCAGGGAATCACCTCATGCACGGAACTCATACAAATGATCTTTCCGGCGGCGCAGGAGACCTCAGGTCGTATTCCACGACGTTTGAACTCGCGGATAGCCTCACGTGCGCAAAGAAACTGACCGGTTAGATTCACGTCCAGGACGAAGCGCCAATCAGCCAGCGTCATTTCCTCGATGCGTGCGTCCCTTTGCAGGCCGGCATTGTTGACCAGGATGTCGATCGTTCCAAACTCCTGAATCATCTTTTTGAACATCGCTTGTACTTCATCCTCGCTGGCGACACTTGCTTTGTGGGCGTAGACGTTCGCACCACTCCGCCTGGCTTCCTGGACGACCGCTTCGGCAGCATCCGGACGGGAGACGTAGTTGACGACCACGTCAGCTCCGGCTTTTGCGAGGGCCAGGGCCACGGCCTGACCGATCCCCGAGTTGGCACCCGTGACCAAGGCCTTCTGGCCTTTGAGGACTCGGTTGATCGGGAGGGCTGGCATGACGGCTTCCGGCAAGTTTTCGTCGCGCAGATGCTGTTGCATCAAGTCTTCTTCCTGTGGCGACATGGCCATCGCGCGGCCAGGTGGCATTTTGATTTCAAATGTATTGTTCATCGTGTTACTTCGAATTTCGCTGACGTGTTGGTGTTGCTGCTTGCCTCGATGGGTCGCGGTGGCGGAGTATTCCTTACAGCTAAGAGAATGAGTCCGACGCCATAGGGCGCATCGTTCGTGACGGGTGGAGCGCGATCTGTTCGTCAGCGAAGAGATGGCTCGACACACCAAAATTGAGCGAGGAACGTTTCGGGAATGCTCCATCGCGCGGACTTTGGTTTGGGCGCAACGGAGCTATGGATTCATGGCGCGGAGTGGGAAACATTTCCGAGCTCAAATGTTGTGTAAGGTTGAGAGATCATTTGTCGACTTACAGTTCGAGCGAGTGGAGTCGGCAGGGAACAGAATTTGCGTCCGAGTCCGATCCTTGAAAAATGGAAACTCGTATGCAGCGCCCTGAAAGCCCTCTGAATAAACTGAAAACTGCGATTCAAACCATGTTTCTGAGCTGTCGCGAGGTCGCGCGGATGCAAACGAAGGCTCTCGACCAGGCGCTCGGGAGACGCCAGCGCTTGGCCTTGCAACTGCATTTGCTGGTGTGCAGTTGGTGTCGCCGGTACGGAAAGCAAATCCGCCTCTTGCGAAAGGTGAGGCTCGAGCAATCGGAGCCCTTGTCTCAACCCAACGCGCCATCATTAACACGGGACGCACGGGAGCGGATGAAACGCGTGCTCGATCGGAGAGACGAGTAAATGACCTATGCATCAATGTTCAATGACGGTTTCAATCCGGGGGACCTTGGAGCGATGAAACCTCCTTGGAATGGTCCGACGGTGCAAGCTTTCCCGCACCTGTTTCCGAGCCCGTCGGGGGCGCGCGCTTTGTTTTGGAAGTGAGTCTAGACGACTTGCTCATGCATCCTTGCAGTCGTCATGCAATGTAAAACTAGATTGAGAATCCAATATGAAACTTCGTGATCAAATCAAGCTTGGCTGGGTAATTTTAGCGGTCGTTTTGCGGATCCATACCAGCGCGGCTGAACCACCCAAGGTCGGCGAAAAAGCCCCGGAGTTCAGCCTGATGACCCTGGACAACCAGCGCATTCAATTAGGCGAACTGACGGCGAACGCCAATGTTGTTATCGTGGTGCTCCGCGGTTGGCCCGGGTACAATTGTCCCTTGTGCACGATCCAAGTCCAAGACCTCCTTGACTCAGCGGATGAGCTTTTGAAAAGGTCCCAAGTATTGCTGGTCTATCCCGGCCCGAGTGAGGACTTAAAAGCGCATGCCGAAGAGTTCTTGAAACACAAGCAGTGGCGGAACGATTTTCGCTTTCTACTGGACCCGGATTACAGAATGGTGACCTCATATGGATTGAGGTGGAAAGCGCCGAATGAAACCGCTTACCCAGCGGCCTTCATTTTGAACAAAAAGGGGATTGTCTCCTTTGCGCGAGTGAGCCGAGGTCATGGCGGTCGGACTGAGGCTAGCGAATTGATTAAGGCGCTGAGTCAATTCGGGGAAAACTAATGGCTGTGAGCCGGGCATAACGCCGCGGAGCAGATTTACTCCTTCAGATCCACTCAGCGGCTGACGTGGATGGCAACGTCATAGTCGCCAGACCAAGCCCGGTTAAAGATCGTCCTGCGATGTCCCGTTTTCCCACGGGCGGGGATTGGCTGTTGAAACTAAGACGCTATGACTGATGGGGAACTTCTCCGCACTTGGTCCGAGCAAGGCTCGGAATCGCCTTGGTCGAGAGTGTAATTCTCCCTTTCAATCTTCCTCAGTGGGCGCATGATCTAGTCATGCGTCTCCCCGTTGTTGTCCTTGGCCGCGCATTTGCGTTCACACTTCTGACCACAGCCCGACTCAGCGTTGTCGGAGAACTGAAGGATCCGGATATCTCGGCTCCTGCGAATGGTTCCGGCCCAGTCCAAGTGGTGACCTATCCTGCTCCTGCGAATGAGCCCCGGTCTGCGGACTATGAGATAAGCGTCAATGGTCAATCCGTTGACGTTTCGATGGCGCGAGTTCTGGACGCCCCCTTTGCCGGGAAAGAATGGGACTACGGGGGGGCTTACTCTTTTGCTAACTTCGATTTCGCGGGGCCTGTGGAAGTTCTGATCCGGTCCAAGCGCGTCCTCGACCAGACCGTGATTCGTCCGGCCTCCGCGGTGGACAGTTTGATGCACGACGGACCGTACCGGCTGCGTTTGACGCTCGTGAAGCCGCGCTTTTTCAGCGTGGAACCTGAGGGTCGCAAAGGACCGTTGCTACTGTTCGCTAACCCGCTTGAGGTAAATGCTCCGGTCCCGGGAGCACCGGGAGTGGTCTACTACGGTCCTGGCATTCACTCCGCAGAAAGAATTGTTCTCACGAATCACCAGACACTCTACCTGGCTGGCGGCGCGGTGGTGAAAGCGGGCGTCGTGGCGGAAGGGGTGAACATCCGCATCGCCGGGCGCGGCATCCTTGATGGTTCGGACTGGCCGTGGCTGAAGGGGCCGACTCCGCACGTCCTCTCTTTGCGCGGGACGAATTTGACGATTGAAGGCATAACGATTCGCGGCGCCTCGCATTGGACTTTGGTGCCACGCCAGAGCCGCAATGTTACCGTCCGTGGGGTGAAAGTCTGCGGAGGGCGCGTTCAGAATGACGATGGCATGAATCCGTGCAATTCTCAGGATGTCCAAATAACGGACTGCTTCATTCGCAGCGACGATGATTGCGTGGCCCTTAAAGGCTTGGATTCCTCCGCTTCCAACAGCAACGTCGAACGCATTCTCGTCCAGAACACGGTCTTTTGGTGCGATCGTGCGCGCATCTTCCTCTTAGGCCACGAAAGTCGCGCAGCGTTCATGCGTCAAATTACCTTCCGCAACCTTGATATAATTCATTTCACCATGACTCCGTTTCTGTTCGAGCCTGGGGAAGAGATGCGTCTGGAAGAGGTTTTGGTTGAGAACGTCCGTATCCACGGGGAAGGCCAGCGTGAGCTCATTCGCCTCAAACCGGTGGTGAATCAATACATGAAGAAGAAAGTTCCTGGGCATGTCCGGCAGATTACATTCCGGAATCTTGAGGTGGAAGGTGCCCCTGGCGAATATCTCATTCAACTGGAAGGAGCTGATGAAGACCATGGCGTACGCGATATCACCTTGGAGAATCTTAAGGTCCGCGGACAGTCCTTGGCGCGGGGGCAACCGCGATTGCAGGTCGGCGCCCATGTGGATAATGTGATCGTGACGCCTTGAGCGGAATCGCTGGCTCACGAATCCACGCACTCGCGTCGGCGGCCTGCGGCGTAACTTCCAGATTCGTTGGATGGTCAGCGGCCGTCCGGCTGCCAGCCGATTTCGGAATTTGCAGCGTTGGGTGGTAAGTCTCAAGGCTGTTGAAATTCATGACGGCTGCGCTAAGATCGCCCGCAACGGTGACACCAGAATCCATCGGCTCGGCCACGCTCAATGGCGGCTCGCCTTTCCCTGGCAAATCCCGGTAGATTTGGGAGACAGGTCTTGCGGCCAGCACTCGCGGTAAGACAAGCTCGATGGCAATCGGCGAATGACAACTGATTAATCCTATGGGCCTGCTCAACGTTTTTCAACGCGTCTCGCAATCGCCCACAAATCCGCATTCGGCAACGGCGGCGCGTTCGTTTGACGTGGCTGACCTTTATCGCGGACCCGTTTCCGGACAGACTGACGGTCAAGGCCAGGGCGCTACTGCGTTGGATGAAAAATTACGGCAGGCCTATTTCTGGATCGTGAACACAGCGATCATTAGTCCCCACTACGATATCGAGTACAATGAAGGCCCGCCCCAGTCCTTCGTGTTGGGTGACAGTCGCAGCCGCTTGGTCCTGCCATCTGGGCAGTGCTACTCGAGCTTTATACTTTTGCCGCTTCTCACGTTTGCCACACGGCGCAAGTGCCTTTTCGTGGGCGGTCCAGGTCGGGGCAAGACCGCGAGCGCGATCCTAATGGGAGTCTTGGGAGGCTATTCGGTGCGCGAGGTGCGGCGCGCGATGCAGCATGGTCACCCGCAGATGACGATCGCGGATCTTCTTGGCAATCCTTTGCCGGCTGACCTGGTCAACGCGCAGCGTATCGAGGACATTCGCATCTCGTGGCGGCAGTGGCTCGGGATGCGAGTCAAAATTATTGACGAGTACAACCGGATCCCAACACGGACGCAGAGCGCGTTGCTGACGGTGATGGGCGACAATTACGCGGAAATCCTGAACCACGTCTTTGAGTGTCCGGACGCAGCTTGGTTTCTGACCGCCAACGATGATCAAGGTGGCGGCACTTACCAGGTCATCGAGGCGCTGCGCGACCGTATCGACGTCGTTGTCCAGGCTCTCGCATTCAATTCCCGCTTTCTCGGGGATCTGCTCACCCGCATCGAGGAAAACATTCGTCCGGAGGAAGTGGTGCCTCGCCAGATCGTATTCGCCGATTCGGAAGTGGACCGTATGCAGGAGGAAATTCGCGCCGTTGCTGTCCCGTCCGAGGTTCGGCGCCGGTTGGAGTTTTTCGCAAGCCAATTTGAGTTTTGCGAAGTCGCTGCAGAGCAATTCGAGTATAAGACCAAGGATACCGTGCGTCTGTCCGGCATCGAATGGCACACGATTTCGTCGCAGGAAACGGGCCGCGACCGTCTGAAAGACATTGGTTGCCAAACGAAGAATGGCCTGTCCGTTCGCGTGTTGATGACGCTGCTGGTTTATGCAAAGGCCCTTGCTTACTTCCGCGGCAACCGGATAGTGGATTTGGAAGACCTGCGACAGATTCTTCCGTTCGTGTTGCACGATAAACTCGTCCCGGATTTTGAGGCTCCGTTCTTCGATGCCCCAGGCCAAGCGGTCTTTCGCACCGACCGCATTGGTTGGCTGAGGAAGATCTTCGACCTAGCAGGCGCTGACTATAACCGGCTCGACTGTGATCGCGAAGATCCGGTGGCTGAATTGGCAGCGGAGTTTCGCCTCGGCTTGGACGGATTGAGCGAAGGCGACACGCGCAGTCGGTTGGTTCGAATCGAGCGGCTAATTGGCGATTGGTCGAAAGGGAGGAAGCTTTACGGTCATCTTTACGATGATCTGCTCAAACTTAAATACCTCCACCAACGCTACACCAACTACCTGCGGTGGCTTAAAACCCAGTGATGCCGTCCTGGGCCAGGCGCGACCAATGCCTATGGTAAGTCCAACGCTGACATCCATACTTCGTTCGGGTCGGACCGAGTTCAACGCGCGCTTTGCCGCGGCCCGCCGCCTTTATCCGGACCTCGATCCCGGAGCATTCTCAAGCTTCATGCAAACGGGCATCGACGATCTGGTGTGCGCCGTGGCCAAAGTCCGGGCTGAACAGGCCGGTGCAGTCGCGCTCGCAGCGTATGATGCGGGCCTCGCGCTAGTCGGCCAAAAGTTGATGGGACCCAGCGCCCGCAGCTCCGTCTTAGAGGAAGGCTGGCGCCGCATCCTGCCGCAGATCGCAACCCTTGTTGCGAGTGGGGCGGGGCGTTTAATTCCCGCAGTCTGCAATGCGCTTCATCAACTTGTGTCCACCCCGACCGCCCGGCCGAAGCAGTGGATTGATCTGGTCGAGCAACTCGGGCCACAATGCGTCGATCTTGATAGTTTTCTAAGACTTGGCCAGGTCTGTGCCTGGCGAGCTGGTCTGGCGCATTTTCGCCATGGCGCCTTGCTGGCTGCCGACGCTTTGCCGGAGGCTATGGCTTTGACCATCGTCGGTGCCAAGCCTCATACAACGTGGAGAGAGACACGAGCCCAGTTAGTGGCCAGCCCTTGGTTCGATCCCGCAAATCCGGTCCAGGATGCGTCGCTCGTCCGGGTCGCGTCTCAAGTTGGTGCCTTCCGCGGTTTTGGAGGGCTGTTCGTAGAACCGCCCACCGTGGCGGCCATCCAACAGGATTTCTTGGTCCGAGCTAACGGCGATTGTTGGTTACTCAAAGCGGATGCGTTTGGCGCAACATTTCATCGAGCTTCCGTCGGCGACTTCGAGGCTGCCGCAAAACAGGTTCAGCTTCCTCCGGGACTTAGGTTAAGCGGCGGCACCGTTCTCGTCCATGGCGCCCGATGCGAGCTCCCTCCTCTCGGCGAGATCACTAGCGCTGCGGGCAATGACACGACTCTCTCCCTGACGTTTTCTCTAACCCACTCTGTGGTGCTCGTTGCGCTAAAGGGGAACGGATGAAACCGCCAAAGTTGCCTACGTCCGACCTTGGAATGCTACAGACTGAGTGGCTGGCGGTTTGGCCATCCGCCTTGGCCGCATGGAGCAAGTTTACCCGGCTCCGCCCCCCTCGGTTGTGTGTGACCGACCTCGAGGCGAAGAACGAGGGGCTTGCCGGTAGCTTTGCCATGATCCGGTTGCAGGACCAGGCGATCGTCGTCAGCTTGCCGCGTGTTGCTTCGTGCCACGTGGAACGGTTTGCGCTCGAGATCCTGGCTCATGAAATTGGCCATCATGTCTTAGCTCCCGCGACTTTGGTTGAGCACGGTCGAATGATCGCGCGCATGCGCTGGGCGCTGCCGACAGTGGAGAAGCATGCTCCGATGGTTGCCAACCTTTACACCGATTTGCTAATCAATGACCGCCTGCAGCGCAGCGCTCAATTGCGTATGGCGGATGTCTATCGAACTCTCGCCGTTGCAGGAGAGGGTGGTGCGGTGTGGGCGCTCTACACGCGCATTTATGAGATCCTTTGGAGTCTGGAGAGAGGCTCGCTTGGCGGTGGAAAGACAGATGACCGAAGCGAAGGGGATGCGGTTCTTGGCGCGCGCTTGGTGCGCAATTATGCCACCGATTGGCTGGACGGTTCGGGGCGGTTTGCGGCATTACTGTTGCCGCATCTGATGGAGGATGCGAAGTCCGCGCGCATTTTTGAGAAGTGGCTCGACACGCAGGCTGCCGGCGCGGGTGGGGACCTGACCGGTCTGGTTGAAGCAGAAACAGGCGAGCGAGAAGGAGCTGTGCATCCCGCTCAGGATGCGTCGTTGTCGGATTTGCTAGATGGTGCGGAGCCAAGCGAGGACGGAAACGCCTTGCCAATCGACACGCCGCAAAACCTTCCTGGTCGAGGACAGGCGCGTGAGCCTTTTCAGTTCGGTGAGATCCTTCGAGCGATGGGGATCCAAATTGCTGATCATGCGGCGGCGGTCCGATACTACCGTGAACGCGCGCGTCCCTATCTGATTCCCTTTCCCAGTCAGCCGACTCCCGTAGGCACCGAACCGCTTCCGGAAGGATTGGAGCCCTGGCAGATCGGAGACGCATTCGACATGGCGGACTGGTTCCAATCGGTTCTGCAGAGTCCTCGCGTCGTTCCCGGCCTCACCACGGTGCAGAGAGTGTGGGGCATGTCGGAAAGCCAGGAACCCAAACGCCAGCCGCTCGACCTCGATCTTTACGTCGACAGTTCGGGATCGATGCCCAATCCACAACGATATACCTCCTTTCCCGCGTTAGCCGGCGCTATCCTCGGGATTTCTGCTTTGCGCGCCGGTGCCCGCGTCCAAGCGACGCTCTGGAGCGGTAAGCGCCAGTTCGTTTCCACGCCAGGTTTCGTGCGTGATGTCGACTCCGTGTTGGGAGTGCTCACCGGTTATTTCGGAGGTGCCACTGCGTTCCCCATTCATATCCTTCGCGAAACATACGGTGCCCGAAAGGGGGACGCTCGGCCTACTCATATTCTGGTGATTTCCGACGACGGTATATCGACCATGTTTGACGCCGATGAACGGGGCAAATCCGGGTGGGAAGTCGCCGCCATGGCGCTCAGGAAGGCTGCTGGAGGAGGAACGCTGGTTTTAAATCTACCCTCAACCTGGGAGGCCCAACAAGGCCCCTGTGCTGCCATCCGGCGCGCTCGGAATGAACAGGGCTGGACCGTGTGTCGGGTCGCGTCTTTGGAGGATCTCGTGGAATTCGCGCGCAACTTTAGCCACCTTCGCTATGGCCCAAGTTCGGGCGCTCAAAGGTGAGATCAATAGAAAGCATGGTCGTTGTTTGGCGAATTACCCAGCGCTGCAATTTAAGTTGTCCGTTTTGTGCTTACGATCGAACCAACGCTTGGCCGCGGCGCGAGGCTGACGCTGCGCGTATTCGGCGCTTTGGCGCTGTCTTGGCCGAATACCAGAGTGTTACAGGGTGCTCCGTGCTCGTCAGTTGGCTGGGCGGCGAGCCCTTTCTCTTTCCAGGCTTGCAGGATTTGACTGCTTTCTTCGCGACTCAGCTCGGCCTCCGGGTCAGCATCACATCCAACGGAACAACTCTCGACTCCGCCCATGTGCGTGAACACATTTGCGCCCACTATTCAGAACTAACCATTAGCGTCGACGGGATTGGCTCCGTCCACGACGAGTTACGCGGATGGCCAGGTGCTTACGCCAGCTTGCGCAACGCTATCAGCGCCCTCGCTGAGACCAAGCGTCAGGACGGCCGCGGGCCGCGGCTGCGTGCCAATGTTGTCTTGATGCGCCAAACCCTCGCCCGCTTTGAGTCGCTTTGCGTCGAACTCGCCGATTGGGGCATCGAAGAAATTACTTACAACCAACTGGGAGGCCGGGATCGGCCATCGTTCTTTCCATCCCATCGACTGCTGCCTGAACAAACTGCCTGGCTTCTCCGCGAAGTCCCCCGAATCCGTCTTCATTTGGCAGCACGGCACGTGTCGCTGAACGGAAGCGAGAACTATCTTCGTCGTATTCAAGCCAGCAGCCGTGACGAAACAATTCTGGTTTCAGAGTGTCGTCCGGGGCGGCAGTTTCTGTTTGTGAACGAGAATGGGATTGTTTCTCCGTGCAGTTTCACGACGCGAGAGTATGGAGTCGCTCTGGAAGAGCTGGATAGTCTTGCCTCTTTGCGAGAGCTGCCGATGCGCTGGGCGGACCAACGGCGTGAAAGGCGCTCCGTTGCTTGCGAAGATTGCCATAGCACCCATGTTTTTGAGAAGTTTGGACTATAAGCAATGGACACCGAAGGCCCAATTCTGGAAACACTGACACGCCGCCTGGCCGAGACGCCGGAAGAATTCCTGGGCGAGCCTCGCATCGGCGGAACAGGCCAAGTGCACGTAGCGGCGGTCGCGGGCGACCTGCTTCGTGCTTTGGGAGCGTCTCCGGATGCCAAGTCACTCTCTGTCTTCACCGGACGTGACCCGCAACGAGATAGGAATCGACTGGCATTGACGCTCCTCCTCTCCTGGCTGTTGGGCGACGATTGGTTTCAGCAAACGAAACACGACGCCCGCAAATTGTTCTGTCTGCTAGATGCCGAAGCCGCGGAATTGGCACTGCAAACTGCCGCGCGACGCTTTGTGACTGATCCCGAACGGCGTGAGGAATTAGCGCGTTTTACTTTGGCGCAGCTCGGTTTTCGGCCTGCGGGAGAAACTCTCGCTCAAGCTCAAGATCGGTTAACGACTTTGAGCTCCGCGGAACGCGCTCGCGTGATTAAGGCTGCCCAGACAGCGGAATTGCGGGCCAGGCAAATCCGTGAAGCTCTCGCTCGCAAGGCTGCCGATGAATCTGCAGACAAATGGACGCGCGAATAATAGACGACAGTATTTCAATTGGGGCGCGTTACCCGACATTAACGGATGCCGGGCACCAGATGCTCCATTTCCTGCGAGAGCATCCACATGCTCCTATCTTTCGCAATGAAAGCGGCAATCGCCTGACAGCGGAGGATGTCGCGGAGGTGCGCGCTTTTGAGCGTCAAGTCGAGCAAGCGCCTATTGGCTGGTCTCCAGGCGAACTTCCCACCTGGATTCACGATTTCCTGGAATGGGCGCTGGCCGATGTACCTTTCTACCGACGTTACGGATCGGTCCCGAGCCACCTTCACCATTTGCCAACGATTTCACGAGCGGATTTAAGCCGTGACATCACGCAATTCGTGCCCGACTCGCTTCCCATCGATCGGTTGGTGAACTACCGCACAAGCGGTACAACGGGGCATCCGTTGTTGCTGGCATCCCATCCGGTCGTGGCCGCAAACTACTTAGCATTCCATAAGCGCGCCTTGCGCCGTGTCGGAATCGATTTGCGCCACGGTCGAGGACAAGTGGGAGTTGTCCTGGTCGGATTCCAACGGACGTGTTTCACGTATGTTTCTGTGACTCCCACTATGGACGAGTCCGGTTTAGCCAAGATCAATCTCCACCCAGCGGACTGGCGCGATCCGGCAGACCGAGTGGAATACCTCGATGCATTGTCGCCCGAAATATATACTGGAGATCCGATCGCGTTCGCTGAATTGGCTAAATTGCCGTTGCGAAAGTCTCCACGCGCCATGCTTTCCACGTCCATGACATTACTCCCGGCAATGCGGCAGCGGCTTGAGCAGCGGTTCGGATGTCCCGTGCTGGATCTCTATTCTATGAACGAAGCGGGCCCGGTGGCTGTCCAAGATGCGACCGCTGGCGGGCACGTCTTATTGCAACATCGCCTCTATCTGGAGATCTTGGATGAAAAGGGCTGCCCGCAGCCGCCGGGGAAACGTGGAGAGGTGGCTCTCACAGGTGGTTTCAACACCTATCTGCCGTTGATTCGGTATCGAACAGGTGACTATGCCCACTTGCGCTTTTATGGGAACGAACCGGTGTTGATTGGCTTGGAAGGGCGGCTGCCAGTTCGGTTCCGCACTGTCCACGGTGAATGGCTTAACAACATCGAAGTGACCCATGCGCTTCGTCGGTTTGCTTTCCCTCAGTTTACCCTTCACCAGGACTCTGACGGCAGACTTTGCCTTCGACTGGGCCAAGGCATTCAGGAGGGCGGCGTCCGCGACACCCTTCTCGAGTTGTTCGGTCCTGAGCAAAGGCTGAGCATCGAAGTAGTGCCTGACTTCGATGGGAAGATTGTCCAGTACACGTCGGCCCTGGAACATTCATTTCTGGCTTAGCTAGGTCACGGAGAAACGTCGTGGAGGGATGAGCGCGGTCGTGGCCGAGCATAGACTATCTTCTTCGCGGGGAGTGGGCTTTGTATCAAAAGACGTTGTCGAAGGGACTACTTTAAGTTCCTGCGACGATCATCAGGCAAAGTCACGTGGTCTTCAAACTGTTCCCTGTCTTGGCTAATGGTAATTCGGGTGAACAACATGGCACGGGGCCAGCTTTCCCAGTGTGAGTTTGCGAAAAAGGCAGCCACCGCTGTCTCGGATCAGGACAAGCCTGATCGATAGTCGACCGCGATGTGGCAGCTATCGAGGTTGTAGCAATGTATTAGGTGTGCTGTGTGCGGAATCGCGGGATATAAGAATTTGGATGGTCGCCCGATCGATCAATCTTTACTAACAAGGATGGTCGCAGGCGTGTCGCATCGCGGGCCGGACGGCCAGGGCTTCTTCTTGGACGAGAAAGCCGGGGTTGGTCTTGCCCACGCGCGGTTGGGCATTATCGACCTTCAGACCGGACAGCAACCGATCGGAAACGAAGATGGAACTGTGGTCGTCGTGGCCAACGGGGAAATTTTCAATTACATCGAATTACGTCGCGACTTGGCGGCTCAGGGCCATATTTTTAAAACACAGTCCGACATCGAAACGATCGTCCATCTCTACGAGGAGTATGGCGAAGACTTGGTACACCAACTGAACGGTCAATTCGCATTCGCTCTTTGGGATGGGCGGCGCAGGCGATTAATGCTGGTTCGAGATCGGCCTGGAATTCTGCCGCTGTTCTATTGCCAAACGCCCAGTCGGCTCGCGTTCGGGTCAGAGATCAAATCTTTGCTGCCCGCGTTGGACTCGGTTCCGGCAATGAATCCCGATGCTTTGGCCGAGATTCTCACTTATTGGGCGCCAGTCTCGCCCGGCACAGCTTTCAAAGGCATCTTCGAAGTGGAGCCCGGCCAAATGCTTTGCCTGGATTCCGCGGCTGACGCTCCCGTTCGCAAAAGAAAATATTGGAATTGGATGCTGGCTAGTTCGAGCGAGTGCCGCAGCGCCTCGGATTCTACTGGGAAGCTTCGGCTGGCGGAAGAACTCTACGGGCTACTCGACGATTCGGTTCGCATTCGCCTGCGCGCTGACGTTCCGGTTGGGGTCTACATTTCTGGGGGACTGGATTCCTCGGTGTTGGCCGCCCTCGTGCGCAAGAGACAAGAGTCGGTGACAGCCTTTTGCGTTGGATTCGAAGACAAAGAGCTTGATGAGGGCCCTTACCAGGACGAAGTGGCGAAGTCGCTATCGATTGATGCCAGTCGGGTGGTGTGCAAGGCGAAGGATATCCGGGAGCGTTTTCTGCAATGTGTCGAAGCTTGCGAGGTTCCGATCACCCGGGCCGCGCCCGTGCCGATGTTCCTTTTGTCGGAACGCGTTTCAAAGTCAGGCTGCCGCGTTGTCCTAACGGGCGAAGGGGCCGATGAGGTTCTTGGTGGCTATGGACTGTTCCAAGAGGCCAAAATCCGTGCGTTCTGCGCTCGGTTTCCGGACAGTTCGATGCGGTCGGCGCTATTCAAGCGACTTTATCCTGATCTGAACGTGACTCGGGGGCAGTCCGTGCGCACGCTGAAGTCGTTTTTCGCAAGCGGCGATTCCGTGGAGTCTCCTTATTTCTCTCATTTCAACCGGTGGAAGACCGGAGCCTGGGCGTGTGGTTTCTTAACTGCGCGCTTTCGGACTGCTCCAAGCTATACTTCCGTCGCCAGCGTCAGGCCAGCGGAACTGGCTCAGATTCCGCTTCTTTCGCGCGCCCAACTGTTGGAAGTGAAGACTTTCATGGCGCCGTACTTGTTGTCATCGCAGGGAGATCGCATGTTGATGGCGCACGCTGTGGAGGGGCGCTTTCCTTACTTGGATCATCGAGTCATTGAGTTCGCCAATGCCTTGGACCCCAGGCTTAAAATGAGAGGACTCATCTCCAAATACTTGCTTCGCACCGTTGGCGCCCGATTGGTTCCTCCCGCGGTGCTTAACCGGCCGAAGCACGCCTACCGGGCGCCAGACGCGGAGGCTTTTTGCGCCGTTCCCAGGCCAGACTATGTCCACGAGTTGCTGAGTGACAGAACGATCGAGGAATACGGCTACTTCGACAGTAAAAGGGTTGCGCAACTCGATCGAAAGATTCAGGCGGCTGTTTCCGGGAGGACTCCTGTGAGCCATCGAGAAAGCTTGCTCTGGATGACGGTGCTATCTACTCAAGCGTGGCACTTTCGCTTCCAAATCAAGAAATACGGAGTTTCATGAAGGATCACCGGCAGACCATCCGAAGTTTTATTCTGGAGAATTTTCTGTTTTCTGACGACGAATCCGAACTGAGAGACTCCGATTCGTTTCAGGCGACGAGGATCATCGATTCCATGGGCATGATGGAGTTGATTCACTTCATTGAGAAAATCGCTGGAATCAAGATTCCCGACGAGGAAATGAGCCCAGAACACCTCGATTCCGTAGATCGGATCGTTCAATATATCGAGGGGAAGTCGCAAGGCAGACGCGAATGATCAAAGACGGTCCAACCGTAGTGCATTTTTTGGCTGAATCGGTCCGGCGCTTTCCTGATCGGCAAGCCATGGTCTACCAAGGAAAGTCTACCACTTACGCCGAACTTTGGAGCGCGATGACGGCGTTCACCCAACACATTCAATCCACCGGACTGACTCCTGGCGACCGTATCGCCATCGTGATTCCCAACTCGCTTGAGTACGTGGCGGCGAGCTACGGAACTATGGCTGCGCGAGGGGTAGTGGTGGGGCTGAGCGCGGAGGCAATAGCTGCCGAGAACTTGCGTCTCATTCGACATTGTGGTGCCTCCATGGTCATTCTTTCGGACAACTATCTCGAAGCACCAAGGCTCGCACGCGAGTTGGAAGAAACCGTGCGACTGCTGCGCGTATCCGAAGTAGCGTGTCTTAAGCGGACGGCGGCATTGGACCGCTTGCCGACGCGGCATGAACTTGCCGCGATTGTTTATACATCTGGGACGACCGGAGCGCCAAAGGGCGTGATGATCAGCCACGGCAACCTAGCGAGCAATACCGAATCCATCTTGAGTTACCTGTCCCTTTCGCCTCAGGACCGGGTTTTGTGCGTCTTGCCATTCTCTTACGCATATGGGAGTTCGGTGCTGCACACGCATTTGGCGGCGGGTAGTTCCGTGGTGGTCGAAGATGGTCTTTTATATCCTGAATTGGCCATGCGCGCGTTGATCGAACAGGGGGTAACCGGTATTGCCGGTGTGCCCTGGATGCTGGCACGTCTGCTGAACTTCCGTCAGTTCAACAGTGAATCGATTCGAACACTCCGTAGCGTCACCCAGGCGGGAGCGCCGATGCCTGCAGCTACGATCGACCGTCTTTGTGAGCGTTTCCCGGAAATGCAGTTCTTCGCGATGTATGGCCAAACCGAAGCGACCGCGCGACTGACCTATTTGCCACCCAGGGACGTGAGACGAAAGCGCGGGTCGGTAGGCGTGGCCATTCCTGGCGTCACTCTGGAAATCCGACGTGACGATGGAACTCGCGCTGTCCTGAACGAAACGGGCGAGGTCTTTGCGACTGGCCCTAATATCATGGAGGGTTATTGGAACGCACCCGAGGCGACAGCCCGAGTAATCAGCTGCGAACCCACCGGACGCTGGCTTCGGACTGGGGACATGGGACGGCTTGACGAGGACGGGTATCTCTATCTAGTCGGGCGCAATACAGAGTTGATCAAGACCGGAGCGCATCGGGTTAGCCCCCTGGAAATCGAGGAAGCGGTTACGCAGTTGAAAGGAGTCGCGGAAGCCGTGGCGTTCGGGATTTCCGATCCTGCCCTGGGCGAGGCGATCGTGCTAGCCGTCGTGAAGGAAAAACACGCGGGGCTGGACGAGCGAACGGTTCTCCGTCACTGTCGCCTCAATCTCAGCCAGCATAAGATTCCTCGACACATTCTGTTTCTGGAGGGCTTGCCCAAGACCGCTAATGGCAAACCTCGGCGAAAAGACTTGAATGAGCTTATTGCGCAAAAGTTGTCTTGACCTCGATTTCAAACAAGAAGCAGAGCGTATTGCTGGACGTTTGAGGGAGGTTCTCCGCTGGGAATTGCGGCGTCGAGGACTCGTGATCGCCGTTTCTGGGGGAATCGACAGTTCTGTTTGCGCCGCCTTGGCTGTCAAGGCGATTGGCCCAGGTAAGGTTTTACTCCTGTCACTACCAGAGGCAGACAGTTCACCGCGAAGCGAGAAACTAGGGCGCCAATTGGCGGAACATTTGGGAGCGCCCTATTTGGTCTGCAACATCGAACCAGCGTTGCAAGGAATTGGATGCTATGAGGAACGGGACAACGCGATCCGGCGGCTGTTTCCCGCTTATGGAAACGGCTGGAAGAGCAAGATTGCGATTGCCGGCGGATTGGACGGACGCTATAGCAGTTTTGATCTCGTTGTCCAGGACCCGCACGGATGTGAGACGAAACGGAGGCTACCGCCGGCTGAATGCCTTCAAATCATCGCCGCTACCAATCATAAGCAGCGTATTCGAGCCGCTATCACCTATTATCATGCCGACCGGAAACAATATGCCGTGGTCGGGACGCCCAACCGGTTGGAGTATGATCAGGGGTTCTTCGTTAAGAACGGCGACGGAGCGGCTGATGTTAAACCGATCGCCCACCTTTACAAAACCCAGGTCTACGGCCTAGCGCGGTACCTTGGACTGCCAGATGAAATCTGCGCGGCAGTTCCTACGACCGATACCTACAGTCTTCCTCAGGGCCAGGACGAATTCTATTTCGCGCTGCCTTACGAGCAAATGGATTACGCGCTGTGGGCGCATGATCATGGGGTCTCGGAAAATGAACTCGGCGCGTTTGTGCGGGTGAGCGCGGACCAAGCCGCGAAGATCTATCGCGAGATCGAAAACAAAAGAGCAGCGACGCGCTATTTGCACCTGCCGCCTGTTTTGGTGCAGGAGGGATGATGGACTACCGCTCCGGCTTCTTATTCAACCGACGCGGGAAGCAGATTTTCAATGCTCGGGCAGGAGCCCCGGACAGTCCGGAGGTGTGGGTGATCTGTCCGCCATTCTTTGAGGAAGGGGTTGTGACGCATGACATCCTGCGCAATTTCGCGCGCAAAACCGCCGAGCATGGCGCACTCGCTGTAAGGTTTGACTACGAAGGCACGGGCGACAGCGAAGGGACGCTCGAGCAAGTCGGTCTGGACGAATGGGTGAACGACGCACTTGATATAGTCAGGTCGATTCAAACCGAGTTCCCGCGGCGGACGACGTGTTTTCTTGGAATTCGAGGGGGGGCGTGGGTCGCCAGTCGCGCTGCCCTGCAAACGCCTGGAGCAAGGGTGACAGCCTGGCATCCCATCGAGAGTGGAGAGGAGTACTTCCGCGAGTTGCTGCGATTTAATCTGACGGCGCAGCTCTCGGCGTGGCATAACGTGCGATCTTCGCGTGAAGACTTGATTAAGAAAATGGAGGCAGGAGGAACAGTAAACGTGCTGGGATGGGACCTAACCGCAAAGTCGGTGAGAGCAATGCGCTCGAGTGTGTTTTCGGAAATGGCCGCCCTGTTGGGCAGCCGCATGCGGGTTTTGCTGTCCGGGGGGCGCCCCTTTTGGCACGACCCGCGCCTAGTGGATTTTGACCAAGAGGAACTGGTTAACAGCACCCTCCATGACAAAGGAGATCAAGCCCGTTGACGCCGAGCTATCGTGAGTTGACGCTCGAGTATTCAGTCCGCGACGGCGGGATGGGACGGGGGATCGTGTGCGAGCCGGTCGCGAGAGCATCGCGGGCTACTCTGGTCCTGCTCTCGGCTGGGCTAAAGTATCGGGTTGGTCCGGGTCGGCTCTATGTCGAACTCGCCCGGCACTTTGCTCAAGAAGGGTTCCGGGTGATCAGGGCGGATCCGTCTCAGATTGGCGAAAGCGACGGTCGTTTGGAGTCGGCGCCGATCCAGGAGATCTGGAACACAATCGAACGCGGCCGCTTTGTTGACGATGGGATCGCCCTGATTGGAGCTTTGCGTCAGAAATGTGGGGAAGGGCCGATTTTTGTCTCCGGCCTGTGCGGAGGTGCGGTCACGGCGGAAGTGATCGCACATGCCAAACCTAGACTCGTGCAAGGAGTCGTAGCCCTGAATCCGGCAATCACTCTTTCGACGGGATCCGGTCGCCCTGTTCGGGCGGTGGCGAAGGCGAATGCTAGAACTTACGTGAAAAGGCTGGTGTCTCCGTTCGCCTGGCAGCGGCTGCTTTCAGGCATCAGCAATTACCGTTTGATGTGGGCTACGGCCCGAACCATGCTCGGAACGGTTCCTCAAGGTGTGAATCCCTTGTACTTTTCAGCGTTGCAGAGCGCGCTGTCGGCCAAGATTCCCCACCTGCTCATTTTTGCCGAAAACGATGAGCGCTGGCATGAGTTTAAAGACTTGATCTTGAAACAGGCTTGGGAAGAACGCTCGAACGGCGATAGTTATCAGATCTGCGTCGTGCCGGAAGCGAATCATGAATTCCACTGGCGGCCCTGGCGAGAGGCTTTGGCCCGACATTTTCTCGAATGGGCGCACATGGTGGCTAACGTATGACCAGAACGTTTACCATGCCATTTCGGCCTTTGGGGGCGTCGGGACACAGCGTCAGTGCCTTCGGCCTTGGAGGGTGGAATACGTTTGGCACGAAGTTGCGCACGGTCCGGGAGGTCGGTGCGGTGATCCGGGCAGCCCTCGATTCCGGCATTAATCTTTTCGACACCGCAGATTCGTATGCTGGAGGCGAGTGTGAAAGACTGATGGGCCAAGCCTTGCACGGGACAGATCGATCCAAGTGGGTTCTCTGCACGAAAGTGTTTTTCCCACTAAACCCCGGTTCAACGGAGAGCGGGCTTTCTAAACAGCACATTCTCGCGTCGATTGATGCCTCCTTGCAGAGATTGAACGTTGATTATGTGGACGTCTACTTCTGTCATCGCCCCGATCCGAATACACCGCTCGCGGAGACAATTCAAACCATGCACGATCTGGTCCGGGTAGGGAAAATCCGCTGTTGGGGCACGAGCGAATGGAGCCCTCGCCGAATCCGGGCGGCATGGGGCATCGCGAAGCAGCTGGGACTGGAAGGTCCGAAGGTCGAGCAGCCTCAATATAGCCTTTTAACGCGTGGGAATTTCGAAAGGCGGATCGCGCCCTGTCTCCGATACCATGGAATGGCGGCAATGGTCTGGAGCCCTTTAGCCTCCGGCGTGTTGACCGGCAAATATGATAACGATCTGCCGCTTGGCAGCAGGCTTGAGCAAATCGGTTGGCTGCGTGAGGAAATCCTCAGTGCGCGCAGTCTGGAGCAGGTTCGGCGGATGAAGACCACTGCGACCGCCACGGGGTGTTCGAGAGCCGAACTGGCATTGGCCTATCTGCTGGCGTGTTCGAGTGTTTCCTCGGTCCTGCTCGGCGCGTCGTCCGTGGATCAACTGCAAAGCAATCTCGGCGCTTTGCGGGTGGACATGACAGAGGACCTGAAAGCACAACTCCGGGCTCTGTTTAAAGTTCCCGTGACTGAAACTATCAAAGTTTTCCTCCGTTCGATTTTTCGCCGGGAGCAGATCGTGTGAGACTGCCAATGGATCCCGATCGTCTTTTGCCGACCACTTGAACGGATGTTTCGAGTGGAGCTAAAGACGTTTCTTCATTGAATTGCTCGATTGCGCTGCGATGGACGCAGCGATCCGCGGCTCACAAGAATCCTCAATGTTTCCGTCCGCCCCTGAAGCAGACATGGAACGAGTGACCGTGGGGGGAGTTCTCTGCCGACGATGGGGCGTGCGTTGGTTCGGGCGAAATGCCTCAATGGATGCGGGGCTTCGTCCGACGACGACTGTTGGTTGAGACCGGGCTAACGACTCCGAGGGCTTGAAAAACTCCGCACGTCGCCGCTGGTATGGCCTCGGTCGATCCTTGACTTCCGGGAAGGGTTTGGAGCTTGGAGTGCGAAACCTGGTTTGCAGTGGCCATGGCTCTTGCGCTACAAACATTCATGACCTCATGCGTCCTTTCGAGCACGTGGTGGCATTTCTGCATCTGGGTTTGCTGGCTGACGGTTTTTCTGACTTCGAGAAGCGATGGGGTCCCGGTTGCGAGCACCTGGCCTCAAGACTATTCTGTCCAGCGGGACGATTTGGCCGGCGTTCTAAGTCTGCGCACTCCGTTCTATGAGGTCGTCCATGACTTAAAGCGGGGTGGAGCCATTGCGGCGATTCGACTCACTCATGGCCTCGCAACAAACCTGTTGACTCATCCCATGGAGGCGCGATTGCGCAACGCGGACGATGTTCTTTTTCGCGATGCCCTCGATTCAGAAGCGACGGTATCGAACCACAAAGAGGGGACATTCGAGATTGTCACGGTTGAGGGCAAGCTCAAGGATGCGAATGGCCGGATTCTCGACGTGGTTGTCAAATCCATATTCGAATACCATTGGGGTTACATCAAGATCCACAAGGAATTCCGCCGCTTGTCCCCATCCGTGAAGGTGCGCGAAGTCTGTCCGTTTGCGACCGTCGTTGCTCCCAATCTCACGAGCTACGGGTATCGGGAAGGCATCACAGAATACGAAGGAGCCCCCCCTTTCTCCTTTGATAGTAATCGTTGGGGAAAACTCCTTGCCACGTCACCAAATGATCCGCTGGTGCAAACAGGGTTTATGCCACGCTCCGTGCTGTTAGCGGACCCCGGTGTCGAAGGTTTGGAATGGTTCGCCGGGTCGGACTTATGGCAATGGGACCTGCAGTTATCCGATCGCCGTGGCCAAGGGCGCTTCACGTTGCGTCGAAGTCTCGATAGCCCCGGTCTGAGCCTCTCGATTGCTCCCTTATCCAGGACCGAGAGGAGCATTGAGTTGCCCAGTAAATGCACTTTTGATTTCTATGTTGGCATCCCGTTGCTCGAGGGACACGTCCTTCGGCCATGGTTCCACACCTCGTTCAACCGAAATCGCGGGGAATGGGTCTCAACCACTCAGATTCACGCTTGGGCTGAAGCCGGGATTCAAACGGTTCATTGCCATAACGACGGCGACTACTACGAGGACGGACTCTTTTGGCGCGACGGCGCCTATCCGCCTTACCCGGACATGGAGCGGTTTGACCGCGTTGTTTCCGATTGCCAGCGCGCTGGACTGAAGGTCGCCACCTACTTTTCGAACAAGGAATTGCACCCCAGCACTCGTGAGTACCAGGACCATGGACGCGACTGGGGGCGGATGAATCGCGAGGGCAAGTTGCAGCACAATGTTTTCCGCGGAACCAACGAGTTTGGAGTTCAGATGTGCCTGCGCTCGGGATGGCTTGAGTTCCTGAAATTGTCCATCGACCGTGCCGTGAGGAATCATCATCTCGACGGCGTCTACTATGACTGGAACGTCGCGTTGGCGTGCTTCAATCCCCTTCATGAAGGCAAGAAATCCGATGCCACCGCGACAGGCCACTGGGACATCGACGAATTGCTTAATCTCATGGAGTGGACACGACAACGAGTTGGCGCGAACGGATTGATCATCGTCCACAATACTACCACTCCGATGTTCACGATGGAAAATTTCGCCGACAAGATCGTTGCCAATGAATGGGGTTACGGAACCTGGAAAGACGACGGTCCCGCGCTCAACCAACTGCCGCTGGAGTGGTCGCTAGTGAATGCCCGCGCTCGCGGCGTCATCAGTTACGGACAACTCAACGAGCAATCACCGAAGCGTTTGTATCGCATGTTCGCGTTGGAAGCGCTCGTGAGCGGCGTGACGCCATGGCCCGCCAGTTCCGAGGCCTTTGAGCTCTGGGCGCCGTTGCGCCGCGTCGATGTCGAAAAATTCGTATTTGCCGATTGGCGCAACCCAGCGGTCGTTCTGGGCAACGACCGTTGCACTTCGGCCATCTACAGTCGCCCCCAGGAGTCGTACATCGTGATCGGGAACCTGACCGGGGCGGCGCAAAACGTCCACTTTCGGCTTTTCCCAGAAAAGCTTCCTTGCCCTATGGCGAATCCAGGCATCGTCACGCTCGTGCATGAAGGGAGTGGCCGGGAAACAAACGTGCTCGCTTCTCGCCTCGATATTCGTCAACTCCTCGGCGATGGCATTCCGCTCACGCTGCCTCCGGACGGCACCCTGTGGTTAAAAATTCAACCGTAAAACCCAATGAATGAGAAACGCCTCGCTTTAGCCCTTCTGGGCTGCGGCGCCCGCGCCCAAACCTATGCGGCTCTGGCCTCGCGCCAACCGGAACGATTTCACATTGTCGCCGGCGCCGATCCCTTGCCGGAACGTATCGAGAAGGTTCGCGTGTTCTCGAGTGCGCCCGAGTTTCGTGCTTTTCCGAGCGGTCAAGCGTTGCTGTCGGCCGGGAAAATTGCCGATGTCCTCGTCATCGCTACGCAAGATAATGATCACTTCGAGCCCTGTCGGCAGGCGCTCGCCCTGGGCTATGACGTGTTGTTGGAAAAGCCAATCGCGACCCGAGTCGAACAAGTCTTGGCCATTGAACAATTGGCCTTAAAACACGGGCGTCGCGTGATGGTGTGCTTCGTCCTGCGCTTTGCCGCATTTTACCGCAAGGTCAAAGAAATCATAGCCTCGGGCGCTCTGGGCGAGATTGTTTCCATCCAAGCGAGCGAAGGCGTAATGCCTTGGCACCAGGCTCACTCTTTTGTTCGGGGACATTGGTCGGTTGTGGGCAAAAGCTCGCCGATGATTCTCTCCAAGTGTTGCCATGACGCCGATATTATTCCCTGGCTTGTGGGAAAGTCTTGTCGAAGCGTTGCTAGTTTCGGTTCACTGGAGTACTTCCGACGAGAACGGGCCCCTCAGCATGCTCCACGCCGATGCACGGACGGTTGCCCGGTCGGCGACGAATGTTCCTACAACGCACTTCGCTACGCTGGAGATCAGCGCAACCCTTGGTTGGGAATGGTCTATGATCGAGCTGCTTCGGCCTCGCCGGAGGAAGTTGTCGGCTGGTTGCGCGAGAGCCCGTGGGGCCGTTGCGTTTACCATTGCGATAACGACGCGGTGGATCGACAAGTCCTGCTGCTCGAATTCGAAGGAGGCATTACCGGGACGTTCACTATGACCGCGTTCGAGAATGGTCGCCACTTGGAGATCTATGGAACGCGCGGAGTTCTGAAAGGCGGCGAAACGTATCGTCATCAATTTGGCACACACCTGGTTTTGCTGCCGCACGAAGGGGAGCCGAAGCGCTTCACAGTGCAGGCTGCGGACGGTGGCTACGAACTGCACGGAGGCGGTGACGCCGGCTTAATAGAGGCGCTTCACACCGAGATGACCGCACCTCCCGGAGCGCCTCTGCAAGCTGCGATCTCAGCCACGGTGCACAGTCATCTTTTGGCCTTTGCGGCGGAGGAAGCTCGCCTTTCCCGGCAGGTGGTTGACATCTCGGAGTTTCAAGCGCGTCATTCCGGAAATATTCCGGCCGGCGCCTGACGTGAACGTCTACGGGGTGAACGGGGCTCCGCCGGACCTTTGCGGGTCTGTGCGAATCGCGCGGCGACAGCGCTGACTTTACCTCCGGTTGAGACATGGTCCCGAGTCTCTCTTGGACCGCATCACGCATTGCAACCGATGAGTCGTTGGGAGAGCATTTGTAAGATGTTCGACGTTGTCCGTGACTAAGACAGCTATGATTAATGGCAAAGAGCGCATCCAGCGCGCGATGCAGGGTGTGCCAATGGATCATCCTCCGATCGGTCCGCTCGCGGTGCATTACTGCGCGGGCTTGGGGGGCGTTTCGTTCCGGGACTACACGCTTAACAGTCGCACTCTTGCGGATTGCGTGGTTCGTTACTACGAACGATTCCGACCGGACGCGGTTTGGATTTCTGCCGACACCTGGGTCAGCGCCGAGGCGGCTGGAGCGGAAGTCGCTTTTCCTGGTGAAGATCAACCGATGGGCGGAACGGGAACTCCCTTAATCCGAGAGGCGGCTGATATCGAACGAATCCCTATGCCGGATCCGTCGTCTCAAGGGCGATGGCCAACGATGATTAAGGCGCTTACGGAGGTGCGCTCTCGCCTCGGACAGGAGGTCTGCATTGTGGCTTGTTTTGACCAGTATCCTTTCTCTTTGGCTTGCGCCCTAATGGGTTTGGAAAATCTTCTTCTCAGAATCCGCGACGATCGACCCATGATCGAAGCACTCCTGGAACGATGCTCGGAGTATGGGATTGTTTACGGCCGCGCCCTAGCTGCGGCCGGCGCTGACATTTTGAGCGGCGGCGATTCACCCGCGGGTCTGATCGGTCCCGCGCTTTATCGCCGTTTGGCATGGCCGTGGGAACGGGCCGTCATTTCGGCACTTCGCGCCTCCACTTCCCTGCCGGTATCTCTGCACATCTGCGGAAATGCCACGCCTTTGCTGCCGGACATGGCGACTTCTGGTGCCGATATCCTGGAACTGGATCAAAGTGTTGATTTGCCTGCGGCAGCCTTAACCGTTGGGCCGGAAACGACACTTTGGGGAAACATCGATCCGGTGCAAGTGCTCGCCCAAGGGAACGCGGTGCAGGTTCGCCAAACCGTCCGATCGCTCATCGAGGCCATGGCGCAGATTGGGCATCGCCGTTTCGTCCTGAGTTCAGGCTGTACGCTGGCCATGGAGACGCCCGTTGAAAACCTTCAAGCGCTGTTCGATGCCGGCCGAGAATAGTGACTGAGTCAATACCACCGGAAAGTGGCAACTTTCACATTCACTGATAATTTGCCGGGACATGCACGCTCGATCGATCCAGACCCCCCGTCTCAAGCTGGTTCTGCAGACTTCAGAGGATATTCGAAGATATTTAGACGAAATCCCGGCGCAGGCTCGCGCGGAAATCTCCCCCGCTTGGCTCGCCCTCGTGGATGGCGCAGTAGAGTCCGATCCCTGGATCCATGGTTTTCTGATCTTGGACCGCGCGAGTGACCGTCTCATCGGGAGATGTGGGTTTAAGGGACGTCCAGATTTAGAGGGCGTCGTAGAAATCGCTTACGGCGTAAACCCAGACGAGGAAGGTAAAGGCTATGCCACAGAAGCGGCGTCCGAATTGGTAAAGTTCGCTTTTGAACACGACAACGTTCGAAAGGTTCGAGCGCATACGTTGCCGGAAAATAATGCCTCCGGTCGGGTCTTAACCAAATGCGGATTCCAGCGGACAGGGGAAGTGATCGACCCTGAGGACGGTCGGGTTTGGCGGTGGGAAGCTCATCGGCGGTAACGTTGACTGGGGCGAAGTCTAGGTCTCGCGCTGTCCGCCCAACGAGACGCTTCGGAGGGCGGCGGCGGCCGGTCGTCCGGCAGATTCACTCTGAGTGTCGGCGCAGTCCGCGCCGCGCATGATCCAAGCGCTCGCCGGTGAACGGCAGATGCAGAATTCTTTTGTGGACTGGAGAAGCCGGTTACCTGACGGAACCTGCTGACGCCGCGGCAAGAGTTGATCCTCCGTTGGAGTTCGGTTACGGAGACGCGGCTGCAGGGAGCAAGATTTTTCTTTCCGAGCAACCATAGATTTGCTGAGATGCGGCAGCTGGTTCCCGGATATGCGCGTTGGGCATGACTAACTCCTGTTTTGAGGGTGTTCCTTCTGGGCCCGCGATGGCTTTATCACGTTGTCTTACTTGCGTGCGTCGCGGTTGGTCTGATTGGACGTCCTGACTCTCAGGGTGCGCCTTTGCCGCGGCTGGCTGGCACCCGCCTTCCCGACCAGCAAATCCGGGTTGGATGGCCGAGTGATACCAAGGACTTTATACTGGAATCTTCGGCCGCGCTGGACAAGGGCGCAGCTTGGGCAACCGTGAGCGGCGCAGTCCAAGTGGATGGTTCGGGCTTCTTCGTCGTGCTCGCGCCTGGATCGACAAGCCGGTTTTTTCGACTTCGTCAGACCCAAGGAACGCCGTTGGCCAGCCTTGAGGAGACTTCTCCAGCGCAAGGTGAATCCGGGGTTGCTGTGACACGCGAAACGATTCTCCGATTTACCGCGCCCCTGGCGTCGAGCACCACCGTTGGAAATGAGCGGCTTTACGCGGAGTTTGGAGGAAGGCGGCTCCTCTCACGAATCCAGTTGTCGAGTGATCGACGGACCTTGACCCTGTTTTATTTGGAGCCTTTGCCGGGCAGTTCCCGTGTCCGTGTGACACTCAAAGGAGATGGATTGACGGATGCCACTGGAGGTGGCGTGGATGTGGATGGCGACGGGCTGCCTGGAGGTGTGGCGCAGATTGATTTCAATACCGTCTCGGTGACCGCGGTGGAAAAGACGGCGGTGTGTGGACGAGTCTTTGCCAGCGAATTGGCAACCACACGCACCGGAGATTCGGTCAACGTTCCGTTGGCGGGCGTCACCGTTACTGTCGACGGTAAAGAAGAGACCTTGCGGGCGGTTACCGATGACAATGGCGACTTCCGGCTTGAACCCGCCCCTGCCGGCGACTTCTTCGTCCATATCGACGGCCGGACCGCGGTCCGATCGGTGCAGAATGACTTTCCGCGTGGCGCTTACTATCCTTTTGTTGGAAAGAAATGGGCCTCGGTGGCCGGGGAAGAAATTAATATCGGGGACATCTTCCTGCCTTTGATCGTGGAAGGTAGTTTAAAGCCCGTTAGCGCCAACCAGGAGACGTTGGTTACTTTTCCGTCGGATGTGCTCACCGAACATCCTGAATTGGCGGGTGTGACCGTGACGGTTCCGGCCAACGCGTTGTTGAGCGACGCCGGTGTGCGTGGCGGGATGGTCGGGATCGCACCCGTTTCTCCGGACCGGCTGCCCAGTCCGTTGCCACCCGGTCTCGATTTCCCACTCGTTATTACGGTGCAAACGGATGGTCCAAGTAACTTCGACGTGCCTGTGCCAGTTTGCTTTCCGAACCTGCCGGACCCACGGACTGGTCAGACGAAAGCGCCAGGCGCCCAAAGCGCACTCTGGAGTTTCAATCACGACATTGGAGATTGGGAAGTTGTCGGCTCGATGACGGTGAGTGCCGACGGAAAACTCGTTTGTACGGATCCGGGCGTCGGGATCCGTCAACCGGGCTGGCACGCCGATGGTCCAGGGAGTCAGGCTACCGGCGGCAACACGCAAAACAGCCAGCCGCGCAACCCGACTCGGCCTCGTCCCACTGGCAACCAGGAGTGTGCCCTCAATGACTGCCCCTGCGAGGGGAACTGTCACACTGGTCGCGAAGTCTATTTGCAGAGTGGAGAAGAAGTGCTCACGGCAACCGATCTTTTGATTCCAGGACGCGCCGGCCTGGATTTTCGCATGGAACGTACTTACCGGAGTCGATTGGACTTTAACGGTCCAATCGGATTCGGCTGGAACTTCACCTACAACGAGGCCCTGTTCTTCGAACCCAACGGCAATGTCGTGAGGTATACCGGCCGATCTCATGAAGCGACTTGGACACGCCAGGACGATGGAACCTACACTGCGCCGCCTGGCTATTTCGGAATGCTAGCGCGCGACCTGGACGGCATCTTTGTTTTGACCGAGCCTGATGGATTCCAGCGTTTGTATCGGGAGGACGGCCGGGTCATTTGTCATCAGGACCGGTTCAACAACCGGATTCTTTTTGACTATGACCCGCGTGGTAACCTCCATCGTGTCGTTGACGTTTTTGGGCGCGAGATCGAGTTTACTTTTGAGACTCAGGGAGATGGCATTGACCGACTCACCCGGGTGGAGGACTTTCTTGGACGCCAGATCCACTATCAATACGACGCCAACGGTGACTTGGTGAGTGTCACGGCGCCGGCGATTTCGGGGACGTCCACCGGCAATGATTTTCCCAATGGCCGGACCGTTCGCTATGCCTACTCGAGCGGCTTCTCTCACCCCGACCTCAATCACAACTTGTTGAGTGTGACGGCCCCGGAGGAAGTTGCGCACGGAGGTCCGCCCCGTCTGCAATGGACGTACGGAACGAGTTTTGATTCGCCATTGCTGCTGGATCGTGTGCTTACCGAAACGGAAGGAGGGACGAACGGATCGGGAGTTGCCTCCGGCGGGACACGGCGATTCGAATACAGCGCTCTCAATGCAGACGCCCCACCCGGGCAGTTGGATATTCCGCGTGGCCAAGCGCGCATCACTGAGCGGAACGGCAATGTTAAAGAATTCTACGTGAACGAGCGACAGCTTCACATTCTGACCCGGGAGTTCACCCGAGGGCGGAGGGCTGCGGAACCTGAGTTTTACGAGACGCGTTCCTATTTTGATGAGGATGGCCAGCTGATTCGTCGGGTGTTTCCGGAAGGCAACGAAGTCCGATACCTTCACGCGTCCAACGGGCCGCGGCGAAGCCGCGCGAACGTGATCGAAATCCGACAGATTGCCGATCCTACCCGCGGGGGAGGACCGGACCTGGTGACGACATTTACGTATGAACCGCTCTACAATCAGATCCTGACCATGACCGATCCGCGCGGAAATGCCCCAAGCTTTAAGCCCTCGCTCGGATCACAAAGCGCAGCCCGCTACACCAAACGGTTTTTCTATGACTACCAGGAGTCAACCTCGCCTGTTCTGCTCGCGCAAAAATTCGGAATCGATCTCTCGGGTGTGGCCAGAGGTTTAGGTGACTTGAATGGAGACGGTCGGACAGACCAGGCCTTTGGCAACCTTGTCCGCGTGGAAGCACCGGAGGTGCTCCTACGCTCAGGATCCAAGGAAGCGACCCGGTTACAGTCGACCACACAGAGGATCGTTTCCCAAATGATTTGGAATGATCAGGGCCAAGTCGTCACCCGAATCGACCCGGAAGGGAATGTCACAGAGTACACCTATTATCCTGAGGATGACCCTGACGGTGACGGTCAGAAGACCTTTTCCGCCTATGCCGCCCCATCGGGCAAAGCACTGGGCTATTTGCAGTCTATCACCGTCGACAGTAAAGCCTCGACACGTCGCAGGGCCGACTCCCCAGCCCCTACCGTTCTGAATACCACTTACCGCTATGACCCAGCGGGCAATCCTATCGGAGTCCAGGACGGACGAGGAGTCACCACTCGCATCGAGGTCAATGCGGCGAACGAAATTGTTGCCCTCACCCGCGGAGCTGAGGTAGCGGCTGCCGCACAGAATGGACAACTGCTGACGGGAGAGGAACCCCTGCGATACCGAACCGCGTTCTACTATGACAGCAATGGGCGGGTCATTCGGAAAGAGTCGGAGAACCGGGGCGGCAGCACGCCCGGGGTGGGCGCATCGATAGACGAGACGTTCCGCTATGACATCCTCGACAATCTGGTCGCGCAAACCAAAGAAGTCGACGCTGGCAAGAGTCTGATCACGCGGTTTGCCTACGATGCCAACGAATTGCTCACGTCGGTGACCGCACCGGAAGGAACCGTGACCGCATTGACTTATGACGAGCGGGATCTGGCCTTCACGGAAACCCGTGGGTTTGGAACACCCGAGGCTGCAACTCAGCAAGTCGATTACGACCGGAACGGAAACCGGATCCGCGTCCTCGACGCCGAAGACACGGACGGAGACGGGCGACGTGGTGCCGTCACATTCCAGCGCGATGGCTTTGATCGTGTGATTTCGGTCACGGACGCTTTGGGGAACCGGGAAACCTGCGAGTACGATCCGGCTGGCAACTTAATTCAATGGCAGCATTTGGGTCAGCCGGCAGGCCAACTGGCAGGTCCGACCACACTGCTGGATCGAGCGTTCGTGAGTTACGACGAACTCAATCGCAGAGTTCAGGTCGACCAGGCGCTCTTTCTTGCTAACGGATTGACCACGGTCCGCCCGGCGCAACTAACCGACGCCAATGCCGACGGGTTCGTGACCACGGTTCACGAGTACGACGCCCTCTCGCGCCTAACCCACGTGATCGAAGATGATGGTGGCGTCGCTCTAATTCGTTACGACGGGGCCGGGCGTGCGGTGGAAACAATGGACGCCGCTGGCAATCGCAAGGTTGTCCAATTCGATCGGAATTCGAATCCAGTCCGCGTTACCTCGCAAGAGATTGCCACCGAGAACATGGTGGCCCAGGAGACCTTCAATACCTGGCTGGTCTATGACCAACTGGATCGTCTGGTTCGAGCCACGGACAACATCGGACAGACCACTCGTTTTTCCTATGATTCTCACAATCATCTCGTGCAGAGATCCGATCCTGAAGGTGCACCGACAGCGGACCCGCTCAAACTCTTTCCGACAAGCATCAATGAGCCAGGTAATATCGTGCGTTTCACCTACGATGGGGCGGATCGCCTCATCCAAGTGACGAGCGAACTGCGCCAGAATGGATCGGGCGCGGGCGCCCTCGACTTGTCCAATCCGTTCAACTCGGATGGGCTATCGATCCTTCGGTACGATTGGGACGATAACTCCAGGTTAATCGGCATCATCGACGATAATGGGAATCGGACAAGTTATTCCTACGACGCCCTGGGCCGGCGCACTCGCAGAACGATGGCCGATGGGACGTTCCATTCTTACACCTTCGACCGTGACAACAATCTCGTCCGGATGACAGACGCGAATGGCACTGCGGTCCAGCGGACTTACGATGAGCTCAACCGCCTGGTGCGAAGCGAAGTGGTCACGGCGGCGCCTGGACTGGTGGGGACTCGGGTCGAAACTTATGAATACGACGGACTCTCCCGACTGACCCGGTCTACCGACGACAATGGTCTGGCTGATCGGACCCAGGTGTTCGAACGCACTTACGACTCGCTGTCCAGACTCCTGGAAGAGCGGCAGAACGGAAGGGCGATCAGCATCGCCTGGGCCGGTGACAACAACCGGCTTGCCCTCATCTATCCGGGAGGCCGTAAACTTCAGCAAACTTTCGACTCTATCGACCGCGTAGCGTCGCAAGCGGACGCTACGGGAAACGTGGCGCAATACCGCTGGATTGGACCGGGCTACCGGCAGCTCGTTCGACTCCATGGCAACGGGACTCGTGCCACCGTCCTGACGGACGCGGGTGATCGGGAATTCGGCTACGATGGCGTCCCACGCCTGGTTTCCCATCGTGTCGTAGCGGAGGGCGGTGCCAGGCCGTTGCTGGACCGAGTCTACAGCTACAATCGCGTGGATATGCGCGTGGCGGAGAAGCGCAATGAAGACGAGTTCCAGGGCGACCGTTACACGCTCGATTCCCTTTATCGGATTGTGAAGGCGGCCTTTGACGAAGCGTCGATCGCAGGCGGCGTTTCGCGCGATCTACGAAGCACCGAATACAGTTTGGATGGAGTGGGCAACCGTCGGCAACTGATTGATACCATACGAAACCAGAACCCGACGCCATTGCCGTTCGCGGTCAATGCAGTCAACGAATACACCGCCATCGGCGGCAGCCCCTGGGTTTACTCTGCCAACGGCAACTTGATCGATGACGGGCAGCGCACCTACGCCTACGACTACCGAAACCGGCTCGTTTCAGTGAGTCGCAAGAGCGATGGCTTCCCAATTGCTGAATACCTTTACGACACAGGCAATCGTCGACGCGCTAAAACGACTTACCGCCAGGACGTGCGCGGCCAGATCGATTCGCAGACCCTCTACTTCTACGATCATTGGCAAGTCATCGAAGAGCAAAACGCGAGCGGAGCTACTCTTTTGACCTACGTCTATTCCCCCGTTTACATCGATGCGCTCGTTCAAATGGAAAGAACGGCCAATCATCCTTTGGGCTCGGGAAAGTTCTATCTGCATCAAAACGCCCGCTATGACGTCGCCACTGTCTCAGACGCCAACGGTCGTTTTGCGGAACAGCGAGTCTATGAAGACTTTGGCCGTAGTTACGACATTGACAAGCGACCTGTGAATGCGAGTGCGATCGGCAATGCTCGTGGTTTTCAGGGACAATATCTCGATGGCGAAACAGGACTTTATTATTTCCGCGAACGATTCTATGACCCGGATACCGGGCGATTCCTCCAGCGTGACCCAGTCTGGGATCCGATGAACAGCGGGAATCAATACACGCTCGGCGGGAACAATCCCGCAACGATATTGGATCCGTATGGGATGAACGGCCAAACCCAAGCCCGGCCGCCGGGCGGCGGGCAGACCAGGACCCGGCCATCGACGCCAACCCCGGAAGGAATGCAAGCGCACGAAGCGGTGCGGGACGTGGCCGACTTAGCGCGCATTCCTCTTCAGCTCGGTGGGCCGCTCGGATACTCAAAGTGGGGAAAGGCCGCTCTGGTCTACGAGGCCTACGAGGAGGCGTATCAGGCGGCGCATTTTACGGCGAACATGTACGACCCGTTAGCCTATCGGGGCGCTGGTAATGGGGCCGTTCTCGACCGCATGCGGGATTTGAAGAAAACCTTGGAGAAGAGTCCCTTTTCCGCTCCAACGAAAAGCCAGGTAACCACTGTCAAGACCGCCAAGACCGCGGCGAAAGTCGGAGCAGCACTTCAGGCTGCGGAAGTCGCCGCCCAAGGCTACGAATATTATCAGAAAGACGAGCGGGTGAAGAAGCTGTCGGCTAACGAGCGGGACCGCATTCTGGCTGAGTATGATCGCTTGGTAAAGGAAGCCATGCAGCTGTCTAACACCTGCTTGCGCGACAACCTGATCAAGCAACTGCAAGCCAACATGGAGTTTCAGCTCAATAACGTGACGGACAGTCAGATCACGGAGCACTTCATTAATGGCGCGGTGTTCATACGAGATTCGCTCTCGACCTTTATCCCACTGCCCACAGGCTGGCTCTGGGGCAACACGGCCGAAGAACAGGGCCGACCGCGCTGACCTGATTTGTGTGAAAACGAACCTGGCACCGCGAGAAAAGAGACCGAGCTGGAGCACGGGTCTCTGGGGGGGCCAATCAGTCTGGTCAGCCATAGCGGCCGGACTCGTCGCGCTGGGCCTCACGCTGCCAACCATGGCGGCTCAGCAAGGCACGGCTGTCACAGGTCTCATTTACTACGCGGTTGAAAACTTGAATTTGCAGCGGGTTGAGCTTCGCGGGATTGCCGGGAATGCCGGAACGGCGTTTGATCGCCTCAATCTTAGTTCGAACAGTCGCTACCGCATTTGGCTGCTGGAGGCGGCTACCTTGCGAGTGGCGGATGTTGAATTCGCAACGCTGGCTCCTGGGCGATCCATTCGCCTCCCTGAGTTCCTTTTCCGCCGTGCCAGTTCTCACGACACGGATGGGGATGGACTTCATGATTTGGGAGAATTCATCGTTGGCACCGATCCGCACAACCGTGACTCGGACGCGGATGGTCTTGAGGATGGACCGGAAGTTCGCCAGGGATTGGATCCGTTGAGCGGCCGGGCCGTTCGAACCGGCGTGATCGACAGTGTCGATACGCCCGGGACGGCCATCGACATTGTTGCCGCGAACGATTTAGCAGTGATTGCGGACGGGCCTCGAGGTATCTCTGTTTTCAACGTCTTCAATGGCATGGCTGCGGCTTTGATCGCGCAGGTGGACACGCCGGGAGACGCTCAAGCTGTTGCCCTATCGGGGAATCGTATTGCCGTCGCGGATGGTGCCGCTGGACTTTCCATTATCGATATCAGCGATCCTCCCGCTGCCTCTATTTTGTCCGAAATCCCATTTGGAGCCGACGCGGTGGCGGTGACGGTGGCAGGCACGACCGCTTACGTAGGGCTTTCGAACGGGCAAGTTGCGGCCGTTGATCTGCTCGCGGGCACGATTCTCGAGCAGGCTCGGATCGCCACGACGCGCATCCAGGACGTCGCGATTGGCGGCGAGACGCTTTACGTGTTGGTGGTCGGAAAGGTCTTTAGCATACCTCTTGGCGAGGCTGGGCTGCAGGTCCGAGGCAGCGCCGAATCACCGGGCGTTCAAGGAGCGGGTCGGCGCCGTTTGCGGTTATTCGCGGGAGATCGCTTGCTCTACGCCACCTACACGTCCGGCTTCAATATCTTCAACACAGCCGACCCGGAGCAATTGACTCTTCTCAAAACGGTTTCGACGCCCCAATTCGGCTGGAAACAGATCGTTTCCAACGGGGCTGGAATCGGTTTGGCCGCACTCGGGGCGAACAGCACGGACGACGGCGCGCACGACATCTCACTCTATAACTTGGGCCAGGACGGAACCGGCGGAGATTTCGTGACGACGTTCCTCACCCCCGGATTAGCCGCGGCGGTCTCGATTTACAATGGGATCGCTTATGTCGCCGACAGCGCCGCTGGATTGCAAGTTGTCAACTACTTGCCTTACGACACGCGCGGTCTCCCTCCGACTCTGACCTTATCGACGAGCTTTTCCTCAGGCAGCGCTGAAGAGGGTAAGTTGATGCGGATCACGGCCCATGTCACCGATGACGTGCAAGTTCGCAACGTCGAATTCTATGTGGATGGCGTGAAAGTCTTCACCGACGGTAATTTTCCCTTCGAACACCGCTTGCTCACCCCGTTGATACGAAACGGCCAGACTTCACTCGCCATTCGGGCGCGAGCCTCTGACACAGGCGGGAATGCCTCCTGGAGCGACGCCGTGACTTTGCAGTTGGTCCGCGATGCGACCCCGCCGCGTGTGCGCCGAACGACTCCTTCCAACGGTGCACTGGTTGGGACCGTCTCGAGTGTTTCGATTTATTTTAGCGAACCGGTAGATTCCACGACCGTGAATGCAGCGGCGATTCAAGTCGTGACGGCCGGAGCCGATGGACGGGTTGGCACGGCCGATGACACGCCGATTTCGGGAAGTCTGGACTACCGGGACAACCTCCGCGCGGCTTTGTTTGTTCCGCTCAATCGATTGAGCCCAGGGAATTATAGACTGGCTGTCCTTCCGTCCATCCGGGACCTTTCCGGTAATCCATTGTCCAGTCCGTTTTTCGCGGATTTCCGCGTCTTTAGCTTCACCGACGAAGATTTGGACGGACTGCCCGATGAACTGGAACCGACGCTCGGACTTGACCCCAGGAAGGCGGATTCCGACGGGAATGGAATTGTCGACGGCTTGGAAGATCCGGATAGGGATGGACTGCCTAATGCCGGAGAAGTTCTGGCAGGCACGGATCCGAAGAAACCCGATACGGATGGCAACGGAATCCTGGATGGCGCAGAGGATCCAGACCGGGACGGGTTGAGCAATGCTCGGGAGTTTGCCGCCGGCACAAATCCATTGGTTGCCGATACCGATGGAGATGGTTGGAATGACGAAACGGAAGTCACCGGACTGAGTGATCCGCTGGACCCTTCGTCACGTCCTCGACTTCGGCTGGTTGGATATCCATCCGTGAGCGTGACCGTGCTTTCCCAACGCGCGAGCGGCCTGATGACCGCGGGCACGATCGTGGGAAGGCCACCGTTGGGGATCCACCTGAACTCTCTGGCCGATCCCGGTCTGATCGGGTCCGGCGTATTCGTCGCGCGACCGCCGGTGACGCTGCTGCGGCCCTCGGCGGCATTGGGCAATCAGCAGAATGGGGTCATCATCGCTAAACCACCTTTAGATCTCCGCATCGGACCCTAGTGCACGAACATGGAATGATAAATCGCCTCCTGACAGCGAGCCATTGATCCTATGACGAATCAAACTTCCGATAACGATCTTTCTCCGCGAGGGATGAGGATCGTTCGTAACCTGGGGCTGCTTTTCGCGTGGCTCTGCTTGGCAAACCAGTTTCCCGCTGCGGCACAGCCCTTTCAATCGGGTAGCAACGGTTCTTACGGTGCCATCAACACCGGTGGCAACACCTTGACTCTGGATGTTCCTCCCGACGGAATCTTTCACGCTACCACCGTGACCGTTTCCTCGGGCAGTCGATTGCTATTCAAGCGTAACGCCTTGAACACCCCTGTTTATCTGCTGGCCACCGGCGATGTGACTATTGCCGGCATCATCGACGTGTCGGGAACGCGCGGGACTGCTTCGGCACCCGGTTATGGAGGCCCGGGCGGATTCGACGGCGGAGCCCCAGGGGCGGTCGGGTTGCCTGGAGGGGATGGATTTGGGCCGGGTGGCGGAAAGTCCGGAACGAGCATTGGTAGTAACGCCGATGACGCTGGCCCTGGCAGCTATGCCACAGCATCGACGGCAGGCCCGGCAGCCAAACGCGGCCCAACTTACGGGAACCCGCTGCTTTTCCCAATTGTGGGTGGCTCCGGCGGTGGGGGTGCTTCCGGCAATCCGGGTTGGGGCGGCGGTGGCGGTGGAGGCGCCATTGTCATCGCGTCGACAACCAAGATTGCGTTTTCGGGCGTCATTCGTGCCGCAGGAGGCAATGCGCTGTCGGGGAATGTACAAAACACAGGCAGCGGTGGAGCCGTGCGTTTAGTTGCCCCTGTCGTTTCAGGCAACGGTACCATTGAAGTTCGCGGCGATGGGGCCAACTCTGGGAAGGGCGATGGACGTATCCGTGTGGACACGGTGGACCGCACTGGGCTCGCGCTTATTTTCAATCCCAATACGGTGGCCACGATCGGAGGTTTGATGGCAACCTTTCCCGATCCTCTGCCTAGGCTGGACATCACCGAAGCGGCTGGACGTCCCATCGCCATTGATTCAGGCCCTGCTCAAGTCCTGCTCCCGACGGGAAGCCCGGTCAATCAGACGATCAAAGTTCGCGCCAAGGACTTCGGCCAGATTGTGCCCATCCGCCTGGTCCTGACCCCCGAAAGCGGTGTCTCGCAAAGCTACGATGCGCAAATTGACAATGCGGCCACCAATCCGGCGGAAACAACGCTCAATGTGACTATCCCGGTCAACGTATTGACACATGTGACCGTCTATTCGCGTTGATGAAGTGGTGTCGCCGTTCGCCAGTGCACTGGCCGTTTAGTTACGTCCGATTTACCCCGCGCTCCTCACCGCCGGGTTCTCTGGAAATTGGGGTTGGTCGATCTCCCCGTCGATCGACCCATTCGCGGACATCACGGAGCATTTTGTCGCGGTCGAGGTCGTTGTGTGGCTCGTGATAGCTGCCGGGGTAAATGATGAGTTGCTTGTCGGAAGAGCCCACGGCGTTGCACAACCACTGAGCGCCCTGCGGCACATTGAGCGGATCGGCTCCGCCATGAACAATGAGTAATGGGAGTTTAAGGGAATGGGCTCGATGCCTTACTGACTCGACCGCCGCCAGTGCCTCAATCCCAAACCGAGCTGTGACATGCTTGAACACGAGAGGATCCGAGTGAAAGTCAGCCTCGACCTTCGGATCGCGAGAAAGCGTTGCCCGCCCTTCCACGCGGATTTTTATTGGGAACGTTGGCCAGACTCGAGAGAACAGACGCGCGAGTGCGACTCGACTCGGACGGGCCACTCCGACGGGTTCGATGGGAATGCCACAAACCACCGCTCCCTGAATTCCAGCCGCGTGCTGAAGAAGGTAGGATAAGACGATGAGCGCCCCGAGACTATGGCCGAAACAGAATATCGGGACCTGCGGGTGCTTACGGCGGAGGTCGTTTAGAAAGAGGTGTAGATCTGAGATATAGTCCTGCCATTGCTCGACGTGGCCTCGGTGACCTGAGGAGCATCCATGTCCTCGCAGGTCAAATGCGTAAACGCCAATACGCGCCGACGCGAGGCCCTGAGCAAAGGGCAGATACCTCGCGGAGTGTTCCGTGACTCCATGAACGACGACTAGCAGCGCGCGGCCAAGCGCTGGCGGCAGCCACGATCGAAACGCGAGCGAGACTCCTCCCGCACCTGCGAAACGCTCCAATTCCGGTGTTGCCATAGTTTATGGATGAACAGCTCGCCTTGCCTCAGGTTTTGGCGAACTTCCGTAGATCCAGATCCAAAGTCAACTCAGATCAAACGGGCGTGTGAGATATGACGTTCGGGCTGGGATCCGACCGCCCTAAACCGTTTGATGCCGTGATGCCATCGTGACCCTCTGAAATGACGGCTGGCACGTTTTGATTGTCAGCCCAAGAACTTGACGTCTTGTGCGGCACGAAGTCCAGTCGGAGCGGTGGCCGGTAGCCTCCATTGACAGCGACCAACGTTCCTTTCAAAATTGCGCGCATGGCTACACCCCCCTTGAGCTCGGAAACGCGTCGGCGGGTGGATCGTTTGTTTCGGCCTCAGGACCGCGAGGAAGCAGCGCGAATGCTGGCCGAGCAATGCGGAAACAATTTGCCGTTCCTGGAGAAACTCAGCGCACAGGAGTTGGAAAGATACCAGTTCGCTGCCCTAAAGTTGAGCAGAGGGAAGTTGCCCCGGCTTCTAGACGCAATCCAATTAGCGAAGACAGATTGGCGCGATCTGCTGATGGCGGCGGGGTTCGGTGAGAACGTGCGGGCACATCTGGACTGGAATCCTTGAAGGCGCTGCGGCTGAAATGATCAACGAACGATTCCGCTACCACCCTTGGAGATCTGTCACAGCAGCGGTTCGAGTTACGTGCGAGCGAGTCAGGCCGCTTTCTCCTCCAGTCTTGGTTTGCCCGGATGGCAGGCGCCGTGCTCGGCCCTCCCGATAACACGATTGTGGACTTGGCCTTCAGCGCTGAACGAGTCGTTAAAACAGTGAGTTCTTTCCCTGGATCCAGCAATGTGTCGTGATTAGTAATGGCATTGGATGACATCGTGCAGGTCCTCGACAAGGACCTCCACTTGGTGTCCGCGCTGTTTGAGCCTGGTGCTGGTATTGAACGTTCGGACCTCGTTGACGCGCTCGCTAAAATGGAGCGTGGCTCGAAAAAGGAGCGGATCTTCAATAAGCCCAGGCAAGAGGTAAGGGCGGTTTTTCGGTGGAGTGGTCTGGGGTGGGGCGTTGTAGTTCAGCAGATGTACCCGCAAGGTTCGGTTTCGCGGATCGTCCGTGACTACTGCTTCCACGGTGGCAGGGGCAACAATCTGGACCCGCGGCTTGGGATGCAGCAGATGAACGGCATTCGCGAGAAGCTTCCGCGCTTCGACGGTGTGATGGTCACTCGCGGTGGCCCAGTCGGGTGAAGTGGCCATAGTCAACACGCGCCCACGCCCGAGTTGGTTTAGCAGAATCGCTGGGCCTACAACGGTGTCAGGACTTAGTGGCCAATCCTCCGGATAGCGATGCTCTTCGTGCAGCCGAGTGCGCTGAGGTTGAATCAGGTCGCCGATCGGCATCGCGCCCCATGGCTCGTAGACAGTCGCCGGACCGCGCACAAGGAACGGAACCGGACCATGGTTGCCGTTTGCCTCATGCCAGTCTCGAGTGTGCGCAATCCCTTCCGAAAGCAGCTTTGTCTCGTCCGTCGTCGCCGAGAGCCTCACCCAGTTGTCGGTCGAGTCAATCGTGCGCACCCGTCGGGCACCGACCAGTTCCTGCAGTCCTGAACGATCTCGTTTCTCGCCCCGCCATCCGCGGGTCCCGCTCTGGCCGGTTACGAGCAGTTGTCCTCCCTCTTCTACGTACTGTCGGAGCAGGGCGATCTCGCCATCCGATAGGACCGACACGTTAGGTAGCACGACGACCGGAAGGTGTTTTAATCCTTCGAGAGACAAGTTTTCGTCAAGCACGACGCAGTAAGGAATGTGTTCATAGACCATCGTCTTGTGCGCACCTTGGAAGCTCTGGAAGTATTCTGCGGGGTTGGCGCGCCCGACCCAATCCCGCGTTCGGCTGCTAAAGTAGAGCCCGACATCCGCCAAAGGGCGATAGCCGAATTCTGCCCGTTTGGCTTTGGCTTCCTCGAAGGCGGTCCCGATTCTCGCATAGGCGATCGGATCCAGGGTTCCTTCCAGGCCGGTCTTATCGACGATGGTGACAAATGCGTCGTGAGCGAGCAGTGTCAAGAGTTCCCAGCGAAGGTCGTTCAACGGCCGCGTGGTTTGGTCGTGGTACATCCGGACGCCCCGTTGTATCGCCACCTGCACACGTTGCTGGGGCACGGCAGCGCGATAGAACGCAGCATTCAATCCCACCGCAAGCGCGCTGAATCCCCAGACGCCGCTTTCGCCCGTAATGAAGTCGCCATTGCGCGCATGCTGAACCGGCCGCTGGCCAACCTCAAAACTAAAGGGCGGATTTCCATGATAGTTGAAGTCGACTGTGAGCCGCGGGTGCGTGGAGCGGATGTGCGTGCGTAGTGCGTTCTCGAAACGGTCACTGGTCCGGTAGCGGAACTCCAGGAACTTGTCCCAAGCCTCGTCCCAAGTCGCTTCGTTGGGCATCGGTTGCTTGTATTCCTTCTGGAACTGTTCTCGGCACGAATCGCACCAACAGCCGTAAGGAGGACCGAACCCTTGATCAACCATGTCAATGTGGAAGCCGTCAATGCTATAGGCAGCCTGTTCAGCGATGATCTGCTTCATTGCTTCGAGGTAGCCAGAGTTATAGCAGAAGCGCCCCAGCGGCTTGTGGTCGGCCCCGCGCATTTCCCATTCTGGATGGGCTTTGAGGTAATGGCCGCCCTGTTGGACGACGCAGTAGGCGATGACCGGCAATCGGTGCTGGCGGGCCTCGTCCGTCGCCTCCTGCAACGGATCGCGTTCTCCCAATCCCGGAGCCTTGGGCAACAGTTGGGAGTTGTAGTAGGCATAGTCTCCGTCGCGCGCCCAGAGGACCAGATATTCGCTATGTGCCGCTACCGCCCGGCGCACGATCTCGCGCCCGTCGAAATGGGCACAGTAACGCCGATCGCTCGGATCGCTGTCTCCAAATTGAGCCCCGGTCGGGCCTACCTCCATGCCCACTTGGGCCTTCTGATACCACATCCCGGTCGAGGTAATATTCGTGGGAGCGGAGGAGGCAGCCGCCATGCCGGTCAAGGCAACGACGATGAGCCAAAAGCGATGCGATCCTGAGTTCATGATTTATTTCTTTTGCAGCAACCCCTGGAGTGCGGCCAAATCTGTGTTCTTACGGCCCGGATCAAACCCGATGGCATTCTCGCCGGCCACCAGCGCCTGGCGTCGTGCCTCGAGACGCGACTGCTCGCCTGGAGCCGCGGAGGCGACGTAAATCGCTACGCGACTGACTTGATCGCGGATTGTTAAGCGACCATCGCTCACCGAATGGTTTACTGGAGTAATGCCCTCGGCATCTACACGGAAGACCTCGGCAGGAGTGCGGAGATAAGACGGAAGCGGGAACTGGAACGCGCATTCCCGCGGCGGGCCAAACTTGAAAACGCGTTCCTGCTGGTCGGGTGCGTAGGCAAGGTCCAACGCGAACAACAGCGCGCCACGCGGCCCGGACACGACATCTAGATCCCAGTCGGGCTTGCTGTTGTGCAGAACACGTTGGTGACTCGCCGAGTCGCCCTCCAAATAGTATTCCGCTAGCATTCGGATCTCGCGTCCAACCCGGGTCATGGGTTCGATGAGATCAGGGAACGCCAGGAGCGAGCGTAGGCTCAAGTTGAACCAGTAGAGTGACGTGATTCGACTTGCCAGGGCATGATACGCTTGGAGTCGGAGTTCGTCCGGTGTCGGGGAACTTCGCTTCCGGCCGCCGTAACCATTCCAGTCGTAATGAGGCCCCTGAGACCAGTAAGCAACGGGTCGCGGCCGGTTCAGTTCCCGGAGCGATCGAGACATCTCGCCGATGGTTTCGAGTGGTGCACCCCAGCGGATCCGTTCGCCGTCCCACCGGTCGTATTGGCCCCAAGCGTCCGCTGAGGGAGCCGTGACGCGGTAAGCGTCATAGTGCGGGTAGTCAGAGATGCCGGCGTAGAACCGCCAGACTCTTTCTTCGCTGTGCGTGACGGAAGTGGGAAGTCGCGTTGCGGCATAGGTGGACAGAGCTTTCCAGCACGCCTGAGGTGGTACAGGCTTCCCGCCGCCATACTGGGGTTCTCCGAGGAACTCGACGGCATGGATGCGCGGCAACAGTGCGTCGGAATCGTAGTGATCGATCGGTTCGAGCTTGGAGAAATACTTCAGGGGATAGCGTGTGTAGAGGCCGTCGGGTCCTGTTTGGTCGGTATAGCCAGGCAGGTCCATGATGTGAGCGGTGTTGACATGAATTCGGCGCAGGGTCTGGTGAAACATCTCCTCCTCGACAGGTGGGCGGGCGACGCCGGCGCTTTCTTGCACCCAACCCCCGCTGATGTCAAAGACCTCGCGCTTGATGCGCTGATGGGCCCAGACGGTCACGGTCTTCCCATCGAGGGCGGCGAGTTGCACTTCGATCGCCGCGTAAGTCAGTGGGAGCGGCCCGGTAGCAACGCGCGCGCCGCCGCGGTCATTGGCGGGGATAAGCCCGTCGTCAGGAAACCGCTCGAGACGATTGCTAATCCACGGTTGCGGGATGAGTGTCCGCCATGTCCTCTGGTTTTCCGGCAGCCAAAGGCGGCAGGCTTCCAGACGCAGCGTCCCGAAGGCGCGATTCACCACATGGAACACCAACATGTCCGGTTGAATGTTGGTGCTGGAGCCGAGGAACGTGACGGCGGACAGCCAGGCCGTGGGATTGTCGATCTGCACCTGGAAACGATCGGCCTCCGGTCTGCCCATCAGGCTAACCGCCACGTCCGCTTTCGTGTTGGGACCCCAGCCAGCTCGCTTCCCATTCCAACTCCAGACGGTCATCGTGCCGGGCGGGAGCCGCAATGCTTCCCCGCCCCAGGCTGAAGGCAAGTCGTGCCAAGCCCATTCATCGGATTTCAGCAATTCGTCAGGCGTCCGTCCGCGTAACCGAATTTCAGCTGAAGGTGAAATGGCGATCGTCTCCGCCGAAGTGTTGCGCAGGAATACCTCAACCCTAGCGCCGAGACTAAGGTCGGGCTTCTGTCGGTAGCGCATCTCGGTGGACTGGACGTGCGGGATAACATGAATGCCGTCCACATTCATTCGCGGAGCCGCGTTGACTACAAGCGCCATCGAACAAGCGAAAAGGGACAAGACATGGGGGCTTTTCATGGATCGGGGCATGATTCTTGAACCGACGAATCATGGCAACACTCGATGCGTGATGATGCCCATGGGGCCGATCCCAACGGTGACGTCGAGTCATGCTCGCCGGACATCGAGTCCTGGTGCCGTTTTGTCACCAGGCCACCCCTCTTCCTTCCGCGACCCCCGTCCTTGGAAAAATCCCGCTCTTACGGATTCCGTGGCCGAAGGCGTTCCAAATCAATGCCCTGCAGCGCCGCAGAGCCAATGACCGGGTTGGATCGAGCGATCATGCCGTTCTCAAAACGAACGCAATAAGGCGAGAAAGCGAGATTTGGATCGCGATAGTCGGTGCTGACGAATTGCGCGCCACTGGCCAAAGCTCGATCGCGTTGGGTAGGATCATTGGATCGTGCCTGGCGAGTATCTCCGTCCGCACGTGTTCGCACGAGAAACCCGTTCCGAAC
>JBGAIN010000055.1:0-44950 GCA_044225505.1 Limisphaerales bacterium
TGAGCGTCACCGTGCTTATGGTTCTTGGGTTGGGATTTAAAGTCACTTGGGCGCTCAACATCATTACGCTCTGGGCGACGATTGTTGGAGGAGCCTTACTGCTCAGTTTCGCCGTGGGTGGGGTCTATGAAGCAGTGGACTGGACTGTAAAGAACCCGAGTCAAGTGATCTGTTGGCCCCGTGATCCCGAGTAAGCTCACAGGCAAAGACCGCAGGCTCCTCCCTGAAAAATCAACATTGATTGGTCAACGATGCTCGGCCTGTCAGCAACGCGCTCCTACCGCCTCGCCGAGGGTTCGCGTCGCGCACATGCCGTACCCTCCGCGCTGGTCTTGGGCGGGGTTCCTCAAACCTCTGACGAATGCACCTCGCAGCTTTTCCGAGGGGCTTGAGTCGCGCAGACAGGGATACATGATCGCAGCCGAGGAATGGCCATGCCCCCGCCGTCCCCCCGGGGGTTCGCTCCTGCCGCGCGCCTCATCTCCGCCGAACCAGCCGCGGCCAATCTTGGAAGCAGCCCTCGAAGCTCAGGCTGATTTCCGACCGAGGCTTGGCGCCGACCATGGGCACCAGCGCAGAATTCGAGCCAGCCCGCGCCCCGGTACCGCGGTCGCGCTCAAGCTCCGCGCGAACCCGATGCCGTCAAGCGGCGGCCCAACCGTCGTCATAAGGACCAGGGCTGACAGATGCCCTCAGTGGACCACTCCTCGCCGGACGTCCACAGAGCAACTCAAAGCGGCAGACCATGGTTTCCGTCACCCATGCACGAAACGTGGTCGCTCGGCTCGGCGTGACTTAAGAAAAGGGCGTTCACTGGGCAGTCAGTGAATCCGGGGGGAGAGCGCATGGAAGAAGCCGCTTGCTTGGGTTTGCAACGTTGAACCGTCGATAAGGCGGCTAGCAGCCTACCAAACCGAGTGCTGAGAACTACAAAAACAGGACAGAATCAGGACAGACACTTTAACATTTATAGATAAGTAGCGTGGGCCCAGAGGGATTTGAACCCCCGACCAAGCGATTATGAGTCGCCTGCTCTAACCCCTGAGCTATGGGCCCAAACTGAGATCGGAAGCTACTCTGCCAGAGCGCACGGTTCCGGCAAGTGAAACTCGGAGTGTAGACCGCGTGGCTGACAGCGTCACGGCGCCCGACGCTCTGCCAGACGGCCTGATTCCCTGACCGCTGCGGCTTTCTTTTGTGCCACTAAAACCGACGCCAAATAGGCCACGATCAAGGCGTTCGCTACCAGAGCGAGAATCCGGGGCCAGGTCACGAGTTTGACCAGTTCGTAAACCTCCAGGGGCATATAGATGCCGCCACTGACCACGGCGAGCCATTCCGCCCAGCGCCGCATATACCAAAGCCCATAGGCCTCAACGAATCGAAACGTCGCATAAAGAAACGCCAAGCCCGCGAACAACCAGAGACGTCCGTCGTCGAGTTTGGACGCAGCTTCAATAAAGATCCGGGGGTAGTGACTCGCAGGATTGAGATGGAGATGTTCGGCGATTTGTTCGGCCATCGCTTCGACATCCCGGTGAATGAGACTTAATAAGCCGAACCCAGCCACCAACACGATGCCGCCCTTAGCCGCTTCGAAAAGCGCAATGAACTGAAGACCTTTTTCGTATCGAGCCCACCCAATCATCGCACATTATCCCGAGGGGTTGGGAGGAAAGCAACCACCTGATGGAGAACTCAGCAAACACGCCTAGCGGCGACGCGCCTTCTCCGCGTTGTCTTTCAATTCCGCGCGGAACCAGACAATCAACGCTGGCCCAAAACAAATCAGTAATCCGACGGGCATTGCAAAGATGCCCCACAGCCCCAAGTCAGTTTCCATAAACAGCCCCGGAGTTTGGCCGGGCGCGTTGGAATGTAAAGGAGTTTTGCAGCCTGGTCTCTTGCTGGCAACTGACGCTGTCCACCTCGATTCGAGGATTGAAAGTCCTCCAGACGGTCGCCAGTCTCTGGGAAGACGCATGCCACAATTATCCCATGAAAGCACCTTGCTCCTTTACGTGCTGGTGGCTGTAGTAGGCGTGATCGTCTTGATCGCTCGCAATAAGTGGCACCCATTTGTCGCTCTAACACTCGCTGGTTTATTTGTGGGACTTGTTTCCGGAATGCCATTTGCCAAAGTCGCCACGGTGTTTCAGGAAGGGGTGGGAACGATGTTGAGCGGAGTGGCGGTGGTCGTTGGGCTTGGGATGATCTTGGGGAGGCTGTTGGGAGAGTCAGGCGGTGCTCGCGTGATCGCCACCACGTTGATCGATCGCTTAGGTGAACATCGATTGGATTGGGCGATGATGTTAATCGGGTTCATCGTGGGCCTGCCGGTCTTCTTCACGGTGGGTGTTGTGCTCCTAGTACCGATTCTTTTCACTCTGCTAAGACAGACCGGTCAACCACTCCTTCGATTGGGAATTCCGATGGTCGCTGGCTTATCCGTGGCGCACGGTTTAGTGCCGCCGCATCCGGGCCCAATGGCTGCCATCGGCGTTACCCATGCCGACCCGGGGAGGACAATTCTCTATTCGATCCTGATTGGGCTTCCCACCGCGGCAATTGCGGGCCCACTCTTCGGACGGTTCATTTCCCAACGCGTCGTGACCCCTCCCCTACCCCCGGTTCCATTGAATACCACCCGCGACGGGACAGCGCCTGGATTCTGGATCTCGCTGCTGACGATCACGCTCCCGGTCATTCTGATGCTGACGGCAACGGCCGGAGATCTTTTCCTGCGCAACGGTCACCCCGCCCGAGATTGGCTGAGTTTCGTCGGCAGCCCCGCGGTGGCCATGCTCCTGGCGACTCTCTTTTCTTTCTACAGTTTCGGCATCGCGCGCGGTTTTTCCCAAGGCCAGATTCTCGGTTGGGCCGAAAGCTCCCTGGCTCCCGCTGGGAGCATCTTGCTCGTGGTTGGAGCCGGCGGCGGATTCAACAAAATCCTGGTGGCCAGTGGAGTTGGGGAAATCCTGGCACATGCGGCCCAATCCACCGCGCTTTCGCCGCTGCTCCTGGGGTGGATGGTAGCAGCATTGATTCGCATCGCCACGGGGTCAGCCACCGTCGCGATCACCACGGCAGCGGGGTTGGTGACGCCCTATGCGCTGACCGTTCCGGACACGAACATGGAATTGCTGGTCATTGTCGCGGGAGCCGGTTCGCTCGTGCTGTCGCACGTGAATGATGGCGGTTTTTGGTTCGTGAAGGAGTACTTAGGGCTCGATGTGACGCAAACGCTAAAAACCTGGACCCTGATGGAGACATTGATTTCCGTAGTCGTGCTGGCGATCGTCCTGCTGGTGGAAGCTTTCTAAGCTAGCCCTGAGTCTCGACGAGAGCGACGCCAGCCACCGCCCCAGCGTCATTCATTGCGACTCCTGCTCGTGTGTCCCCTGGGTCCGTAACCTTTCGCGACGAGAAGTTTTGCCTCGCCCACGGTGCATTCGCGCGCAACGCAAGGCCGAGGGATTAGGGGACAACGGACTAGCGCGGACGGTGAGACTCTCATCTTCCCAACGATGGACCTGCCGCTTATCGTGGACCGATGCTGATTTTCGATGCCCATCTGGACCTGGCCATGAACGCTCTCGAGTGGAATCGAGATCTGACTCGCCCGATGCAAGAGATCCGCGAACGCGAGTCCAGCCTGCGCGATAAACCGGATCGCGGAAAGGGGACAGTCTGCTTTCCAGCGATGCGCCAGGGTGGAATTCGAATTTGTGTGGCGACACAGATTGCGCGCTATGTGAAGCGGAGCAATGCCTTACCTGGTTGGCATTCGCCCGAACAAGCTTGGGCGCAAACTCAAGGGCAGCTCGCGTGGTACCGGGCGATGGAGGAGGCCGGCCAGATGGTGCAGATCTCCGATCTGAAAACGCTTCGCCAGCACGTGGAAGCCGCTTCCGCAGCGTTGGAGAGCACGTCGGGACCGATTGGCTATATCCTCAGTTTGGAAGGGGCAGACTCCATCGTCTCGCTCCGGCACCTCGAAAGGGCGCGAGAGCAAGGTCTACGGGCGGTGGGTCCCGCTCATTACGGTCCGGGGACCTACGCGCAGGGAACCGACGCAACGGGTGGTCTGGGTATCCGCGGGCGGGAGCTGCTCCAGGAGATGGATCGACTGGGTTTAATTCTCGATGCCACCCACCTTTGCGACGATAGCTTCTGGGAAGCGCTAGACCACTTTCAGGGTCCTATTTGGGCCAGCCATTCGAATTGCCGAAGTTTGGTCCCGCACAACCGCCAGTTTTCCGACGAACAACTCCGGGCGTTGTTTGACCGTGGAGCGGTGATCGGCTCAGTCCTGGACGCCTGGATGATGATCCCCGGATGGATTCGAGGTCAAACAACGCCCGAAGCCACGGGACTCCGCCTCGAGCGCATCGTCGATCACATCGAACATATCTGCCAGGTCGCTGGCCATTCTCGCCACTGCGGAATTGGGTCAGACTTGGACGGCGCGTTTGGACGCGAGCAATCCCCGGGCGATCTGGAAACCATCGCGGATCTCGGAACGATTCCAAACCTGTTGCGGAAGCGCGGCTTCAAGGAGGAGGACATTCGGGGAATTGCCCACGGCAATTTTCTCGGCTTCTTGGAACGTGCCTGGCAAAACAGGTAGACGGTGCGCCGCGATTTTTCGTGCGCGCTTTGCGTCCGTGTTTACACTGATCGCTGATGGCGGAAGATTATTTTGAACTGCTCGATGCGGCCATCCGCTACCTGGAGGAAGCCAAGGCGAGCGGAGAGAAGTGGGTTGCCATTTCGGATACCACTTGGGCTGCGTTCCGTTCTCAAGCGACCTCGGGATCCACACGCCCGCGCGTGGCGCGGAGTGTCGGCGTTGCCATTCCAATAAAGCCGCCAGTCCCGGCTTCGGCGATTGATCCATCCAAGGTTGCCCGGCCCCAACCTCCTCCCAACCAGGCCTTGGCAACGGCGCCGCCGCCTGCGATCAAGACCCCCGAACCTCTTTTGCCGTCGAATACTCCACCGCAAGTCGAGACATCGATCCCTGGTCTCCCCCCGGGCGCTGGAATAGCTGAGTTGCGAACCCTGGTATTGGCGTGCCAGAAATGTCCCCATCTAGTGGCGTCCCGCAAGTCCGTGGTCTTTGGTGTTGGAGATTCTGGAGCCTCCCTGATGTTTGTGGGCGAGGCGCCTGGTGCGGACGAAGACAAACAAGGGGAACCCTTTGTCGGCGCCGCGGACCAACTCTTGACACGAATCATCAAGACCATGGGGTTCACCCGCGAAACGGTTTACATCGCGAATGTGCTCAAGTGCCGACCGGATACTCCGGGGAAGACTTCGGGAAACCGGAAGCCAACACCGCAAGAGATGCAAACGTGCCTTCCCTATCTCGTGGAGCAGATCCGGCAGATTCGGCCCAAAGTCATCGTGGCCCTGGGTGCCACGGCCGTAGAAGGCCTCTTTGGCAAACCGGTCGCCATTACCAAGCTGCGGGGAAAATGGCAGACGTTTGAAGGGATTCCCGTGATGCCCACGTATCACCCCTCCTACCTGCTGAGGAACCAAGCGCTCGCTGTTAAACGTGAGGTTTGGGAAGATATGCTGCAGGTTCTCGAGCGCTTGGGCGCCCCAATCAGCGATAAGCAGCGGAATTACTTCCGTGAGTAATCCCTTTATACTCAAAGAGTGGCAGCGACGCGAGATGCCGCTGGCAATGGGCTGCGCGTCCGGCGCTCCCCTGGCGGCGATCCTGGATTTATGAAAGCGATTCAACTGGAGAAACCGCAACAGTTCCGACGCATTGAGATTCCCTCCCCTTCCCTTCCCGGGCCGGGCGAAGCGCTCATCCGGGTACACCGCGTTGGAATCTGCGGCACGGATTATTCGGGATACCTCGGGAAGATGCCGTTTTTCTCTTATCCGCGGATTCCCGGGCACGAACTGGGAGTAGAAGTGTTGGCCGTTGGCGCAGAAGTTACCAACGTGCGACCGGGTGACCGCTGCTCCGTGGAACCCTACATGAATTGTGGTCGCTGTTTTTCCTGCCGCCACGGGCATAGCAACTGTTGCGAATCACTCAAAGTCCTGGGAGTCATGATGGACGGAGGTCTGTGCGAGTCCTTGATCGTCCCTGCGCGAAAGCTCCATCCATCGTCAAAGCTCACGTGGGAACAACTGGCTCTCGTGGAGACGCTGGCAATTGGCTGTCACGCGGTCAATCGTGGCCAGCCCCAACGGGAAGAAAATGTGTTGATCGTCGGGGCGGGGCCGATCGGCCTGGCGGCCATGGAGTTCGTCAAGCTGAGCGGTGCGCGCACCATTGTCCTGGACCTGATCCAGGCACGCTTGGACTTCGTGCAACAACGGATGGGAATTTCAGACACCATCTTGAGCACATCGGACGGTTCAGAGCTGGAAAAGCTGAAGCAGCTGACCGAAGGGAATCTGGCGCAGGTTGTCATTGATGCGACCGGAAACAACAAATCCATGGGTCAATCCTTGGGCTACTGCAGCTTCACAGGACGACTCGTTTACGTTGGAATTACTCAACAAGAAATTAGCTTTTTGCACGCTCCGGTGATGCATCGGCGGGAGTTGACCTTGCTCGCCTCACGGAATGCGTTGCCGGCTGATTTCACTCGTATCATCCAGCTGATCGAGCAGAATGAGATCGACACTCGCCCCTGGATCACGCATCAAGCCGGTTTTGAAGAACTCATCGAGGTGTTCCCGACTTGGCTGCAACCGGGCACCGGAGTGATCAAAGCGATGGTCAAAGTTCCGGCTTAGCACTGCGAACTCCGGGCACGGAAATCGCCGGAGATTGGAGCCTCACTACACAAGCCCAAGGGTCTCCCGCAACGCGCTGGGGACCAGCAGCCTGGGCTCGAATCACCCGCACACTCGCGCTAACCAACGACGGTGGCGTTGGCGTTCTAAGTCGATTAACTCCTCAATTCGGACCGCTTCATCGTGCGAGAAGAGGAATTGTTCAGGCAACGGACGAGCGCACACGCCGCACAGCCGGTGACGCCGACTGTAAATGATCGATCGACACGCTGGGCAGTACTCCGCCGCAATCATCAACGGACCTGCAAGTTGACCGCGGACAGGCGGTGGGGCGGCATCCGGCAAGCCGTGCAGGTCGAAAACACGCCATGGCGGCAAAGAAATCACCTCCTGGGACTCCTGCTGGTGAAGTGCTTCGGAGGCTGGCCACTCGTCCTGGTCGGCGGCACGTTCGATGGCTCGTGGTCTCATAATTTTGTCCTCACCCATACAAGCGCACGGTCCCCAACGAAGCCGCCAACTGAATTAGCCCTGCCGGATCTGCCGAGAACAGAATGAGACCATTCTTGGCTCTGCAAGGCCGCCCCGAGTCCCTGGCACTGTCGTCGCCACTCGCATGGCTCACAACCCATGCTTTCCGCAAATTCGCGCATCTTAAACGCACGATGACGTGCGTTTAGCGTGCGTTTAGCGTGCGTTTAGCGTGCGTTTAGCGTGCGTTTAGCGTGCGGGTGGATTGGGAGAGCATCGAACCGAGCCAAGCGGGCGTTCGGTCGAAGTTTGGGACCTAAGGAAAACTGTCAGGCGTAAGCCCGAAAGCGTTTTGGGAAAACTTGGTTAGGCGAAGGTCGAGGTTGTCCTGCGGCCCTCGGACGGAACGGCTCAAGCAGCCTCTTGTATTCACGCAAGCGGCTATTTATGAACCATTCATGAAACAGCGGCTCCCGAGGTCCCGGACTTGTGGCCGGTTGCACGGGGCCGCGGGATCGAAGGGGCAAACTAACCTATGGAATCCGGGGACAGCGCCCTAGAGCGCCTTCTCCCCCTGCTCCTCGGTCCTGATTCGGTGCGCACGTTCCACGTTGGAGACGAACACTTTACCGTCGCCAATTTTGCCTGTCTTCGCCGCTTTGATGATCGTTTCCACAGCCGTGTTCACCAGATTGTCCGGCAAGACAATCTCAAGTTTCACTTTGGGGAGAAAATCGACGGTATATTCGCTGCCCCGATAGATCTCGGTATGCCCTTTTTGACGGCCAAAGCCCTTAACTTCGGAAACGGTCATTCCTTCCACGCCCACCTCGCTGAGAGCGTCTTTTACTTCGTTGAGTTTGAACGGTTTGATGATTGCTTCAATTTTCTTCATAGCTCCAAGACCCTTTAGTCATTGTAGGCCTGCTCGCCGTGTTGAGACAAGTCCAACCCCTGATCCTCTTCTTCCTCATCGACGCGCAAGGGCATGAGTGCGCCGACGATCTTCAGGATGACAAACGTTCCGACAGCGGCCAAGGCCATTGTAAAGAGGACTCCTTTCAACTGGTTGAAGAATTGACTGCCACTTCCTATCAAGGAAACGGCCGTTCCAGCGGGTTTGAAGCTCGAAACAATCAGAGGATTGACCTCGGCACTGGCGAAGAGACCGCAAAGGAGCATCCCAATGGTGCTTCCGGCCCCATGGACTCCAAACACATCGAGCGAGTCGTCGTAGCCAAAGGCACTCTTCAGCCGAGTAACGGCCGTGTAACAGAGACACCCAGCGACTAGACCGATGACGACGGCGGAAGGAATGGTGACGAATCCAGACGCCGGCGTAATCGTGGCCAGCCCGGCGACCATTCCCGAAGCCACGCCGAGCACGCTCGGATGGCCTTTCAGATACCACTCTGTGGCGCCCCAACTCAGGGCCGCAGCAGCGGCGGAAAAGTGCGTTGCCGCAAACGCGCGAGTGGCCAATTCGTTGGAGCCGAGGGCACTACCCGCGTTAAAGCCAAACCATCCGACCCAGAGCAAACCAGTTCCAATCAAGCTCAACACCACGTTATGGGGCGGCATCGGCTCCTGGGGATAGCCCGTCCGCCGTCCCAAGACCACCGCACACACTAAAGCGGAAATCCCGGAGCTGATATGCACGACTGTCCCCCCCGCGAAGTCGAGAACCGGGATGGATCCACCGCTCGCCCAGTTGAACCAGCCGCCTTTTCCCCAAACCATGTGGGTGAGAGGGAAGTAAATGAAGGTGGCCCACAAAAACATAAAAAGGACGAAGGAACCGAACCGCATGCGTTCGGCGAAGGATCCGCTGATCAGGGCTGGCGTGATGATCGCAAACATCAACTGAAAGAGCATAAAGCTCTGGTGTGGAACAGTGGCCGCATAATCCGGATTGGGCGCACCGCCAACACCGCGGAGCATGAAATACTGCATCGGATTCCCCCAGAACGCATTTCCTTCACCAAAAGCCACACTGTAACCGTAGATCATCCAGAGGATCGACATGAACCCCATCAGGAACATGCTGTGCATCATTGTGGAAAGGACGTTCTTGGTCCGAACCAGGCCGCCGTAAAAGAGGGCCAGGCCAGGAGCCGTCATCATGAGGACCAAGGCAGAGCTCGTCAGCAGCCAGGCATTATCACCCGAATTGATAGTCGTTTGAGCAGATTCGAGTCGAGCGAGGCGTTCTTCCACGGTGGCTGCCTGCAGACCATTATCAAAAACAAAACCTATCGTTGAAAAAAACAGAACGATCATACCGCAAAACCAACTTGGACAACGCGCTTTCATGGGTGCGCAGAGTTAGACAAATCCGCGTCTCGCTGTCAACCAGAGCAGCGGCTCTGATGACGGACGGTGGGACGACCGTCAGGGACGCAATCCGTGTGAAAACCAGTGTTTTTCAAGCTGCGGTCAACGCGCAGCGAGTTCTCGGCCAGCCTGAATTCGAGATTAAAATCCTGCCCATCCAACAGTTAAGGATCGCCCAAGAGTTCCTGGAAATGTTGCACACCTTGTCCTCAAATTGTTCTCGAAGTGTGAGACATTCCACACGGCTGCCTAGCTATCGCACGCCGCCGTGCTCTTTGGGCTATCGCATTTACGGCCGAAGCTCGCGAGGCTCGCAAGACCATCCGGACAGAGCAGGAGGATCCCTGGGCGGCCGACCGCGATCGAGTGTTAGGAGCGCCCCTGGCGAGGTCGAGCTGAGCATGCGAGAAACCCGCAACGGTCCGATGATCCGCAGTATTCTCGTTATAGCACCGGAGCGCGACTGTGTCGGTCTCGACCTGCCGCAGCATTTACGGTGCATCAAGGGTTTGTGCATATCGGATGGCTGCGGCTGGTGCTTCGCACACAGCCGCGCTCCGCATAATGAGACTTGCTGGATGATCAGAGAATAGTGGCGGGATTCGCTCAGAAATCTCGCCAGGATAGAAGGTGGGATGGAAGTCTCACCAGTACATACGTGAGCCGCGTCATGAAGTGTTCACTGGAAGTGCAGTGGTCGCATTAGGAACTCATCGACGCGGACTGCCGCCGCGCCCGATTGGGTGCGGCGCTTTTGTCTCACAGCGTCTTGGAATCGGCGGCCACCTTCTGCCAGTCGTCGGAGCAACGCATCCTGGCCAAAGCCACGGAGGGTCCACGCTCCCTGCCAAACGCGGACATTCGAGCCGTTCCACACTCTCCGGAGCCTGACAGTTGCTGACAGGAGAGGTGCGGCAAAATCATCGACGGTCAGTTACGGCTTTCACCGGTGGGAAGAATGCTCAGCCCCCCCCACTGGATGCTACCGATTGGCGAAGACTTCGCTATCAGTATTGGGAAGAGTTCATTGACCCTGTCTCTATAACAGTTGCGGGCGGGTGGGAAGTGCGGTAGATGTGCTCATGCTTTTCCGGGCCCGCACTCCGTCAGGCAATCGCTGCCAAGGGCTTATCGTTTTCTGGAGTCTCATCGCTCTGACGGTTTTTCCGTCCCTCATGGCAGAGGCTGCCGATGTCGACCAGGGACAAAAGCTCTATTTGGACGGAAAGTACGAAGAGGCACTGAAATTGGCCCAGGAGGGCTTGCAGGAGCGTGGGAGGGCGGAAGATTGGTCCCTTCTGCAGAGCCGTTGCCTGATGACTTTGGGCCGTTACGCCGAAGCTCAAACGGCCATCTCGAACGCCCTGAGTAAGAGCAGTTCGGGCCTGCGAGTGAGGTTGATGGCACGGGACGTTTACCTACAAAACGGCCAGGTCGCTGCCGCAAATAACGTTCTCAAGGAGATGGACGATCTCGTGCGGACCCGGACGTGGGCCTATCGAGATTCGGCAAGCAAGATCGCCGTGGGCCAGGTCGCCCTGCTTTTGGGAACCGATGCCAGGCGGGTCTTAGACCTTGTCTATAATGTGGTGAAGAAAGCCGATCCCGGATTTCGCGAGACGTATCTTGCGGCCGGGCAATTAGCCCTCGATAAGTATGACAACGAATTGGCCGCGAAGACTTTTGAGGAAGGCCTAAAGATATTCCCTGATGACCCCGAGATTCTCTACGGTCTGGCGAAGTCGTATTCTAACGGGGATCGATCCGCGATGTTGCCGCTCCTGGAGAAAGCCCTGGAACGAAATGAACGGCACATCCCCACCCTGCTCTTGCTCGCGGACCACTTGATTGATGCCGAAGATTATAAGAAGGCGGAGGAACTGCTGACCAAGGTTCTTGCCGTCAACAACCAACACCCTGAAGCGTGGGCCTATCGCGCGGTGCTGGCGCACTTGCGGTATCAAGCGGCGGATGAAGCGAAAGCCCGGGAGAACGCCCTCCGGTCGTGGAGCACCAATCCGAGAGTGGATTATCTGATTGGGTTGAAACTTTCGCAGAAGTACCGGTTTACTGAAGGCTCGAGTTACCAGCGGCGCGCGTTGCGGTCGGACGAGAATTACCTCCCCGCGAAAAGTCAGCTCGCCCAGGACCTCCTGCGCCTCGGAGAGGAAGGGGAAGGTTGGACCCTCGCGGAGGACGTTTACAAGCAGGACGGCTACGACGTCGTAGCGTTCAATTTAGTGACGCTGCATGACACCGTGGCCAAGTTCCAAATCTTGACGAATGAAGATTTCCGCGTGCGGATGCACCCGCAAGAAGCGGCCATTTACGGACGGCGTGTGACCGACCTGCTGGATCGCGCTAAGAAAGTGCTCTGCAACAAATACGGCGTGACCTTGGAGAAACAAACGTCGGTGGAGATATTCCCTGAGCAAAAGGATTTTGCGGTGCGCACGTTTGGTATGCCAGGGGGCGAAGGTTTTCTGGGAGTCTGTTTCGGATCGGTTATTACGGCCAACAGTCCCGCCTCCCATGCGGCCAGCCTGATCAACTGGCAGTCCGTCCTCTGGCACGAGTTCTGTCACGTCGTGACCTTGTCGATGACGAAGAACAAAATGCCGCGCTGGTTAAGCGAAGGCATTTCCGTTTACGAAGAGCGGCTGGCGAATCCGGCCTGGGGTGAGCAGCTCACGCCGCGCTATCGGGCCATGATTTTGAAAGGTGAACTGACTCCGGTAGGGTCTTTAAGTTCGGCATTTCTCACTCCGAAAACGCCCATGCACCTGCAGTTTGCCTATTATGAATCGTCCCTCGTGGTGGAGTATCTCGTGGATCACTTCGGGTTGGGCGCCCTCCGCAAAATCTTGGCCGATCTCGGAACCGGCAAATCGATCAACCAAGCGATCGAAGAGCATGCCGCGCCTCTCTCCAAGCTCGAAAAAGAGTTTGCCGACTTTGCCCGAGAACGCGCAGAACAGCTGGCGCCTGGGTTGGATTGGTCGGAGCCCAAACCGGAAGAACTAAGCGGTGGCGAAGAAGACTGGATCGCCAAACACCCAAAGAGCTTGTGGGGGCTGACCACCCAGGCCAAAAAGCTCCTCTCGGAAAAGAAGTGGGAAGAAGCCAAGGTCCCGATCCAGAAACTGATTGAATTGTATCCGCAAAATGAGGGTGCCGAGAATCCTTACCTATTGATGGCTGCGGCCCACCGCGGGCTCAACGAGACGGAGCAGGAACGAATAGCACTCGGCCGTCTGGCGCGGATTGAATCGAACGCTGTGGGCGCTTACTTGAGACTCATGGAACTGGATACAACGGCTCAAGATTGGACCGCGGCCGCGCGGAACGCCCAACGTTTTTTGGCGGTTAATCCCCTCGTGCCCCAGCCTTATCGTTGTCTGGCCAAAGCTTCGCAAGAGCTCGGACACGATGTTGAAGCTGTGCAATCGTACGAGACGCTGTTATTGTTAAATCCACCAGACCCAGCCGATGTTCATTATCGCCTGGCCCTGCTTCATAAAAAAGCAGGCAATCCAGCCGCTAAGCGGCAAGTGCTGCAAGCCCTGGAAGAGGCACCGCGATTTCGCGATGCGCACCGACTGCTGCTGGAATTGACAGCTCCGAAACCCGATGCGGAGAGCCCAGAAAAATCGGCCGTGAACGAAAATACGACTCAAGTCAAACCAGGACCCGACGCAAACTAATGGAAAATCCCGCATCTCGATCCGAGCAGGAGATTGTCGAACTGCTGCATTCCGGGCGCATCCGCATCGATTCCGAACTGTCGAAGGTCATTGTGGGCCAACGCAACGTGATTGAGGAGCTCCTGATCGCGTTGTTCTCCGGCGGCCATTGCCTGATCACCGGAGCTCCGGGCTTGGCCAAGACGCTGTTGGTGAAGTCGATCGCACAGATATTTCATCTGCAGTTTCGCCGCATCCAGTTTACCCCTGACCTGATGCCTGCAGACATCACAGGGACAGAAATCCTTCAGGAGTCGGCCGAAGGTCGCCGGATGGTTTTTGCGCAGGGGCCGATCTTCGCCAACATGATCTTGGCTGATGAAATCAACCGCACCCCCCCGAAGACGCAAGCGGCCTTGCTGGAAGCCATGCAAGAGCATCAAGTGACAGCGGCAGGCGTTCGACATACGCTTCCAGAGCCTTTCTTCGTCCTCGCGACCCAGAACCCCATTGAGATGGAAGGGACCTACCCACTGCCCGAAGCACAGTTGGACCGGTTCATGTTCAATGTCGTGGTCGATTACCTGCCGGAAGACGACGAGGTGAAAGTGGTGACGCAAACCACAGCGGTTCGGTCTCAACCGATCGAAGCATTGTTCACTGGCGACGATGTGCTGCGGTTTCACGAAATCATCCGCAAGGTGCCCATCGCGGAAGACATTGTTCGGTATGCAGTCCGCCTGGCTGCCGCGTCCCGCCCACATCAAGCCGAGACGCCCGACTTCGTGAATGAGTGGGTCAATTGGGGGGCTGGGTTGCGTGCCGGCCAGAATCTTGTCCTCGGCGCGAAGGCCAGGGCTTTGCTTCAGAATCGGTCACACGTTTCGGTTGAAGATATTCAAACGCTCGCCTATCCCACGTTGCGTCACCGCGTGCTCATCAACTATCGCGCGGAAGCCGAAGGAATAAAAGTGGAGGACGTGATCAAGCGTCTGCTCGAAACAGTGAAATTTGGAGCCCCAGCGGCCAAGAAGCGGGAACCGGCCCGCCACTGACATGCCTGGCCCACTCGCTCAAGGACCCGATAACGCCCGAGGCCAGGCTGCGGGCGGACGTTGGATTCATCCGCAAGCCCTCATGTCGATCAAGAACCTCGAGATGCGGGCGCGAGTGGTGGTGGAAGGCTTTTGGAATGGGATCCATCGCAGTCCCTACCATGGCTTTTCTGTCGAGTTCACGGAGTACCGCCAATATAGCTCTGGAGATGACCCACGCTACTTGGACTGGCGCCTCTACGCTCGGAGCGACCGGTATTACATCAAGAAGTTTGAGGACGAGACAAATCTACGTTGTCATTTCCTGGTCGATAACAGCCGCTCGATGGGTTACGGAACCCCTGGATATACCAAGGCTCAATATGCGAATACGCTCGCCGCAACCTTGGCCTATTTTCTCTATTTGCAGGGAGACGCCGTCGGCCTGCTCACCTTTGACGAGAATATTAGGGATTACCTGCCAGCGCGCCATCGGACCGGGCATCTCCGCCACTTGATGCTCGCTTTGGAACGCCCGTCGTCCGGTTCGACCACAGACCTTGGCGCGCCCTTGAAACGCATCGCTGAGCTTGTCACCAAACGAGGTGTGATCGTTCTGATCTCGGATTTACTCGCGTCGATTGAAGCTTTGGAAAAGAACCTGACGGTTCTGACCGCGTCCCGCCACGATGTGTTGTTGTTTCATCTTCTGGATCCCGCCGAGCTCAATTTCACGTTCAATAACCTCAACAGCGCCGCCCAGTTTCAAGATATGGAAACGGGCCGGGATTTGTATATTGAACCGGCCTTGGCACGAGCGGAGTACCGTCGCAAGCTCGATAAACACATCGCGAGAGCAAAGGCGACCTGCCAGAAATTGGGGGTGGGTTATCATCATTTTGGAACGGACCGGCCGTTGGAGCTTGCCCTTTCTGATTTCCTGCGGTCGCGAATGCAGCGGGGTCGAGTAGGCAGGCGCTTGGGAGCCGTGCGCCAGAAAACATGAGTTTTCTCGCTCCATTGTTTCTGCTCGGCGCAGCCACCGTGGCGCTGCCGGTCATTTTCCATCTGATTCGACGAAGCTCGCGGGAAAAGATTCCGTTCAGCTCTCTCATGTTTCTGATGCCGACACCGCCGCGGGTAACCCGGCGGAGCCGATTGGAGAACATTCTCTTGCTGATTCTCCGGTGTTTGGCCGTTTGTCTACTGGCCTTCGCCTTCTCTCGCCCGTTCTTCTCCAGACCCATCGCGCCGGAGTTGGGAGGGCAAACCGGGCAGAAAGTTCTCGTGCTTCTGGATATCAGCGCCAGCATGCGTCGAGGCGCTCTCTGGACCGAGGCCAAAGCGAAGGCGAGCTCGATCTTCCGCAATGCGGCTCGCGGGGATCAAATCGGGTGCCTCACGTTTGACCGGACGGTGAAGACGGTTTTTGGGTTCGAGCAGTGGAGCGGCATGCCCGAGAGCGATCGGGGAAATCTGGCGGCGGCGAGATTGGACGGGATCAACCCGGGCTGGGGTTCCACGCGTTTGGGCACAGCGTTGACAACGGCATGCGAACTGTTCGAAGGATCCGCGAAAGATGAACAGGCTGGAAAGCGTATCGTTTTGATTACCGACCTCCAGGAAGGAAGTCGTCTGGAAGGACTGCAGGGATTTGAGTGGCCGCGCGGAGTGACGGTAACGATCGAAGTGCTGAAATCTCCCCAAACCTCCAATGCCGGACTGCAGCTCGTCAACGAGCGGGAGGAAACCACAACTCCAGACCAGGATGCTCCCATTCGCGCTCGAGTGAGCAACTCCTCGGACTCCAAACGAGAGCAGTACCAACTTGGATGGCGTCGTCATGCCTCTCCGGATTTCGTGGGCCCGACAATCGATGTTTACGTGCCGCCGGGGCAGAATCGAGTCGTGCAGATCGCCCGGCCCAAGACGGATCCAGACGTCGATTGCCTGACCGTGATGGGCGACGATTCAGACTTCGACAACACCATCTACGTCATGCCTCCACAGGCTGAAAAAACACGGATTCTCTTCCTGGGCGCCGACCAGGGAACCAACGCTGCGCAATGTCTCTTCTATCTTCGACGGGCCTTTCAACAAACTCGTAGCTTGAAGGTGGAAGTGGAAGCTCGAACGCCAAACGACGCTCTGGACGCCGCGACGCTGGATGGGGCGAGCTTGATCGTTATGGGAGACGCGTTGCCCGAATCGCAGATTGGGAGTCTGCAAAAGGCCGTGACCCGCGGAAGTTGCCTGCTCGTGCCGGTTAGCCAACTTGGGATTGTGCCTGGGCTGGGTCGGCTGTTAGGGCAAGAAACGCTGGCGGCGAGCGAAGCTCCTGGCGGCAGCTACGCCATGCTGGCACAGATCGACTTTACCCATCCACTCTTTGCGACCTTCGCGGACAGCCGGTATAGCGACTTCACCAAGATCCATTTCTGGCGCCATCGTCGAATCGGGTTGCAGGCGGTGCCCAAAGTCCGGGTTTTGGCCCGCTTTGATGGCGGGGACATCGCCGTAGCCGAAGTCCCTGTGGGCCAGGGCAAAGTCTGGATCTGGGCGGCCGGATGGCAACCGGACGATAGTCAGCTGGCGCTCTCGTCGAAATTTGTCCCGCTGCTCTACGCCATGCTCGAACAAAGCGGTGGCATTAAAGAACAACGTTCCGCGTATACCGTCGGGGACACCGTAAGCTTGCCGATCAGCGCGGATTCTGTAACCGTGCGCGAGCCAGACGCGTCAGAAGTACGGGTGACTGGCGATCGCTTTACGGGCACGGACCAGCCAGGAGTCTACTCGCTGACGAACGGAGTGGCGCCATTTCGTTTCGCAGTGAACCTCGCGCCCGAGGAAAGTAGGACTGGGCCGTTGCCTGTGGAAGAGCTGGAACGTGCCGGGGTGCCCACCGCAAAACCAGTTCCGGGCAACCCTCGAGAGATTCAAAAGCGGCGTGAGCATCTCCAGGCCACTGAGTTAGAGAATCGACAGAAGCTATGGCGCTGGTTGATTGTAAGTGCGTTGGTGGTATTGGTGATGGAGACTTGGATCGCCGGACGTCTGACCCGTCGGGCAGTGCCCGTGGCCCAGTAGGACGACGTTCCACCTTCATCTGGGAGACAAGTGCATGATTGAGCCATTCCTAAAAGCGCGATTAGAACCCTTGGCCAGGCGTCGGCGCCGTTGGAACATGGCCCGTGCACTGGCGGTTTGTTGGGGCAGCGGTGCCCTGGTTGCCCTTGGCTTCGTGCTTCTATTTCGCTCGACCGGCTGGCAATCCGCCTGGGTGTTGCCTGCCATCTGCCTCGGGACTCTAGGAGCCATCGGAGCAGCGTGGCTTCGCCAACGCCGCGCCGAACCCGACTATCGAGAACTCGCCCGCCAGGTCGAACAGCGGAACCCTGACCTGCACGCCTTGTTACTCACGGCCGTGGAGCAAAAACCGGATTCTCAAACAGGAAAATTCAACTTTCTGCAAGAGCGACTCCTGCGCGAAGCGGTGGACAAAAGTGTCGAGGGCGACTGGCTGCACACCATCACGTCGGCGCAGATGGGACGAGCTCAGGCCGTGCAGTGGGGAGGGCTGTTTTTGTTTCTGGCCGCTCTGGCAAGCTTGCGCGCTCCCAAAGAAGCCATCGTGGCGACGGCCGCAGAGACCAAAGTCAACGTCAGTCCAGGTAATACGGTGATCGAGCGGGGCACAGGGCTCGCAATCCTGGCTCGATTCGAAGGCGCGCTCCCCGCCCAGGTCACCTTGGTGGTCCGTCCTGACGGGCAGCCCGAACGGCAGGTCCCCCTGGTCAAAAGCCTGAACGACCCGTTGTTCGGCGGCACGATCCCGGAAATCACGAATGCTCTGAGTTATCGCGTGGATTACGGAACCGCGCGAAGCGCCGATTTTACGGTCAAGGTTTTCGAGTACCCTCGCTTGGAACGAGCCGATGCGCATGTGACCTTTCCCAGCTACACCGGCCTGCCCGAGAAACGAGTCGAGGACACCCGCCGCGTGAGCGCGGTCGAAGGCTCAAGCCTCGATTTGGCGCTTCAGCTCAATAAACCCGTTGCCGAAGCTCGCTTGGTGGCCAAGGACAAATCGGTCATCCCGCTCGGCGCCGATACCAATCGGGCCAACGCTTCTCTCAATCACCTTACGCTGACCAACAGTCAGATTTACGATCTCGTCCTGGTCGACGCCGAAGGCCGCACCAATAAAGTCCCAACACAAATTGTGGTCGAGGTTGTGACCAATCGCATTCCCGAGCTCAAGTTTAATTTCCCGCGAGGCGATCAACGCGTTTCGCCGCTACAAGAAGTCACGTTCCAAGGTGAAGTGTGGGACGATTTCGGCATCCAGGATCACGGAATCACTTACAGTTTAGCGGGAGGCAAGCCGCAAACCATTTCGTTTGGGACCGTTCCAATCCCTCGGGAGAAACGTCAGTTCACTCACCTTCTTAGCCTGGAGAATTTGTCGGCCCAACCAGATCAACTCCTCTCCTACTTTATTTGGGCCGATGATCTGGGCCCGGATGGAAAAGTTCGGCGAAGCGCAAGCGATATGTATTATGCCGAGGTGCGCCCGTTTGAGGAATTGTTCCGCGAGGGACAAGCGCCCCCTGCGGGAGAGGGCGAGCAAGGAAGCCAGAACAACGAAATGCTCAAGCTGGCAGAGCTGCAAAAGCAGATTATCAATGCAACCTGGAAACTGCAGCGCCAAGCCAACGTCGGACTAAACGCGGATGCGGGCGCTGACAAAACCCCCGTTCGCCGCGCAGCCGCCCCGGCACACGAAAAGGATATCAAAGTCGTCGAACAGTCGCAGGAAGAAGCATTAAAACAGGCGTCTGAAAAGAAGGAAGAAAGTCAGAACGCTCGAACCAAGGCACTCTGGGACACGGTGGAAAAACAAATGGAGAATGCGGCGGAGCATCTCGGCAAAGCTTCCCAGGATCTCGATGCCCTCCCCCTGGCTGTGGCTTCCGAACAGGCCGCATACCAAGCGCTGTTGAAGCTCGCGTCTCGCGAGAAACAAGTCGTCCAAGGACGTCGCAATCAAGGCGCGAGTGGTGGACAGAATCAACAGGAGTTAGACCAACTGGATCTGAAACAGGCCGAGAACAAATACGAGAATCAAAAACAGGCAGCAGCGAACAAGCAGAACCCTGAGCAACGCGAGCAAAACCAGATTCTGAGCCGGCTGAAAGAATTGAGCCAGCGCCAACAAGATCTCAACGAGCGGCTCAAAGAGCTGCAAAACGCTTTGCAGGAGGCCAAGACCGACCAGGAACGTGACGAAATCCGCCGCCGACTAAAACGATTGCGAGAGGAAGAGCAGCAAATGCTCGCAGACACCGACGAGTTGCTCCAACGGATGGATCGCCCCGAAAACCAGGCACAGATGGCCAACGCTCGACAACAACTGGAGAACACTCGCAACCAAATTCAACGAGCGTCGGAGATGATTGAGAAAGAAGCTGTCGGACAAGCCTTATCCTCTGGCACCCGTGCCCAGCGCGAACTGCAAGACTTGCGTGAGGATCTGAGAAAGAAAAATTCGGCGCAGTTTGCGGAAGAGATGCGGCAAATGAGGACGGATGCCCGCGACCTGGCGCAAAAGGAAGACCAGATCAGTGACAAACTGAAGGCTCTCGCGGCGAACAAACCAAAGACGTTAAGCGATTCGCCAGAGACCACGCAACTGCAGCAGCAATTGGGCGCCCAGACCGAAAAGATGACCAATTTGCTTGATAACATTACCCGCGTCAGTCAGGAAGCCGAAGCATCAGAACCGCTCTTGGCCAAGCAGCTCTACGATACCTTACGCAAGGCAAGTCAGGGCAATGCCGATCAGTCCCTCCAACGCGCGCGCGAACTGTTAAAACTTAACTTCCCGGATGAAGCCGGACAGTTTGAACAACGAGCACGCAAAGAAATCGTGGATGTGAAACAGGGCGTTGAGCGCGCGGCTGAAAGTGTGCTCGGCGACGAGACCGAAGCCCTGCGATTGGCTCGCCGGGAATTGGATGAATTGTCACGACAATTGGAAAAGGAATTGGCCAAAGGAGACCCAGGTTCTAACAAGCCTCAATCAGAGGCGGGCAACGCCCAGGCCAGCGCCGGCACCAAACCTCAGAATTTAAACCAGCCGGGAGACCAAGCGTCTGCTGCTGCCGGGCAAAACGGGAACCGGCCTGAACAGGGCGAGAATGCCCGGCCTGGCCGATCAGCTCCTGGTCAAAACCGAACGGGGGAAGAGCCAAACTCAGAAAACGGAAAAGAACTGGCTCAGGCCGGTAACAGTTCCAGGCAGGGAAACAGGCCCGGCGAAGAGGGGCAGCAGCCAGGAACTCAGGGCCAAGGACAAGGTGAAGGACAAGAGCAACGCCAGCAGGGCCAAGGCCAGGGCCAAGCCCAGACACAAGGCCAAGGACAAGGACAACAACAAGAACAGGCACAGGCTCAAGGGCAAGGGCAAGGGCAAGGACAGGGTCAAGCCCAGGCCAATGCAGAAGGCGCGAGGCCTGGGCAGGGACAAGGGGGCAACGGCCAACCGCCTCAAGGTGGAAATCCACGAGACCCAGGCAGGCCACGGCAAAGGCCGAGCTTGGCCGGGCAGCCCGGCCAAAATGAACGGCCTGTCGGCCAGCGACCCGGCTCGGGACAAGCCCAGGCCCGGAATGGAAACGGAGGCGGAGAAGGTGGTGGTGACCGAGCGGATCAAGGGCCAATTACAGGGGAGGGTTACGCAGATTGGTCAGATCGGCTTCGGGACGTTGAAGAGATGCTAGACCTCCCGGACCTTCGCAACGAAGTGGCTGGGGTGCGTGAGAGAGCCCGGGCGATGAGGAGCGATTTCAAGAAAAAGAGCAAACCACCGCAATGGGATGTCGTCCGGGGTCAAATCGCCGAACCGTTGGCCGAAGTCCGGAACCGCATCAGCGAAGAGCTGGCGCGTCGAGAATCGAAAGATTCGCTGGTTCCGATTGATCGCGATCCAGTGCCCCAAAAGTTCTCGGAATTGGTGAAAAGGTACTACGAGAGGCTTGGGTCAAGCAAGGAAGACTCCCCTACCCGTCAGTGATTGCTTGCAGATTCCCGTGCAGTAACGCGATCATCCGGAGGGTTAAAACCGCGCATTGACCATCTCCGCACCCAGAATCGCACGAATGAGTGTCTTCGCTGTCGATAGGTTGAAGCTGCGTGGACGAATAGATAGAGAATAGAGTTGATGTTATTGGCGTCGCTATTGATTTCCGGGCACGACTGGCTTTGGTTAGCCGTCGTGCTCACTGCGGCGGTGGTAGCCGTGGTGGTTTGGGCTTATTGGAAAGCACCCACTCCGCGATCGATCCAAGGAGCTTGTCTGGCGCTCAAGGTCCTGGGGGTGCTGGCGCTTTTTGGTTGCCTGCTCGAGCCTCTTTGGAGCGGACAACGCGCCCGACCGGGAGCGAACTACCTCGCAATCTTGGCGGATAACAGCCAGGGCATGCAGATCAAAGATGCTGGGGCAACAGTGAGCCGCGGTGAAATTGAGAAGCAATTGCTGACCACGGATCGGAGTCCATGGCAGGGAAAATTAGAAGAGAGTTTTCAGGTTCGCCGGTATCTCTTTGATTCGCGGCTGCAATATAGCAAAGGGTTTGGTGAACTCGCCTTTGACGGCCGTGCGTCGTCCGTCGGCGCCGCACTCAGAACCCTGGGCGAGCGGTATCGAAGCCAACCTGTTGCTGGAATCTTGTTGTTCACGGACGGAAATGCCACCGACTTGGCGAGCGGAGTTGGCTCCTTAGCGGGATTACCACCAGTCTACCCGGTCGTGATTGGGACCGACGCCCCCATCAAGGACATTGCCCTCAAGAAGGTAACGGTCACTCAGACCGCTTTCGAAGACGCGCCTGTCGCTATTCAGGCGGAAGTGACTGCCGCCGGCTTTAGCGGGCAGGAAATCGTCGCCCTACTCGACGAACTCGATCAGACAACGCCAGGAAACACCCAAAGTCGCGCGGTCGTGGACGGTGAACAGATTCAAAAAGCTGGAAATGATGAAAATCCCATGGCTTTTCGTTTCCAGGTTCGGCCGGAGAAAAGCGGAATCCGCTTCTATCGCCTGCGCGTATCGGCCCGGTCTGAGTTCGAACAATGGAACGACCCAAAACGGTCGACGGAAGCGACGTTAGCGAATAACACCCGCATCATCGTGGTCGATCGAGGACGAGGCCCCTATCGAGTCCTTTACGTTTCCGCGCCAAATTGGGAATACAAGTTCCTGCATCGCGCTCTTGATGAAGACGATCAAATCCAGCTTTCAGCGCTGATCCGGATTGCGAAACGTGAACCCAAAATGGAATTCCGGGGACGCGCTGGCGAATCAAGTAATCCACTCTTCCGCGGCTTTGGTAATCAATCCAAGGAAGAAACGGAGCGCTATGATCAGGCCGTCATTCGGCCCATCGCCTTCAACGAAGAAGAGTTTGCCCGTTTGCGCGGCGGCTTCCCAAAGACGCCAGAGGAACTCTACCGCTACCATGGTATCATTTTGGACGATCTCGAAGCAGACTTCTTCACCCGCGATCAAATGGCGTTACTGCAGAAATTCGTTTCTGAGCGCGGTGGTGGCTTGCTCATGTTGGGTGGCCAGGAATCCCTCGGCGAAGGCAAGTTCGAACGCACGCCGATCGGGGAAATGTTGCCAGTCTATCTCGATCGGACGCCCGAGGTGCGTTCTTCGGCTGAACTCCGACTCAATTTGACGAGAGAAGGCTGGCTCCAGCCTTGGGCTCGCTTGCGGAGCAATGAGCTCGCCGAACAAAAACGACTCGACGACACTCCGCCGTTTGGCGTGTTGAACCAAGTGCGTGATGTCAAACCGGGAGCGAGTGTTATTGCCACGGCCACCGACGGGGCGGGCAAAGTCTACCCGGCCTTGGTCGTGAATCGCTTCGGGAATGGACGCACGGCGGCGCTGATGATTGGGGACCTGTGGCATTGGGGCCTAAAAGACAAGGACACTCACCGGGATATGGACAAAGCCTGGCGCCAAACAGTTCGCTGGCTCGTTTCCGATGTGCCCGCCCGTATCGATATCCAAGCGGAGCCGGACTTGGCCGACCCAAACCAGGCCGTAGTCATGCAGGTCCGCGTCCGTGATGACAAGTTCCAGCCGTTAGATAATGCCTCAGTGGCGGTCACCGTTCGACCGTTGAGTGCGCCTCTGGCAGCGGCAGACCGCAACTCCACAAATGCATTAAACACCACAAAGGTTTCGCCATCGGTCCGGTTGACCGCCGAGGCGATCGCCTCCGACGCTGGCGTATACCAGGCAACCTATGTGCCTCGAGAGACGGGCGGCTACCACGCGGTGATCGTCGTCACGAATGCCGTAGGTGCGGAAGTGGGACGAGCTGAATCTGGCTGGACGAGCGATCCCGCCGCCGAAGAGTTTCAATCCCTAAAGCCGAATCGGTCGCTGTTAGAGCAAATCGCCAAGAAGACCGGCGGTGAAGTGATCTCAGCAGACAAGCTAGAGGCGTTTGCGGCCAGTTTGCCGGACCGACGTATGCCCGTCATGGAAAGTTGGACCTTGCCCCTTTGGCACCAACCGTCCGTGTTTCTTTTCGCGTTGCTCTGTTTCGTGGGCGAATGGGGCTTGCGTCGCTGGAAAGGCTTGGCATGAAGACTTCGCTCGTATTAATCGGCGCATGTCTAGGACTTAATCTCTGGGCGTCCGATGCCACTGTGCCCCCAACTCCATCTCCGAATGTCTTGGTGATCGTGGGCGCACCAGGAGAACCCGACTATAAAGAAAGCTTCGAAAAGTCCGCCGCCCAATGGGCTAAGGCGTGCTCCACAGCCGGGGCTCACCTGACGACCATCGGGCTGACGCCGCCTGACGGGACCAATGACTTAGACTTGGTTCAACACGCCATTGAAACGGAAATCAAGACCGCCCCTGGGGATGTCTGGATCGTGCTGATCGGCCACGGAACATTTGACGGCAAGGAAGGAAAGTTCAATCTTCGCGGACCTGACCTGTCGGCAACTCAGCTGGCTGAATGGCTGCAATCGGTGCCAGCGCCGTTGGCCGTTATCAATTCCGCATCCGCAAGTGGTCCGTTCTTGAACAAGCTTTCTAAAACTGGACGTGTCGTCATAACCGCTACTCGGAGCGGGTACGAACAGAATTTCGCCCGATTCGGCCAATTTTTTGCCTCGGCCATTTCCGAAGTCGGCGCTGATCTCGACAAAGACGGTCAGGTGTCGCTCTTAGAAGCGTACTTGTGGACGGCAAATCACGTCGCCGAGTTCTATCGCACTCAGGGACGTTTAGCCACGGAACATCCCCTTCTGGACGACAACGGAGACGGACTTGGAACGCCTCCTGACTGGTTTCGAGGTGTTCGCGCCGTCAAGAAAGCGAATGAGGGAGCCTCGCTCGATGGGCTGCGCGCCCACCAATTCCACTTGTTGCGAAGTGAGACCGAGAAGAATCTCTCTCCGTCCCTGCGAACCCGCCGGAATGAGCTCGAAGTCGCAATCGAGCAACTCAGGGCTGGCAAGGAAACTTTGGGGACTGATCAATATTATGCCCAGTTGGAAACACTTCTCCTGGAGCTCGCGAGGGTTTACGATACAGGTGATCGAGAAGCACGCAAAACCCCGTCACCCGAAGCGGAGAGGCGCTAGCAGACGACACAGCCCATAGGGGAAACCTGCCAAATTCGTTTCCGTCCGCGCTCAGTAATCTGGGAGGGAGCCTCAATATCCGACGGCGGCACTAACCGGACCGCTCAGAGCGTCCGGTTCTCGGCTCACGCCCGCCAATGGCATGTTTTGGTTTCTTGACTCAGCTCTGACGCCGCCGCTGTTGACCGACTTGTAAGCCCTTCCCTCTGCCAGGGTTGTTGCAACGTCACTCGCAGTCCGATAGCGAACCGGCAGCGTCTGACGATGCTTGCCATCCTTGGCCCTAAACACGGAAAAGTGAAGATGCGGCCCCGTCGAATGACCGGTATTTCCAGACAATCCGATGAACTCACCGGCCTCTACTTGTTGACCAACTTTGAGTTTCGTCCCGCTCTTCAGCAAATGGACATACTGGCCCAGGGTGCCATCCGAGTGCTCAATGAGCACATAGTTAGCATCCCAATCAAATCTACTATCGTCGCCACCGATGTTCGAGTCACATTTCACCCCCACGACAACCCCACCACGAGCGGCATGCACCGGCGAACCCGATGGCATCCTCCAGTCGACCGCATACTGGTCCGCTCCAAAATGGCTATATTCCCCGTTAAAACCTTGGCTGACTCGGTACGTTTTTCCGGATGGATAGGGCAGCGAATAGACGTAGGAATCATCGTGCTGCACGGCGGTACTCCCAAACGTCGAGTAGTAGGTATAGGTCCAGCTCCAACCTAGCGAAGCATCCACCGGCGCAAGCGTGAAAAGATCGACCCGCTTGCGTCCTGGAAGAGTCGTCGTGTAAGGAAATGTCACGCTAGACGACAAATTCACCAGCTCCATTTCAAACGTGACAGTGACCGGTGCCGACTGAATATTCTCGACGAATAAATGTGTTTCGGTCCCCTTCTTCTCGGTAGCAATTCGAACCAGGGTTTCTCGTGATGAAGAGCTCTTCCCTACCGGATCCTCTCCCAAGAGTTGACCCGCGCCGCTCCATAGGGCAAGCCAGATCCAAAGGAGACTATAGAGTGTGTCTTGTTTCGGGGCATTCCTGAGGGATTGTGGACAAGCAAACAAAAGGTCCCGTCCGCACGAGGTCGAAGGAAAAAACAGATTCTGCATTAGCATGTCAGGCTACAGCGAATGGAGTGAATAAGGAGAGCACCGTATGCAAGGAGGCATTCTGAATTGATTCCCTCGCATCGCCAGGACCGTACGCCTGGTAGCCCAGCAGGAAGTGCACGACCACCCAACCAGGTAAACCCTGAGCCTGACGACTGCGAGCAAGTGAGCGCTCAATTTCCGACATGGCTATCACTGAATAGGTTCCAAAGCTCCGACTGGAGAATCAGCAGGCAAAAATCGTGCCGACATTTGCTATTTTCTGGTCTGCCGCAGAAAACCCTCCCCATCGACTCTAAGGGCTCGCCCCTAGCCTCGTTTCGCCCGTTACGGTGATTTCAAGAGGGAAGCGATCAAAGGTTCAACTTTGGCAACGCTGCGCAGAATTGACCAAAATGCGTCGCAGAATCCATTGATAGTTAAGCGACGTCCATTTGGAGAGTGCAGAAGCCCCCTTGAACCATCGGCTCCAATTCCCGATGGCAAAAGCAGGCTTCGGTGCTATTGCGACGATGGAAAGCTGCACGAACGTTGTTTCAGGGCGCTACATAAAGACGGAAGAACTTCAGTTGCGTCTCAATCGGCGACGAAGTGCCAGGTATCTCAATAAGTTTAGCAAGAAAGGAGTTTATGTTTAAATATACATTCATCATTGCTGCTCTGCTCTCGCTCACCGGGTGTCAGAGTAGTTCGAACCGAGACACGACAGAAGCACGCTCAGGGACAGTTGGATCTTCAACGGATACGGCCGGGTCAGGTGGCATTTCCAGTAATTCATCGACTTCCCCAAAATCTAATTCTTCCATGACCGGATCCGATTCCGCTGCCACCACTGGAACGGCAGCTTCATCAGTGCCCAGTGGAATTAATCCAAGTTCTTCCTCATCAGGAACAGCGTCCCAGCATTCCACCGACGATACGGCAAACCGGACGGTTCTCCCTGCCACGGAGAACGGTCCCGAATCCGAATCGGATAGAGGAAACGCGGCAAGCTCGGGAGAAACTGGGATTTCTAGACCTTCAGATGCTGCGAACTCGGCCGCATCGATTGGCAACACGGCAAATTCAGACATCCCAAGTTCAAGTGGGAATAGGACGATTACTTCGAAGCCGGCCGAAGCGACGACCACTCAAGACCGGCCTGCGACCGCCGAGTCATCCAGTAGTTCCGGCAGAGGAGTTTCACAAGAAAATCCAGGAACCCAATACGGAACCGCCGCTCAAAATCAATCGGGAACTGGCTCACAACTGACAATGACCCCGGCAGATCAGGCGATCACGCAAAGCGTGACGAATTCACTCGCTGCTGCAGGGATCACAACACAAACGATGAATAGGATTCAAGTGCACGCCGTGAACGGACGGGTCATTCTAATGGGCGATGTCTCCTCACAGACGGAACGACAAACCATCGAAGCCCGAGCGAGGCAAACTCCTGGCGTACGAACTGTGATTAATCAACTCCGCGTCGCGGTCGGAACTGAACCTGGGAATACAGCCTCAGGCGCTACCCCTGATGCGGAAAAAGAAGTAGGCTCCCCGGAATCCCCAAGTTCGCCAGCCCCTCGTTAGCGTGGTCGTTGCCGGCGGACGAAAAACAAAATCGGGAGTTGGTTCGATAAACCAACTCCCGATTTTCGAAAAACCAGGTGTCCAACGATTCGACTCTACCGATCGCCGAATTACTTCTGCTCGGTCGATTTCGATTCCTCGGGTCCCTTGACAGCAGCTTGGCCACCGGACTCGGATTTCCCGGAAGCGGGAACCGGAGCTGCGAGTTCGACCCACTCGAGAATTGCCACGTCAGCCGCGTCGCCTTGGCGTTGGTGAAGCTTGACGATGCGGGTATATCCACCGCGCCGATCCTTAAAGGTGGGCGCAATCTCATCAAAAAGAATACGAATAACGTCGTTTTCGCGGGCTTTCTTGGAAAGCTCTTTGGTTTTCTGGACTCGGCTGGGATTATACTTCAAATGGGCAGTAACCAGGCGTCGAGCATGAATAGTCCCACTCTTCCCGAGAGTCACCATCTTTTCTGCGACAGACCGTGCCGCTTTTGCTTTTGCCAGAGTGGTGGTAACCCTCCTGTGTTGGATAAGGCTACAGACCAAATTCGCCAACATGGCGTTACGGTGTGAGCCCGTTCGGCCTAATTTCGCAGTTCGCTTAAGATGTCGCATGGGGGATTACTCCTAGACTTTAGCCTCTTCCTTCGGCGCTTCGAGGAGAGTGGGATCGATATTCATGCCCAGAGACAGCCCGAGGCTAGTGAGCTTCTCCTTAATCTCGTTCAGAGATTTCTTCCCAAAATTCCGGTACTTGAGCATCTCAGCCTCCGTCTTCATGGCGAGCTGGCCGACCGTTGTGATGTTCGCGTTATTTAGGCAGTTCGCCGCACGAACACTTAACTCGATCTCATTCACGCTCATATTGAGGAGCTTCTTGAGCTTGGCTTTCTCGTCGTCCTGCTTGTCGGCGACTTCCTCAAATTCCACCGCATTCTTATCGTAGCCGACAAACACATCCAGATGATGCTGCAAAATCGCAGAGGCTTGCGTCAGAGAATCGTCAGGCGAGATGCGCCCATCGGTCCAGACCTCTAAAAGCAGTCGATCATAGTCAGTCCGTTGGCCGACGCGCGCGCTCTCGACGGCATACCGGACACGCGTCACCGGGGAAAAGAGCGAGTCGATGGCGATCACGCCAATCGGTTGTTCCGGCTTCTTATTCTCATCGCCAGGGCAAAAACCACGCCCCACTTTAACCTCGAGCTCCATCTCAAACTTCTTCTTTTTGTCCAAAGTGCAGATCAGTTGCACGGGACCGTCCTTGTGCACGGACAAAAGCACGGTTTGAGGATCGCGGCTGTGCGAACGGAAAAGCACCTTCTTGAGGTTCAAGATTATGTCGGTGACATCTTCGACAACGCCATCCACGGTCGTGAACTCGTGCATCGCTCCATCGATTTTGATGGAAGTAATCGCAGCGCCTTCAAGCGACGAAAGAAGAACGCGCCGCAAAGAATTGCCGATCGTATGGCCATATCCCGTTTCAAACGGTTCGGCAACGAACTTGGCATAGGTCTCTGTTGCGCTTGACTCCTCTTTGATCAAACGCTTCGGCATTTCAAACCGACCTAAACGTACTGGCATAGGATTAACTTTCTACAATTTTAATCTGGCTAAGCCTGTCGATTCCCGGCGACAGACCGAGCCCATATAATTGTGGTGCTCAGAAGAGCGGGTTTAACTAGCGGGAATAGAATTCGACAACGGCTTGCTCATTCGCGATGGGCTGAATCTCATCACGAGATGGAACACGCAGCACTGTGCCTTTGAAACCGTCGCGATTCAGCGATAACCAATCTGGAACCGCACGGCTTGTAGACACTTCGAGGCTTCTGGTTCCCATTTGCCGGGAAACATTGGAATCCTTGACTTCAACCACGTCGTTGACCTTCAACGCAAAAGAAGGCACATCCACTTTCCGGCCATTCACTTTGATATGGCCGTGTGCAACCATTTGTCGCGCACCAGCCCGTGTGTTCCCGAAGCCAAGGTGAAAAACCACGTTGTCCAATCGCAATTCGAGAATCTGCAACATCGTCTCGCCAGTCACGCCACGACGTTTCAGTGCTCGCTCGTAAACACCTCGAAATTGACGCTCCAGCAGGCCGTAGTAATAACGCAACTTCTGCTTCTCAATCAGTCCCAACGCGTAGTCGGTGTTCTTACGACGCGATTTTGGTCCATGCATACCAGGACCGTAATTCTTACGTTCGAGGTATTTTGATGGGCCAAAGATGGGAGTGCCAAAGCGGCGACTAACGCGAACACGGGGTCCAGTATAACGAGCCATAGATTAAAGTGAAAAGTAAAGAAAAACGAAGGTTAGACGCGGCGCTTCTTGCGAGGACGGCATCCATTATGTGGCACCGGCGTCACATCCTTGATTGCTGTGATCTCTAGCCCGATCGCTTGCAGCGCACGTATCGCAGATTCGCGGCCTGATCCAGGGCCCTTCACCTTGATCTCAACTTCGCGCATTCCGTGAGACATCGCCTGCCGCGCTGCATCCTGAGCGACCTGTTGTGCCGCAAACGCAGTGCTTTTCCGAGATCCTTTGAATCCAACCTTTCCAGCGCTAGACCAGCCCAGGATATTCCCGTGCATGTCTGTAATCGAAACTAGCGTATTGTTAAAAGTAGCCAGAATATTGGCGATACCCGTCGAAATATTCTTGGCTCCCTTAGCCTTGACGATCTTCTTAGCTGCTGCGTCCTCTCCAAGCAATTCTGCCGCGGTAGGCGCAGTTGCTGCCGTCGGCTCAGTCGGTTTTGCAGCTGCTGCTGCGGCCGGTGGTGCAGCCCCCTCTGCACCTTCAGGTGCCGGAGTCTTCTCTCCAGCTGCCGCCTTCTTGCCCGAGGGCGCCTTGGCAGGCTTCGCCTCAGCGGCAGGTTTTGGAGCGCCAGTGGTTTCTGCCGTGGCCTCCGGTTTGGCCTCTTTTTTGGCGGCAGGCTTTTTAGGTTTAACTTCGTCAGCCATTCAAGGTGGGAGTTGAGCTTTAAGTGAGAGTTGCTTAATGGATGCCCGTCTTCGCATTCGGATTACGCTGCACGCCGACCGTCTTACGCGGGCCCTTCCGGGTGCGGGCGTTCGTTTGGGTGCGTTGCCCGCGTACGGGCAAACCACGGAGGTGTCTGACGCCTCGGTAACACTTGATCGCTTGGAGCCGCTTTAGGTTCATACCTAGCTCACGGCGTAGGTCACCCTCGATCACGTACTTGCCGTCTTGGATGGCATGAACGATTTGCGAAATCTGCTGCTCGTCCAAATTCTTCGCCCGAATCGCCGGATCGATCTTCGCGTGTTCCAAAATGACTTTGGCGTTCACGGGACCAATTCCGTAGATATAGCGCAGAGCAATGTCCACCCGCTTTTCGCCGGGGATATCAACACCTAAAATGCGTGGCATAAATCAGTCAGTTTCAATCTTGCTGTTTCCTAGCCCTGGCGCTGTTTGTGCCGGGCGTTGGTACAGATAATACGAATAACACCTTTGCGCCGCACCACTTTGCAGTGTTCGCAGAGCTTCTTAACGGATGCGCGAACTTTCATTTATTTACTGTTCTTTTGCAATGATGGTGCCCTTCGATAAATCGAAAGGCGACATCTCGAGTTTTACCTTATCTCCTGCCCCAATGCGAACGAAATCCAAACGGATCTTTCCCGAAAGATGGGCCAGAATTCTGTGTCCGTTAGGAAGTTCCACCCGAAACACCGATCGTGGTAACACTTCTGTTACCCGACCTTCTGTTTCAATGGTCGTTTCTCTAGACACGTTAAAATCTCAGGCTCCGATTCCGTAATCAACACCGTATGTTCAAAATGTGCCGAGGGCTGACCGTCTTTCGTTACCACTGTCCAGCCATCTTTTAACACCTCAACCGCTGCAGAGCCAGCGTTGACCATTGGCTCAATCGCTACCGTCATTCCCGGCCGCAACCGTGGAGAGGATTTCCCATCCACGAAATTCGGAATCTGAGGCTCTTCATGCATGGTCCGTCCGACTCCATGCCCCACAAATTCTCGCACCACGCTAAAGCCGTTGCTTTCCACAGTCATCTGAACAGCGCGCGAAATATCGGAAACACGATTCCCGGGCATCGCTTGAGCGATCCCTTGATACAGGGCTCGCTCAGTAACGTCCATGAGCTTTTGAGCCAAGGCACTGCAACCACCCACCGCGACGGTGCGTGCGGTGTCGCCGATGTAGCCGTCACACGTCACTCCCACATCGATACTAACAATATCACCAAACTGAACCCGGCGATCACTAGCTAATCCATGGACGACTTGATCGTTCACTGACAAACAGACATGGCAAGGATACTTTCTGTAGCCAAGAAACGCGCTCCTGGCTCCATGATGCTTTATTCGCGATGCGGCATAAAGGTCAATTTCCTTAGTCGACATCCCCGGCGCAACCCAAGAACAAACCTCCTGCAACACGAGGCTGGCAACCCCACCAGCAATCCGCATTGCTTCGATATCCCGTTCACTCTTTAAGATAATCATCAGCGTCCGTGCGACCGTTCACTCAACCTCTTAAACGTTCACTCGCTGCTTTTCACGTCCTTCGCGCATTTCCCAAGCTTTAAAAGCGTCCTTTAAGCCGGCCTTTCTTCAAGAAACCATCGTAGTGCCGCATCAATAAATGGGACTCCATTTGCCTCATGGTATCCAACAGCACTCCGACCGTAATTAACATACTGGTCCCACCAAAAAACTGCGAGACGTTGAAGTTGATGCCGAAGACCTGCCCCATCAACATCGGAATCACGGCGATCACGGTCAAGAAGAGCGCCCCAGCCAGAGTAATCCGACTCATCGCACGGTGCAGAAAATCACTCGTCGCCTGTCCCGGACGAACCCCAGGGATGTAACCTCCATACTTCTTCAAGTCGTCTGCGATCTGCAACTCGTTGAACTGCGTTGCGACCCAAAAATACGAGAAAAACATAATCATTCCCGCGTATAAGACGTAATAGAGAAGGTTCCCTCGACTCAAATCTCGCCCTATATCAAGGAAGAACTTGATATTCGCCAACTGTCCAAGCTTTAGGAAGATCATGGACGGGAACATCAAAATCGCCTGGGCAAAGATGATCGGCATAACCCCCGCATAGTTCACGCGTAACGGCATGAAGGAACTACCCCCGGCGTAAACCTTCCTTCCCACGGCGCGCTGCGCATACTGCACCGGGATTTTCCGTTGCGCCTGCGTCACCGCGATGACACCGGCGATCACGGCTAGGAGCAGCAGCAGGAGCGCAATTCCGTGGAAGACATTGAATCGCTGCTCCACCTCCGCGGGCGGATAAAACATAAAATAAAGCGACTGCGCTGCTTGGGGTAAATTCGCCACGATTCCAACCGTAATGATCAGAGATATTCCATTCCCAATCCCACGTTCAGTGATTTGCTCTCCTAACCACATGAGTAACAGCGTCCCAGTGGTTAACAACAACACCGTCTGGATTCGATACCACCAACCCGGATGAAGCACCAACGAGCCCGTGAAACCGTTGAAAATGTCGCTAGGATGTTCCCAGCCGAGTGTCATCAACGTTCCATGCCCCAAGCAAAGCAAAACCGTTAGGTAACGGCCGTACTGGATCAGTTTTGCCCGTCCGCCTTCCTCGCGGGCCAACTTACTCAAGCCTGGCAGCACTGCCGTTAAGAGCTGAACGATAATCGTCGCCGTGATGTAGGGCATAATGCCCAAGGCACCAATTGCGCAGTTCTGTAAGGCACCGCCTGTAAACAGGCTGTACATTCCCACCAACGGGTTGTCCGTTTGGTTCGCTGCGTGCGAAAAATGGGCGCGCAAGGCACCGGCATCCAGTCCGGGAATCGGCACCCAGGCGAGCACACGGCAAATCGCCAATACCACCAGGGTAAAGAAGATGCGCGACTTCAGCTCCGGAATTTTGAAGCAGTTAGCGAACGTGTTGACAAGGTTGGCGAACATGGAATGAACCCGGGAATTAGACCGAAGGCGCCGGCGTCGGCTTTCCTACCACATGACAAACTCCACCTAAACTCTCAATCTTAGCCTTGGCCGAAGCGCTAAAAGCATGAGCATGAACTTGTAGTTTCTTCTTCAGCTCACCACTTCCCAAAATCTTTATCCCATCGGACGGTCCATTGGCAAACCCAAGGTCGCGCAATGCAGTCTCGTCAACTTTAGCTCCTTCTTCGAACCCATTCAGAGCGTCTAAATTGACCGGGATATAGCGAGTTTCATGGCGGGTGTTATTGAAACCGCGCTTCGGAATGCGCCGAATGAGAGGCATCTGCCCACCTTCAAACCCAATTCGAATGGAACTTCCAGACCGTGCCGTCTGGCCCTTGCCACCGCGACCGCTGGTTTTTCCGTGACCGCTAGATTCCCCTTGGCCCAACCGTTTGCGACGGTGTTTAGCACCGGGCCTCGGCTTGAGATCGTGTAAACGCATAACAGTAAAATTAATTCGAAGTCGGAGATACAATCGGAGCCGACGGAGCCGTTGCTTGAACGGGAACCGGTTGAACTTTTGCCCGAACAGCCAAACCACGCGCTCGGTAGATATCTTCCCGTAATCGCAAGGTTTGAAGTGCTGCTAATGTGGCTTTTGCCACGTTGGCGGCGTTCTTAGATCCCAGGGACTTGCTCAGGATATCCTTTACGCCCGCCGATTCCACCACAGCCCGAACCGTCTTACCCGCAATAATCCCAGTTCCTGGCGACGCAGGGCGAAGCAAGATCCGAGCTCCTCCGTACGAAGAGATCACCTCATGGGGAATGGTCGCTTCACGCAATGAAACATTAACCATGCGTTGTTTTGCATCTTCACCCCCCTTGTGGATTGCGTCTGCGACTTCACCAGCTTTCCCCAAGCCGATGCCAACGCGACCACGCTTATCACCGACGACCACCAAGGCACTAAAGCTGAAGCGTCGTCCGCCCTTGACGACTTTTGAAGAGCGATTGATAAAGACGACCTTTTCGCTTAACTCATTGCCGTCCTTACCGTCCATGCCACCATCGCCCGACTCGTTCGGCCCGCGCCCGCGCCGAGGGCCGCGTCCGGGCCCGCGTCCGCCACGTCCGTGATCCGGTCCGGTTCGTTGTTGTTGTTCCGCCACGTTATAGTCTCCTGTTTGGGATTTTAAAATTTAAGTCCTGCTTCCCGTGCCGCATCCGCTAAGGCTTTAACCTTGCCATGAAACCGAGCCCCACTCCTGTCAAACACCACTTGCTCGATCCCCTTTGCCTTGGCCACTTCCGCCGCGTACTGGCCAATCTTTTTGGCGCTGATAACATTCGCAGCGAGCTTATCGCGATCCGGAATCGATTTATTGCAAGTAGACGCCGATGCGAGAGTCACTCCCGCTTCGTCGTCAACGAATTGAACGTGAATATTCTTTTGCGTGAAACAAACGCTCATTCGAGGACGTTGACGTGAACCAGTCACCTTCTTGCGGATACGCCAACGCCGCAATTGCTGAAGCCGCGCTCTTTGATCAGGTCTCATAGGGGTACGTCACGGATTTGGCCGTAACAGTAAAAAATACAATTTGAACTATTGAACTGTCTTGCCTTCCTTGCGGACGACATGCTCGCCAACATAGCGAACACCCTTGCCCTTGTAAGGCTCTGGGGGATAAAAACTGCGAATTTCCGAGGCCACACGCCCGACCACCTCTTTGCTCGGTCCTTCGATGGTCAATTTCGTGTTTTCCTCCACTGTCACCTTGATTTGGTCGGGTATGGGGTAATTAATCGGATGCGAATAGCCGAGGCTCAGGTTCACGTTCTTCCCTTGCACAGCGGCCTTGAATCCCACGCCTTGAATTTCCAGTTTCTTGACAAAACCTTCGCTAACGCCGCGAACCATGTTGTTGACAATCGCTCGGCTTAGACCGTGCAAGGACTTCGCTTCGGCGTCATCCCCATCACGATTAACCAAAATACGATCGCTCTCCACCACGGCGGAGGTCCGTCTGGGCAGGTCAAATTCCAGCTTACCCTTGGGACCTTCAACCAGGATCTTTCGATCCTGAACCCCCACTTTTACTTTGGGCGGAATGGTGACCGGCAACTTTCCAATTCTTGACATAAACGCAATGGGGTTACCAAACGAAGCAAAGCAGCTCTCCACCCAGGTTATTCTTTTGAGCCTCAAAACCTGTCATGATGCCCTTCGGAGTCGAGACGATCGCGGTGCCCATACCTCCGAGAACGCGGGGAATCTCTGTGGCACGCACGTAGCGCCGCAAACCTGGCGAACTCACTCGGCGCAAACCAGCGATCACTCCGCGCCGTCCTTGATACTTCAAGGTAAGCTTTAACTTCTTCAACGGCTTCCCGTCGACAGTACAGTCCGTAATATAGCCTTCGCGCTTCAGAATCTGCGCGATGCTCTCCTTCATCTTGGAGTGGGCCACCTCAACATCCACTAGCAACGCCTGATTAGCGTTACGGATGCGCGTGAGCATATCAGCAATGGGATCGGTCATAGAATTACCAACTCGCTTTCGTCACACCTGGGATCAAGCCGGAGAGCGCCGCTTCACGAAAAACCAACCGCGAGCAGCCAAACTTACGCAAATAGCCGTGGCGCCGACCGGAAATACCACAGCGATTCGTGATGCGCACTGGGCTGGCGCCACGAGGCAGCTTTGCTAATCCCGCGTAGTCGCGTTTCGCTTTGAGTTCCGCTCGGATCGCCGCGTACTTCTGCACGGTCGCGCGCTTCCGTTTTTCCCGTTCAATCCATGCTTTCTTAGCCATATCATCTTCCTTCGGCAAACGGCATCCCCATCATTTTCAAGAGGTCTAGCGCCTCATCGTCTGAATTGGCGGTAGTGACAATCGTAATATCCATCCCTTGCTGCCGCTTGATCTTATCCAAGTCGACTTCCGGGAAAATCGTTTGATCCACGACGCCCAACGAATAATTCCCGCGTCCATCGAAAGATCGCGTAGAAAGTCCGCGGAAATCCCGGATTCGAGGCAGCGCAGCCGCAACCAAACGGTCGAAAAACTCATACATTGCCTCGCGGCGCAGTGTCACGTGACATCCGATAGGCTGTCCTTGACGCAACTTGAAGTTCGCGATGCTTTTCCGGGCTTTGGCGATCACTGGCTTTCGGCCAGTAATCAAGGTCAAATCCTTAGCGGCGTCATCCACCGCGCCCTTTTCCAAGGCCGCGCTGACACCCATGTTAAGCACAATCTTTTCGATCTTCGGCACCTGATGCACGTTCTTATACTTACGCTTCTCCATCAAAGCAGAGCGCACGGTATCAACGTATCGCTGATAAAGTCTCGGTTTCATAAAACTCTCTAGGAACTCGCTGAACCAGTACCTCCACGCCGATTGGCACGGGCATCAAATTTGGTGGCGAGCATCACGTTAGATAGATGGACTGTCCCCTCGCGTTCGACAATGGCCCCTTGAGGGTGCTGCTGGTTCTTACGCGTGTGACGCTTGATCATCTTGATCCCTTCCACAATGACGCGCTCTTTCCCGCCAATCACGCGAATGACCTTTCCGCGTTTGCCTCGTTCAGTGCCGGCTATGACGACAACTTCGTCTCCCCGCTTTACGTGTGAGTTGATCATTGTCTTAGATGACCTCCGGGGCCAATGAGATAATTTTCATGAACTTCTTATCCCGCAGTTCGCGCGCGACCGGGCCAAAGATGCGCGTTCCGCGAGGATTGTTCTCTTTGTCGATGATCACAATCGCGTTGGTATCAAAGCGCAGATATGAGCCATCGCTCCGTCGGATTGGCTGGCGCGTCCGAACGATGACTGCGTCGACAACCTCGCCTTTCTTGACCGTGCCGTCGGGCGTGGCTTCCTTGATATGCGCTTTGATCACATCGCCAACCCGCGCATATTGCTGATTACGGCCGATCACGCCGATGGCCGCGGCCCGCTTAGCACCAGTATTGTCCGCCACATCGAGAATGGAACGTATTTGTAACATAGTGGATCCTTAATTCCTTAAGCCGCCACGACTGGCGCCGCAACTTTTCGCTCCAGAACCTCGACCAAACGCCAGCTCTTTGTCTTCGAGAGCGGGCGTGTCTCTTGGATCAGCACTCGATCTCCAATCTTGGCTTCACTCTTCTCGTCGTGCGCATAGAATTTGCGGTAATGGGTGACGACCTTCTTGAACTTCGGGTGCCGGAAACGGCGTTCCACCCGAACGACGATCGTCTTCGTCATCTTATTGGAGATGACTTCACCTAAGCGCTCTTTACGGTGAGTGCGGGCCGGGGAAGTACTTTCAGGCATAAAAACTTAGGCGGGTTTGTTGCGGATTTTGCTGATCTGCGTCTCCACGCGGGCGATATCGCGTCGGAGCAGCCGCAATCGGGCGGGCTTTTCCAACTGCGCACTGGCCTGCTGCAACCGCAGGTTGAACAACTCCTGCCGAAGATCGCGGTTCTTCGCGTTCAACTCCACCAGGGTAGTGTCTCGAATTTCCGATGCTTTCATGAAAAGAACTTTCTAATGGGCGGCCAACTGATGCCGAGATATAAAGCGCGTCCGGATGGGCAGTTTGTCTGCCGCCAACCGCATGGACTCACGCGCGATCGGCTCAGGAACACCGTCAACTTCAAACAACACATTGGCCGGGCGAATTACCGACACCCAAGACTCCACCGGGCCTTTGCCCTTACCCATACGAGTTTCCAACGGCTTCTTGGTATACGATTTATCGGGGAAGATACGAATCCACAGCTTGCCGCGGCGTTTCATAAAACGGCTGATCGCAACACGTGCTGCTTCAATCTGTTTCGTATCCAACCAACAACGTTCCAATGCTTGCAACCCATACTCGCCAAAAGCAACCGTGTTGCCGCGGGAAGCAATCCCAGTGCGACTGCCACGGTGCATTTTGCGATACTTCACTCTTGCGGGCATCAAAGGCATAAGCGGTCCTCAGGGCAAAATTTAAAGATTGGCCGGCGCAGCAGTCGTTGGCGTCGGCTGAGGCTTCTCAGGTTTGTTCTCGCCTCGACAAATCCAGCACTTGATTCCGAGCTTCCCATACAATGTGTGGGCCTCGGCAAAACCATAGTCGATATTAGCCCGCAACGTGTGCAGCGGAACACTTCCCTCGTGATACGACTCGACACGGGCCAACTCCGCGCCCCCAAGTCGTCCGCCGCACCGGACTTTGATACCGGTCGCTCCAAAATCCATCGCAGTCTGAACGGCCTTCTTCATCGCTCGACGGAAGGAAATACGTCGTTCGAGCTGGAGGGCGATATTTTCCGCAACGAGCTGAGCATCGGTCTCGGGCGTCTTTACCTCTTGGATATCGACATAAATTTCTTTGCCCGTCATCTTGCTCAATTCCTCTTTAATCTTGTCGATCTCAGCCCCCTTACGGCCGATCACCACTCCAGGCCGCGCAGTAAAAATCGTGATACGGCAGCGCGTTGCCGCTCGCTCGATCATGATTTTCGGCACCGAGGCTGATTCGAGCTTCTTCTTCAGAATGTCTCGGATCTTCCGATCTTCGGTCAGCAATTTACCGAAGTCGCGCTTCTCGGCGTACCATTTCGAACGCCAGTCTTTATTGACGGCAACTCGAAGCCCAATTGGGTTCGTCTTCTGTCCCATAATCTTAGCTGTCGGATAAAACGATCTTGATGTGGCAACTGCGCTTAAGAATTGGTCCGGCCGATCCGCGAGCCTTCGGCACGAAACGCTTCATGGTAGTTGCCGTTCCGGCAACCGCTTCCTTAATGCGGAGCATTTCCGGCTTTGCTCCTTTGTTGTTCTCCGCATTTGCGATTGCGGATTTTAAAGTCTTGGCAACGAGTCGGGCAGACTTTCGAGGGACGACGGCCAAAATCGCCACGGCCTGTTGCGCAGGCAACCCCTGAATCTGGCGCACGACTTCCCTGACTTTTTGCGCCGACATGCGAGCATTGCGGGTGATAGCTTGAACTTCCATAGGCTACTGGCTTCGGCTTTGGCCGTGTGGGCCCCGTGTTTCTTGAACATGCGGGTCAGCGAAAATCCCCGAGCCGATGACCGACCATATTCTCGGTCACGAAGACAGAGTCGAATACTTTGCCATTGTGGACGTTGAAAGTGAGACCAACAAATTCGGGCGTAATCATTGAACGCCTGGACCAGGTCTTGATCGGGATCTTGGATCCGCTAGCCTTGGCCTTATCGATCTTTGCCATCAAATGGTCGTCGACGAACGGACCTTTTTTAATTGAGCGTCCCATAGAATTAAAATTACTTCTGCTTCATTGGGCGGCCATCGCGACGGACCACGATAAAGCGGTTAGAATGTTTTCGTTTATGCCGCGTTCGGTAGCCTTTAGCCAAAAGTCCCCATGGAGAAGTCAATTGCTGCCAGCCACCGCCGCCTTTAGATTTACCTGCCCCACCACCGTTCGGATGATCCACCGGGTTTCGCGCAACGCCTCGGTTGATTGGACGAATGCCCCGATGCCGCGAGCGGCCTGCCTTCCCTAAGATAACGTTCTCGTGCTCAAGGTTGCCAACTTGCCCAATGGTCGCGTAACAATCTTCGTGGACTCGTCGAATTTCTCCCGAGGGAAGTCGGATTTGAGCATACCCCTGATCGCGGGACATCAAGCTCGCCGCTCCGCCGGCCGCGCGAACGAGTTGCCCACCCTTCCCAGGAATAATCTCCAGATTATGAATTGGGAGACCCACCGGAATATTCCGAAGTGGCAAGGTGTTGCCAACGTCCGGAGTCGCGTTCGGACCGCTCATCAACTTTGTTCCGACCTTCAAGCCATCCGGTGCGACGATGTACCGCTTCTCCCCGTCCTTATATTGGAGCAGCGCGAGGCGGGCACTTCGAATCGGATCGTACTCAATCGCCGCCACGTTCGCTTCGACACCGTGTTTGTTGCGTTTAAAATCAACTAAGCGAATCTTTTGTTTGTGACCACGCCCGATTCCGCGAGCGGTGACACGCCCGTAGGCGTTCCGTCCGCCTGTCTTGCGGCGAATAGTCACCAAGCTCTTCTCGGGCTTGGCTTTAGTAATCTCTGCAAAAGACGCGATCGCGATGTAGCGTGTCGAAGGCGTCAGTGGACGAAATGTTTTAACAGGCATAATTCTACTCCTCTCTTATGTCAGGACGATCTTGTCGCCTTCCTTCAGTGTTACGATCGCCTTTTTCCAATTTGGAGCCTGGCCCGCTTGTGTAGTCCGCTGGCGACGCGCCTTCCCTCGCACGTTGATCGTGTTAACTTTCAACACCTTGACCTTGAACAACTCTTGGACCGCATGGCGAATTTGAATTTTGTTCGCTCGGCGATCTGCCACAACCGTATATTGGTTGAACTTATCGCCCTGGCTGGTCCCCTTTTCCGTCATTCGGACGGTTTTGATTATGTCAAAACTATTCATATTACTTGGCCGGGGTTAGCCGTTGTTCTACCTGTTCGAAGGCACCGCGGGTAAATACCAGTTTATCGAAGCGGAGCACTTGGTAGGTGTTTAACGTGTCGCTCGTCGTCAATTCGATGCTGTCGACATTGCGAGCAGCCATCGCAAGGTTCTGGTCGACGCCTTGAGATACCACCAGCGCGGTTCCTTCCACCTTCAACGCCGACAGGATTCCAACAAATTCCTTGGTCTTGGGCGCGGTTAACTTTACGTCGTCAACAATGACAACGTCTCCAGATTTTAAGCGCTCGCTCAGCGCTTTCCGAAGCGCCAGTTGTTTGGTGCTTCTGGAAACCTTCTTGCTGAAGTCCCGAGGCTTCGGACCAAAGACAACGCCACCCCCTCGCCACAGCGGAGAAGCAAACGAACCAGCACGCGCTCGTCCTGTTCCCTTCTGGCGCCAAGGCTTCTTCCCGGAACCAGCCACCTCACCCATAGTTTTAGTCGAGGCAGTGCCGCTCCGTTGGGCCGCCTGGTAAGCGACCACAACATCATGCACGGCTTGGGTTCCCTTGCCGTTATCGATCACTGGGAAACGGACTTCCAATTCGCCGCGGTCATTTCCCTGTGTATCTTTAATTGTCAGCTTCATCTGGTGTCCACTTCACTTATTTTTGACCGGTAGCGGCCTTCTTGGGATACTTCTTTGATTCGCGGATGACGACATAGTCGCCCTTGGCCCCGGGCACTGCGCCTTTGACGAGAATCACGTTGTCCGCCTCTCGGACTTGGATGATTTCCAAATTCTGAACTGTCCTGCGTACCTGGCCCATGTGGCCAGGCATTTTCATGCCCCTCATGACCGTTCCCGGAAACAGACGTTGCCCAATTGCACCGGATCGGCGATGCCATCCTTTGGCGCCGTGAGTCATGTCACCTCCCCGGAATCGATGTCGCTTTACAACACCCTCAAACCCACGTCCTTTGGTTACTCCTATTGCATCAACAAAGTCGCCTTGCGCGAAAATGGTCGGTCCCAAAATGTCCCCAGGCTTGACCTCAAGGGAGAAATCTCGAAACTCGCGCAGCCGTTTCACCGGCCCAGCCGAAAACTTCCGCAAGTGTCCTGCGAGCGGTTTTGCTAAGCGGCTTTCCTTTTGATCGTCGAAGCCCAATTGGACAGCTTTGTAGCCATCCTTTTCCAGCGTTTTGCATTGCACAACGCGATTGGGTCCGGCCAAAAGAACGGTTACCGGGATTAAATTCCCCTTGGCGTCATAGACGCTGGTCTGTCCAAGCTTTTTTCCGAGCAAGCCAATCATAGCGTCAAATCTTAATGGTGATGTCAACTCCTGCCGGGAGGTTCAACTTTTTCAGTTCATCCACGGTTTTGGCAGTGGGCTCGATAATATCGAGCAAGCGCTTGTGGGTCCGTTGTTCAAAGGTCTCATGCGACTTCTTGTCGGCGTGAGGAGAACGTTGCACAGTGAAACGCTCGATGCGGGTAGGCAGCGGGATGGGTCCCGCAACCCGAGCGCCGGTGCGCTTGACAGTTTCTACAATATCGTGAGCTGACTGATCAATCACCCGATGATCGTAAGCCTTGAGGCGAATCCGAATACGTTGTCCGGCCATAATAAAGAACAGTTAAACGAAAAATCCGATTAGGTGCGCGCAGGCTTCGGCTTGTTAGAGTCCAAGATCGTCGTCAAAATGCTGTTGGGAACCTGTTCAAATCGGAAGGGCTCCATCGAGTAAGCCGCCCGGCCTTTAGACAATGACCGAATGGCAGTCGCATAGCCAAACATTTCCGCCAGCGGAACTTCAGCGTAGAGACTAGTTGAGTTATTCTTCGCTTCGATACTCTGAATCTTCCCACGTCGCCGATTCAGATCGCCCAACAAGTCGCCTTGATACTCTTCAGGAGTGGTTACTTCCACCTTCATCACAGGCTCCAGCAGGATGGGAGCAGCTTTTTTCGCTGCTTCTTTTAATGCGAAGATACCTGCCATCTTGAAGGCCAATTCACTGGAATCGACCTCGTGAAACGAGCCGTCAGTGACGAAAATCTTTAAATCCACCATCGGATACCCAGCGAGCACTCCCCCAGCCAGAGCTTCTTCGACTCCATCAATAACAGCTGGAATGTACTCCTTCGGAATATTGCCACCAACGACCTTGTTCTCGATCACAATGCCCTTCCCAGCTTCATTCGGTTCCACTGTGACAATCGCATGACCGTACTGACCGCGACCGCCAGACTGCCGAATGAATTTCCCTTCACCCTCCGCCTTCTTGGTGATCGTTTCTCGATAAGCGATTTGAGGAGCCCCAGCATTCGCATCTACCTTGAACTCGCGCAGCAATCGGTCGCGGATGATTTCCAGGTGCAATTCTCCCATCCCCGCGATGATGAGTTGTCCAGTCTCCTCGTTCGTGAAACAGCGGAAGGTAGGATCTTCCTCCGCGAGTCGCTGCAGACCTTCGCCCATTTTTTCGCGATCCGCTTTCGTCTTCGGCTCGATCGCCATCGAGATCACCGGCTCGGGGAATGTTGGAGGTTCCAACGAAACGCTAAAATCCTCGTCGCAGAGCGTATCTCCGGTCGTTATATTCTTGAGTCCAACGAGTGCGGCGATATCCCCTGCGTAGACCGTATCGACCTCAATACGTTTGTCAGCCTGGATCATCATGACCCGGCTAACGCGCTCGCGCTTGTTCGTCCGGGGATTATAGATCACGTCACCTTTTTTCAACACACCACTGTAAACTCGGAAGAATACCAGCTTCCCGACATACGGATCGGTCCAAAGTTTGAATGCCAACGAACAGAACTTCCCAGCGTCCGAAGACTGGACTTCCACTTGTGTGTCAGCAGCCGAGGGATCTTGCCCCACCGCCGGGGGAACTTCCAATGGAGAGGGCAGATAATCCACAACGGCATCGACTAGTGGTTGCACCGCTCGTTTTTTGAACGCGGATCCACAGAGCACCGGGATAAACTCGATTTTGCAGGTCAGCCGACGAATCGCATTTTTCAGCACCAAGGGAGCGATCGGCTTCTCTTCAATCACCAACTCAGCAATGGCGTCATCCTTGTTAGAGACGGCGTCGATTAACTCAGCCAATGCTGCTTCAGCCTGCTCTTTGAGCTCCGGCGGAACGTCGGTCACTTCGTATTTCAAACCAACGTCGTCGGCCAAATCGTAAAGAATTGCTTTCTGATTAATAACATCGATAACCCCGCGAAACCCATCTTCCTTGCCCACCGGGATAAACACGGGATAAGCGTAAGCTCCAAGCTTCTTCCGCATCTCGTTAACGGCGTTGTCGAAATTGGCGCCGGTCCGATCCATCTTATTAACGAAAGCAATTCGAGGGACCTTATACTTCGTAGCCTGGCGCCAAACGGTCTCGGATTGCGGTTGCACACCAGCGACACCGCAAAAGACAGCGACCGCACCATCCAAAACGCGCATTGAACGTTCCACCTCGGCGGTGAAATCAACGTGGCCAGGGGTATCGATGATGTTGATCCGATGCGGGACGTTTAAATAGCTCTTCTGGATCCCGTCTTCCTTCTGAGTCCAGTAACAGGTCGTCGCGGCTGAGGTAATCGTAATACCACGTTCTCGTTCCTGCTCCATCCAGTCCGTGACGGTATTGCCGTCATCGACGTCGCCCATGCGATGGATCAGGCCCGTATAAAAGAGGATACGTTCCGTGGTCGTAGTCTTGCCTGCATCGATATGCGCCGCGATACCAATGTTCCGCGTGCGCTCCATCGTGTAGGGGCGATTCGGCGAATTTACCGACTGAGCTTTATCCGTCACAGCTTGCATGAAAAATCCAGAGAATAAACACGCCCCGAGATCAGCGTCGGGGCGGATTCTACACCTTATT
>JBGAIN010000056.1:0-43495 GCA_044225505.1 Limisphaerales bacterium
GACCGACGGTCCATGATCGACTTTCCCAAGGGACCTTTCTCGAGACGCTGCTTGGACGACGCTCGAGACGATTCGCGGCCGGAATGACCATGCCAGCCGGTCCGTTGGCGTACGTCAGTCGCCATTCGCCTCGACCATTAACGGAAGAAGAAGAAGCGGTGCTGGCGTTCGCCGCCTCGGGGATCACCGGCTACGCCCTCGGGGATCTTTGCTACGCCAAGGGAGAAGGCGGCAACATCATGAATGGCTTTGTTGGCCGCACGATCGGGAGCGGCGACGGCATCCAAGCGGTTGCACTCTGCGTGATTAACGACCGTGGCGCATGGCTGATCAAACGCCCCCGCGAGTTGCAGCCGCAGGAACTGGTCGATTTCATCCGCTTGGCGAAAGAACACGCCTTCACGGAGTTGTATCAGCGCGGGCGTGTTCAGATTAAACAAGGGCGCGCGGCACCTCCACTCGAGCCGGTCTTCAACATTAGCTGCAACCGCTGGTCAGTCTACGCGCCGGGGACCAGTTACTTTTTGCCCATCAACGACTTGAGCTTTCTTTATATCAATGGCCTTCTCGAGATCCTCAACGAGACAACCGGGGCTTACATCCTGGATGAACGGGCTGGGTTTCGTCCCGCGGGCCTAAAGCATTTCGCACGCAGCCAAGGTGGCCACCTTTACGACGACTCGGCTGCGGGGCGGGTGGCCACGATTGAACTGATCGAACGGCTGGTGACGGAGTTCGTCACGGTCGAGCAAGGCATGATGCACCAGAACCTCGCGCTCATGGCTCAAACCTTGGGGCTTGGTGGCTTTCCGAATTTTGCCAACCACGAGTTTGGATGGTTTCAAGCTCTTGGTTTCCGGATGGGCCAGATGCCCGCGAGCCAGTATTTCGGCGCTGGAAAGTACCTCTCGACGCTCCTATCGCTCCTTGGAAAGGACCGTCCCGTGCCGTATCCGTTAGGCTTGGAGGTCGGAGGCGACACTCTCCTCCGGGCTTACTGCCCGCCCTACTTTGAGTCTATGGCGGAAGCGGTTCGGGCCGTCGTGGCCGCCAAGACGGCTGCGGTCACCGCGGTGGCGCCGTCTGGTCACTGGCGAGAAGCGTCTGTGGGGAAAGCGATCCCGGCCGTCAGCGAAGCGGCCGTTCAAGCGACTATCGCTTACTGCGATTACGTCTGGAATCGCTACCATCGGTTCCCTGCTTACTTGGCTCCGTTTCGCACGGTGGTAGGATTTCAGGCGTGCCATTTGGATGCAGAGTTCTATGACAAATTCTATCGTCCGGACGCGTTGAGCGCCGCGCAGCGTGAAGATTTCAAGTTTGCCGCGTCCGAATACCCACCCCAATCGCCAGCGCCCGTTTGATTGCGGCGCGTGTCACCATCAGATGGGATTCATCCGGCGGGGCTAAGCTGCGCCAGCAGATCTTCCTTGGACAGCACCGCAATCAGAACACAGCCCGCTTCGGACCAGTTTTCGCCATGTTCCGATCCCGCGTCCGCATGGTGAAAGTCGCCTGCGCGAAGGCAATGATTACCGACATGCAGGTCGCCAGAGAGCATATAGATATCCTCGGCGCGACGATGGGCGTGACCGGGATAGCGCGCCCCCGCCTCGAGCTTTCCTAAGACGACGGCGTAATTGGTCGTTTCGTCGAATGAGAGCAATTTCACGAAGGCGCCGGGGACCCGCAAAGGCAACCACCCCGCCCCGGCCGCGTCATGCAGGAAAGCTAAACCACCGGTGGCGGCGGGGACTAACCGCTGGATCGCCTGAGTTGCGCGGTGCCGCGCCTTGGCCTCGGCGGCCCGGCGCAGAATGACTTCTCTAAGATGCGCAGGCGGCGCCTTTCTCGGCAAGGACTCTGCCAGGCCGTCCGCAACCTGTGAAAACGCACTGGTTTCCGCACGCACTTCCGCGTCCTGCGCGAGGAGCGCGTCAAATGCGCGGAGATCCTCGCCATCCAGGGCACCCAACGCATGGAGGGGAGCCAGGTTTTTGAGTTGCGTTCGGTTCTTTTTCACAAATCGGCAAAGCCGTTCGATTCACTGCTGCTGCCCGACAAAATCACAATTGTTGTCCCAGTTCGTTTCTAAGTTTTAGCATGCCCCGGCGGATTCGCGCCTTGACCGTGCCGAGGGGCTCGTTGAGGACGGTCGCAATTTCGGTTTGCGTGAGTCCATCGAAAAACGCCAGCTCAATGGCTCGGCGTTGATCCACCGGCAAGGCATTTAATGCGCCACGCAATAACTCGCCCCGTTCCGTCGCTCGGACGAGCTCGTGAGCCGGCGCGGCGGCGCTGGGATAGTCTTCCACAGCGTCGGTTTCAGTTTCTTCAACCAAGCGGGCACGGCGTCGCTGCGTTGCTCTCAGCCGATCAATGGCTTTATTTCGAGTCAACGTCAGTGCCCAACTGAGCGGACGCCCTTGCGCCGGATCGAACGCGGCGGCTTTGTCCCAAACGAGCAAAAAGACTTCCTGTAAGACATCCTCGGCCTCTTTGGTATCCTGTAATATTCGGCAGGCCAGGCCAAACAGGGTGGAAGCGTGACGATCGTACCACTCGGCCAAGGCCGCTTGCTCTCCATCAGCGATTCGACCTAACAGGTCGAGGTCTGAAGGAGACGAACTCTCGCCCACACTTTCAACTCGGTGCGACATCAGCACGGGAATACGCGCGGCTCTATGAGCCATTACGGCAACCTGCCGTCGATGGAAAGTCATAGCTCAAACTGTCCAGGTTCACAAGCCTTCATCGTGCCCAGTCTAGGATAGCTACGCTCGCCGTTGCCGAACGGATGCATCCCCCGAGAGTTCGCGATGGGCTGGAGCGCTTAACAAAAAAGATTCGCCCGGCAGATGCATCCGTTCCGCCTTTGCGTTCGTTATTTCGGTGTAAGCGAGAGTTCCAAGAAAAACCAAAACCAAAGGATCATTCTCATGAGGATCAAGCAACGTGTGCTCACCCTGGCTGCGACAGGCCTGTTGGCAGCCGGAAACGGCTTCGCCTCCAGCCATCGCGAAGCCCCATTCATCACGGCGCTGCCGAAACTGGACGGGGCTGACTTCTATATGTTCAACAGCTACGAACCTGGGCGTTCGAACTTCGTCACGGTCGTGGCCGATTACGTGCCTCTGCAAGATGCGTACGGCGGCCCCAACTATTTTATGATGGAGACCAACGGCGTCTACGAAATCCACATCGATAATTCCGGCGATGCCCAGGAAGATTTGACATTCCAGTTTCAGTTCTCGCGAAACCCGCGTGGTGTTGCCTTGCCCATCGGGCCTGCGGGTAATCAGAAAACCAACGAAATCCCATTGATCATCGCCGGGCAACTCTCGGCCACGAATAATTCTGCGCTAAATGTTTTGGAGAACTACACCGTCAAACTCATCCGCGGTAATCGCCGCACCGGCACGATCGCTGATGTTACCAACGCCGCGGATGGTGGAACCGTCTTTACCAAGCCGGTGGATAACATCGGCAACAAGACCCTTCCGGACTACGACGCCTATGCTAACTCCTATATCTACTCAATCAACATTCCCGGATGCTCTACTCCTGGCAAACTGTTCGTCGGGCAGCGCAAGGATCCATTTGCCGTCAATTTGGGCGAGATCTTCGACCTCATCAACTTGAGCAACCCGCTCGGGCCGGTGGATGGCACCAAGGACACGTTGAACGATAAGAATATTACAGCGCTCGTCCTGGAACTGCCGAAAGAGTGCCTGGTCAACGGCACGAATTCCGTCATCGCGGCATGGACCACCGCGAGCCGATACGAAGGGACTAACCTGGTGCAAGTGTCGCGCCTTGGACAACCGTTGGTCAACGAAGTCGTTATTGGACTCAAGGATAAAGATAAGTTCAATGCGAGTGAACCCAAGGATGACGGACAGTTCGCCGATTACGTGACCCACCCCACTCTGCCGGCGTTAATCGAGCTCTTGTTCGGAAGCGCTGGCGTCCGTGCCCCGAACGTTTTTCCTCGAACCGACCTGGTGACCGTTTTCCTGACAGGAATACCTAACCTGAACATGACTACCGCCGTCGGCGAAATGTTACGCCTGAACACGAGCACCCCGTCGATTCCTGCAGACCTGCAGAATAACCTGGGTGTCATCGGTGGAGATACTGCCGGATTTCCGAACGGCCGCCGACCTGGCGATGATGTCGTCGACATCGCGCTCCGCGTCGTCATGGGCAAGCTGCTGACGGAAACAGAAGCGCCGTCCGGCCAACTCCCGTTCACGGACGGCGCTTTCTTAAGCGCCACCACCTTCAAGTCGACCTTTCCATACTTGAATTCGCCAATTCCAGGCTCGCCGAACGACCCGTCCATCACCATCACGCTGCAGACCAGCGCGAACGTGCAGGGTCCTTATCGTAATACTCCGGTGACGTATGAAAGCGCCAACCGGGAACTTTCCGCTCCCAAAGGCGCTAACGACACGTCCTTCTACCGGTTGAAAGCGGACCGCGCTGGGGTGCAATTGGGGCAACCCGCCGTCCGCGGGGAGCGCGTGGCCATCGGTTTAGGAACGCGCTAGGCGCGACGGATGCACGCAAGAGCGTTCCAGGAGCAGGGCGGGTCGAAGGGGAGTCCGCACGGGTCGACCCGCTCTCTCCACCTCTCACGAAGATTCTCTAGTCCAACCTCTAGTCCAACCTTGATCTATGAACGCCATCGCGCCGACGCTGCCGAGATCAGCGCGAGTTCCAATCACTTTTTCTGCAGATGAATGCCTTTCGATTCCCATTACAGTCGGACAAATTCAGGTTGGTTGTTGGCATCGTCTTAACCGTAGCCGCCGTCCACGCCGAACCGTTCGTTCCGACCAACGGCCTGCAAGTGATCGAGCGCCTCGCCAACAGAAGGTCTCAACTCTCCGGTCAAGCCCCCCATCGCTGGGCCGATCGCTCCCTCGCCGATCGCACCAACGTCGTTCTCGCAGCCCAAACGGCCAAAGCCTACATTGAGCGGAGTCGGGTGGAAGCGGACCCTCGTCTTTTGGGACGCGCGCAAGCAGCGCTCGCTCCCTGGTGGACAGCCTCTGACGCCCCGGCCGATCTGATCGTCCTGCGCGCGACGATCAAGCAGAGTCAGCACGAATTCAACGAGGCTCTCGCAGACTTGGACATCGCGGTTCGGTCTGCGCCGGAGAACGCTCAGGCGTGGCTCACTCAAGCCACCGTGCAAACGGTGCTTGGGCGCTATACCGAAGCCCGCCGCAGTTGCCTTCGATTGGCCCGTCTCGCCCCAGACCTCGTCGCCACCACCGTTGCGGCCAATCTCGCCGCGGTAACAGGTTCCGCTCACTCGGCGTGCGAGTCTCTGCGTCGCGTGCTCGACCGGTCGAATGGTGCCAGCTCAGCCGAACGGGTCTGGGCTTGGACGGTGCTCGGCGAGACCGAGGGGCGCCTTGGACAGTATGATCAGTCAGAGGCGAGCTTTCGTCGGGCACTGGCGCTCGACAGCCAAGACGTTTATGTGCTCAGCGCGCTCGCGGATCTTCTACTCGAACGGCAACGTCCGCGGGAAGCGATCGAGCTATTGAAAGACAGGACCGACGTGGACGCTCTCCTGCTTCGGCTTGCACTCTCGGAAGCACAGGCCAATCCGCAATCTCCGACCGTGACTTCGTACGTCAATCGACTTCGAGAACGATTTGAGGCAAATGCGCTTCGGGGCAATCGAGTCCACCAACGAGAAGAAGCCCGGTTCCGGCTGACCTTGCTGGGAGAACCGGAGAAAGCTCTGCAGCTCGCCCAGGAGAATTGGGAGGTGCAGCGCGAACCGGCCGATGTTCGAATTCTGCTTGAGACAGCCCTCGCTGCAAACGCCCAAGCGTCCGCGCAACCCGCTCTCGAGTTTGCCAAGACGAATCATCTCGAGGACGTGACGGTGGCTCGTCTCACAGCAAAACTCCTTGAGAAGGCCCGATTATGAATGACCTCAAGCGCTGCCAACACTATTGGAAAAGAGTTTGCCGACTGGCAGTCCTGGCGTTCTCGGTCATTTTTCCATTCGACCGGGCGTGGGCTCACAAGCCGAGCGACTCATACCTCACGCTGGACCTGAAAGAATCTCCTGCCCGTTTGGAATGGCACCTGGCTCTCCGTGACCTCGAGGACGTGATCGGTTTGGATAAAGATGGGGACGGAACTATCACCTGGAACGAACTCCACGATGCTGAATCCATGCTTGTGGCCTACGCTCAAGCGCATTTGTCGGTGCGTGACGATCGGGCCAATCGAGCACTCCACTTCACTCAACTTCTGGTGGATCGCCATTCGGATGGCGCCTACGCAGTGCTCCGCTTCGAATGTCCAGGAAAAGAATTCTCCACCACGTTGCACCTCAACTACACGGCCTTCTTTGACGTAGACCCAACACATCGGGGACTGCTGCGAATGGAAACGGCGCTTGGGACGCGCCTGGCCATCTTCGCCCCTGGAGCAAACGCGCAAACTTTCAGTATCTCCACACCGCCAACCCCGCGATGGCAAGCGTTCCTGAAGGAAGGGATGTGGCACATCTGGACCGGATACGATCATCTTCTGTTCTTATTGGTCCTGTTGTTGCCCGGCGCGCTAACCTGGCGGTGGAGTGAAGGGTGGCAACCGCAACCCCAGACGCGTTCGATTGTTTCAGAGGTGCTTCGGACGGTAACGGCGTTTACGGCGGCGCATTCCGTCACTTTGACTCTCGCTGCCCTCGACTGGGTTCGCCCTCCCTCTCGAGTTGTTGAAAGTTTGATCGCCGCTTCGATCATTGTGGCTGCAATCAACAACCTCAGGCCCAGCCTCTCCACGCGGGCCTGGGCCATTGCTTTCGCCTTTGGACTTATCCATGGCTTTGGCTTCGCCAACGCACTGGCCGATCTTGGCTTGCACGGGACAGGCCTAGCCCCTGCTCTGCTCGGATTCAACTTAGGCGTCGAGACGGGTCAATTGGCCGTGGTAGGTTTTCTCTTGCCACTGTTTCTGACCCTGCGACACAAATCATTTTATCGTCGGCAGTTGATGCCGATCGGATCCTTGGCCATTGCCGCGCTAGCGACGACCTGGCTGCTGCAACGCGCCTTGGATATTCGCGTGCTGCCATTCTAAAGGCCGCTATTTGAACCCCGTTCGGATTGCCGCCGATTGTGCTTGCCGACGTTCCAACGGGCTTTGTATCAACTGCACGTGATCAAGTCCGTTTTCCTTTGTCTTAGCGCCACCTTACTTCAAAGCGCATGGCTGCTCGCGCAAAACAGCCTGCCTACCCCGCAGACCCTGATGGTGCCCATGCGCGATGGGGTCCATCTGGCCACAGACCTTTACCTCCCTGCGGGAACACCTCCGTTTCCGGTGGTATTGATGCGGACACCCTACAACAAAGCCAATGCTGGAGGAGCTGGCCCCAACACCTCTAAGCTCGGTTACGCAGTCGTCATCCAGGACACCCGAGGCCGATTTGCCTCGGAAGGGGAGAATTTGCCTTTCCATATGGAGGACAAAGACGGCTTCGACACGGTCGCATGGATTCTGAAACAAGGCTGGTGTAATGGAAAAGTTGGCACGTACGGCGGGTCCGCGCTTGGTATCGCTCAGCTGCAACTTGCGGGCACCGGCATCGAGGGGCTTGTTTGCCAGCACATTACGGTCGGTGCTCCAAGCTTGTTCCATGATGTCGTCTACACGGGAGGTGCGTTCCGCAAATCGCTCGTGGAAGACTGGCTAAAGGCCAGCAAGTTTAGCCCGCGCGCCCTCGAGCTGTGGTCGGGCCACGACGGGTATGATCGTTATTGGATGGAGCGCGACGCAACGAAGCGCTACGCCAAAGCGAATGTCCCGGCACTGCATATCGGCGGCTATTACGACATTTTTGCGCAAGCGACGATTGACGCGTATTTGGGACTGCAAACGCGAGGAGCTCCTGGCGCTCGAGGCACTCAGAAGCTCCTCATGGGCCCCTGGACACACGCCGTCTTAACCGAGAAGGTCGGTGACTTGGTTTTTCCCAATGCCAAAGAACCGCCAAATAAGGTCCACGACGCCGCCCGCTGGTGGGAGCGTTACCTCAAAGGCGTTATGAACGGCGTCGATTCACTTCCTGCGGTTACCTATTACGTCATGGGCGACGTGAGCGATCCACAAGCCCCTGGAAACGTTTGGCGCACCTCAGACCGTTGGCCACCCGTTCCCACCGACTCAGTCCGATGGTACTTGCAGGATGACCAGACTCTGACGCCCTCACGCCCGCACGGCAGTGGTTCGATCACCTATTTGTACGATCCGAAAAAACCGGTTCCAACGGTCGGCGGATATCAGCTCACGATCCCAGCGGGGCCCAAAGATCAACGCTCCATCGAAGACCGTCCGGACGTCATTGTTTTCTCAAGCGCGCCTCTGAGCGAGCCGATCGAGGTGACCGGGCAGGTCAACGCCAAGCTTTATATCGCTAGCGACGCCCCAGATACGGACTTCGTCGTCAGACTGTGCGACGTGTACCCGGACGGACGATCCTTTAACGTCTGTGAAGGAGTTATCCGGGCGAGGTATCGCCATGACTTCGCTCACGAGGATTTCCTAAAACCCGGACGCATCTATCCGCTCGAAGTAGCGCTCTGGTCAACCAGCGTGGTTTTTAACCGCGGCCACCGTTTACGGTTGCACATCACATCCAGTAGTTCGCCAGGCTACGACCCTAACCCAAATACAGGGGAACCCCTGCGAATGAGCGACCGAACCGTGATCGCCCAAAATACGGTCTATGTGTCCCGACGTTGCCCTTCCTACCTGGAATTGCCGGTAGCAGACTCCAGGACGGTTTCCAGCTCAGGCAAACCGTGAACTGGAGCCAGAAGCGGGACGTTTCGTGGAGGGCCAGGACCGATGCCAGAAGCCGAAAGGGGACCGGGTTGGATCGAGAGCAGGACACTTCAATTGTTTTCTAATCCACGCATGCAGCAATTGACATTGAAGCGTCATCAATCATAATTCGCCCATGAAATTGATCGCTTTTCTGGTATTGGCGTCCTGCTGTCTGCCGCTGATGGCAACTGCCGCGACTCCGTCTCTGTACGATGTACCGCTCAAGGACATCGACGGAAAAGACACTTCTTTGAAAGCCTATAAAGGCCAAGTGCTTTTGATTGTCAATGTGGCGTCCAAGTGCGGCTATACCCCGCAGTACAAGGGACTGGAAGCTCTGCATCAGAAGTATAAGGATAAGGGATTTCAAGTGCTCGGATTTCCCTGCAACGATTTCGGGGCGCAGGAGCCTGGCTCGAATGCAGAGATTAAGACCTTTTGCACTTCGCAATACGCCGTCACCTTCCCGATGTTTGACAAACTCCACGTCAAAGGTGCGGAGCAACATCCCCTCTACACCGCACTCACGGGCAAAGATTCTCAGTATCCCGGCGATGTGAAATGGAATTTCGGCAAGTTTCTCATCGGCCGTGATGGAAAACTGTTTCAGCGGTTCGACTCGAAAGTGACGCCTGACTCTGCTGAACTGACTCATGCGGTAGAAGCCGCGCTCGCCGCCAAGTAAGTCCATCCCACCTAAAGGCGAAAGCCAGGGGTGTTAATGCGGGCCAACTCACAATTTTATGGCAAAAGTTAAGCACATCGCTCTTTTGAAGTTCAAAGACGGAACGAGTGAAGACCAGATCCAGGGCATCTTCGACAACATTCTCGACATTACCGAGACCATTCCTGGCATCGAAGACTACGTCTCGGGTCCCTATGCAAGTCCGGAAGGATTGAATCAAGGCTACACGCATGGCTTGATCATGACGTTCGCTGACGCGGCCTCGAGGGACGGTTACCTGGCCCATCCGGACCATGAGCGGGTCAAGTCGGCTTTTCTCCCGAATATTGAATCCCTCTTGGCGTTTGACTTTGAGGTTTAACCGACCGGTGGGGTTGTCGGCGTCACGCACCTCGCAATCTCGGGCCGCTACCGGCCGTAGGTCGCTTTGGAAGCAGTGGATGCCTAAGACGGCGACCGGCCAAATCAAATCTCCTGGTCGGTTTCACTGGATTTTAGACCGATCGAGCTCCATTATTCTCTCATGAAACTGATTCTATCGACGCATAACGTGACGTTGACCAAGGCGATCGAAGACCATGTTCTCAGTCGCTTGGAAAAACTCGCGCATTTGGATCGGTTCGCCATTGATGCCCGCGTGACTCTGGACCATGATCACACGCGCATTCCCGAACGGGCCTTTACCTGCTCGATCCGACTGAGCGTGCCTGGCCCCGATTTGTTTGCGGAAGATTCTGAAAGCGACCTTTATGCGGCGATTGACGTCGTCAGCAAGAAAATCGAGCAGCAGATTCGCAAGCGCCAAAACAAACACAAAGCGCGAAAGCACACGGAAGCGGCGACCACCAAACGCAAACGCCAAGAAGCGCAGTTACAGTCTGACCCGGACGTTTCTTGAGTTCGTCTGAGGCTGGGCGAACGCTTGCTCTGTTTCCTGTGGCCGCCCTCCCTCATCGATCGAACCCTCGAGCCCCTAGCGGGCGCACGCTCTTCCGGGCGCGCGTGGTTTTGCCCGTAGTCACGCCGCCGATCGACGATGGCGCGGTGTTAGTCGGCGGAAATCAGATATTGCGCGTCGGTCCTTGGAACGATCTTCGGCTGGATGGCACCGGACAGGTATGGGATTTGGGAGAGTCCATTCTCCTGCCCGGCCTGATTAATGCCCATTGCCACTTGGACTACACGGACATGGTTGGGCAGATCCCTCCTCCCAAGTCGTTCTCCGATTGGATCAAAGCTCTTCTCGCGCTCAAAGCTCATCGAACCTATTCCGACTACGCCTCGTCCTGGCTGTCGGGAGCGCAAATGCTGCTTCGGCACGGAACGACGACCGTCGCGGATATTGAGGCAGTCCCGGAACTGTTACCGGATGTGCTTACGACGACGCCCATGCGGGTTTGGTCCTTGATCGAAGTGACCGGAGTCCGAAGCCGGCGCCCAGCCGAGGAGATCCTGCAACGCGCAGCCCAGACCATCGCTTCGATTGCCAGCGCAGAGGGTCATCGCGCCGGACTCTCACCTCATGCACCTTACTCCACAACCGGGGAGTTGTTACGCCTGAGTGCCGAAACGGCGCGGAAGCAACAATGGATCATGGCCACACACGTTGCGGAGTCGGTCGAGGAATCTGAAATGTATCTAGCCGGCAAAGGTCCGATGTTCGACTGGCTCCAAGGCCAGCGTGATATGTCGGATTGCGCCTGTGGCTCGCCGGTGCAGCATTTGCATCGGAACGGGGTGCTCGGCCCGAATTTGCTAGCGATTCACGCCAACTACGTGAGCGAAGACGACGCCAACTTGCTGGGGCACCACGGAACCCACGTTGTCCATTGTCCGCGCAGCCACGCTTACTTTCGCCATGCGCCATTTCCGCGCGCTACTCTCACCGCCGCCGGCGTCAACATCTGCCTGGGAACTGACAGTCTCGCTAGCGTTCGGCGGCAACCCAGGGTAAAACCCGAGCTGAACATGTTCGCGGAAATGCGCACGCTGGCGGACCGAGACGACGGCATTGATGCTGCGGGCATTGTGCGCTTGGCCACCGTGAACGCGGCGCGGGCGCTGGGTGCGACCGGGCAATTGGGCGAACTCTCCGCCGGTGCTCTCGCCGATCTGATTGCTATCCCGTTCTCTGGCCGAACGTCACTCGCTTATGAAGCGATCCTCCGCCATCGGACAGAGACGCGCGGCGTTATGATCGACGGCCGTTGGGCCATCGCCCCTGGGTCGGTTTAAACCCGGTATCGGCGCGCGACGCGTCGATAGTCGCATCAAGAGTTCGCCAAGACTCTGAACCCCTCGTTATCCGCGCTCAACGTCAGCACCGTTGACTCGGGCAAGCGCGATTGCATCGCCTCAGCCACCTCCCGTTCACGCGACATCGCCAAGCAGATAATCGCAGAACCAGACCCGCTCAACCACCCTCCGACCGCGCCCGCTTCTTCTCCCGCACGGATGACCTGAGTCAGTTCCGGGATCAATTTCTCTCGATACGGTTGATGAACACGATCCTCAAAGCACCCCTTGAGCGACTCGAATTGCCCGGAAGCAAGCCCGGCAGCAAGCAATGCAGTCCGGTTCAAATTGTGGACCGTGTCGTGCTTGCTGTAACTGTCAGGCAGCAACTTCCGAGCTTCTTTCGTCACGATTCCAAACTCCGGAATCAAAGTGACAAACCGAGCTTGCGCGCTGACGGGAAAATGCAGGCACCGAACGGAGTTCTGCAACCGGCTCGAGACCGTGAATCCCCCAAAGATGGCTGGAGATGCATTGTCGGGATGCCCTTCGAGAGTGGTTGCGAGCTCCAAGAGTTGGCCTCGAGCCCAACCGCCTCCGGTCATCGCGTTTAGCCCAGCTAAAAGTCCCACGCGAACGGTCGAGCTGAACCCGAGTCCACGGGCAATCGGAACGTTTCCACTCAACGAAACTTCCAAACCGAATCGAGCTTGACCACTCTCGCAGAAAAACAAATCCACGGCCTCGCGAACCATTGCGGTTGCGCCGGCTAGATGCTCCGGAGGAATGGGAGAAACACAGCGAACTTCCAGATCAGAGGCCGGCGCCACTCGAACGACGGTATAAAGTCGAAGTGCTAACCCGAGCGTATCAAATCCCGGGCCCAGATTGGAAGTCGAGCACGGGACTTGCACCGAGGCGGAGTCAAATCGCATAACAAAACGTCGCAATAAGGGACGCCTGTGAACGACGAGGGTTATCCTTCAAGACCGATTCCGTTCGGGCGCCGCAGCAAATCGAAGTGATACAGCGCGACGACCACTAACGAATGGCGCACTCGTCCGGAACGGATGAGATCTGGGATTTGAGAAACCGGCACCAGATGGGTAACGAGATCTTCGCAATGATCAAAAACGGTGGAGTGCTTCAGCTCGCATTGCTCAACGAGGACCGTATGGCAACGGTTCTGCATGATCGCGGGATTTGGCAGAATATCTCCAATGATCCGCCCGCCTCGTCCTTCATACCCAGTCTCCTCGCGCAATTCCCTCAAGCCTGTGGCTAAGGGGGATGTCTCGCCCGGATCCATCATACCGCCCGGGATCTCCAGTTCGACCGTTTCTGATCCGTGGCGATACTGCTCGACCATGACCAGTTCGTCTCGCGGTGTCAAAGCGATGACATTGACCCAATCCACGCATTCCAACACGTAAAAGTCATGCGCTTCCCCCGTCCGCGGGGACCGGCAAAGATCCGACCGGATGGTGAAGATGCGAAAATCGCCGACCGGTTTGGAACTGATTTTCGACCAGGGTTGAACGGAATCTGAGTGGAATGAATTTCGCCGCTTTGGGTCGTTCACTGAATGCCTCGTTCTTTCGCAGCCCAACCTTGCCGCATCAGTTGTAACAGATGCATCATGGCCGTTTCGTAGCTGGTACTTTTTTGGGTGGCAAGCTGGAGCGCGCGTTTGTGCATCTGAGCCGCCATCTCAGGTGCTTTTGCAGATGGGCACCCCAACGCCACCAACGCGGCTGTCAACTCCGTCAGTTCCATCGCTCGGTCATGAACTCATGACTGCGTCCAAAACACCGGTTAAGTTCCAGACTCGGCCGACATAATCTTGACACTCTCTACCCCGACTCGCTTGGTCGGCTTGCTTTTTTCGCCTCCGCGATTTGTGGTAGGGGTATCGCCGATCTTGGCTAAAACCTCATCCCCCTGGATCAGCTCGCCAAACGCAGTGTATTGCCGGTCCAGAAAACGGGCGTCGCCTAAGCAAATGAAAAACTGGCTTCCGGCGGAGTCCGGGTTCTGCGAGCGCGCCATAGAGATCACTCCGCGCACATGGGCTCGGTCGCTGAACTCGGCTTTGATCTGGTATCCCGGGCCTCCCGTTCCCCAGCGATCCTCGGCGCGCGCGTCCTTCGTCAGGGGATCTCCCCCTTGGATCATAAAACCCTTGACGATCCGATGAAACGCCGTGCCATCGTAGAAGCCCTCGTTCGCGAGCTTCTTAAAATTTTCGACCGTGCGGGGTGCAACGTCACTCCAAAAGCGAATTGTCATTTCGCCCTCGGTCGTTCGGATTACAGCTGTCTCGTTGGATCTATTGCTCACATTTCCTTTCTTTGTTTTCAAATCCGTCCGTCAACTCGCTCACTTGGCAGCACCCGGAACGATCCGGACTGACTCCACCACGATTCGCGTCTTCGGTTTGCTCGGTTCACCGTTGCGAGAAGGTCCGACAGGCGTCTCACCAATCTTCACGAGAACATCCTCCCCTTTCACTACCTTGCCAAAGGCGGTATACCGCTTGTCCAAGTGTTCCGCCCGGTCCAAACAAACGAAGAATTGCGAGCCCGCAGTGTCCGCAAATTGCGGACGCGGCATAGCTCCGAACCGTTCTTGCGGATCTCCGTTTCGAGCCATTGACAAAACACCTCGGACATGAAGGCGATCGTTGAATTCCGCTTTAATCTTGTATCCGGGATCTCCCGTCCCGTAGGAATCCTCCTTACTTGGATCCTTGGTATTGGGATCCCCGCCCTGGATCATAAATCCTTTGATGATCCGGTGAAACGCCGTTCCATCAAAAAAACCTTCACGGGCTAGCTTTTTGAAATTCTCGACCGTTTTCGGGGCCACGTCTGGCCAGAACTCAACCACCATTTCCCCCATGGACGTCTTAATCACGGCCATTTCGTTGGTCGCACTCGGAGCGGATTTAGGGCTCTCTTCCTTTTTGTCAACCTGGCCAAAGCCAACCCTCGTGCACAAGAGCAAGGCCAAGCCAAACAGGCAAAGTTTGTTCATCCGACACATCTGCCACGCCCTGGTGCTCTTGTCACGCGAAGTTTTCCTCGAACGGAAGCGAGGTAATCGTGGCGAGGCTCTCGCTTGGACCGACCCGGAGCGTTAATTTTGTTCCCGGAGCATTCACCTCGCGCCGGACGTAAGCCAAGGCCAGGTTGGCGTGAAACCGCAATGAAGTCACCGCACTCGTAATGACGCCGACCTCCACCCCGTTGTGCCAGAGAGGGGTGCCTCGCCCGGGAAGTGCCGGCAAGTCGGACGCCAACCGCAATCCGCGGAGAGCTTTCGCCACCTGCCCGTAAGTTCGGATTCGAGCGATGACCTCCTGCCCAATGTAACATCCTTTGCTGTAACTGATGGCCCGCGCTTCCAGGCCTGCTTCCGGCGGCAAATTCGTCTCGTCCATGTCGACGCCAAATCGTGGAATTCCAGCTTCGACGCGAGCCAATTCCAACGCCTTCCACCCACAAAAGCGCCCCCTGGCTGTCAGAACGGAGCTCTGCATCGTGCGCGCCGCCTGTTCGAAGGTCTCGGCAGGGATGAACCAATCGTAACCGGGCATAGCCAGACGCGGATGGTTCACAAGGTAAGTACTCCCAAACACCGGATCGACCTTGGATAGCACTTGGAATCGCTCCGCGGGCAAAGCAATCCCGACGAGCGCATGCTCCAACACGGCAGCCGCGTTCGGGCCTTGCACCGACAGAAGGCCGTAATACGGTGCGGCGTCAACAATCTGAACGTCATCCGCGATGATGTATTGATTGAGGCGCTGCTCGACCTTTTCCGTAAAACCCGGCTCAAAATCAAGGAGGAGCTCCTCGGCGAGCTGGAATATATTCAGGTCGCTCACCATCTTCCCTTTCGCGGTCACTAAGGCCGCGTAACATCCGCCGCCCACAGGCAACCTTTTAACGTCGTTCGTCACCTGCCCGTGGAGGAAACGCTGCCGATCCGCGCCCGTCACGCATACTCGCCCCCGCGGGCTGAAGTCAAACACCCCCGCAGACGTCCGCAACGCTTGATACTCCTCGGAGACGCTCCCATACTGCGCGACAACCTCCATCTCGTTCAGGGCCTGAAACTCAGCGTTCATCCCGGTGTGGAAGTCGTGTATCAACAGTGGTTTCATAAACTCAATCCCTCATAGAGACAGCGCGGCGCCCGTCGCGGGATCAAACCACCGTGCCTCCTTCATTTCATACCTCAACCCTACCGTTTGCCCCACCTCGACCAGGCAAGGCCCCGTCACTCGGAGCACCCAGTCAACTCCCGCCGCAAACACGCCTACCTGGGTCTCCCAGCCAAGCCTTTCGACAAACGTCACCTGTCCAAGCAGCCCACTCCCGTCCAGAGTCGATTCGCTGCCAGCGTCGGCCAGATGAATAGCCTCACCACGCAAGCCGAGCACGACGTCTGCCATCTGTGCTGGCCATTTGACATCCGGACTGATCGGCCAGGTGACCGCGGGTTCTCCGGGATGGCCATTCCCTCCGGGGCAAAAGCGAGCCCTGCCACCTGCCCGCTCAAATTGACCGGCAATGAGATTCATGCCAGGCATTCCGACGAAGTCCGCGACGAATAGATTTGCTGGAGCATGATACAGTTCCATGGGGCTACCGATCTGAGCGATCTTGCCGTCCTGTATCACCGCGATCCGGTCGCCCAATGCCATGGCCTCTCCCTGATCGTGGGTCACGTAGATCAGAGTCACGCCGAGTCGGTCGTGCAGCTTGCGGATCTCGCGACGCATTTGGACTCGCAGGGGCCCATCCAGATTGGAGAGTGGTTCATCCATTAAGATCACCTTGGATCCCACGACCAGCGCACGTCCCAACGCCGCGCGCTGACGTTCCCCACCCGAAAGCTCCGCCGGGGAACGCTCGAGCAAGCGCTCGATTCCCAACCATTGAGCAACCTCAGCCACTCGACTCTCGATCGCGCCGCGAGCAGTCTTCCGCAAGCGCAACCCCAAAGCCAGGTTGTCGTGAACCGTCAAGTGAGGGTAGAGCGAATGCTCCTGAAATACGATCGAGACCCCCCGTTCATGCGGAGGAACGCCTGACATCGGCTTCCCCGCGATGGCGATACTTCCCGCCGATGGCTCGTCCAGCCCGGCGATCAGGCGGAGCAAGGTCGTCTTTCCGGAGCCGGAAGGCCCCACTAACACCACGAACTGCTGATCCTCCACCTCCAGACTTAAGTCGTGCACAGCAATGACCTCTCGGCCCGAAGGCAGCCGGAAGGTCTTGCGCACCGCCTGGATCGCGACGCCTACCATGGCGGATCAGTTTGAAAAGGGCGTACGATGTCCGAACATCTTAGTCCATCAAGCGCTGCAGTTCTTCCAAGGTGAAGTTCGGCGACTTGCACAGGTTTAAAATCCGGGCCTCACGTTCGATCACTCGGTCCACCGCTTCGGGAATGCGCGCGGCGATCTCCTCCGGAACGCTCAGAACCCCGTGTTTGTCCGCATGAAGCAAATCGCCAGAACGAACGACCAATCCTCCCACCTTGACGGGAGTGCCGAAATCGACAAGATCGACGCAGGCGTGAGACACACAGACGCCCTGCGCAAAGAGATGGTACCTGAGAGCGCGAACTTCATCGAGGTCACGCACGCAGCCGTTCGTGATGACCCCCACGCAGCCCAACCGCCGATGGATCGTTGTCATGACCTCGCCGATGAATGCTCCTACGCCCGGCGGCGAGTCCATGTCTTGCAGAACCAACACGCGCGGTTCTGGAATCTCCAGCATGTGTTTCCAAAGATCGTAGCGCGATGCCGGTCGCACGGCAGGCGCTTCTGCCGTGAAGCGCGCCGTCACGGCCCGCCCCACCATCACACCTAAGTCGGGGAAAAGGCAGCGCACTTCGGGCGACATGAATCCCTGGTTCCGGGGCCGAACATTGAAAAGTTCGATCGCATTCGAAACGGTCGGTGTTGGGATCCCTCGCAGGGCTTCGATAGTTTCTTGGGTGACGTGCATGATCTCAAGTCGGGCTTGATTAACCTTCGTCCGGGTCATTGTCAACGGATCAGCGTACAAAACGCGTGCTTCTTCGCGCTCGGTCGGTATCCTGAGCAAAATCTACCACCCGAAGATGCATGAGTACACCGCGGTCTGACGCAGCCGGCGCCAATGCGATTTGCGCAACGCCGTCGATCACGAACCAGCGGCGCTGGGGCATTGTCTTCCTCCTGTTTCTGGCGTCGATGATAAACTACTTCGATCGCGCCACGATTTCGTTTGCGTTGCCCTACATCTCGGAATCGTTAGGGCTCGCGCCCACGGCCAAAGGGGTGTTGTTGTCAGCCTTCTTTTGGTCTTACGCCTTGATGCAGATCCCAGTGGGTCTGCTCGCGGACCGGTGCAACTTGCGTTGGGTCTATGCGGTGGCCTTTGCGGTGTGGTCCTTTGCTCAGGGCTTAACCGGTTTTGCCAGCAGCCTGGGAATGCTCATTCTCTTTCGGGTGATTTTGGGAATTGGCGAAGCCATTTACCTTCCTGGAGGAACCAAGATCGTCAGCTTGTTGTTTCCGTTGTCTGAGCGTGGATTACCCTGTGGCCTGTTCGATTTTGGAACACGCACCGGCTTGGTGCTGGAAGGCCTGCTCGTCCCTTGGATGCTCAAAAACTACGGCTGGCGGACAACCTTCGCCATCGTTGGGTTTTCGGCGTTGGTTTGGCTCATTCCGTGGCTCTGGCTGACCCCGCGGCAAATGCGTGCCCCAGAGAACTCCGCCCCATCTCCTGCAGCTGTGGCGGAAACACCCCCTTTGAATCCACGGCGTTACCGAGACCTCTTTGGAATTTGCCTCGGTTTCTTTTGTTTCGACTACTACTGGTTCCTGCTGGTTACCTGGTTGCCAGATTATTTGGTGACTCAACGTCACCTGACGATCTTGAAAGCGGGGATTTACGCGTCGCTACCGTTTCTGGTCTTTGGACTCAGTCAACCGATCGGCGGTTGGATCGCTGATCACTTGGTCACGCGCGGCTGGGATCAGACGAAGACTCGCAAAACCATTATTTCATTCGCGTTTTTAACCGGTCTGCTCCTTATCCCGGCAGCGCATGCCACCTCTGCGGAAACCGCTTTGGTGCTGATTATGGGCGGCTGCTTGGTCGGACTTTCGACCGCCAATCAACTCGTGATTTTGCAAAGCTGCGCCCCGCTCCATCAAGTGGGACTTTGGGTTGGCATCTACAACTTCGTCGGCAATCTCGCAGGAGTTCTCGCCCCACTTCTGACGGGGATTCTCATCGAATGGACCGGATCGTATACGCCCGCTTTTGTTCTCGCCGCACTCATGATCGCGGCTGGGCAACTCTCGTATTGGCTGCTGGTCGGCCCGGTTCGAAGTCAGAACGCCGTTCTGGCGGTGAAGAGCTCCTAAAGGCCGCAACACGCAGCAACGCTGGACCTTGGCCTGCATCCTGGGGGATTTGGACTGACCCACCCTGCCCTTTCCGCTTTAGATCCCCTCGCCCAAGACCGGAGCCAGTTCGTGACGGGCTTCGATCTCCGCGGACATCGGCTCGTTCTCTCCCCGTAAAATGCGATAGCTCTTGATGAAGAGCGAGACGGGTTGGCCGTCATGCAGTCCCAGCTGCGAATATTCTTCCTTGGTCATGCGCGCCCGTAACACAAGACCGGACGGCAGCCGCAACTCCAGCCGCAACATAATTCCCAGAAAGAACGTGTGCGAAAGCACGGCCCGGTACGGATACTGGTTTGGCTCGGGCGACACCTGGACGGCAAACGGCCGAAAACCTATCCGCATATGGGCGCCATCGGGCCGTCCCGGCGCGGGAAACGCCAACTCGCCAGCGCGTCCCAAACCTCCTTGCACGACCAGGTCGAGGACATTGAGAACGCCGATGAATCGCGCCACGAATTCGTTGGCCGGGTCTTCGTAGACGTCGCGGGGGGCACCAATCTGTTCCAAATGTCCGCGGGCCAGAATCACGATCCGGCTGGAGACTTCCATCGCTTCCTCCTGATCGTGAGTCACGAACAGCGTCGTGACGTTCAAGTCATGATGAAGGCGCACCAGCCAATCCCGAAGCTCCTGTCGAATTTTGGCATCGACCGCCCCGAAAGGCTCGTCCAGGAGCAAAACGCTAGGTTTCGGCGCCAGCGCCCGCGCGATCGCTACCCGCTGGCGTTGCCCCCCGGAAAGCTGGTGGGGAAATCGTCGTTCCAACCCTTCCAAGCCAAGCAACTGCAGCAACTCAGCCACGCGCACGTTGATATCAGACTTCGTCCATTTCTTGATTTTGAGCCCAAACGCAATGTTGCGAAATACGTTCATGGTCTTGAACAGGGCGTAATGCTGGAACACAAAACCGATATTCCGTCGCTGCACAGAGACATCGTTGACGCGCTGGCCGCGAATCAAGATGTCACCCTGACTTGGCGATTCCAGGCCCGCAATCATTCGCAACACTGTGGTCTTGCCTCCGCCGCTCGGCCCGAGCAACCCCAGCAACTCTCCCTCCTTGACGGAAAAGCTGACCTGGCTAACGGCGTCAACCTCGCCGAACCGTTTACTAACGTTTCTTAGTTCAATACTCATGCGTGAGCTTCGGCACCGGATGACGCTGAAGAGACGGCGCTTGCAGGATTGGCTGGCGTGATCGGCCTTAACACGGACGGCTCAGGGATTACGCGTTGTGCTAATTCTTGTTCCCGTTCCGCCCGCCATTCCAGGAAGGTTTTGAATCCGAGTGTCAGCAACGCAAGGATCGCGAGCAGACTGGCCACCGCAAACGCCGCGCTAGCGTTGTATTCGTTGTAGAGCTTTTCAACCCGCAACGGCATGGTTTCCGTCATTCCTGCGATATGCCCGGAAACCACTGACACCGCGCCAAACTCTCCCATCGCCCGGGCATTACAGAGAATGACGCCGTAGAGCAAGCCCCACTTGACGCTGGGTAAGGTGACATACCAGAACGCCTGCCACCCGCTTGCCCCGAGAGTGAGGGCCGCTTGCTCCTGCTCGGTCCCGGTGGCCTGCATCACCGGAATCAACTCGCGCGCGACAAACGGAAAGGTGATGAAGAGCGTTGCCAGCACGATTCCAGGCAAAGCAAAAATGATTTTGATATCGTGGCCATCCAGCCATTTCCCAAAGAACCCCTGCAATCCGAACAGAACCACAAAGATTAATCCCGAGACCACCGGAGAAATCGCAAAGGGCAAATCGATCAACGTGATTAAAAGCGCTTTGCCACGAAACTCGAACTTGGCCACAGCCCACGCCGCCGCGACGCCGAAGATCAGGTTCAGCGGTACGCTGATCGCCGCCACTGTAAGAGTCAGTCCGATGGCCGACCGGGTATCCGGATCGTTCAGCGCCGCCCAGTAGGCTCCAACGCCTTTGCTCAAGGCTTGGGCGAAGACGTTGACCAGCGGCAGCAACAGGAAAACAATCGCGAAGGTCAGCCCGATACTGATCAAAGCCCACTTCACGAGGCTGGATTCTTCCGAGCCGCGCTGCGAAATGTCGCTGCGCTTGCTCCGAGAAGTTTTTGGAGCGCCCGCCATACTACTCGTTGAAGCGGCTCGTCCAGGACTCGAGCCAATTGATCATCGCGAGCAGGAGGAAAGAAATGACGAGCAGCACCACCGCTAAAGCCATGGCCCCGGTATAGTCATACTCTTCCAAGCGCATCACGATCAAATAGGGGGCAATCTCCGTCTTGAACGGCAAGTTGCCCGAAATGAATACAACGGACCCATATTCCCCAATGGCTCGTGCAAACGCCAAAGCGAACCCCGTAATCACTGTCGGCAGCAATGTCGGCCCCACAATCTGCGCCAGCGTCCGAAACCGGCTCGCCCCCAACGTGGCCGCAGCTTCCTCGAGACTCCGATCCAAATTCTCCAAAACCGGCTGTAACGTTCGCACCACAAACGGCAACCCCACAAACGTTAAGGCGATAACCACCCCTAGCGGCGTGAACGCACCGTGGATTCCCAACGGAACAAGGTGTTTACCCAACCACCCGTTGGCCGCGAACAGATTCGAAAGCGTCAGGCCCGCCACCGCCGTGGGTAATGCAAAGGGGAAGTCGACCAATGCGTCCACAAACCGGCGACCCGGAAAATGATAACGCACCAGGACCCACGCCAGAATGGTCCCAAAGACCGCGTTGACTAATGCCGCCACGAGCGAGGCACCGAACGTCAGGCGATAGGCGGCCATCGCCCGATCTGTCGTCGCCAGTTTCCACAGGTCTCCCCAGGACATTTCGAAAGCCCGAATAAACAAGCCTGCAAGCGGCAAAAGAACCAATGCGCTCAGGTAAAACAGAGTATACCCCAGCGTCAGGCCGAAGCCCGGAAGTGCATTGAATTTTTTATCCGCCATGCGCGCGCTGCAAAATACCCGCTCGACCACCCGCCGCACAACCTCAGAAATGGGTCCTCCCAGAAATTCCGGGCGGGCGTGTTCCTTCAGCGCTCCCATCTGCGCTACGGCCAGCCCGTCCGCACTGCGGCCGGGTCCGGGGATCGGCTTTACAGGATGAATGACGGGCACAGGTCTAGATGTTTTGCGCAATCGCCATCACGGATCGGTATTCCGTCAAGATGGATTCAAGCGCCGCGTGGAGAGCCGAAACCTGCAGCGACAGCGGACTCGCGTGCGGCGTCTCCAGGGTAATTTCAAAGGGCGGTTGCTGCATCCCCGCCGGAGATTGCAGCACCCCATTGTAGCACTCGTAAATAATTCCTTGATCCGCTGCAAACCCGTCGATCTGAGCCTCTCGGTTCCGCGGGATATATCGTTCGCCTGCGCGCAAGGCAGGTTCCAAAAGGTGCTTGGACAGAACTTCGCCGTTCACGAATCCGTAAAGACCATGGCTCGTGTCATCGGCGTGCAGATTGACAATGCCATGGAAGGCGTGCGTCCAAATCTCGGTTTCCAGCAGTTGCACCTCAGGCTCTCGCGACCCTCTCCAAAACTCGCGGTTCAAATCCTTTCCGCTCCGCGAATTCCGGGTGCGATCTTCCCACCCAGTCGGATTGCAGACCGGATAGAAAAACAGAGCATAACCTCTCGCCAAGTCTGGCTGACGCTCTAACGCCGCGGCCAACTGCGTCAGGGCTAAGGTTCCTTGCGGCTCGTCCCCGTGGATCGTTGCGAACACACCGATTCGTATCGTGTCTCCGCCGCCGCGGGGTCCCAGGTAAATATATCGCGGCAGTTCGTAACGCTGGCCGGCACTCTCGAAACACCCGAACGGTTTATTGATCAAATGTTCAGAGTGTTCGGCAATTTCGTCCAAGCCTGCCAGGAACTGGCGTAGCGCTCGTCGCTCAGGCATGACCGAATATCGAGTCTCGTGGGAATGGAGCAAGGTTTTCATGGTGGAAAAGCGCTTTCGTCAGTCACAGGTCCAATCTCAGCGGTTCTGTCGCTGAATCTCGTCAAAGACCCCGCCGTCGTTGAAGTGAGTCTTCTGCGCCTTCTGCCAGCCGCCAAAGACCTCATCAATGGTGAATAATTCGATCTTCGGAAACACGTTGGCATACTTGGCGGCGGCTTGCGCCGATCGCGGACGGTAGAAGTTCTTGCCCGCGATCTCCTGTCCCGCTTCCGAATAAAGAAAATCAAGATACGCGCGCGCGACTGTTTCTGTCCCTTTCCGCTTTACGACGCGGTCCACGAGCGTGACCGGCGGTTCCGCAAGAATGCTCAAAGACGGGACTACCACCTCGAGCTTGTCCGCTCCAAACTCCTTGACCGCCAAAAAGGCTTCGTTTTCCCAGGAGATCAGCACATCACCAATCCCACGCTGGACAAATGTCGTGGTCGCTCCGCGAGCCCCGGAGTCCAACACAGGCACGTTCTTATAAAGTTTGCCGACAAATTCTTTGGCCTTGGCCGCGTCCTGTCCGTAGGTCCGCAAGGCAACCCCCCAGGCCGCGAGGTAATTCCACCGAGCGCCACCCGAAGTCTTTGGATTTGGAGTCACCACCGAAAGCCCTGGCTGGATCAGGTCGGCCCAGTCTTTGATGCCTTTCGGGTTCCCTTTGCGAACCAGGAATACGATCGTCGAGGTATACGGCGCACTGTTGTTGGGCAATCGTTTCTGCCAGTCCGACGGAAAGAGCTTTGCCTTTTCCGCGATGGCATCGACATCGAAGGCCAAGGCTAGCGTGACCACGTCTGCTTGCAGCCCGTCGATAACCGCCCGGGCCTGTTTACCCGAGCCGCCGTGCGACTGCTGAATAGTGACCGTATCGCCCGTCTTTTCTTTCCAAGCTTTGCTAAACGCGGCATTGACCTCTTGATACAGCTCGCGCGTGGGATCATAGGAAACGTTCAGTAGCTTCACATCCTTCGCCATCGCCGGTGTCGTCGCCAATCGGGCGATGATTCCGATACCGAGAATGACGGATTGCCAGTAATTCGGTTTCATGAATGAACTCCTGTTAAGATCAGAATTGAATTTGTGCCCGGGTAAGAATGGCCTTCTCACCATTGTCCAAAAGTTTGCCGGTGCCTCCCTTGAACTCGGTCTGCTCATAGTTCAACGAGAGCTTTAAATTCCTGTTCGGATACCAGTTCAGCCCGATGCCCCACGACGTCGCTTCTTCCGCCGAGCTCGTTGGGTTTGCCAGCAACGGAAAGGCGTCCGGATCAACGGAGAGCTGTCCCACGCGCGCCGCGAGTTCTAATGCGCCCCAGCCATCGCCATGCAGATTGAACGGGCGCCGCGGAATCACCGGAGCAAAGGAGTTATCCTCGCCCGTCACATAGTAGGAAGCCGCCACTTGCCACGCCGTATTCACGACTCGGTCATAGGTCCGCCCCCCCGCGTCCCGGTGCACTTGTTGGTCGGAGATCACATACTCGCCAAAGATCCCGAACGGCCCCAAATAATAATAAGCCTGTGGAGAGATCCGCCAGTGATCGCCGTCTGCCACCACGTTGGCCGTCGACGCATTGGTCCCCACCCCCGTCCGATAAGCGAAGAAACGCTGCTGCCCAGGCGTCACGAAGGTCCGGAGCGGCCCGTCCTGGTTGCCAAACGTTCCCGCAACCCCAAAGCCCAATCCTCGCACCGCGGCGATATCGCTATTCTTGAACGGAACGGCGAAGAGGCGCGCCGCCACATCCTTTTCGTCGTCGCCACCTTCAATGTCATTGCTTCCGCCGTCCTGCACGCCATTAAACACTCCCAGCGCATAACTCAAACGACCGTCCCACAGAGCTCCCTGGACCTGAACACCCACATCACGATTGGGAACCAACTGCGTCGGAAAACTTCGCTCTTCAAAAAGCAGATTCGCCCCTGACTGTAACCGCTCCAAGCCAACAGGCTCTTTGAACTTGCCGGCTTGCACCTGAAATTCCGGCAAGAGGCGCGCGTTGAAATAGGCGTCGTAAATCATTCCATTGTTGCTGGTATTATTGCCCGTCCCGGAAGTGTTCGCTCCGAAATCAAGCATCAGCCGGTAATCAAACTTCTCATAGACCGTCCCCTCCAGAATGGGCCGGACGCGCCGCATTAGAAACGTGTCGTTTACCGGGAGATGATCCCCCACATACCAACGAGAATCGGCCTGGACATAACCGCGGAGCCGTAAGACGAAATTCGTGTCCGCCGACGTAATGCTCAGTCCACTCGCCCCGAGTGAAACCCGCGGTGTCTCTTTGCTCTTGGCGTCGGCTGTGTCCCGGTCCAACTCCCGGTTACGCTCGAGCACTCGCACTTTTTGATCCAGTTCTTCCACTTTCCTTGTTAGTGCCTTGATGACTTCGTCGCGTTCATCCCCCTGAACTCGAACCTCGGTCGTCCAGGCCCCGGCCATGGCAACCGCCAAAATGTATCCGACCCGACGCATATGAGTCCTTTGGTTGAAACTTCCGCTCGTGCGGTCAGTCTGTGGGGTCTGCGTCTTTCACTTCCGAGCAGTTCAAGCTATCGCCCAAATCGCTTCTGCCACTATCGCAACTTCCCACTGACTCAATCTTGCGGCGCTACCTCAGCGCGCGGCTCTTTGCGAGCGAGATCAATCCGGATCCACCCTCGCTCAGGGCCCTTCATTGCCGACCACCTTAGATTGAATCTACAGTAAGTCAATAGATATTTCTTATCTTTCGTAAGTATTTACTCTTCATAGTAATACAAATACCTATTTCTTCAGTTGTTTGATTCTTGATTCCCGCACCGTACTTTCTAACGTGGACTCGCGCATGAAACTCTCTCTTCGTGGCGAGTACACGCTCCGAGCGTTGGTGGTGCTGGGTCTGCAGTATGGGCCTCAGGTGGTCCCCATTCAAAGGATTTCCCGAGACCAAAACATCCCGAAGCGATTCCTCGAACAAATCCTCAATGATCTCAAATCGGGCCGGTTCCTCGAAAGCAAACGAGGCGTCTCGGGCGGATACCGCTTGGCACTTGCCCCGGAGAAGATCCCGCTCGCCGCCGTAATTCGACATGTCGAAGGAGCGCTCGCGCCTGTAAGTTGCGTCAGCGAAAAGTTTTACGACAAATGCACATGTCCCGATGAGAAAACCTGCGGGATTCGCAGCGTGATGAAAGAGGTTCGCGACGCCATCGTGAGCATCCTCGACAAAGTGACGGTGGCAGACCTTTGTGATCGCGTGCGGCATTTGCAGAAGAACCCGGGCGATGCGAGCGATTTCGAGATCTAAACGGCTGTTTGTCCAACTGCTGCCAGGACCGGTCCGAAATGCAACGTTCCCGCAAAGCACACAGAGCAGCCCGAGCTTGCTGACCTGGTCGCGAGCTTCTTCTTCCGCACCTGACCCACAGGTAACCCACTCGGTAGTGGGTTACCTGTGGGTCACCAACGGATGAATACTCGGTAAAGGCGCTTTTGACAGGTTGAGATTCGCGGTGCGGCGAGGCGGCCTTAATCGTAGCTAACCTGTTCGTACCGAGGCGAATTATATTGGGCACGAAAACTGCCAACGGCGATTGCGCGGGCTAAATGTCTCTTGCGACGGTGACATTTTGTCTCCGGAGTGTGCGACATTTGTCCTAATCGGGATGAAGACGTGCCGCGTTCGGATTGAAAAGCTTCGTTTTGTGTGAAACGCTAGAAGAGTTGATCGCAGTTATGCCGCTTTACGAATATGAGCTTTGCGACGGGGATTGCGTGGTCTGCGGAGGCAAATTCACTCTCCGCCGGCCGATCAGCGCCCCTGCCCTGACTCAGTGCCCGCTTTGCAAACGCCCAGTCCGGAAGCTGATTTCAAGTTTCAACTCCCCGGTCCATGCCAAGCCGCTTTCTGTTTCTGACGCCAAGAAAGCGGGCTTTACCGTTTTGAAACGGTTGGGCAAAGGCGAGTATGAAAAACAATAACCTCCTCCGCTAAGGACGCTCGCCTGCCGCGGCGCGGCGGCGTCCGCCTTGATCCTTCCTAACCTCCAGCGCCGACCAAGCGCCCGGATGCGGACGGGTGCCGATGCCCGGCTCAGGCGTTATCCCCGATTGAGGAGACGCCTCTCGACGTTACCTTTGACGATACAAGGAACGTTATGAAAACTTTACGAAATCGATATTCACCAGTCCGGCATTTAACCCAAGGTTTGGTCGCTTCCGTGGCAATCTGGGGAGCTTTCGACTTAAGTGCGGCGGACGCAATCACTCAACTTGGAGACGTCAATCAAGGTTCTACAACGCCGCGGAGTCATGCCGAACAAGGGACCCACAAGGAGAGTGCTTTTATCAAAGAAGCAGCCAAAGGCGGCCAATCTGAAGTAGTGATGGGCAAGATGGCGGTCGAACACGGGCAGAACGAACAGATTAAACAACTTGGCCAGCGCTTAGACCAGGATCATAGCAAGGCCAACCAAGAGTTGATGGAGATCGCGCAGACGCTGGGAGTCCATGTGCCGATGGCACACAAGAATGATGCGGCGATGAACAAGATCGAGCAAAAGACCGGCGCGGAGTTCGATAAAGCATTTGCCGAACACGCTCTCACCGACCACATAAAAGACATTCGCCAGTATCAACAGGCGCTCCAGGATGTGCAGGATCCTAAGCTCAAGGCCTTTATCAGCAAAAGCATTCCAGTGCTCCGACAGCATTTGGAATTAGCCCGAGCCGCGGGCCGCGCGGTCGGGGTTGAACAACGGATGCTCAACGCGGCCGATCAGTTTCTTTCGGAACACGGTCACGGCACGGTCGGCTCCAGACCGGACAAAGCAAATCGCCAGCAAGGCCTGGGCACAGGACCGAATTCAGAAACCGGCCAGGGAAGCAGTTCGGGAACGAGCGGCAACAACCGCGTGACGCCGACGCCGCTGCCAAACCCGGCACCTGCGCCGAACCGATAACGGTTTGCCTGCCTGAGATCGACGACAGACGGACCGCGCGCCATGGGCGCGCGGTTTCGTTTCCATTGGGCGGTATTAAACTCTGGGAACTCTGTTGGCTCGGCTGACAACGGCAAGCGAACACCCTCTCACTCGCCTTTCGACGAGAACTGATCTTCCTTGTTCTTGAACAAGACATTGAATGTCGTGAGGGAACCGTAGGTGCGGGTGATATACTGCTGCATGTCAAACTTCTCCCCGTCCGTCAGCTTATCATGCGCGTTGATCTTTTGCTCCAAGACGCGGAGCTGATTGCGAATTCCGACGATCTTATGAAAGAAAACCTCGAGCGGGACCTCCTTCGTTTGCAGCGTCGGATCGGCGGGGTGCAACACGATTTTGCCTTTGTGCCAGCGCACACCCAGTTCTTCGATGGCAGAGTTGGGGTTTTCCACGCCCAAGCGTTGCAGCGCGGCCTCGAGTGTAGATTCCACAAACTGTTTCAGGGGAACGGTGAGGCCTTCGACTTGCATGACAGCCTCCGCCGGAGCCACCTCCGCTAGTTCAGGGTCCACCGTTCGCACCACATTTCCAAACAAGAGCGTGGCATCGACGTTCGAGATCTTTTGCACGATGCCCTCACCATATTGGGGGTGGCGGACTTTCATACCGACCGTTAAGTCTTTGATCTTCATACGAATTTTTCCGTTGTTAAATCGTTCCCCGGCAATTCCGCAGGCGCGTCGACGATCCCGCGCGCACCCTTTGATTTGACATTCGCCAGCAAAAACGCTGGCATGCGCACGAAACGGATGACCACCCCAAGAAACCAAAACGCATGAAAAAGTTCAATGTCGGCGTCGTGGGCTATGGCTGGGCAGCTGGTGCTCATATCGACGCGATTAACGCTACGACTCTGGCGCAGGTCACAGCAGTTTGCTCGTCGCGCGATTTAGACGCAGCTGCGCTGTCTGCCCGGCATGGCAGCGCCATCGCATGCGACAAAGAGTTGGACCGTTTGCTAGCTCGCGAAGATCTCCACGCAGTTTCGATTTGCAGTTACCCACAGGATCATGTGCGTCATGCCGTCGCCGCCGCGCGCGCGGGAAAACATTTGATCATCGAAAAACCACTCGGCCTTTCCTGGAAGGATTGCTGCGCTGTGCAGCAAGCGACCGAGAAAGCCGGCGTGCAAACCTGCGTCTGCTTCGAATGCCGCTTCTCCAGTCAGTTCTTGACGATCAAAGCCGTCATTGACCGCGGCTTGCTCGGACAACTTCACTATGCCGAGGTCGATTACTACCATGGCATCGGACCTTGGTACGGCCAGTTCCGCTGGAACACGCGGAAGAAGGCAGGAGGCAGCAGTTTATTGTCTGCGGGATGCCACGCCCTGGACGCCCTGCTCCTCTGTCTCGGCTCGGACGTCGAGTCGGTCAGCAGTTACTCGGTGGGGTCCCAGCACGAGTCTTTTTCGCAGTATGAATACCCGACGACGTCCGTCACCCTCTTGAAGTTCAAGAGCGGGCGGGTCGGAAAGTGCGCCTCGTCGATCGATTGCTTGCAACCGTATTACTTTCATACCCATCTGTTGGGCAGTGAGGGTAGCCTTTTGGACAACCGCTTTCATTCCACTCAACTTGGCGGATTAAACAAAGGAAAGTGGAGCGAATTGGCAATGAAACTACTCGATTCCGGGGATGTATCCGATCACCCGTATCAGACCCAATTCGAGACTTTCTTCCAATCGGTGGAAAAAGGCGAACGAATGCCACTCACTTCGCTCCAAGACGCCCTGAAAACCCATCAGGTAATCTTCGCTGCGGACGAATCGGCACGGACGGGCAAACCAGTGAAAGTGCGCTAAGGCACCAACAAGGTGTCGAACCAGAGTTTCGCGGCGAGAAGGGAGATGGGCGCGCACTCCCCATGGCCCGCTGTCGGGATGGGGTTCAATAACTGGACGTCTTTTACCCGTCGACGGACGAACGTGTCGTAGGCGGTCTGAGAGTTTGCGAAGGCGACATCCTCATCGGCACCGCAATGGTAGAGGCGAACGGGCGCTTGGGGTGTCCAATCGTAAACATCATTTTCCTGGAGGGCGATGCGGAACGGATGAGCAGGATCCGACTTTAGCGCATTAAGAAACTCCGGCTTAATGAGCGAAAGGAGGGGCAAACCGGACATAGCCTGGTTGATCTCTGAACTGTCATGCAGCCCGTCCAAAAGTGGAGGCAGCGTGGCATCGTAGGGAGGCACAAAGAGCTCGGTCAGGGTCGGAACGAATCGGTAAATGCTTTCGAACGCACCTAAGAGATAGAGTAAGTAATACGGGTTTGGCATGGTGCGGCCGGAAAAAAAGTCGGCCAGCGTCACGCCGGATAAATCGTAAGGTCCAGCCATAGGCGCAACGGCGGTGACCGCAAACTCGTTCGTATGGAAGGTCTCCAATTCGCGGTGAGCCGCCATGGTTGCGTGGCCCCCTTCGGAATAGCCCATGAGAAAGAGTTGCCCATTGAGCGGCACCGCGTTGCTCGCGCAAAAAGTGCGCACGGCACGCAGCAGATCGACGACCGCGGTCGCCTCACTCTTGGCGTGCACGTAAGGGTGCAACCCGGGTGAATCGCCGAGCCCCACGTAGTCCGGCAAGACGGTCACATAACCGTCCGTGCTCAACGCCACGCCAATGATCCGTTCCAATCCCAGGAACGCCGACGGGACTTCCGATCGAGAGATGATCGTCCCATGTTGGTAACTGACCAAGGCCGATCGATTGGTCGCATTCTGCGGCCGCACGATTAACCCCGAGGCGACCGTCCGCACGCCGAAGGGGTTGACGGTCTCGTAGAGGAGTTTATCCAAAAGCACTCCGTGGCGGACCGGCAACGGCAGTCCCAATTGAGCAAAGACCGCGCGGACGCCGTCTGGCGTGAGAGATGGCAAACTCGTGACGGAAAGAAGCTTGCCTCGGTCGGCCGAGCGTGGCCCGGCCACGGCCCGATAGAAGCGCGCCTTGCCGCTGGCAAGTCGAGGGTCGATCCAAGAGAGAGAATCAATTGGCCAGACGCTGGCTGGAACTGGCCGCCAAGCAGCCGCTGAGCCGAGAACATCGCTGCTCTCGATGGTATAGCTGAAATTCGAACCAAGGTTCGGCCATTGCCAACCCACCGCTGCGCCTTCCGTGAGCGGTTGCAGCGTCCAACCTTCGGGGACGGAACTGGTCAAGCTCTCCGCTCCAGCCAAGCGGATCGATGCCACAAGCACGGCGACTAGGGACTGCAACACAACGGATCGCATAACGGCAGCATCGCTCTCCAAGCGGGATTAGCAAAGTCCTTTTCAGAGTCCGACACGTCACTGGGGGGCAGCAGGGCCCCTTGCTGCAGCTAGAAGTCTACTGAAATAGTAGCCGCCGAGGTCCAGGAGGCGGAAAGGAAGGTCCAAAATCGCGAGAAAACCCGCCTCATTACTTCGTCGGCTACGGATTTCACAACTCCCGCGTCGCTGAGAACGGGGTTGCAATATGCTGGGACGTCTGGCTTCTGTTCCTCAATGGTTAACGCAAAGTCGGCTTTGGCAATCGCGGCGCATCCCGACGACATCGAATTCGGCATGGCGGGGACTCTCCTGCTCCTGCGAGAAGCAGGCTGGCAAATCCATTATTTAAACCTCGCCACCGGCAATTGCGGAAGCAACCGTCACAGTTCATCCGAAACCATCAAACGGCGTGGAAAAGAAAGCCGAGCGGCGGCGCGAGTGCTCGGAGCTCGATATCATCCTCCATTTCTGAACGACCTCGAGATTTTCTATGCGGATCGGCCGCTCCGCAAGCTGGCGGCCATTGTTAGGGCTGTTCAACCATCGTTGGTGTTGACGCATTCGCCTGAAGATTACATGGAGGATCATACGAATACCTGCCGCTTGGCCGTGACGGCGGCGTTCGCCCGGGGCATGCCGAATTACCGGACGCTGCCGTCACGCCCTGCCTTCGACCACGAAGTCACCGTCTACCATGCGATGCCCCACGGACTCTGCGACAGTTTGCGGCGACGTGTCGTTCCCGAAATCTTCGTCGACACGTCCACGGTCCAACCGCAGAAACTCGCGGCGCTCGCCTGTCACCAGAGCCAACAGGATTGGCTGGATACAAGCCAGGGAATGAATTCCTACCTCCAGACCATGGAAGAACTGTCAGCGGCCATCGGAAGCATGTCCAAACGTTTCCGCCACGCCGAAGGGTGGCGTCGGCACTCGCATCTCGGATTCTGCGCGCCTGACGCCGACCCGCTAACGGCAACGCTTAAAGATCGGGCCTACATCAACCGAGCCTATCGCGTCTAACAGCTCTGTAGAGGAGTTTGCACCCTGGATTGTCCGGAGCGATCACATCAAGCCGAAGCCGCTCGGCGACGGATCGCTGAGAGAGCTTGCTCCGTTGCTCGCAGAATTCCATGGGCAAAGGTCGGTCGATCGGTCAGTTTGAGCCGCCGCCAATCTCAGGCCGAAGCCAGCCGGTGCCGGAATAATACCACTTGGCCGGCTTGAGGCTTTCCACGTGGGAATCAGTGAACGCAATGTTGCTGCGTTGAACGTGCCGAGCGTGGGGCCCGCCCCAATTCGGATCATCCGCGGTGACGCAGCCCGTGCAGGGAGCGTCCGATCCGGGATCTTGAACGATCCAACAGCCAGGTTTTTCCGGCGATTTCGCGGTGACGCACTTATCCGGGTCTTTGCTGTTAATCGGTTTGCAGCCACCGTCCGTCAGGTAAACCGTCATGGAAGGTCGGTTCACGTCCGTCTCGCGGAGCTGCCGCCACACTTTGCTGTCCCAGGTATCCGGCCAGTCGCAGCCTCCCAAGCGGAAGTTTGCGGCGTAATTTGAAACGGCTTTGTCTTGCTGATCGCTCGGATAGTTGGCGACCACCTCTTTAAACTTCTTCGTTTTGCTCGGGCAAAGAATCAGATTGGTCGTTTGCTGGTAAACCTGCAGGAAATTGAACCAGCCTTTGCGAATCACGTTGTTCCCTCGGACTTGAAAGGTGAAACAGTAGCGGCCGTCGTGATCATCTGCGTAGAGCCGAGTGGCGATGCCCATCTGGCGCAAGTTATTGATGCAACTGGTCGACTTCCCTTTCTCCTTCGCCCGGGACAGAGCGGGCAAGAGCATTCCCGCGAGGATCGCAATAATCGCGATGACAACCAACAGCTCGATGAGCGTAAAACCACGCAAAGACCGGAAACGGGTCCGAACTGGGTTCATGACGCGAGGATACTCCGGAGGAAGCGCAATTCAATTGCAAACGTCGACCGCCACGAGATTCCGTAACCTCAGGCGCGGGAGGCCCAGGTGAGGCATTGGCATCCGAGCTGCTAACCAAGACGTTATGATGCCGCAGCCAAATCGACCTTTGGTTCCTATCGTGCTCGGGGCACTCTGTCTCTTTCTTGCTGCTGGATTCGCTTATCGATTCCACACGGCCGCCGCCGAAAAATCGAGGAATGTCGGTGCGATTTGCCATTATTCCAATGCTTGGGCAACAGCCTCGGCCAAGCTTAGGGAGCAAACTCTGGTTAATGTTGCGCTGGAACGAGATTTCGCCAATCAAGCGGACGAGATTAGAACCTACTCGAACACCATCGCCCAGGTCGAAGCTGAACTCACGAAAGTAAACACCGCTGCGCGCGCGGCGGCTGTGACAGCCGCTGCCGATCAAACACGTCGAGACGGCCGAATCAACGAGCTGGAAAGCCAGCGCGACGACATGACCAAAAGCATCAACGAACTTCGAGGGTCCATTTCCAGCCTTGAGACACAGATCACGGAAACCGAACATAAACTGGCCACTTCCTCTTCGGACCGAGAATACCTTCAAAGCGAGCTAAAACGCCTGCGCTCTGAGAAATCGGAGCTTGAACGCCGCTTTTATGATCTGGCCCTTCTTCGAGACCAGGTCCGCAAGCTACGCGACGAACTCTCCGTCAGCCGCCGTTTGGAATGGATCCGGCGCGGGCTCTATGGCGACACCAAAGGGGGCGAACAACTTCGGAAGAGTCTGGCGAGCGCTGCACCAACCCCGAGTTCTTACAGCTTGGATGTTGAAGTCCGCCGAAACGAAAGCGCGAAAATTCTTCCCGCCGGATCTCCCTAGACTTACGGACTGACATTAACATTCTCTGTCGCGCGGCTGGGTATAAGCCCAGCCGAAACCGCGTTTAGGATCCTTCTTTCATTTCCGAAACTCCGCCCGATTGTCGATTGGAAGCGGGCACTTGCTGCTGGCAATCTGATGGAGGCGGTCTAAGTTGTCGCCGAAAACGGCGTTCGAGTCGAAGAGACCGCGAAACGGTTGCCTTAATCCCAACCCATGGACCAAGAGAAAGACGCCGTCGCTGCGCTTTGCCCTAAATGCGGGTTATGCTGCAATGGGGTACTTTTTGCCGATGTCGAGCTGCAAAAGACAGACGCCCCTCGTCGTCTCGCCGAACTCGGGCTCGCCATTAAAGCCAAAGGCCGGAAGCGCGCATTTTCCCAGCCCTGTCACTGCTTCCAGGCTGGCCTCTGCCAGATCTACGCGGAAAGGCCAACGCGTTGCCGGGCGTTCGAGTGTGGAGTGCTCAAACGAGTCGTGGACCAACGGCTGACTCCGGACGCTGCGCTTCGCCTGATCAAACAAGCGCAGCAGCTCTCCGACAAAGTTCGCGCCTCGCTGCAAGGTTTGGGCGAACGCAACGACGCCCTTCCTCTGAGCCATCGCTTTCAAAAGGTCATGGCTGAACCGATCGATCTGAGCGCGGATGAAGCGTTAGTTGATCTGCGCGGCACATTCATGCTGCAGGTCGATCAACTGATGAAGTTCTTGGAGAGAAACTTTCTCTCGTCGAAGTAGCGAAATGGTAGTCGCCGAGTTTGTTTGAAACCGGCTGGGGCGAGAACCGACACACCGGTGCAGGCATTCGTTCGAGCACCCGCGGCAAGTCCGGGTCAAACCTCCCGACGATCGATCCACCGTGGAGCTGCCGGCGGCCGAGCTCGATCCATCCAGTTCAGCAAAACCTCAGGATCGTCTGCGACCTCGAACAGACCACGATCGTGTTGGACGATGAAGCCAGCCTTAGTCGCCATATTTACCTGGGCTAGGAAAGGGTCGTAGAAATGGTTAACATTCAGGAGCCCACACGGCTTTCGGTGGAGACCTAATTGAGACCAGGTCAGCACCTCGCAGAACTCATCCAGAGTTCCATAACCGCCAGGCAATGCTAGAAAGCCATCGGCGAAGTCGGCCATCAGAGCCTTCCGCTCGTGCATCGACAAGACAATTCGGAGTTGAGTCAGCCCTTGGTGGGCCAATTCCTTGTCGACTAACGCTTGTGGAATGATCCCAATCACTTCCCCTCGCCCTGCCAGAACGGCATCGGCCAAAGTCCCCATCAGCCCAACTCGTCCGCCCCCATAGACCAACGCAATTTTCCGCGCCGCAAGCAATCGGCCCAGTCGACGAGTTTCTTCAGCATAGACGGGGTCCAAGCCCTGACTCGACCCACAAAAGACGCAGAGCCGTTTCACAAACGGCAGGCTACAATCCAGAACATTCGGGAGGCAAACTGGAAAGAAAGTCTTAAGGATCGAAAGTCCGGGGGCGGGCGAAAGTGGCGCGCATCTCTGCGGCTCCTCGCTTGGCATCGAAAGGGTTCCCAGGCATTCTCGAGTCATGCCGGTTTTCTACGAATGCCAGCGATGTACAGCGTGTTGCCGCTGGCCTGGTGAAGTTCGATTGACCGACCTCGAGATCAGCACCCTGGCACTTCATTTCGGCCAGTCCGAGTCGAACTTTATCCAACAGTTCACGCGCTTGACCCGAGACCGTCAGGGACTCGCCCTAGAAGAAAAGTCGGATGGCTCCTGCGTCTTTCTCAACGGGTCGGACTGCGTCGTGCAAGCGGTGAAACCGCAACAGTGTCGGGACTTTCCAAATCTATGGAATTTCCCGGGATTTGAGAATTTCTGCCGGGCGATCCCGCGCGTGGTGGATCAAGCCGAGTTTGAAACCAAAGTGAAAGGAGCAACGCTCCGAACGACTCTGCCCATCCGGACTCCAGGTCCGGATTCTAGAGATACCCATGAACCCAGGCTGGCCGACGCCGACTCGCGCCTTTGACAAAAAAGGCGGACGACAAAGATCGTCCGCCTTCGCCGTCGAATGTAAGACTCAGCGCTTAGTAGCGATAATGCTCGGGCTTGTAAGGGCCGTCCGGCGAAACGCCAATATAGTCCGCTTGCTTCTGGCTAAGTTGCGTCAGCTTAACGCCGATCTTCTCCAGGTGAAGTCGAGCCACTTCCTCATCCAGCCGTTTAGGAAGCCGATAGACCGCCGGTTTGTAAGTCGCACGATTCTTCCAAAGGTCCATTTGCGCCAACACCTGATTCGTGAACGAATTTGACATCACGAAGCTCGGGTGCCCCTGCGCGCAGCCCAAGTTCACGAGTCGGCCTTCGGCCAAGAGGAACATCTGCCGGCCATCGGGAAACACGTACTTATCCACCTGAGGTTTGATCTCGATCTTCTTAACTCCGGCAGCGGTGTTCAATCGGTCGACCTGAATCTCATTGTCGAAATGGCCGATGTTACAGACGATCGCTTGGTCTTTCATCTTCTGCATGTGCTCCAGGGTGATGATATCGCAGTTCCCAGTGCACGTGACGTAAATGTCCGCCGTCCCCAACGTGGCTTCAAGGGTGTCGACTTCAAACCCTTCCATCGCGGCTTGCAGCGCATTGATCGGGTCGATTTCCGTGACGATAACGCGCGCCCCAAAGCCGCGTAGTGAATGAGCCGAGCCTTTGCCGACGTCTCCATATCCGCAAACGACAGCAACTTTTCCGGCAATCATGACTCCGGTCGCCCGTTTCAAACCGTCAGCCAGCGACTCGCGACAACCGTAGAGATTGTCGAACTTGGATTTGGTAACCGAATCGTTGACGTTGATGGCTGGAACCAGCAGTTTGCCCGCTTCCAACATCTGGTAAAGGCGATGAACCCCAGTGGTGGTCTCCTCAGAAACGCCTCGCCACTCCTTCACAATCTCGTGCCATCGATATGGGTTCTCGCGATGGATCTCCTTCAGAAGGTCTTTGATAATCTGTTCTTCGCGGCTGCCAGAGGGCGTGTTCACCCAATCGCTACCGTCTTCCAACTCATACCCTTTGTGGATGAGCAACGTCGCGTCTCCACCATCGTCTACGATGAGTTCCGGACCCTTTCCACCAGGAAAGCTCAGCGCTTCATAAGTGCACCACCAATATTCTTCCAGCGTTTCACCTTTCCAGGCGAACACGGGAATTCCCTTTTTCGCGATCGCCGCCGCCGCATGATCTTGGGTGGAGAAAATGTTGCAACTGGCCCAACGCACCGAAGCGCCAAGCTCCGCCAATGTCTCGATCAGAACCGCGGTCTGGATCGTCATGTGTAGGGACCCTGTGATCCGGACACCCTGCAACGGTTTGGAGCCGGCTTGCTTTTTTCGGACCGCCATCAGCCCGGGCATTTCCTCCTGCGCCACTTCGATCTCCTTGCGTCCCCACTCCGCAAGGCTCATGTCTTTGACCTTAAAATCGGCCGCCTTCTTCGCTGTGCTTGTAATGCTGGTGCTCATTCGTTGATGTAAAAAGTTTCCACCGTTACTTAACCGCCCGTTTCAACGCAGCGGCTTTGTCCGTTCGTTCCCAGGTAATGCTCGCGAGGTCGTCCACCTTCCCGAAATGGCCATAGTTCGTCGTCTTGCCATAGATCGGACGGAGGAGATTCAATTGCTTGATGATATCGGCCGGCTTGAAGCTGAACACTTCCTGGACCGCCGCCGTGATTTCCTCGTCGCTCACTAACCCGGTGCCAAATGTGTCCACGGCCACGGAGACAGGTTGCGGGTAGCCAATCGCATACGCAAATTGAATCTCCGCTCGGCTCGCCAAGCCTGAGGCAACGATATTCTTGGCAACATAACGCCCCATGTAAGCCGCGCTACGGTCGACTTTGGATGGATCCTTACCGCTAAACGCGCCTCCCCCGTGCCGTCCCATCCCACCGTAGCTGTCGACGATAATTTTTCGACCGGTCAATCCGGTATCGCCCTGCGGACCGCCCGTAACAAATCGCCCCGTAGGATTGATCAGAAACTCCGTCTTCCGATCGAGCATATCGCTAGGGAGGACTTTCTTGACAATGTTCTTAATGATGAAATCGCGAATGGTCTTGTGTTTGGCATCCGCGCTGTGCTGTGTCGAAACGACCACATTCGTGATGCGCACGGGCTTGCCATCTTCATACTGCACCGAGACTTGGCTCTTCGCGTCTGGACGCAGCCACTTCACCTCGCCAGCCTTGCGAATCCTCGTCAACTCGCGACCCAGTCGGTGCGCAAACATAATTGGCGAAGGCATGAGCTCGGGCGTCTCGTCACAGGCATAACCGAACATTAAGCCTTGATCCCCTGCCCCCTGTTCGTCGGTCGCTTTGCCTTCCGCTGCCTTTGCGTCAACCCCTTGCGCGATATCCGGGCTCTGCGAAGTGATGACGTTCATCACGAACACTTTATCGGCATGAAAGACATCGTCCTCGTGGACGTACCCGATGTCGCGAATGGTCTGGCGCACGATCGCGTTGTAGTTCGGCGTGGCTCGAGTCGTAATCTCACCACCAACTACCACGATGTTGCTCTTGGCGTAAGTCTCGCAAGCCACTCGGCTACGCGGATCCTCACTCAGGCAGGCATCCAGGACCGCGTCTGAAATGGTATCACAGACTTTGTCCGGATGGCCCTCGCCAACGGACTCCGACGAAAAAATGAAGTTTCTGCTCATGTAGTTTAGGATTGGCGCAACTGGAGAGGCAAACTCACATATTGACGCATCAGGATGGGAAGATATATACATACCTCGTGTTCGTCAACACAAAAGCGCGCCGCCCGTCATGTCTACTCCAACCCCTGACGTCCTGAAAATCCTCCGAGCCTTGGCGGATTCGACACGGCTACGCATCCTGGCGTTGCTCGACCGCGTCGAACTCTCCGTGCAGGAAATGCAGGAGATCACCAGCCTAGGCCAGTCTCGGATCTCGACGAACCTTGGGCTACTGCAAGAGGCTGGGCTTCTCGAATCACGGCGGGAGGGAAAGCGAACTTTCTACAAACTAAATTCTCAAGCGGCGTCGGCGGTGAAGGAAGCAATGCATTTGGCGGTGCGCGGCGCGCACGAGATGCCCGAGTACTCGCAAGACCGATTGAACCGGAAGCGAATTATCGCCCGACGGACGGAACAGCAGAAAATTTACTTTGATCAAGTTGCAGGCAGGTTTGATCGCAGTTACGGGCCGGGCCGTTCGTGGCAAGCGTTTGGCCAACTCCTCCTAAGGATTCTTCCGCCATTGGTGATTGCGGACTTGGGTTCGGGAGAAGGGCTGATCAGCGAACTCTTGGCGCGGAGGGCTAAACGAGTGATCGCGGTCGACAACTCGGAGAAGATGGTCTCATTCGGTACGCACAAGGTGAGTCAGATCGGCCTGAAAAATCTCGAGTTCCGGTTCGGAGATTTGGAAGATCCCCCCATTGACGCAGAAAGTGTTGATTTGGCGATCCTGAGCCAAGCGCTGCACCACGCTTCGGACCCGGCGCGCGCTATCCGTAGCGCGCACCGAATCTTGGTTCCTGGTGGTCACATCATGATCCTGGACCTCTTGCAGCATACCTTTCACCAGGCGCACGAGCTTTATGGAGATCGCTGGCTCGGGTTCTCGGCCGGCGACCTCCACGGCAGGTAGGAAGCTGCCGGTTTCAAACAAATCGAGGTCGGCACGGTTAGCCGCGAGGAGCAAGCGCCCAATTTCGAAACGATCCTAGCTGAAGGAACCAAGTAGCCAAGGGCGGAGCGCGCAATCCGAAAACCGCTTTCACCCGATTTTTGCTCACGATACTCAGATCTGTGAGAACGGGGCCGGTTCGAGAAAGTGATTCGAAATTTTCGATACCGTGTCTGCGTACTGAGGATCGGACGACATCTTCTTCCAGGTCGGGTGTTTACCGAACGCTTCCCAGTGGGCTTTATGCGCGTCTCGATTCTCGGCAGAGAGCATGTAGGTCAGGTGGGGCAATCCGCTTCCTGCCAAAGCCTGGCCAAAAAATATAGGCCCCAAACCCACTTCGCGCATGACATCGATTTCGCCATCGTTGAACATGTCGACCTTTTTCAAGGCCTTAGACTCGCTGTAGCTTTCGTAAGTTCGAAGTTCGAACACCCGTGATCTTTTCTCCACTGAATAGGAAGGCAATTCAAGCTTTGGAATGCCTGCGAAAGCACGCAGCAGCCAGGTGTCAATGCGTTCGTAGGCTGGCTTCGACTTGGGTGTCGCGAGATACTCGGCGGCGGCGGCCTGATACTCGGAATCTGTACGCCATTTGGCAGGAACACTAGCGAACGCGTCTAAGCTAGCATAAGGGATAAGGACGTAAACCGATGGATCCTGCTTAAGATCCGTCTCAAGAAAAACGCCGACGGTCTTGATCCCCGATCGATTCAGCGCTGGAAGCGCTGCCTTGGCGAGATAGTTATGGAGGAGTGTTGGGTCCCCGCCGGGTTTCAATCGGTAAACCCGAAGTTGATAATATTCCTGCGCCGCTTTCGGTTCCGCAGCCGACACCGAAGCAATGGCCGACGAGACGAGCGCAGTTTTGAGGAATTCCCTTCGTTTCATAGAGAGTTAGGTTGGAGCGAAACCAGGTTGCCCGTTTGGTCGATCGGCGCCATGGCACAATCCATTGTGCCATGCACAAGACCAAGCGTTAGGCAATGTCTGAGTTTCACAGGGAAATTAACTTGGCCTTAAGCTAGGAGAGCGTCGCGGAGAACGCGACGAAAATCCGATCGCGGATTCAAATCAATGCCAACGGGCGATGTCTCGAGGCTGGCGAAGTCGTCACGTTGCGGGGACGAGAAACTCGGCTTGCGATCTGAGTCACTTCTAACTTCGATAGCACGCTTCTGAGTCATTATGGCACAAACTCATAGTAGCAGTCTAGGTTTCCCTAGAGTAGGTTTCTTCGACGCTTGGTGGAGATTAAGACGTTTCGAATCCCTGCTTGGCCGCTCAAAGTCAGCAACTTACCGGGACATGTATCTGAGGACCCGCGAAAGCCGTTTCGTCTAGGCACCGAGCGCAGACACAACGGCATTGTCGTTGCTCAGACGCGAGGGGGGACGACGTTTAAACACTTTTATGGATCTGAACAAATTAACAGAGAAAGCTCAGGCAGCTCTTCAAGAAGCGCAGAGCATCGCAACACGGCACCAGCATCAGGCCGTAGATGTCGAGCACCTAATGCTGGGTCTATTGAAACAAGAAAATGGCTTGGTCCCTCGCCTCCTGGAGAAAACACACGTTTCAGCCGATCTGACCGCCGCAAAAACCGAAGAGGAATTGTCAAAGCTCCCGCGCGTGTCCGGGGACACCAGCATGAGCAGCGGGGTCTACGTTACCCAGCGTTTGAATCAACTCCTTGTCCGGGCGCACGATGAAGCGAAGCGTCTTAAGGACGAATATGTCAGCGTCGAACACTTGGTCCTGGCGATGTTTGAGCAACCGAGCTCATCGCCGATAGGCCGGATCTTCAAAGCGCAAAACATTCGACGTGACGATTTCCTTACGGCATTGACGGAGGTCCGGGGAAACCAGCGCGTTACCAGTGCGAATCCCGAAGCCACGTATGAGGCGTTGGAAAAATACGGCCGTGATCTGACCAAGCTGGCCCTCCAAAACCGGCTGGATCCAGTGATTGGACGCGACGCCGAGATTCGACGCTCCGTTCAGGTCCTGTCGCGCCGAACCAAGAACAATCCCGTCCTCATTGGTGAACCTGGCGTTGGCAAGACCGCCATCGTCGAAGGGTTAGCACGCCGGATCATTGCGGGAGATATCCCAGAGAGTCTGCGCGACAAAAAGATCGTCGCGCTCGACATGGGGGCGCTCATCGCTGGAGCGAAGTACCGTGGGGAGTTCGAGGAGCGCCTCAAAGCGGTTTTGCAGGAAGTCACAAAAGCGGCGGGTCAGGTCATCCTTTTCATCGACGAAATTCATACCGTGGTTGGCGCGGGAAAGGCCGAGGGATCCATGGATGCCGGGAATATGCTCAAGCCGATGCTGGCCCGGGGCGAACTGCATTGTATCGGGGCCACGACCTTGGACGAGTACCGGAAATACATCGAAAAAGACGCGGCTCTGGAGAGACGCTTCCAACCCGTTCTCGTCAATGAACCGACCGTGGAAGATACAATTTCGATCCTACGCGGACTACGGGAGCGCTACGAATTGCACCACGGCGTGCGTATTCAAGACGCGGCATTGGTCGCCGCCGCGCAATTGTCACATCGTTATATTTCAGATCGGTTTCTTCCCGACAAAGCAATCGACCTGGTGGATGAGGCAGCCGCAAAGCTACGGACCGAGCTGGAGAGCATGCCAGAAGAGTTGGAGGGGCTCGAGCGCCGCATAGTGCAACTGGAGATCGAGCGCGAAGCTTTGCGGAAGGAGCGTGATCCCGCCTCCAAAGAACGTTTGGCTCTACTGGAAAAAGAACTCGGCGATCAAAAGGCATCCCGCGACGCACTGAAAGCACAGTGGGAAAGCGAGAAGAATGTGATTGGCGACATCCAGAAGCTTCGGGAGGCTCTTGAGGTCTCCCGCAACGAAATGGAACAAGCTCAGCGCCGTAATGACTTAACTCGAGTCGCTGAGTTCAAGTACGGTCGAGTTCCCACGCTCGAAGCCCAATTGCGAGACCTCGAACTTAAAGCGGCGAACAAAGGAGACTCCCATCTCCTACAGGAAGAAGTGACAGCGGACGAGGTCGCTGCAGTCGTGTCACGCTGGACGGGCATTCCGCTCTCCCGCCTAATGGAAGGCGAGAAGGAGAAACTATTGCGGTTGGACGATATCCTTCATCAGAGGGTCATTGGTCAAAACGAAGCGGTCCAAGCCGTGGCGGACGCCGTCATTCGTGCTCGCTCCGGACTCAAGGATCCCAAGCGGCCCATTGGATCGTTTATCTTTTTGGGTCCGACAGGCGTCGGCAAAACGGAACTCGCGCGAGCATTGGCCGAATCTTTGTTCGATTCCGAAGAGAACATGGTGCGAATCGACATGAGCGAATACATGGAACGGCATGCGGTCGCGCGCCTCATTGGAGCTCCCCCGGGCTATGTGGGTTACGAAGAGGGGGGGCAACTCACGGAAGCGGTCCGGCGCAAGCCTTATTCGGTATTATTGTTCGACGAAATCGAAAAGGCACATCATGACGTTTTTAATGTCCTTCTCCAAAT
>JBGAIN010000057.1:0-44196 GCA_044225505.1 Limisphaerales bacterium
TGGTTATCCGTCGGAACCGCTTCGGCGACCTCATCTTGCGCTTGAAGAAGCTGAAGGGCTCGTTCTTGCTCTGATCGAACGGTCACCCAGTAGACAGCGCCGGCGGCCATCTGATCCCGAACGCCTTGCACCGGTCCGCTGTAGATCAGTTTGCCTTTCTCGATGATGGCGACTCGGTTGCAGAGGGTCTGGAGTTCGCTCAAAATATGGGAAGAAATGATGATTGTCTTTCCTAACCGTTGGAGCTCTTGAAGGATCGCCATCATTTCGATGCGAGCCCTGGGGTCAAGGCCGCTCGCGGGTTCGTCCAACAACAATAGTTGAGGGTCGTGGATGAGTACCCGGGCCAACCCCAACCTCTGCTGCATGCCGCGGCTTAAGGCACCGATGATAGCGCCTCGTTTTTCAGTCAACCCCACCAACTCCAGAACGTCATTGACCGTTTTTTCGCGTTGCGCCGATGGGATTTTGTAACAGGCGCCAAAGAAATCGAGGTACTCGGTTACCTCCATGTCTTTATAAACCCCGAAAAAGTCTGGCATATAGCCAATCACGTGCCTCACGGCGTCGGCATCTTTGACGACATCGTGACCCAACACCTCCGCCCGACCACCAGACGGGGCTAAGAACGTGGCCAAAATCCGCAGCGTCGTCGTTTTCCCTGCGCCGTTGGATCCGATAAATCCAAACAGATCCCCCTTGTTCACCGTGAGATTGAGGGCGTTTAACGCAATCATCGACCCGTAAATACGAGTCAAACTGAACGTTTGAACGGCCGGGACAGGCGGAGGCGTTTCGGTGGTCATTGAATCTCGGGACGGCCAGCGCTCAAATGGGGCACGGCCAGTCGCAGCAGAGCATTGCGTTGGAGTCGTGGGGGTGAGAACTGGTTCATTGGTGTGGTATACGATCCACTCGCATCCCAGGCCAATAGGATGGCGTCACCACGCGCGACTAGAGGAGATAAGTCCCAACCTGGCGGTGATACGAACCCCCGCTGGTGTTCGGCGCGCGGTAATTGTCCAATAAACGACGCGATCATGGCGGTAAGCGGCAAGTTCTGTAATCGACCGCTTCGCTCATCGCCCAGCGCTGTGCCACGCGCTCGGACAGCTTCTTGAAACTCGCTGCCGTGCTGTGCCACCCAGGCGCCCAAGGCGATTCCCGAGGCAGGTGAAAGTGGCATAGACTTCTTCTCGCGAGGAGCAAGGCTTTTCAGGTCGTAGACGTAATTTGCGTAGACGACCCTAACCTCTGTCAAAGGTCGGCTCAGCAGGTTTTCCACTTCAATCACGTCGGTTCCAGCTTGATTGGTGAGAGATCCGCTGAATGGCGGGGCTCCTGGCTGAAACCAGTCATTGACGTAAAGCAGGCTTGTCCATACGGGCACGAAAATATCTGCTTGGAATACATTGCCTCGTTGTTCGACGTTGGCGCGACTCGCTTCTCGGGCGCCCCTGGTAAGGTCGAGGAGCTCGCCTCGTAGGCACGCGAACGACTGATCGAGCGCTTCTGGAGCGCTTGGTCCGAAGGCGAGTTGATAATTCGCGTTCCCGGACGAATAGATCGACGCGAAGGTCCGGCCCCGGAGGCCTGCTTTCTGCCCCCTGGGCAGCACGTCTACGACCTGCAGTTCATTCCATTCTGTCTCCCCAGCTCGAAGCTTGTAACCAATGAAGTAGATCAACAACGAAAAGAGCACGACGTAGGTCGGAAAAGTGACCCAAGTCAGCATCTGTCGATTGATTTTCTTCAACCAGTACTGATCAAATGGGCCAATCACCACGAGGTAAACGAGCAAAAGCAACAATAGCCACTCGACGGGGAGTTTTCGAACTTGGCGACTGTCGATCAGCGCGCCGAACACGCCGTCCAAACTGGCGCCTCCGTAAGCCGCGTATTCGATCGGACTTTGCGAGAGCCTCAGCAATCTGGACCAGAATTCCGGCCGGTTCTTCCAGGAACGAAACGGCTCACGTTCCGGACTGAAAGTAAGGACGGTCACCTGCCCACGGCCGCGATTCGCTGCAATGATCAGCGGGTGCCCCTTAGCTTCCAACACCACTTTGCCGTCGCGCAATTTACCCGTCCCAACCGCTAGTTGAGCGTCAACAAAGTTTGGATCCGTCGTGACCGAAACGGTTGAAGCTGAGGCCGAGGGGCCAGGTCCACGAAATCGCTCTTTGCGGTTGCGAGCAGGTGCAAATGGCACGGTTGGGGGCGTTGCTTCCGCTGACTCGGCGGGCTTCAGCCAGTGGTAGAGATCCTCGTCCACCGTCACGGTGACCATATCGCTCAGTTCGCAGGGGAGCAATTGTTGCAGCCAAGGTGTCGAATTGACATCCGCCAATTGCTCGACTCCGATGACCAGTTTGCCGCCTTGGTAGAGCCACATGAGCAAAGCGCCGACCTGATTCGCTTTGAGTGACAGAGCGCGTTCCGAGTTTAGATAAAGAGCATCCAAGCCTTCCAGCGCGATGGGATTATCAGGGAACTGCTCGTGCTGCAGGCGGGCGACTCTAGGCTTGAGATCAGAGCGCTCTTGGACGGCGTCCGGAAGAACGGGAACACCTGCGAAAGTCCGGGGAAGGGCCCCGAGTAGATAGCTCTCCCACGGTAAAACGTTTGGTTGAAGATTGGGACGTTCCGCCTGCAGTTTGCCGCGGTCATCGAGTAATCGGGCACTCCATTGATAAAAACGCCCTCCCGAGGCAAAGACCGGGATGACAAATCGCTTCCGCGTATTCGTAGGCAGTTCCAAGGGAACACGTCGCAGTTGATCCGTGCCCAGGTTACCGGCGGTAAGTTCAAAAACGGCGTTGAAGGCAGGTCCATCATTGGAGACTTCGCAAGCGACTGGGAACCAGGCGGCCTCTCGCACGTTGCCATCGTAACCAAGAAAAACGTCAAACTGAATCGCAGCGGTTAGGTTAAGAGCAAAGGAAAGCAGCAGAGAGAGGCCGAGGAGCACGTGGATCGCTCCATTCGGGCGCTGGGACAACGGGTTGGCTCGAGACGACATCACTCTAACATGCATGATCAGCTGCTCGTGTATGGTGCATCCGTATAGCCCGCCTACAGCAAAAGCAATGGTTAAGATCTGGTTGAGTGCTGATAGACCCGTGCCTTCGCATCAAAGCTCCGCACTTTGACCGGATTTCCGCAGCCCTGCTCAAACTCTTGTCAATCTGGAACAATCCGCGATTGACGTCGCGGGCGATCGTTCACGATTTCTCTAATTCAGACAAGGGCAAGTTTAGAAAGTCACGTTCTGCGGCGGGCTTTAAGCGAGGGCCGGGGTTGGCATTTCAGAATAGCAGGACGCTGGAAGCGGCTCAGTTCGGATTTCGACCTGTGCCATCATCGGATTGAGCGCGAAGAAACAGGAACTTCGCTGCCTTTTTTCTCCTTTTCCGTGAGGTTGCGCCGAAGCCGATCCCGGAGCGTCCCGTAGAACTCGTTGGTGACAAGACTCAGGTGCTGACGGGCTTGGTCGAACATCCCGGAATTAATCTCCACACGGGCCAAGTGAACGTAAACGCCTTCCCTCTCAAAGTCGTCGTTCGCCACTTTCAGGGCATAGTTCCAAGCCTTGAGCGCGTCTTCACTCCGAAGCGGCTTGATGCCGTAGTACGATTGGGCGTAGTCGGTGGCGAGGGGAAAATTCGCTGGATCGAGCTTGAGCGCTTTGCGGTAGAGATCGAGAGCTTTGTCGAAAACCTGCTTCTCGCTCAGATGATAGGCGTCCATGGCATCTTTGCGGAACAGATAAAGCGTCGTCGCCAGATTCTGGAGATAGACAGGTTCGTTCGGATTCAGCTCGATCGCCTTATCGTAGTAGTCGAACGCAGTCTTGACCGGGCCGCGATGCCCGTAATGATTCGCCAAATTATTCCAGGGAGCCGGATTCTTCGGCTCCAATTGCCGCGCCTTCTCCCACTGGGCCACCCCTAGCTCCTCTTCCTGAGTCTCATAGAGAAAGCTGCCATATGCCAGACGGGCGCGAGTATGCCCGGGGTGCGCCTGGAGAAAATCCTCGTAAGCTTTTTTTACTGGCGCCAGCCGTTGCTCAATGCGAGCGGCGAGCGCGTCATCGGAAAAAGGCGCTCCTTTTGCCCGGAACGCTTTGGCCTCTCGAATCCATCGGTCCGCTTCCTCCTGCGCCGCATCGTCGTCCGCAAGGAGTCTTTGATAGGCCAATTCTGTCGGATCCTGGGATTGGACCCGGCCAGACGTCCCGCTCGACGCCGAGGTCGGGCGGGATGGATGGGCGGCACGAGGCTCGCCGCCGAGGGCGGCACACAGAAAGCCGATCAACAGGATACTCACGCGAAGAGCGTAGCAGAATTGATGGATTCGTGCCAATTGGAACCGAGCACATCGGCACTTTTTGGAGTGCCGATGGCCCGAAACCCTTGACGATCGAAGCTTCAGATAAACTCGTTGACCAAGTTCTCCAACAGTTCCTGACGGCCGCTCGAGTTGCCCGCGATCTCTCCTTTCTTCAATATGTAAGTTTCAAGATCTTTGAAGCTGACTTTGCCCTTTTCGATCTTTTCGCCGATTCCCGAATCCCAAGAAGCGTACCGACGTCGGACAAATTCGCTGAGTCGGCCATCTTTTTGGATCGCGGCTGCGGCTTTCAGGCCTCGGGCGAAAGCGTCCATGCCTGCAATGTGCGCGTAAAACAGATCGATCGGTTCGAAGCTTTCGCGTCGCACTTTCGCGTCGAAGTTAAGACCGCCCGTGGTAAATCCGCCCATCTTCAATACCGTCATCATTACCTGGGTCGTGAGATACACGTTGGTCGGGAACTGGTCGGTATCCCAGCCCAAGAGTTCATCCCCCATGTTAGCGTCGATCGATCCGAGGGCTCCAGCGGCTGCGGCGACCTCAAGTTCATGCTGCATGGTGTGACCCGCAAGCGTTGCGTGATTGGTTTCAATGTTTAACTTAAAATCAGAGAGTAGGTCGTACTCTCGCAAGAAATTCAAGCAAGCCGCGGCATCGGAATCGTACTGATGCTTGGTCGGTTCTTTCGGCTTTGGCTCAATATAGAACGGGCCTTTGAAGCCAAGCTGTTTCTTGTAATTCACGGCCAAATGCATAAAGGCGCCGAGATGATCCATTTCACGCTTAAGATCCGTGTTTAGCAGGGTCGTGTATCCTTCGCGTCCGCCCCAAAACACGTATCCCGCCCCACCAAGTTCGTGCGTCACCTCCATCGCCTTCTTGACCTGGGCTGCCGCATAGGCAAAAACGTCGGCATTGCAGCTTGTCGCGGCGCCGTGGACATAGCGCGGCTGAACAAAAAGCTGGGCTGTTCCCCAGAGCAGTCGAATTCCCGTCCGTTTTTGCTCTTCCTTCATGACGGCGACGACCGCGTCTAGGTAGCGGTTGCTTTCCCGAAGGGTCTTGCCTTCTGGGGCGACGTCGCGATCGTGGAAGGCGTAGAATGGAACGCCAAGCTTTTCCATGAACTCGAATGCGACTCGGACTCGGCGTTGCGCCATTTCCACCGAACTGGTCCCGTCTTCCCAAGGGCGAACGGCTGTCCCGACGCCAAACATATCTGCGCCCATGCCGCGAAAGGTGTGCCAGTAAGTCACAGAGAAACGAAGATGTTCCTTCATGGTCTTACCTGCCACCACTTCTTCCGCATTGTAGTGTCGAAATGAAAGGGGGTTTTTCGAGTCCGGGCCCTCGAACTGAATTTTCGAGATCTCAGGAAAGGCTGAGCGAATACTTCTAGTTTTCATAGTAGGTGTCGGAATAGACTCGAAGATTAGCGGGAAGTGCCACGCCTGACAAGAATCAGGTGCAATAGGCAGCGGTGAACAGGAAGGGAATCCACAACCGAGATTGCTCCTAAAACTGTTTGTCACTTGTTCCGCATGAACATTTTGCTACCCTCCCACCAAATGCGACGCCTCTCCTTGTGGTTTGCAGTCACTCTGATGGCTTGGCGCGCCGCAGCCGGCGAACGAGTGATCGACTTTAGCAAGTTCCCAGTGGACCAGACTCCACCCGGGTTCAAAAGCATTCTTTCGGGCAGCGGGACGCCAGGTGACTGGCGTATCGTTCCGGACTCGGATCCTCAGCGGTCCGAGAATGGACCAAGCTCGGAAGGATCAGCGACCACCAACGTCCTCGCTCAACTATCCACCGACAAAACGGACGAGCGGTTTCCGATTTTACTTTACGATGCAGAGTCCTATGCCGATTTCTCACTGACAACGCGTTTCAAGATTGTCAGCGGCGACGCGGAACAAATGGCCGGTATTGCCTTCCGGGTGCAGGATACGAACAACTATTATTACGTGCGGGCGAGCGCGGGGGGGAACACGTTCCGGTTTATCAAGCTCGTCAATGGCCAGCGTCTGACGACGATCGGCCCGTCCGTCGCGATCGAACGAGGCGTTTGGCACCAACTCCAGTTGGAATGTAAAGGAAACCGGATTAGCTGCTTGCTCGACGGCAAAGAAATTATCCCTCCGCTCAACGACAATACGTTTACCACGGGCAAGATCGGTTTTTGGACAAAATCCGACTCGGTGTCGTATTTTGGGGAAACTCGAATCTCATTTACGCCTCACGAAATCCTGGCTCAAGTTTTGGTTCGAGAAGCGCTCCGAAAGTATCCCAGACTGGTTGGATTACGGCTTTACGCGCATCAGGGCGATCTGAATGTTCCCAAAGTTGTTGCGAGCAGCCATGAAGACGAATTGGGCATGGCGGGGGGGACGGTGGAACAGGATGTCATCTCCCGCGACGTGATGTACTATGGCAAGCAGCAAAAGGTCGCCGTGGTCACTTTGCCAGTTCACGATCGAAACGGAGAAGTGGCTGGGGCTGTTAGAGTTGTCTTGCAGTCATTCCCGGGCCAGACGGAGCAGAACGCGCTCGTTCGGGCTCAGCCCGTGGTGAAGGAAATGGAGTCTCGAATTCGGACCGCAAAAGATTTATTGCAGTAGCGGCGGAGATTTCTTTCGTCACAGGCTTTCTCCGGCGAGCTTCTTGCTGGTGGACCGTTTGATGAAAGCAGCTGTGATCTTCGAACGGGACGGGGTGCTGAACGAGGTAAGGGTGGAGCGTCACGCGCAAGTCACCCCACTAACCCTGGATGAATTTAAGATTAACGAGTCCGCGTTAGAACCCTTGCGGGCCTTGAAAGCCGCTGGTTTTCTTCTCATCGCAACTACCAATCAACCTGGGCTTTCGCGTGGCTATCAATCCCGCCGGGAATTGGATTTGATGCATACTATTTTGCGACGGCGTCTGGATTTGGATGACATCCTTCTCTGCGCCCACGACGAAATGGATCGTTGCCCCTGCCGCAAGCCAAAACCAGGGCTGCTCGTCGAGGCAGTGTTCAAATGGCATCTGGATCTCGATCGATGCTTTGTCGTGAGCGACAAATGGCCCGACGCACAGGCCGCGCACAACGCAGGATGCACCAGTTTGTTGATTCATTCTCCGTGGAATGGCACCGGCCACCATGACTGCGTGCTCCCTACGCTCGGAGCCGTCGCTCAGAAAATACTTCAATTACAGTTGGCCAGTTCGCCTCTCCCGAGCGTCGCCGCGGAGTCGGCAGCTAGAACTTGAGCCCAACGAGCGATCGGACTTGCAGGTCGTTCTTGGAAACCCCCGGCGGGGAAGCCGTGTCGTAAAGGTCGACAACGTTTAGGGTCAACGTCAGGTTCTGCTTTAACAAGTAACTAAGATTACTCTCGAAGCGTACCCGGTACTCCGAAAAATCTCGCACTTCCGGAAAGAACTCCAGCCGTTCGTCCCAGCGAATTTTCGGAGTAATCTGCCACCAGGCGTCTTCAGCCAGGCGCAACGAGTAACGGCTCGAGACGTTTTTTTGGATGAAAAACTGTTCCTGGTAGTCCCCACCCAACTCGTTCTTGAAGACAAAATTGGTCCGGACGACCCATTTGTAACCTAATCCCGGACCGACATCGTACTGGAAATTCACGCCCCGAACTTCGTCATAACCCGCGCGAAACGCATTGTAGAGCAGAAATCGTTTGCTTAGGTCGTACTCAGACTTCCAAGTCCCATCCATGCGATTATCGGATAATATGTTATCGGTCGTTCCATAGGAGACATCGTACTGAAGGATATTTCGCAACGCGTGGGAGTTCGGGAATCGGTGATCGTGCGCCAATTTGATGAGGCCCGTAAACGCTTCCCGGTCTTTGGTGCTAAACCCCAGATTTGCCCCCAGTTGGGCTTCTCCTCTCCATTCGGAGAAGAACTGCTGCCATAAAGAACGTTCCGGCACCTTAGGTTTCGTTTCCGCGGGCTTGGCCGCGCCCCCCGCGTGCTGGGCCATGGACGACTTGTTCGTGAGGATCAGTTCCCCCACCACGCCCGAGGCTGGAGCGACTGGGCGAATCAAACTATTGGTTGAAATGGCGGTCGTGGCGTTCGTCCCGGCACTTGGCGGGCGAATCGGTTCACTTTTTAAGACGAGGGTGTTCGGGATCGAGAGCTTGTCTGAAAACGGCGTCGCGAGGACGATCGCGTTAGTCGATTCGGAAATGAGTCGGCCCGTGATGCGATCGCCATTGCGCAGGTGCACCGCGACCTCCTGCGCCGAGGCGCTCGAGCAAACCGCGACCAACAGCCAAGTTAGCCATCCCCATTGCGTGAAATGGCATGGCCTATGGTTGGGGAAGCTTGGCATTCGATGGAGCCGTCGAGCTGACGGGCGGGGGAAGGTCGTTAGGCATGACACGACGTTGTCCACCCACAACACTGATACGGCCGTCCGTTTCCGCACGCAGAACCGGGCGGGACGCGGCATACTCATAAGTCTCACGGGCGACTAACACACCGTCCGGATTGACCAAGCAATGGATAAAGGTTCGTCCGCTCGCTTGGTAAAGCACGTGAAAGTTACTGAACCGATCAACCTGTGGCTCCGGGTTGCTGAAAGAAACCATCTGCCCCAACGGATAAATGCGGAAGATTTGTCCGCCTTTTGAGTCGGTCAATCGGAAGTAAAGCTGGATGACGCGTGAATGACTGGTCTGTAGTAAAGCGTAGCGGCGAATTTCCGGAACGGCGGTGGAATCGTTCGCGCTCCCTGGCACTCCAAATTCCTGCTCCCAAAGACTGTTACCGCGAATAATGTCAAAGCTGACCGCTTTGCATTGCACCGCGTGGCGCCATTGCGGCACCAGGAGAGTGGCACTTACATAGTAACGGCCCGGTTGCGTCAGATCGAAATAAGGAGCCAAATCGACGCGCTTGGTCCCGGTCATGGACGGTTCCAAACTGAACTCCCCTTTCACCGGGACGGTCCCGCGTTTACTTACCGCAAGGTGCCGTGAGTCCTCAACGGTGAACGAGAGCCAAGTTTCGTCGGTGCCTAATTTGAGTTCCTGCCCGGTAAAGTTGGCGACGCGGGCTTTGACCACGAGCGCTTCGCCAGGGAGATACTGCTCTTGATCGAGCACGAGCTCAATCGAGACGGCCTGCCCACGTGCGACTAGCACCGTGGCAACCAAGCATCCCAGCGTGGCAAAAAGAGATTTCATTAGACCACTTTAGAATGGTGCATCGCACTGGCAAGCCGCAAATCAAGACCTGGGCGGCTCACCCGCCGCACTCGCGGCCGGTGAAATTGCACAACGCTTTATCGACGCGCCAGTGTCGCGCCTTATTCACAAATCCAACAAGCGGTGGGCTCGGGCGTAGACGGTTTTCCAAGGGATTCCTCGGAGGCATTCCAGAGGCGGTGTCCAATGGCAGGAAGGCTTTAGGCACGGAGAGCAGGGCAGGGGGATCCGAAGGGTATTGTCAGCGTCGCCGTAGGGTCCCGTGCGACGCGGATCGGTGGGGCCAAACAACGAAATCAGCGGCGTGCGCAATGCTGCCGCGACGTGCATCGGGCCTGTGTCATTGCTAATAACGAGCGTGCTGAGACGGATCCACTCGATCATTTCACTCAGGGTCGTGTTTCCCGTCAAATCCAAACATCGGTTTGGGGCAGCGTGGAGAATGGGTGCGGCCAGTTCGCGCTCGTTCGCGCTGCCCATCACGGCAAAATGCAGGTCCGGTTGATCCTGGGCAAGCGCTCGAACTACTTGAGCGAAGTTCTCCGCTGGCCAACGTTTGTTCAACCAGCGAGCGCCAGGATGAATCACCACCCACTTGCCTTGCGCGCAGGGCCACTTCTTGTGCAGGGCCTCTTGGGTTTCGGGGCGTGGCGGCAGCCACGCATAATTGGAGTGGACCGGAATTCCAAGAGCGTGCACTACCCTCAGATACCAATCGAGCGCGTGGGCGTTTTCCCCGGGGCGTGGGATGCTGAGGTCGTAAAATGCAGGAGCGCCTTCACGCCAATCCTCGACTCCGATCGTGACACGGCCGTGCACAAGCCAACTGATAAGGCTGCTGCGCGCCAATCCCTGCAGGTCGATGACCTGATCGAACTGGTGCGCGCGCATTTCGCGAACGCTCTGGATGAGTTCGTTCCAATGGCGGGGCCAGGCCCAACGGCGGCGATGGAACAGAAATAAGCCGCTCAAATCGGGATCCGGGCGAAGCAGGTCTGCGAGATCTGAGGAGATCCACCAATAAATCTGATGAGTGCGGTCATGCGCCTTTAACAACCGCAGCACCGGCAACGCTTGGATCACGTCTCCGAGCGAGCTCGGTTTTAAGACAGGGATCTTCAATGGCCGCGCCTGTTGCCACGCCGCTTCCGTTCACTCGATTCAAGCTTCCGCCATGGAAGCGGGCGAGACGAGCGAGCGACCGTAGCCGGACTGGGCCTACGCGGTGCCAGGCCAAAGTCGCCTATAATCGAAGGAGCTATCGGCCTACGGCCAAACGTTCGGCCAGGCGTTCGGGCAGTCCCGCCGCGCGGATCTTGGCCTGAGCGCCGGCGATATCGTAATCCAACCGCCGTATTTCAATGAGCCCTTCGTCGAGGTCGTAGGTCACATACGCCGCTTTGGGATTGCCGTCCCGTGCGGTTGCCCGACGCTTCCCACATTGATGAAATACTTACGGCCCGGTTCCACCTTGAATTTGGAGTAGGTTCCTCCCCGCACCACGGTATCGCGAATAAACGCCACCGGAACGTGGGTATGCCCAAAGAAACACACTGTTGTGTTCTGATAGGTGAAGCTGGCGGCGGCGGCGAGCCGATCAAAGACGTAACCCCAACGCTGTGGGCCATCGAGCGTGGCATGGACGATTGAGAAGCTCTGCGACGAGTCGCACTTTAGATCACGCAACCATTGGCGATCCTCACAACTGGTCGTCGCGTCCAATTGACCGCTTCCGCTGCGTGCGGATTGAAACCCTCCAAGTTCGTCTCGATCGAGCAATACTCGTCATGGTTGCCTTTGACACAGGGCATCCCCATGCTTCTGACAATGTCGAGGCATTCTTTAGGATTGGCGTTGTAACCGACAACGTCGCCTAGGCAGGCGTAGTGGGTGCATTTCTGCGTTTTGATGTCCTCCAGGACCACCTGTAGGGCTTCCAGATTCGCGTGTATATCCGCAATGATCGCGTACTTCATCTCTCCAGTTGCGGAAAATTACCCGACAATGGTAAATCCGCGAAATTGATTTCGTGCCTCGCTCCAGCTGGTTTGTTCATGAGTGATCAATCCGCCAACGCCGGAGTCCCGGATGGCTTGCTGAAATGCCCTGAGTTCATCTTTCGCGCCTTCGGCCACCAATTCTACTCTCCCGTCAGGGAGATTGCGAACCGTCCCAGTCACCTCAAAACCCGGCACGAGCGATTTCACGGTGTAGCGAAAACCGACACCTTGCACATGTCCGCTATACAAAACCTGTAAACGCTCCCGCTCCATAGTTTTAGCGCGGGCGACCTCCATTCTGCCGTCGAACAGCCGAATAGCAATCTGTGACTTTGTGGTGCTGCACCGCGCGCGATCACAAGGGCATAAAGCCACAATCTCGCTGTACAAAGCAACGATTTTGTTTGCCACCCCCTTGGCTACCAACCCGAAACAGGTTGGCACCGTGGATCCGAGCTCATGCCTTTTCGGTGGTTCGATCACGAACTCGCCGAGGTGTAACGTCGCAAAGCAAAGCGCCAAACGGCTTCCGAGATGGCGAAGCAAACTGTGCTCAGGGCGACGAGGAGAAACATCTCCATGGGCGACTCCAACTTTCGAGCCAGGAGTTTGGCGGGCACGTTCGCTACCAGGAGGATCGGCAGAACGTAGGTGAACAAAACCTTAAACAGACCGCGAAAGGCCGCATCGGGCATGCGAGCGATGTTGAACAAGTTGTAATACCCCCAAACCACTCCTTGACCACGCACGGTCCAAAAGCTCGACGTCGCGAGGATCAGCATCAGTGAGTAATGCACCAGAACACTGGACACGGTCAGGATCAGAAACCCGATCCATTGCCCGACCGAAATTGTCAAATCGAGCTGTCGGGCCGCGTAAACCATCACGGCGACAGCCGAAGCCGCGTTTACAAACCCTCCCAGGTCGACCTGCCGAAACGAGATAAGGAACCGGGTGTTGACCGGGAGAAGCAGCATAAAATCCAGTTTCCCCGTGCGGATGAATTCGGACAGATTCGTAACGTTCGTCAGAAATATCGCTGTAAACGTTTGCTGGATGAAATGGCTTGCGCCCACCAAGAGCACGACTTCCCACTTGGTCCAGGTCGCAATATGGTCCGTGTGGCGGTAAATCACCGTCATAAATCCCAACTGGAGCCCAAACCAAAGCATCTCCACCACAATCCAGAGGAGAAAGTTGGCTTTAAACCCCATCTCGCGCACGATGGAATTCCTCCACAAAGCCGCGTAAATCGTGAGGTATTTGGCAATCTGCATCGGGCTCGCCGCTGCGGCGACGGCCAGAGCATGGCATGCCATCCGGAGGAGGTAAAGGATCAGGGGCTGAGTCAGGCATCAAGGTCCGCCTTGAGTCGGTGGTGTGCGAAAGTGCCCTCGATCTATGAAAATGGATTAGAGTGCAATAGCTATGAACGCCAATGGTTTACACTGCGAAATAGCACCTTTGGTTTGTGCCGTCCGCAATTTGCGGAAACGGGTCTGTCAACACTCTCCGGGGGGATTGGTGGAAATCCATAACTGCCTGAGGTGCAGTCAGCTTTCCAGGGAGTCGGCAAGGCGCCGCACTCGCCTTTACCTTGCGCGAGAGAAAGCCTCGCGGTTAGTCCGGACAGGAGTGAGGAATGAGAGCAATTTGCTCCTGAATCGAGCCCTGAGTTCCCATCCCGGGGGCGAGGAATAGGGTTGGCGAAGGCCGCGCCCAGTCCCTCCCGTGCGATAGCTGATACCGGACTAAACAAGAATGCGACTCTCCCAAGGGAGAGTCGCACAGTGTGCCTGAGACCAACAACAGGTTGATCCCATAGTATAAAACAAAACTGAGATCGGATTGGTAATCGCGGATCGGGTCGGTGGGACAAAAAGAAAAATGCGACTCCCCATCGGGAGAGTCGCACAGTGTGCCTGAGATCAACAACAGGTTGATCCCACTTACTTAAAACAATTGAGCAATCCAACTGGTAACCATCGATCGAAACAACCTGCCAGTTCAGGAAACGGAGCGCACCGAGGCACCCATCCTAACGGAATGCACTGGGCCGAGTTGCATCTTGTTCACTTGACGCCATAGTAGAGCAACGGAAATGGAGTCCAAGGACGCTCAAGGAGATTTACGCCCCAGTTCGCTGCCTTTAACGGGGCACCTTGAAATTCCAAAACGCCGGTTGCCCGTCGGAGCGGAGATCACAGAGTCAGGAAAGGCCCATTTTCGTGTCTGGGCGCCTCAGACCAAGACTGTGGCCGTGATTTGCGCGGCCAGTGTCGCAGAGTTGCAGAACGCCCGCCCCGTGCCCCTGGAGCGTGAGGAAAATGGCTATTTCTCGGGTTTTATTGCTGAGGGAAAGGCGGGAGCGCTTTACAAGTTTTGCTTGGATCGAGGCTGCTTTCCAGATCCGGCATCCCGGTTTCAGCCCGAGGGACCGCATGGTCCTTCTCAAGTGATCGATCCGAGCCGGTTCCAGTGGAGTGACCAGCGGTGGAACGGTGTCGCCAGCCGCAGCAATGTCATCTACGAGATGCATATTGGAACTTTCACCCAGGAAGGGACTTGGAGAGCGGCGATGGCACAGTTACCGCATTTGGCGGATTTGGGGCTGACCCTGCTCGAGTTGATGCCGGTGGCTGAGTTTCCTGGGCGATTCGGATGGGGCTATGATGGAGTCGATCTCTTCGCGCCGACCCATCTGTATGGGAGCCCGGACGATTTCCGGCAGTTTGTCGATGAGGCGCATCGCGTGGGTTTGGGAGTCATCCTGGACGTGGTTTACAATCATTTCGGACCGGATGGGAACTATTTGAAGGAGTTTGCCGAAGCTTACTTTACCGACCGCTACAAGAACGAATGGGGAGAGGCGATCAATTTTGACGGGGCGGACGCAGCCCCAGTTCGCGAGTTCTTCATTGCCAACGCCGGTTATTGGATAGACGAGTTTCACTTGGACGGCCTGCGCCTGGACGCAACGCAGCAGATTTTTGATAGATCCCCTGAAAATGTCATGCTGCTGATGACGAGGCAGGTGCAGAACGCAGCGAAAGGCCGCCAAACTTACATTGTAGCGGAGAACGAACCTCAGGAAACCCGGTTGGTGCGGTCGGTGGAATCTGGAGGCTACGGGATGGACGCGCTGTGGAATGACGATTTCCATCACGAAGCCATCGTCGCGGTCACGGGACGGGCGGAGGCGTACTATTCGGATTACCGAGGTACACCGCAAGAGTTCATCTCAGCTCTAAAATATGGCTACCTATTTCAAGGCCAGCGATATCGGTGGCAACAAAAACGACGTGGATCTCCCGCACTGGATTTAGAGCCGTGGAAGTTCGTTAATTACATTCAGAACCACGATCAAGTGGCCAACTCCCTGCGCGGTGCTCGGTTGCACGCGATCGCTGGTCCAGGCCAGTTCCGGGCTCTCACAGCCCTCTTATTGCTTGGCCCGGGATCCCCTATGCTTTTCCAGGGGCAGGAGTTTGGAGCGTCGCAGCCATTCTTCTATTTCGCGGATCACAATCCGGAACTCGCCAAACGGGTCGCGAAAGGGCGCAAAGAATTCCTCGCCCAATTCCGCACCATTGCTGGCGGCGCGTGCGAGCATGTCCTGGCTAACCCGGAATCCGAAGAGACATTTCGCCGCTGCAAGTTGGACTTTACCGAGCGGCACACCCATGCCGAGATCTACGCTTTGCATCGGGATTTGCTCCACTGGCGAAAGAACGATCCAGTCTTGGGTAACCCTCGGCGTGGGGGTATGGACGGGGCTGTCCTGGGAGCGGAAGCGTTTGTCCTCCGCTACTTTGGCGCTGCGGGTAGCGATCGACTCCTCCTGGTCAACTTCGGGGTCGACCTCGAATTGGACCCGGCACCTGAGCCGCTCCTGGCTCCTTTGCGTGATCGAGCGTGGCGCGTGGTGTGGTCGACGGAAGATCCGGCTTACGGCGGCTGTGGCATGCCTCCGTTAGAGAGCGATGGACGCTGGTGGCTGCCTGGCCACGCGGCTGTCCTGCTGGAGCCTGGGATAATCTTGGAACAAGTTCATGGAGAAAATCATCCGTCGAATCAATCTGACTAACGCAGCGGGAGATATTGCTCGCCGCTTGCTTCGCCAGGAATGGCTCGTGACGAACGGTCTTGGGGGGTACGCTTCCGGAACCATTTCTGGCACAGTCACCTGGCGGTATCATGGACTGCTTATTGCCGCACTGCCCGCTCCTCTTGGCCGCGTCGTGATGTTCAATCATTTGGCCGAGTATCTGCGCTTTCCAGGCGGGCGCCTCGTGCAGATTGGTGGAGAAGAACCTAGCCAACCGGAGGATTCTGCGGCTCCTGGAACGTATCTAACGGAATTCCGACTCGAAAACCAGCTGCCGGTCTGGCGCTTTGAGATGGAGGGTATTGTTTTGGAGAAGTATCTGGTGCTTCTGCACGGACAAAACACCGTCCACATCGGTTACCGGTTGCTTTCGTCCCAAGAGAGAGTGCGATTGGAGCTGCGACCATCGCTCCATTTCCGAGGGCATGAACGCTCGGTCAGCGAGAGTCTCCAGAGCGACTATTTGCTGAGCGCCCATGGAAATCGCTTTGAGATCCAGGCTGGCAGCACCCTCCCTATCTTGCGCCTCTACCTTCGAGGGGAGCGCACGAACTTCACTTACGAAGCGGGCTCAAAACGAGAGATTTACTACGAGAAGGATGCGGAGCGCGGATATGAGTCCCGTGGCCTTCTCTGGAGTCCCGGATATTTTGGCTTGGACCTGACGCCGCTCAACCCTGCGACCTTGATCGGGTCCACGGAACTCTGGGGCACAGCCTTGGCCCTCAGCCCGGAGGAAGCTCTGCGCTTTTACCACGAACGGCGGCTTCGTCTGATTTCCATTGCTGACCCTCATGCGATGGCCTCGCCTGGGGCCGATTTAGTCCTGGCGGCGGACCAGTTTATTATTAATCCGGTGGGTCGCGTTCCGGACGCTGCTCGCGCTTTGGCGGCAGGCGACGAGATTCGTACTGTCATTGCTGGGTACCACTGGTTTACGGACTGGGGAAGGGACACGATGATCAGCTTGGAAGGGTTGACGCTGACGACGCGGCGCTTTGCGGAAGCCGGTTGGATCTTACGAACGTTTGCGCACTATATCCGCGACGGCTTGATCCCCAACATGTTCCCGGAAGGGGAGAATCGAGGCCTGTATCACACAGCCGATGCCACCCTTTGGTTCTTCCATGCGCTCTCCCGCTACGTGGCCTACACCGGAGATCGGACGACCCTGCGCCAGATTTTGCCTAAGCTCCAAGACATTGTCGCCCGTCATATCCAGGGGACCGAGTTTGGCATTCGCGTCGACCCGAGCGATAGCCTGTTGAACCAGGGTGCTGCGGGCTATCAGTTGACTTGGATGGACGCCAAGGTGGACGATTGGGTGGTCACCCCAAGGCGCGGCAAGGCCGTGGAGATCAATGCATTATGGTTTAACGCACTTTGCTTGCTGGAGGGCTGGCTACGGGAAGAACAAAATGAAACCGCTGCCCAACCGATCGCCAAACTCGCCCGGCGCGTTCGCGAATCGTTTAACCGTCGCTTTTGGAACCCGGAATTCAACTGTCTCTACGACGTCGTTGACGCGGAAAGCGGCGGCAACGACGCTGCGTGCCGTCCGAATCAGATCTTTGCGGTCTCGCTTCCTCATTCTGTCTTGGACGAAGTGCGTTGGAAGCCTGTTTTAGAGATCGTGCAGCGGCAGTTATTAACGCCGGTGGGGCTGCGTTCGCTAAGTCAGGATCACCCGCAATTCAAGGCTAAATACTTTGGCGATTTGCGTTCCCGAGACGCCGCTTACCATCAGGGAACGGTTTGGGGGTGGCTGATTGGCCCGTTTGTCGATGCCTGGCTCAAAGTCCACCCTGGCGATACCCAGGGCGCTCGCGAGTTTTTACGTGGGTTCGAGCCGCATTTAGACCGGGCTTGTGTCGGATCGATCAGCGAGGTTTTCGACGCGGAAGCTCCGTTTACAGCCCGTGGTTGCATTGCCCAAGCATGGAGCGTGGCGGAGGTCCTCCGGGTCTGGGTCAAGACCGCGGAGTAGGCCGGCTCAGTCAACCGTCTCCGGCGGACTCGGTTGAATTACATTGCCTTCTGACTTGCACCTGATATTTCTCCGGAAGAGTAGTGGTCTTCGATCAAAAGCTATGTTTCGGTCTTATCTTAGTGTGCTTTCAGTCGGTTTAGGGATGGTCGCTTCGTCAGCCGCGGACGTCGATCTTCTGGCTCGATCATTTCCCGATATTCACATCCCAGACGGTGAACCGAGCGGCCTTACCCTTTCTCTGGGGCAGGCACCGGGCCTCACGAGCTTGAATTCCGTCACCGTGACCCTCGCCCACGAGTGGCTCGGAGACCTCACCCTGAAACTGATCTCGCCGACTGGCTCTGAGTTCACTTTGCTGGACCGCCCGGACGTGACGTCCGCGAAACCCGAGGGCTCGTCTGCGGTGCTCGGATCGTTCGTGTTCGACACCACAGGGCAGGGCGTCCTAACTCCTCAACCTTATCGCTTTGCCGAGAGTGGAAGTGATCTCCTGGCGGCCGCTCGGAACGCTGTCCAGACTCAGGCCGCTCCGATTCTTCCTACGGACCTGGCCTATGCGTCTCAATCTTGGAACGTCGGCCCGTTCCCAGCCGGAGAATGGCACCTCTATCTTTCCGATTCAGAGGAGCTTTCCCATGGCATTTTGAGCGGCGTCCAGATGAGCTATGCGCCCGTTCCCACGCCTGAGCCGAGGGTTTTGGCGCTCGGAGCTATAGCGGCCGGCGCGCTTCTCGCCGTTCGACGGCTGCACCGGAGGGGAACTCGGTCCGGTCGCCCCTAGTGTGATGACCGGCTAAGTCCTTATACTTTCGTTGCGGCTCGCCCATGGTGCATTGGCGCGCAACGAAAGCCTACGGGATTCAGGGACAGCACACCAGTGTGCTCGATTTGGATTGCAAGTTCCTGCAGCAACGCTAGAATCGCAGGCAGACGGATGCACACACCAAGAACACCAAGCCGCCGAATGAACTGCATAATTCATGTTGGCACTTCCCCATCGGTTGATCGTGTCCTTGGCTGAGGATGACCCCAACACTATTTCCCTAATTCAGCAAGGTTTGGAACAGCTGGAAGCTATCCAGAAGCTTCTCGTCGTTCCCGACGCTGAACAAGCGATCGCCTACCTCCAAGGAAGAGGGAGATACGCAGATCGTGCCGCTTGGCCGTTGCCTGGCGTCCTGATCCTCGACCGAGCTATTCGGTCCATGCGAGCCATTGATGTGCTCCGTTGGCTCCGTCGCGAACCGAAGCTCGCGACGATCCCGGTGGTTATCCTGGGGGATCCGATTCCCATGGCCGAGGTGCACATATTAAGCCGTTTTCGTGCCGCATCTTGCGCGAAGAGTGGCGACGGCGCTCAGTTCCTCGAGGGGCTCCATCGAGCGATTGTGACGGCATTGAGTCTGGTCCGACAGTCGTGGTTTGGTTCCCGAGCGGCCTATGGGGAACCGGAATCGGCGGCGTTAGCCCAAGGCGACTCGATCCGTGTTTGGACTTAAGACGCACACTTGAAGAAACAAAGCCCGGCCCCCACGGCGAACGACGCGAGGCGAAGAGCGACCAGACATGCGTGTTCGTCTCGCTTGGGTGGCTTGGCGCAATTCGACGAATGCCTCTCGAGACGTCGGCGGGCGAGGTGTCTAGGAGGCCTTTAAACTTCGCTGAGTTAAAGATTTAGACCCGTTCTGAGCGCCCCACTTGCCGTCGTTATTCGCTTCTAACAGTGAAATGACATGGAGATATCCCGGAGATAACACGGATGCCACCCGAGTTAAATCCGTGTTATATCCGTGTTATTTCCCTGTTATATACGGAGGGAGTGTGCCCCTTTCCCATTGCAGGGCTGATGAATAGGTCGGAATGCCGCATGAACCCGCTTTCTCCGGCAAGGTTCGCTGCAGTGGGCGATCTAACGGTGTCCCCTCTAAACGTAGAGCGCCGTCTTCAAATCATGGACTAGCACGCTGGTAATCGGATACCGCTTGTCCGCGTCGCGCTCCAAACACTTCAATATGAGCTTTTCCAAGGGGTAGGGAATGTCGGGATTTAACTCCCGCGGCGTCGAAAAATCCGTGCCGCGATCGAGTTGCTTGCGCAGAATGTCATCCGGAGTTTCCCCGCCAAACGGTTTCTTTCCCGTCAACATTTCGTAGGCGGTAACGCCGTAGGCGAAGATGTCGACCCGATGGTCGATAGGCTGCCGAAGCAGTTGCTCTGGCGCCATATAGGCTGGCGTTCCGGGGTTATCGGGCGTCTTCTGCGGCTTCTCCGGGATGGGCTGGGAGAGATCGAAATCGACCAACCGAACGCTGGCATTGCGACTGACCAGGACATTTTCCGGTTTGAAATCCAGATGCATGAAGCCGCTGTCATGGACATGTTCCAGGCCGACGGCCATATCGATGAGGATGTTGCCCACGTTTTCCACCAGGACAGGATCGTTGCGCGCGAAAAGCAACTTGAGATTGGAGGCTTCCACATACTCCATCGCCAAGTAAAGCGAGCCATTGAGCTTTCCATGTTCGACATAGCCGATCACGTTCTCATGGTCATGAATTCGCGAGAGGATCTCGCAGCCCCGCACGAACCGTTTCTTGGCAGTGAAGCTGAAGAAGGAGTTGTCCCGGAGGCGGCGAATGGCGACCGGCTCGTTCTGCGGGTTGGTGGCATACCAGATATCCGCCATTCCACCGCTGTTGATCAACTCCTGAAGGTAATAGTGTCCAAAGGGTTGAGGTCCTGGGGGGGGATCCAGGTTCGGGCCGTTATCCTCGAACGACGACATTGCGATTTACTAACGCAACTTTTCCAGTTAGGCAAATCAAGCCCTCGCCATTGGTTTCACCCCCTTGGCCCGTTGGACCCTCAGGGGTATTGGCGAATACCTCGAATGGATGGTGCAGCGTCGGAGCTATAGCGTCCAACCGGCGCGATACGGTGGATTCACAAATTGGTTGGCTTCCAGTGCGTTCGTAAATTGCATGCGCTCCGCATCCCATTCCAGTTTAGTGCCGGCCAGTTTGATGGCGATCACGCCGAGCATCGCGAGCTCGGTCAAAGGCCCGCCATAGGCAAAGTCGGAACCGGCTTTGGTGCCGTTCCGGATGGCCTGCAACCAGTCGACCTGGTGATTCTTGACCCGGGGAATCGTCTTGGCGGGGCGCTTGTAAGCATCCATCTTCGATTGAGGCAAGATGCGCACGCCGCCAGCGCCGTGTGAGCCGTAGATGATGGTGCCTTTGTCGCCGATCACCACCGCGCCCGTGCGAACGGGTCGTTCGTCGCTTTCCAACTCCGGCGGTTGCGGAATGTGTTCATTGCCGCTGTACCAATGCATGGTCACAGGGCCTCGTTTTCCCTTGGCGGCGAACTGATAGGTGATGTGATCGCCCTTCGGGAATGAGTCACCTTGCGTTTTGAAATCGTAGTCTTTCACTTGAGCCTCGATGGTTTTGGGGGCGCCTAAATCGAGGGCCCAGAAGACCGGATCTACCACATGGCATGTCCAATCCCCGACTGTGCCGTTGCCGAACGGAACCCAACTCCGCCAGGAACCCGGAACGTAAGCAGGGTGGTACGGACGGGCTTGGGCGGGGCCGAGCCAAAGATCCCAATTCAGCGATTCGGGGATCGGGTGAGTTTCTTTTAGAGAAGCCAGCTGGTCGATTCCCGAATTCATCGCTTCGCAGCCGCAATGAATCGTGTGCACGTTGCCAATCGCCCCGTCCCAGATCCACTCGCAGAAGTCGCGGATGCTATCGAAGGAATGTCCCTGATTGCCAAGCTGAGTGACCACTTTGTGCTCTTTGGCCGCCTTCATGAGCTGGCGCACTTCCGAAACCGAGTGAGCGAGCGGTTTTTCGCAATAGACGTGTTTGCCCCGGCGGATCGCGGCCATGGCTGCGACGGCGTGGAAATGGTCGGGGGTCGCAACGATCACCGCGTCGATCCCTTTCTCCATTTCATCGAACATTTTGCGGTAATCCTGGAAAGGCTTGGCGTCGGGGAACTTCTTAAACGTGGGGCCTGAATACTTTTGATCCACGTCGCACAACGCAACCATGGTATTGCCAGGGGCAATGGCCCCAATATCGTCTGCCCCACGCCCGCCAACACCAATCGCGGCGATTTGAAGTTTCTCGCTGGGAGGAGTGGTGCCGCTTCCCGCGATGACGTGGCGGGGAGCGATCGTAAACGCGGCCACCGTCGTTGCGGTCGTTTGCAGAAATTGGCGGCGGGTCACAGATGGCTTCGGATGATTCATACGCATTAAATTATGGGCTGCCAACCGATGGCAACAAGCAGGGCCGTGACCCTGGTTCTTGCTTCAGCGGAATTGCGTGGAGATTAGTAGATCTATCCCAAAGGTCAATGACTTCACTTGCCGTCCGAGGCGACTTGGGGGGAATGCTTCACTTCGAGGTGAGGCGAGGGGCTTGAGTCCACTCGCGGCGTTCGATGCAACCAGGCCCCGAGCCTACAGAACGCTTCGGCCCGTTGCGACGCTGTTGGAAGCCCTGCAAATGGGCTTGCGAGCGTCTGGGGAACGAGCTTGAATTCTCCGTTGAGCTGGGATTGAATCGCCGAAACCCGTAGCTGAAATTACTATGTCGCCGCACTCCGCCTGTAATCGACGTCATTTTCTTCGTTGGGGAGCCACCGTTGCCGCCACCGTTCCGTTCGCTCTGAAGGCGCACTTGCAAGCGGCCGAATCGGCTGCAAACGAGAGCGCGGCGTCCTCCGGGCGGCGCCGGACCGATTCCAATGTGGCGATCGTTTCGTGCCGAGGCTACGGGCCGGAAGTGCGGACGGCTTTCTCCCAATCGTTCGACCTTTTGGGAGGCATCGGGTCGTTGGTTAAGAACAAGACCGTGACGATCAAGCTCAACCTGACCGGAACGAACTTTGCCTCGTTCCTCGGACGCCCGGTGGGCGAGACCTATATGACCCATTATGCGACGGCTCACGCGCTGGCGTCACTGCTCTTCGCGGAAGGAGCCAAACGCGTTAGATTTGTGGAGTCGACCCAGAGCAAAGCGAGTCTGGAAACAACACTCGATTTTGCCGATTGGGATGTGAATGCGCTGAAAGGGTTGGGGAAGGTCGAGTTCGAAAATACCCGAAATCTGGGGAGTGGCAAAAAGTACAGTCACCTGCGCGTCCCGGCGGCCGGATACATGTTTTCCGCGTTTGATTTGAACCGCGCCTACGAAGATACGGACGTGATGGTTTCTCTGGCCAAGCTGAAAAATCACGTGACGGCCGGTGTGACCCTTTCCATGAAGAACCTGTTTGGGATCACTCCTAACTCGCTGTATGGTGACGAAGCTGGAAACGAAGACGCCACCGCGGGGCGTGGCCCCCTCCACAATCCGATGGGGTTCGAAAAGATCAAATTGCCCGGCTTCAAATCGGAGATCACCGCGACGGATCCGACCGTGCGCGTGCCTCGGATCGTGACCGACATCTGTTCGGCGCGTCCGATTCATTTGGCCGTGATTGACGGAATTACGTCGATGAGTGGCGGCGAGGGACCGTGGTGCGAAAATGCGAACCCGCTCAAGTTCACGTCGCCTGGGGTGCTGATCGTCGGCCTGAATCCGGTCGCGACGGACGCGGTGGGAACGGCCGTGATGGGTTATGATAATCCGCGTGCCGTGCGTGGGGTGAAGCCCTTTGGATTCTGTGATAACCACTTGTTACTCGCGGAACAGGCAGGCTTGGGAACCGCTGAGTTGAACCAGATCGACGTCCGCGGGCTAACCATTGCCAAGGCGCGCTATCCCTACAATGTTTAGCGGACCGAGTGCGCCGCCACGCTGACTCAGGGCGCTAAGAATTCGGCCTCCGGTTGGTGTCGCGAATGGCAGGATTCGGTGCACCTGTCGTCCGCAATTTGCGGACGCGCCTGTCTGAGGACCGATCGCGACTCCGTCAGGTTTTGGAGTGCTGTTGCCCGCAACAGCTTTGAGAGGCGCAACAGCAAGCCAAGGAGGCGTCTTAACAGGCCTGGTGGGACCGCTCACGCCGCCACAGCTGTTCATTGCCTTGGTCATACCTGAAGGACGAAAAGCAGTCGAATCTCTCGCCTAAGAGATTCCATCGGTGAGCTTGGTCATTCGCTCCGGATTCTGTAGAATCGAGCGGACCGTTCTCTGCTGTGCGGATCCATGAACCAGACTCGCTCCGACGACGGATCGTGCACGAGGATCCCTTCGGCAGCCTCCCAAAAAACCAGGTCCTCAGAAACCTCGATCGTGAACTTTGCGCCGGGCGTCACCGCCAAGAGAAGCTCCACGCCCCGATCCGGACGGAGTTGCATCTCGTCAGGCTCGAATCGAGCTGGAGAAATGACGACCGGATCGCACTCCAGGTCGTCGCCCGGCCCCGCATAAGGGCGCAGGACCGCGTTTGAGGGTGAAGCGACCCCGGCCAGGTCCGCGCTCACCAACGTGAGTGCGACTGGGCTGCGGTCGGTGATGTTCTGAATGAGGGTGGAATCCTGAATCTCGGCGCATTGTCGGAGCGAACCCGCTGGAATCACCAGGAAACCCTCACGCTTGTTGTTGGAATCGAAAGTCCAGCGATTCCCGGTGCCGTATTCCCACCGCACCCGAACATCACGCGACAGCGCGGAGGACAGGCCTGCCGCGATGCGAAAAGTGCCGTCCGGCATCACGCCGAATTCGGTGCGTGCAAGAAAAACCGAGGGCGCCACGCTTAGAGTGACCGGACGGCTGGAAATGGCGCCGAACGCGTTCTGGACCCGAACGTGGTACGCTCCAGCTTCGGCAAGGGTCAATGGGGAAAGGGTGAAGGAGGCATTGGTTGCCTTGGCTAGCGATTGACCATTAAAGAACCATTGATAGGCCAGCGGCTCGGAACCGGAAGCAGTGACATGGAAGGTCGCACTCTCGCCCTCAGTCGCGGACAGGTCGACCGGTTGTTCCCCGAAGATCGGCGCTTGATCGAGTACCGACACCAAAGCGTCTCGGCTGGTGACCGTGCCATACGCATTCCTGGCTGTTACGGAATAGTTCCCTGAGTTGGCGGTGGTCACTGCCGAGATCTCGAGCAGAGCGTTGGTCTGAGAGGTGAGCTCGCGTCCGTTCCGAAACCATTGAAATGTCACGGGAGCTGCGCCGGGCAGGACACTGGCGTCCAGGTGCAAGCGTTGTCCGGTGAATAGACTCTGGCGGCGTGGTTGTCGGCCGAGGTGCGGTTCGCCTGAGGTTGGAAAAAGTGCGAAGCTGCGGTTTCCAGCGGCCGCGATGGCGATGGCAGGCGGCAGGACTTCTGGCATGGCGGTTTGCTCTGACAGGTTCAGGCCCCACGCGATGACGCGGCCGTCGTCACGGAGGCCCAGTCGGCCTTGACCAGCGGCGATCGCGATCAGGTTCGTCGCCTCCGGCGGCGGAGACTGGGCGCCTCGTCCCCATTCGGAGACGGTCCCGTCATCGCGCAAAGCCAGAGAAGGTGTCACCCGCGGCAATGGCGACTACATTGCTCAGTCCTTCGAGTGCGGAGTTGAAGTCGCGACTGCCCAGCCCACGACCGTCCCGTCGCGAACGAGGCCATGGCCTGTCCAGCCCGCGCGGCGATCCGCACCACGTTGGCCAGCCCGGCCGGAGGCGACGACACGCTCGCTGAATCCCAAGTGCCCCATTGCGACACCGTGCCGTCGGACCGGAGCGCTAACGCCCAAGTCGAGCCGGCGGCGAGCTGGACCACGTTGGTCAACCCATTTGGCACGCGTCCAAGCCCGTAAAAGTCCTGCTCCGGGTGGATCCAAACGAGCACAGAACCATTCGTGCGCAAACCGAGACTGAACGACTCTCCCGCTACGACCGCGGTCAGATTGGAAAAGCTCGAGGGAATATTCAACTGACCCCCGATCGGATTACCCCAAATCATGGCGTGGCCGTCAGCGCGCAAGGCGATGGCGTATTCGGAGCTGGCGGACACCGCCACGGTGTTGGTCGCTGATACCGGGACGGAAAGGGCGCCGGAGCCGCGAGGATCCAAGCCCCACGCGGCCACATTGACCACAGAAAGCCGTACGGGTGCGCTTGTGGCACTGCCGTAGGCATTGGCGACGACGGCAAGGTAATCTCCGGAATCGGCCGCTGTCAGATGGTCCAGTTCCAACACGGGACCGTGCGGGTTTAGAATCGAGCGGTCCTGAAGCAGCCACTGAAACTCGAAAGGAGGGGCTCCTTTGGCGGAGGCGGTTAACCGTGCCGAGCCACCGACGTAAGCGACGCCACTTGCCGGTTCCAGTCGGACCTCAGGTGCGGACGGCGGCTCAAAAACGAGGCTCACCACGGCGACTTGGCTGGTGCGCACGCCGGAGATGTTGGTGACAATGGCATCGTAATCGCCATCATCGAAAAAGGAGAGTTTATCCAGCGCCAGAATTTGGTTCGTCGCGTTTGGAATCGATTGTCCATAATGACGCCATTGATAAGAGATCGGCTGGGTTCCACTGGCACTGACCGCAAGACGTGCATTCCGGCCTGACGTGGTGGTGAGACTGAGAGGTTGCTGAAGAATGAGGGGTGGCCCGCCGCCCATCAAAGCGACGCTATGTTGAAATCCGGCGGCGATCGCAATCACGTTCGTAAGGCCCAGGGGCGCATCAGGCCAAACGGCGCCATCGGCCCGGAGGGCCAGGCGCCGATCGCGGCTGCCGCTGATGGCAACGATGGGCGCTACCCCCGCGGAAGGTTCGATCCCCACGCCGGCAAGCGTCCCATCGGACCGCAGCGCTAACCCGGGCGCGATGGCGATGATGTCGTCACGACCTTGGTCCGGCACCCTCTGACCTGTTCCCCACTGCACAACTGTTCCATCGCTGCGCAACACCGCGGATGACTCCCAGCCCGCGGCAATAGCCATGGCATCGTCCAGGTCTGGCGGAACTCGGGTCTGACCTGCGAAGTTGCCGCCTTTGGCAAGAACGGTGCCATCGGCGCGAAGCGCGAGTGTGTGTGAATAATCGGCCGCTACCGCCACAATATTGCTCCACCCCGTCAAGCCACTGATCTGGCCCCAGGAGTTGTCGCCCCAGCCCACCACGCGGCCGTCGGATTTCAGAGCCACGTTAAAGCCCCCTCCTGCCGCGACTGATACCACATGGTTCAAGCTGGCGGGGGGCTGAAGCGCGCCGCCCGGATGCATCCCTCCCTCCAGAGGGGTATTTCCCCATACCATGACGGTCCCGTCGGCCCGAAGTCCCACGGTGTGGAACATACCCGCAGAGATTGCGGCCAGGTTGGTTGCGGACGGCGGCGTCTCCAGTTGCCGGTCGTCATTGGCCCCCCACACAGCAACCTGAACTACCGTCAGCCGCACGGGGGCGCTGGTCGAGCTCCCGAAGGCGTTAGCTGCCACCACTTGGTAATCTCCCGCATGATCGAACTGGACCGGTTCCAGCCGCACGGTGGGCTCGCGCGAATCGAGGATGGGCGCGCCGTCGCGGAACCAACGATACGCGAAGGGACCCGTGCCTTCGGCGTGGACCGAGAGGAGAGCACTGCCGCCGAGGACAGCGGCGCCGGTGGCCGGCTCGATCTGCGCTGTGACGTGGAACGGTGCGCTGCGCTCGACGGAGATGTGGGCCGGCTGGCTCATCACCGTGCCGTGCTCATTGGACACGACCACGTCGTAGGTGCCTTCGTCGAAAAACGACAAGTCATCAAGTGCGAGCACGGAATTCGTTGCTCCAACCAGGATCAAACCGTCGACTCGCCATTGATATCGCAGGGGCGGCGCCCCAAAAGCGTTCGCCACCAGGCGGGCATTGCCGCCGATCAAGCCCGCAACATCCAGCGGCTCTTGGAAAAGGCGAGGCGGACCTTCATCCACCAACGCCATGCTGTGGGTGTAACCGGCAGAAATGGCCGCCACCCCATGCAGATCTGGCGGGATACTTGCTTGCCCTTGACCGTCAGCGCCCCATCCGACCACCTGTCCATTGGCGCGGAGCGCGAGGACACTATCACCCCCATTGGAAACAGCGATGAAATCGTGCACATCGGCCGGTTGGGGCAGCAGATTAGCGTCGTAAATGGTCCCCCACTGCACAATGGAGCCGTCAGCCAATATCGCTTGGGCGTTCGATCGTCCCAGCGTGATTGCCACCGCGTTCGTCAGGTCGGAAGGCGGCGGAGGCAGCAAGATGTCGCGACTAAAGCTTGCTACTGTGCCGTCGCTGCGTAGGGCCAAACCGCCCCATTGGCTCAAAGCGACGGCGTCATCCAGACTGGTGGTGAGGCGCCGCGCGCTTTCATTGTCTCCAAAGACGAGCACAGCTCCGTCGTTGCGCAGGGCGAACAGCGAGTTCCCCGTCAGCGCGATCGACACAATATTGCTTAACCCCGGTGGCACGTTGAGCGCCGCATAGTTCCAGCCCCAACCCTGGATTCGGCCGTCTGCCTTTAGCACCGCGATCACACCACCGCCCGACGCCACCGCTACTACGTTTCTCAAATCCGGAGGCGCGTTCAATGCGGGATAGTCTTCAGCCAAGCCCCAGACTAGCACCGTCCCATCACCCCGAAGCGCGGTAATGTCCGTTCCAGACGAAGTGACGGCTACCAGATTGGTCGCGGCAGGCGGAATCCCGTGTGCTCGGATAATACTATTTCCCCAGAGGACAAGTTGGGAGACGTTCAGCGTGATCGGGGCGCTCGCGGCCGAGCCGACGGTGTTGCTCACCACCACGGCGTATCTCCCGCGATCTTCAAACCGCAGCTTCGTGATGGAAAAGGTGCTATTGGTCGCGCCTTGGATCGGAACGCCTTCAAACTGCCATTGGTAGCGCAGGGGTTGCGATCCCGTCACTTCGACATGGAAGGTAGCCGTTCCGCCGAGGTACGGCGTGTGGGAGGCCGGCTCTACGCTGATGCGCCGGATAACCGGAGCGCTCTCCAGAATCCGGACCTGGGCCACACGGCTTAATGTTTGGCCGTGGGCATTGCTCACGGAAAGTTGATACGCGCCGCTATCACTGAGCTCGGCTCCTTCGAGACGCAGAAGAGCGTTGGTCGCCCCCGGGATAGGAAGGCCGTTTCTCGACCATTGGAGGGCTAAGGGTCGTTTGCCCCCGATCTTTGACACAAGCCGTATTTTTTCCCCGGAATAACCCGTGGTATCGGCTGGTTCGTTCGCAACGACCGGCGAACCGTCGCCCGTCACGACCATGAACCCGCGAGCATCAACGGGCGATACAAAGACGACATTGGTAAAGCCCAAATCGGTGCCTTTGTCATCGAACAGGCGGCCGTCCTGCGTCACCGCCAGGATCCGGTTCGGGCCCGCGGCGATATCCACAATCCCGAGCTGGCCCTGAAAAGGATAAAAAGTCCCACCGGGCCGATAGTTGGCGTCTTGCCCGGGGCCCCAGCCCAGAACCGTGCCATCAGCGCGAAGGGCAAAGTTTTCCTGTAATCCCGCCGCGATAGCGATCACGTTTGTCGCCTCTGGCGGGACGCGATCGGCGGCGGTGGAGCGCGAACCCCAAGCGATCACCGAACCATCCGCCCTCAGGGCCAAGCTGCTGTTGTAGGTCCAGGACGCTGAAATAGCGACGACATCCGACAAGCTTGCAGGGACCAGAAGAGGTCCAGTGACACTGCTATCACTCCACGACGCCACGGTGCCATCGGAACGGAGCGCCAGGGTGACATCGCCTCCCACGGCCAGCGCGACCACGTTGTTAAGACCGGCGGGCGCTGGGCGCCGGTATGTTCCCCAAGTCACCACCTTACCATCGGCTGCCAGGGCGCCAGCGGCATTCCCCAGGGCAGCAATGGCTACCGCGTTGGTCAGACCGAGCGGGATGAGAAAATGGGTTGAGCCCTCCTTCTGTTCAAGCAGCGCCACCTGACCGTTCGGCTGGAGCGCGAGGATGCCTTGCTCGCCGATCACCGCCGACACGTAGTCATTGCCATCTGCCCATTCCCCCTGCGGACCCCCGGCGCGAAACACCGTTCCGCCTTGGACAACTGCGGACGCTAGCACCTTACCGATCAACCCAAGGAACAGCAGCATGATTGGCGTTCGAACCCGGATGACTCGCTTGGCGAACAAAGTCTCTGGTGCACACCACACGCCCTCGCCGTCCTTTGATACTTTCATTCAGCAGCCCTGGGATAACTGGAAACAGCGACGAGCCTAATGTTGCTCTATCAAAAACACAACGAAGTAACTGGGGACGAACGGAATCCACACCGAGGTAGTCGAGTAGGGAGCGGATTACCACGTAAGCCTCCGCGCTGGCGTCCTTTGCGCAACTCACGTCCCGGCCGAGTACGCTCAGAATCCCTGTGCCGATACGGCAATAGGATCGTAAGAGACGGTGTTTTGGGTTCGTCCAGGCAACTCGGTGACAATTGTCACCGGCGGCTCAGGAGTTTGGGAACGGACCGTTCCCAAAACAGGCGCCAAGCGACGGATTTGTTGCCCATGCGGTTCACAATTGCGGACGCGACTGTCTCGATCGGCGGAATTGTCGCAACGCAGAGTGAACATGTTCAGCAGAATGAGTGCCGAATTCTGGAGTCCAAGGTGGTTGCAGCATGGCTTTGGCGACTTCGGAAGAACTGGCACCCTATTTGGTCTCCTTGATTTAGCGCAGGTCCAGAAGGATTGTATCCTCAAGTTGTATGTCGAAGTCAGGCTTTGCGGGATCACGGGTCCCACATCGAGATGGACCACGGAAACGTGGATCTTCTCCGGGGGTTAAGTTCGTGTTTCCAGGCTTCACTCTGGTGGAACTGTTGGTGGTAATTGCAATTATTGGACTTCTGGCGGCCTTGCTCCTCCCGGGTTTGATCAACGCGAAGGATAAGGCTCGTTCTGCAGTGTGCTTGAGCAATCTGCGGCAAATCATCCTTCGAGATCGAATGCGGAGGGATGATCAAGGACAGCAAATGGACCAGAACGAAGTCTACGAGGGATGGGTGGATGAAGTGGGAAAGCGAGAACTCGGCTGGATCTGTCCTAGTGCACCGGCCCGGAGTTCGGCTCCCTACGCCTTCGGAACTGTTCGAGACGCTTGGATGTTTGAAATGGAGTATCGCCAGTTGGGAAACTGGTTCAGCTGCATGAGCAATCGCGCTGGAAGTTACTCGGTTAATTGGCACTGCTTGGAAGCTTCCCTATGGGCGCACAGTCCGTTCAAAGGAAGGGCGGGGGCAGCGACCGACAGCTTCACATCGGAGAGTCAGATCGAGAGACCCGCATCGACTCCGGTAGTGGCCGACGGAGTTTATTGGGGAACCACCCCCCATGCGACGGATTATGCACCGAGGGACTTGGTCTGTGCTCGGGGAGCGGCCGCCAGCAGCACCTGCGGCCACTTTGAAATTCCGACAACCATGGCTGGGGTGACTATACCCCGCCACGGGAGGAGGCAAACCGCCTTACCGGTGCCGTGGCCTGAGAACGTGCAGTTGCCCGGGACGGTGAATATTTCTTTTTTCGATGGCCACGCGGAGGCGGTCCGGCTCGAGAACCTGTGGGGCCTTTATTGGCATGTAGGCTACGTCCCGCCTGCCCACCGTCCCTTGGCTCCTTGAGCTGCGATAGTTCGCTAATCGACCAAGCCGAGAGCGAAGGGGTGCCCGCGGTCAGGACTAGCTCACTAGCTCCAGAGCCGATCATGAGACCGTTCCTGGTCCCACTCCGGGGTCGGATCGAAATATCCGGTCCCTTTCAAGAGATGTTCCCGAATAACCGGTTCGTTGAGTTCGATACCCAAGCCTGGCCGGTCTGGCACTTTGGCAAAACCTTGATGCACCAGAGGTTTGTCGATCCCCGTCACGAGGTCCTCCCACCAGGGGATATCCAACGAATGATGTTCCAGAGCGACGACGTTCTGCGTGGCCGCGGCGCAATGGACATTCGCCATGAAAGAGATTGGCGATCCGGCAAAGTGCATTGCCATCGGAACGCCTCGCTCTTGCGCATAGTCGCCGATCTTCTTAGTCTCCAAAATCCCACCGGCGGTCGCGAGGTCCGGGTGGATCATGTCTACAGCGCGCCCGTCGATGAGCTTGATAAAATCCTCTTTGAGGTAGATGTCTTCGCCGGTCAGCGTCGGGACGTCGATAGCCTGAGTGATTTCCCGCCACATTTCAGAGTATTTCCACGGAATCAAATCTTCCAGCCAGGCCATTTGATAGCGCTCCAACGCCCGACCGAGGCGAATGCAACTACTGACGCTGATATGGCCGAAATGATCTGCGGCCAAAGGGATGTCATATCCAATCACCTCTCGGATGTGCGCTACGTAGTGCACTAAGGCTTCGATTCCTTTGTCCGTGAGTTGGACCTGAGTGAAGGGATGTTCCGTCTGATTATAAGCGCGCCAGTCAATATTCTTGGGTGCGGTCAATGTGCCGGGAGTGTTCCGGATCAAAGGCACTCCCAAGTCCATCTTCAAGAAGGTGAAGCCTCGATCCACGCGCTCTTTCATGCGCTTGGCGTAAGTGTCCGCGTCTTCCGACTCTACCGTGTCGCAATAAAGACGGACCTCGTCGCGATACTTGCCGCCCAAAAGTTGGTAGACCGGAACTTCGTAAGCTTTCCCGGCAAGATCCCACAGTGCCATCTCGACGCCGGAGACGCCGCCGCCTTGTCGGCCGTGGTGCCCAAACTGCTTAATCTTCTTAAAGATTCGTTCGACATTGCACGGATTCTCTCCCAGCAAACGGCTCTTCAAGAAGAGGGCATACTTGGGACTTCCGCCATCCCGGACTTCTCCCAGACCGTAGAGGCCCTGGTTGGTATCGATTTTTAGGATAGGAACACGCATCGGGGCTCCGGTGATCTCAGCAATGCGAACGTCGGTAATTCTCAACTTGGAAGGACTCGAATTGCGTTGGACCGTCTGCGTGGCGTAAGCAATTTCGTCTTCAATGCGATGGAAGAGGAAGCCGATCGCTAAACCGCCTTTGACAGCGCGGCGGACAAACGAGCGGCGAGTCAAGCGGCTGTCACCCTGGGACGAGTTGGAGACTGGCTTCATAGAGAGATACATGTTAATGCGGACTCCAGATCAGCAGACGAGCGCGCAGGCCTAATTTCGAAATTGGCGCTGGGGATGGACACAAACGCAGCCTAGTTTCCGGAAGCCGCGAGGAAAAGGAATATCTCGACGCGCCGGACGCTGTTCGGCAAGGGGACTTCTTTGAACCTGCCTTGGGGGTCGAATGGGCGTTCGACATGGCTCTTGATTTGCATCAATGCCACGGGCGGTGACTTCTCGCAATCTTTTCTGGATGAATACGCCCGCTCGTCCTCGCTGGCTCTGCGCACTTCTCATCGTCCTGTGCTCAAACCTCCTGGCTCCAGCAGCGGTTTGGGGCATACCTTCGGCCGACGTGCGACAGCTCTTTACCAAACCGCCTCGTGGATTTAGTTCCGCGCCGTTGTGGGTCTGGAACGATCAGCTTACCGAGCAGCAAATCGTGGAGACGCTCGGTGACCTCGCTGGTCAGCAAGTCAAACAGGTGTTTGTCCATCCGCGTCCCGGCCTGATGACCTCTTACCTGAGCCCGGACTGGTTTCGGCTTTGGAAAATGGCGCTGCGCGAAGCGGAACGGCTGGACATGAACGTGTGGATCTATGACGAGAACTCCTACCCGTCTGGGTTTGCGGGAGGTTGGGTGCCGGAATTGATGCCGGAATCTCGAGGTCGCGGATTGGAATTAAAGGCGACCCAAGAGCCACCGCGGTGGTCGACCAACCTTGTGGCTGTTTATCGCATCACCGGTGAAAAGGTGGAAAATGTTACCTCATCGATTCGGGCGGGCACAGTGTTGGGCGACGGTGGAAGCTATGTGACCGCTTCGATGCTACGAGCTGGGAACTCGCCCTGGCATGGCGATCGATGCTATGTCGATCTACTCTACCCGGGAGTGACCGACAAGTTCCTCGATGTCACGCTGAAGGCGTATCAGCGAGAGATCGGTGCCCAGTTTGGTCGGCGAGTGCCAGGAATATTTACGGATGAGCCAAACATCATTCCGGCAGGCGGGCTGCCTTGGACCGAAGATTTGCCAGCTCAATTCCAGCGACGTTGCGGCTATGATCTCTTGGATAATCTCGCGAGCTTACACCAAGAAATCGGCAACTGGCGCCAAGTTCGACACGACTATTTCTCCGTCCTGAACCAACTTTTCATTGAACGTTGGGCGCAGCCCTACGCGGAACGGTGCACCGCGCTCGGGTTAGAAATGACGGGGCATTATTGGGAACACGATTGGCCCCACTGCCGCGGGGTGCCGGACAATATGGCGATGTATGCCTGGCCGCAGCGGCCAGCGATCGATTGTCTGATGAACCAGTATGCTGAAAACACGCATGCGCAGTTTGGCAACATTCGAATGGTCCGGGAGTTGGGCAGTGTGGCGAATCAACTCGGCAAGAGCCGGACATTGTGCGAGGTCTACGGTGCCGGTGGATGGGACCTGCGCTTCGAAGATATGAAGCGCCAAGCCGATTGGTTAGGGGTTCTAGGTGTCAATACGTTCGATCAGCATCTTTCCTATGTCACAATTCGTGGGGCTCGAAAACGGGATCATCCACAATCCTTCTCCTACCACGAGCCATGGTGGCCGGACTACAAGTCGGCCGGCGCGTACCTGGAACGTTTGTCCGTGGCTGTGTCGCAGGGCGAGCAGGTGAATCGTATTCTCGTGCTGGAACCGACCACGACGGCCTGGATGAACCAGGGGAGTGAGGCCCGGCTAAAGGTTCTGGGGGATTCGTTCTTCGATCTGCTCAAGCGTCTGGAAGCGGCTCAAGTCGAATACGATTTGGGTTGTGAAGATATCATCCAGCGCCACGGTTCCGTCGTTGGGGCCGAGCTTACAATCGGTAACCGCCGTTATGCGACGATCGTCCTGCCCCCAGGGTTAGAGAATCTCGAGGAAGCCACAGGGCGGTTTCTTGACGCTTTAACCGCTGCTGGCGGCAGAATCATCGCATGCAAACCGACCGCTGCTCCAGGCCAACTGCGGCGTGGAGGGAAGGTCGTCACGCAGAACGGGCCTGCCGCGGACGCGTCGTGGCCTGTCGTTGACACCGCCGATGTCGCAAACATTCTGCTTCGTGAAAGCTCGCCCCCCTCCTTCACGCTTCGACGCGGAGCAGAGGATCGTGGCATCCTCTTTCACATGCGGCGTCAGTTGGACGATGGGGAACTTCTCTTCCTCGTCAACACCAGCATTGACGCGTCGAGCAGCGGTTCCATCCATTCCGCACAGCACGGGATCGAACAATGGGATCTCGAAACGGGCCAAGTGCAAGCCTATCCGTTCGAACCGGACGGTTCGGGGATCAAGGCGGAGTTTACGTTGCCGCCGTGCGGCAGTCGTTTATTGTTCCTGTCGCGAGCGTCGCGACCGTCGTTCGTGGTTCGGTCGGAGACCGTTTCTCCATTAGCGGCTTCCGGACCGATGACAGTGGATCGTATTGCCCCAAACGTGCTCGTCCTGGACTACGTTGATATTTCCGCTGGAGGGGAGACCAGAACCAATATTTACTTTTACGCGGCCTCGCAATTTGCCTTCCGCAAGAATGGACTGGAACGAAACCCTTGGGATAGCGCCGTGCAGTTCAAAGACGAACTCGTGCGTCGGTCTTTCCCAGCGGGAAGCGGCTTTGAAGCGAGTTACCATTTCACAGTGGAAGGAGCGGTGCCTTCGGATCTCGCGATTGTCCTGGAACGTCCGGACCTCTATGAAGTTCGATGCAACGGGCACGTGATCGCCGCGGCGCCCGGGGCCTGGTGGTTGGACAAAGCGTTTGGGCGGATTGAACTGGCGCGTGTCGCGCAATCTGGGGTGAACACCGTGAGCCTTCGCGCGTCACCTTTCACGCTGCAACACGAATTGGAGTCTGCCTATCTTCTGGGTGACTTTGCCGTTCGACCCGCAGCGAGCGGCTTCGTTTTAACGGCTGCACAAGCGATGCGTCCTGGCGCTTGGAATGAACAAGGATGCCCATTTTACGCCGCAGGAGTGCGGTATCAGCAGACGTTCGAGATCGACACGGCGGGCCAGGATCGATTCGTGGTTGGCCTGGGCAAGTGGTTAGGGAGTGTGGCTCGCGTTCGAGTCAATGGTCAGCAAGCCGGTACCATCGGATATGCCCCCTGGCAATGCGACGTGTCCGGCCTCCTGCGGAACGGCGCGAACACCGTCGAAGTCGTGGCGGTCGGGACATTGAAGAACACACTGGGACCCCATCATGGCAATCCTTCCCTCGGGACGGCGTGGCCAGGGATGTTCCAAAAGGGCCCAACGGCGGGACCGCCTCCAGGGGCAGACTATGCGACGGTAAAATATGGCTTGTTTGAACCATTCCAACTCCGCCGGATTAAAGTTCAGTAACTCGATGGGTCTGTACTGGGTCCTCGGGCTATGCGTCGGACGGCTCATTGCCGCGGGTGCATTCGCCGCCGGAAGCGACCCACTGGACCGCTACAACGTGGTCTGGAATACGCCGAGCACCAATTCGGCCGGTTCCATGCCGTTGGGCAACGGGGATCTCGCGATCAATCTATGGGTCGAGCAAGGAGGGGATTTGCTCTTCTATATCAGCAAGACCGATGCTTGGGACGAGAATGCTCGACTCGTAAAGCTGGGCAGACTTCGCCTGCAGTTGACGCCAAACCCGTTTCGAAATGGCGCACCATTCCGACAGGAACTACGGTTAAGGCAGGGCGAAATCATCGTTGCCGGGCCAAACCAGGAATCTGTGCGCTTGACCGTCTGGGTCGACGCGAATCATCCAGTCATCCAAATCCAAGCACAATCCGACCGTCCCATCGACGTCCGAGCGAACCTTGAGTTGTGGAGAACGGCAGAGCGCGCTCTCGTGGACGGCGAAGAGGATGGAACGGATACGGCCGCCCCGAATGTTGCCCCGGTCGTCTTTCCGGATCGTGTTTTGGCCAAACAACAGCGGAATCGAGTCGTTTGGTTTCACCGCAACGATTCCTCCCTTTGGCAGGCCACCTTGGTCCATCAGGGGCTAGGCCCACTGCAGTCCCAATTCAACGATCCGCTCATCCATCGGACCTTCGGCGGAAGCATGATGGGAGCAGGATTTGTCAACGACGGCCCCACTGCTTTACGCCTGGAACATCCAGCGCGGCGTATGAGACTGTCTATTTTCACCCTGACCGCGCAGTCCGCATCGGTTACAGCGTGGAAGAGTGATTTGGATCGCACTTGGGAAGCGAGCGCGGAGTACAGCCCGGAAGACAATCGTGACGCCCATCGCGCTTGGTGGGACCGCTTCTGGAATCGAAGCTGGATCCGAGTCACCTCAGCTGAAGGAAGGTCTGACAGCTCTCATCCAGGAGCGGAACTGGGCTCGAGGTCCGAAGAGGACATTGTATCCCAAGGTTATGTGTTGCAGCGGTTCATCAATGCTTGTGCCGGGCGTGGGGCTTATCCGATTAAATTCAACGGCTCGGTTTTTACGGTGGAGATTCCTGGAAAGTTCGATCCGGACTATCGGCGATGGGGCGGCTGTTATTGGTTTCAGAATACCCGCTTGGCTTACTGGCCGATGCTGGGAAGTGGGGACTACGACCTTCTGCAGCCGCTGTTCAAAATGTATCGCGAAATGCTTCCATTCGCTACGGCAAGAACTCGGGCGTATTTTGGGCACGATGGAGCGTTCTTCCCCGAAACGATGCATTTCTGGGGAGCTTACCACAACGGCGAGCTTGGCTACGGATGGGAACGGGAGGGCGAACCGATCGGTCGACCGGTCAACAAATACATCCGATTCTACTGGTCAGGCGGACTGGAGCTGGCGGCGCTGGCGCTGGATTATTGGGCCTGCACCCAGGACGAACGTTTTCTGAATGAAACGGCTTTGCCGTTGACCACCGCGGTGCTCGCTTTTTACAGCCACCATTACCCTCGAGAGCCGCGCGGCACGTTACTGATCGTTCCTGCGCAATCACTGGAAACCTGGTGGCAAACGGATAATCCGCTTCCGGAAATTGCCGGGCTGCGTTGGGTGTTAAACCTGGCGATGGCTTTGCCGAAACACGCAGTCTCCAAGCTGGCCAGGGCCGAATGGGAGGGTTTACAGAAGATACTGCCCGCCATCCCAACTCGGCAAGTCGACGGTGAGAAGGTCCTGGCGCCGGGCGAGTCATTTAGTAATCGGCAGAATATGGAGAACCCCGAACTTTACGCCGTGTTTCCATTCCGACACTTTGGCGTGGGGAGAGAGGGGATTGACGCGGCAACCCGGACTTTTCAAAGGCGTTCATTTAAAGGGAATCGAGGCTGGCAGCAGGACGAGATTCAGGCGGCCTGCCTCGGCTTAGCCAGCGAAGCGCGCCGCGAGCTTGTCGGGCGGTTTGGCACTAAGGATGGCAACAGTCGATTTCCCGCCTTCTGGGGGCCCAATTTCGACTGGGTACCCGACCAAGATCACGGGAACTGCGGTCTCATCACATTGCAATCCATGCTATTGCAATGGAGCGGCAACAAATTGTTCCTGTTCCCGGCGTGGCCCAAAGCCTGGGATGTCGAATTCAAGCTCCACGCGCCCGGCCAAACGATCGTGGAAGGAACGTTCCGAAGTGGGCATCTTGACCGACTGGAAGTAACTCCACCCCAGCGAAAAGCAGATATCATCCAGTTCGAACCGCAGTAGGCCTCGGACCGAGTTTGGGAACGGTCCGTTCCCATCGGAGACCGACATTCTGGGTGAGCGTCCGCGCATTGAGTTCGCGACGATACCTCACCGACGTCGACCGCGTTGGCGGCGACAGCCAATCCAGGAGCAATTTGCTCTCATCGGGCGGGAAGGCAGGGACGGACGTCTTGATGCTAAGATGCCGAACCACAACCATAAGCGTCCGGGTTTCACGGGATTTCGTTTGCCCGAAGCTGGATCCAACCCTATTTCATCTCTTGATGAACAAACGATTCGGATTTGGCCCGCTGGCACCACCAAAGGCCGCGCGCTGCCACGGGTTTCTACTTCTGTGGCTAGCGGTATTGCTTTACGGGACAGATCTGCCCGCGGCTCAATCCAGTTCGGAGCCTTCGGCGTTGGTGGAACTGGATCGCATTGTCACCGCTCCAAAATACAAGGGGGCACGCTGGGGCTTCTTGGTGGCTGACCTCAAGTCTGGCGATGTGCTTTACGAGCGCGATGCGGACAAGTTGTTTGCCCCGGCGTCCACAACCAAGCTCTATACAGTTGCAGCCGCACTGGACGTTTTTGGAGCCGACTATCGATTTGAGACTCCGGTCTACGCGCGGGGTGCAATCGATGATCAGGGTCGACTGGAAGGAGACCTCATCCTGGTCGCTAGTGGTGACTTAACGATGGGCGGACGGACAGATGCGGACGGGCATATCGTATATCTGAACACCGACCACACCTACGCCAACGGTAATACAACTTCAGCCTGGACGGTTCCCGATCCACTGGCTGGTCTGAACGCGTTGGCGCAACAAGTCGTGGCTGCTGGAGTGAAGCGCGTTTCGGGTCAGGTGTTGATCGATGATCGCCTTTTTGAACACTCCGAAAGCAGTGGTACGGGCCCCACCCGGGTGACTCCAATCATGATTAATGACAATCTTATCGATGTTCTGATCACCCCAACACTGCCTGGAACTCCGCCGACCGTGCGATGGCGGCCGGAATCTGCGCTCATCACCGTCGAATCGAAGGCCGAAACGGTCGCTACGAACAAGCCGATCACCGTTTGGGTCCAAGGCGCGAGCGGCGGTCGTGTGATCGTCCGTGGTGGCATACCCGCTGGGCACAGTCCCGTTCTTCGCGTCACGGAGATGGTCGATCCGGAGCGAGTAGCGCGAGGCCTGTTTATCGAAGCGCTCGCACGGGCGGGTGTCACGGTGGCGGACTCCTCGTCGAATCGCCCTCCGACTCTCCCGCCTCGGAGCCAATACGCTTCCCTGCAAAAAGTCGCCTTGTTTCAGTCCCCACCATTCCGGGAGGAAATCAAATTGATTTTGAAGGTGAGCCACAATCTGCACGCAAGCTCCTTGCCGTTGCTGCTGGCTGCCAAAGCATCGAAACGCACGTTAGCGGACGGTTTGCAGGCGGAGAGAACATTCCTCGCGCGGATGGAAGTCGATGTCGACAGCATCTCGTTCGGCGGCGGGGCAGGCGGCACGCGGGTTGATTTCACTACGCCCCGGGCAACGGTGCAGCTCCTTCGAAGTATGATGAAGCACCCGGATGCAGATGCCTATCGCGCGGCCATGCCGGTCTTGGGGGTAGATGGAACGCTTAGCGCGGCGGTCGACCGCAAAAGCCCAGCCCGCGGCAACGTTTGGGCCAAGACAGGAACGTTGTTTTACGACAATCTGCTCAACGGGAATGCACTACTGGCAAGCAAAGCCCTGGCTGGCTACATGCAAACGAGCCACAAACGCGATCTGGCATTTGCGATCTATGTCAACAATGTGCCGCTCGACAGTTCAAGTGATCCTGTTAAAGAAGGCCAAGTGCTCGGTCGTTTAACTGAACTCCTTTACGAAGCGTTCTAAATTTCGAGTTACTCCTGTAATCCAACCTTCTTGAGCTTTGGAGCAATAATCCGCTGGCAGTAGGGATTCCGGTTTTTATTCAGTCGGTAATAATCCTGATGATAGTTCTCGGCTGGATAGAACTCGGTCGCTTTGGCGATCTCAGTAACGATAGGCTTGGAGAATTCCTTCGAAGCTTCGCCTTTGGACTTCTCCGCAACGGATTTTTGAGCGTCTGAATGGTAAAAAATGGCCGAGCGGTATTGCGTTCCGGCATCGGCTCCTTGGCGATTCAACGAGGTTGGATCATGAATGTGCCAAAACGTCGCGAGAATCTTTTCCAAACTTGTCACCTTAGGGTCGAAGACCAACTGAGCGACCTCAGCGTGGCCAGTCTCTCCCGTGCAGACTTGTTCGTAGGTCGGATTCTTGATTTGCCCCCCCATGTAACCGGATGTAACTGAGAGCACTCCGGGAATTTGCTGATAGACAGCTTCGGTACACCAAAAACATCCCGCCCCGAGCGTAATCAGCTCCGCGCCGGGTGGGACTTTAGGCATGGGCGCCGGCTTCGTTGCCTCACCCGGTTTCGATAGATCAGCCATAAGTAGAGTAATTGAGCACGCCGTGGCCAGGACGAATGATTGAATCAGTTTCATATCCGCATTTCCGCAGTCGCCTCTGTAAGATGTCGGCTGTTTTGTCGTTGTCCAGTCCGCATCTAATCTAGCGCCAGACCCGCTACATTGGATGTGACGCTGACGTTTACGTCAGAGTGGGTCGTTTACTGTTTGGCAACCTTACAATCCGAGGGATCTGGACTTCCGGCAATGTCTGGTCGTGCGGTGTTCCGTGGCCACGATATTTCGTGGGACCCCACGAAACGCCGCGGCCACGATTTGCGGCAAGCGTTCCGCTCAACCGGGCAGGCCCTTGTTTCCTGGCAAATTAGCCGGTTTTCCGTGAAAGAGCGTCGTGGCATAGGGCCTGCCTAAGGGGGGGCACAATGAAAATGGTAACGACTCAACCCACCGACGTTTCCCGCGAGATCCCGGTCGCTTCGGACTGGGTGGATGCCTACGGCGATTACCTGTTGAATTTTGCCTTGGGGCAGGTGCATGACCAGGGAGTCGCGGAGGATTTGGTCCAGGAAACGTTTCTGGCCGCATTGAAGGGAAAGGATCGTTTTGCGGGCCGGTCTGCGGAACGAACCTGGTTGATCGGGATCCTTCGCCACAAGATCTATGATCACCTCCGCCGAACTTGCCGGGATCGAGCCCGCCAAGCTCCATTCGTTCCATCGCGTAACGACCAGGAAGCCTGGGATGAATCCGTTCTGTGGTTGCACGAGGTGGCGTCTGAATGTCAGTCGCCAAGTCGGAGAATGGAATTGGACGAGCTACGCTCTCAACTTGAGACGGCGTTGGGGCGACTCCCGTCGCGGCTAGCCCAAGTTTTTCAGCTCTACGCCGTAGAGGAGAAGACTAACGCCGAGGTTTGCGAACAGCTTAAAATCTCGGAAAGCAACCTCTGGGTGATGCTACACCGAGCACGAAAGCAATTGCGCGAGCTATTGTCGACTTGGGGATCAAGAGACACCACGCGATCGGAGAACTCCGAATCCTAGATCGTATGCTCAGGATTACTGAATTGGCACCGGCGCAGGGCGCTGTGCACCTCCGTTTGGAAGGGCGACTGGTTGGCCCTTGGGTCTCTGAGGCCAAGCAGGTCTGCGATCGTAAGCTAGACCATCAACGCCCTCTGGTGCTCGATCTTAAAGACCTTGCGTTTGTCGACCTGCGCGGCGCCGTATTGCTTGCCCAGTTGCGGCAGGATGGAGCTCAGCTTTTGAACGGGTCGCCTTTCCTGGAAGCCCAGCTGAGAGCGGTCGGGGAATCGGGAGACGCTTTCGTCTAGACTCGCCCGGGTCGCTTGATCCCTAGTTTTTGCATTCGGCTCCTCAGGGTGCTGGGATGTAGATTTAAGAGCCGTGCGGCACCCGACTCGCCCTCGATCATCCAGCGTGTCTGGGCGAGCACCGACTCAATGTGGCGACGCTCGACGTCCTCCAATGTCCTCGCTGGACTGGCAGCCGCCGTCACCGCCACGGTCGAGGTCGACGGTCGGGCGGAAATCGGCTCAGGCGCGACCGCGGCAGGATGCGGGATGGGGGCTGGAGGTAGCTCTTCGTTGATCGTCAGATACGAACCCTTTGAAAGCACGACCGCGCGCTCGATGACGTTCTGCAACTCGCGAATATTCCCGGGCCACGCGTAGAGTAACATCCGCTGCATCACCTCATCTGGAACTTGTTGCAGAGGGCGGCCAAAACGTTTCGCGAACATTTGCAGGAAGAACTGCACGAGCAACGGCAAGTCCGCGCTTCGCTCCCGGAGAGGGGGCAGGTGAATGGGCAACACATTGAGTCGATAGAACAGGTCGCGACGGAATCTTCCCTCTTCCGAAGCGGCGGCAAGATTACGGTTCGTGGCCGCGATAATGCGCACGTTGACGCGGATCGTTTGACTGCTCCCGACAGGCTCAAATTCGTGTTCTTGAAGAACGCGGAGTAGCTTTACCTGGGTTTCCAAGGGCAGTTCACCCACTTCATCAAGGAAGATGGTTCCGCCGTCCGCGAGTTTAAATCGGCCGTCACGGTTCCCTAATGCACCCGTAAAAGCGCCTTTCACATGGCCGAACAGCTCGCTTTCCACGAGGCCAGCACTGATGGCACCACAATTGACTTTTACCAGAGGCCGATTCTTTCGCCCGCTGCGATCGTGAATCGCACGTGCCACGAGTTCCTTGCCCGTGCCCGTTTCTCCCAGGATAAGCACCGTGGAGTCAGTGGGGGCAATCTGTTCGACTTGTTGCAGGACCGCCCGCAGTTTGGGACTGTTGCCAACGATTTCTGTGAAGTTGTGTTCGGCCCGGATTTCCTCCTGCAAATAGGCATTCTCCGCAGCCAATCGGTCCCGAAGACGCCGCACTTCTTCGTGGGCAAGGCAGTCGTCCAAAGCCACGGCCACCGCACTTGCGACTTGTTCGAGAAGGGTCCGACTTATATTTCGATAGGCTCCATTGGTCGAAGCCATGAAAAAGAGCGCTCCTCGGGTGTGCGTGCCGGTCACCAAGGGCAAGACACACAGCGACTGCATCCGCTCGTCCTCCATGACGCGAAACGTAACTGGAAACCGTTCGCGCAACTCATCGCGAGTTGGCGCAACGAACCATTCGCGCGATTTGAGAACCCACGCACAAGCGGTGCCATCGGCCGGCAACACGGCAATCTGTGGCGCCTGAGGGGAGGTCGCAGGGGTGAGAATGTAACCCTGCAGTTTTCCGGCCTCGATGGGTAGTTCAATGCCAAAACGCTCGGTTGGGACTACCTTTTGCAGGCTCCCGGCTAAGGCCGCGAACAGTTCATGGCGATTGAGATGGTGCCCGATCGCTCGATTGACATTGAGGATCGCTTCGTTCTCCGCTGCCAATCGTTGCAGATCTTCAAACGCCCGCATGTTTGAGACCGCGATCGCCACCTGATTTCCCACTTCTTGCAGTAAAGCGGCGTCCTCGTCCGTATACTGAGACCGTGTTGTACTCGCTAGATTCATCGTCCCGATGCTTCGTCCTCCCACGATCAGAGGAACCGTGCACAAGGACCGGACGCCTTCTTTAGCCAAAGCGCGTTCGCTGGCGAAAGTCCCCTCGGCCTCTAAATCACGACGAACGAGGGGGAGTTGATGATCGAATGCCCACCCGGGATGACTCTCGCGCCTGGGGATTTCCCTTCCAACCTGATAATAGTGCGACTGAAAATGGCCTTCGATTGCCAAGATTCGAAGTCCATCCGTATCCGGATTGTAAAGAGTGAAAGCGGCCCGATCGAACGCCAGGACATGCTTGAGCGCGTCGCAGGTGGCCTCCAGCAGGTCATCCTGGGTAAGATGTTTGATAATCGCGTTGGTAATCTCGA
>JBGAIN010000305.1:0-4941 GCA_044225505.1 Limisphaerales bacterium
GAGGAATGTTATCACCATGGCGGCTGTCACCGGCCAAAAGAAGATTCGTTGCATGCCTTTCCAATGGCCCCAAAGGATTTCTTTGATCCGGAGGGGCGTCGCCAAGATCAGTTCCACGGCGCCGGTGCGACGGGCCTCTGCCAGAGTCGCGCACGCGTACCACGCGATCCACAGCTTTAAAATCAGTCTTATCGCAATGCCAAGTGCGGTCGTTAGGGCAGGGGATGCCTGATTCGACGATAAGCTCAGACCAAAGGTCAGCAGAGAAGCGAAGGTGAGAACCGCGACGATCGCCCAGATGAGCTTTCGATGCCGTTCATTGCGCGTAGTCAACCACAGAATCGGGCTAACATTCAAAAGCTGCTGCCGGAATTGGTAGTTCGGTTGCTGGCGTGACAGTGCGGATTCGCTTCCTTTACGAGTATCGACTCCGTCTTGCCAATAGCGCGGCAAACCCCAGCTCGCCAGGACGAGGAACATCCATCCCAGCGAATGATTCCCAAACAACGTTAGCCAGAAACCGAATGCTTGGGACCGATATGTGAGGTCAGCCGCGCGGAGACCGCAGGCGGCCGGACTCAGGAGATCGAACGCTATCCAAGACCCTTTGCCCGCGCCGGCACAAAGGTAGGTTATGCCCGGTGGCAAGGAGATCGAAATCGCCAGCAATACGAGCACCAGCGCCAAGGACACGTGAGACTCAGAGCAAAATGTCGAGACGCAAAGGCTGACGCACAAAGCGAAAAAGAGCGCATTCGTTAGGACCAATGAAGCACGCCAGAATTCTCCGGCGGTAATACCGCCCAGCACTAAGCCGACGGAAAGCACGGGTAAGAAGGCGAAGAGCCCTTGAAAGGCTCGTGCAGAGACCCCCACGAACTTGCCCAAAATGACGTCGTAGCCTTTCAAATCTGTTAAAAAGAGCAGGCCCAGAGTTCCTTCTCGCTTCTCTTCGCTGATGCTGTCGGCAGCTATGCTTGCGGCGGCAAGCAAGCAATAAAAGAACGCCAAGCTAGCCAGGGTCGGGAACACAGCCTGCCCGACCTGGCGTCCAAAAGTTTGATCTCCGATCAAGACAAGGAGCGCTGCGACGAGACTCGTCACGAGAGTAAAAAGAGTTCGCCAGCGATAGGTCGACGGTTTGCGGGCGGCAGCTCTTAATTCGCGCTCGACGATAGGCAAAAACGTCACGGTGTCGGAAGCGGGGGGACCAAGGCAGGTTCGAGCCCGTGGGCTGTCGCGGTGGCCGGCTCAGCTCCAGCGGCAAAGCGCTCGGTGGCCACCTGCCGGAAATGCGATTCTAGGTTCTTTTTGGCCCAGGCAATCCAGAGGGCGTCGTTCACAGCGGCAATCCCAAATGCCCCTACGAACAATCCGACTTCGTCAGGTTCTAGATTGTGCCATTGCACCATCGCCAAGAGACTCAGCGCAAAGACAAAGATGGCCCAAGGAAGAACCAGGACTCGTCCGACCGCACCGGTGACAGCCCTGTTTGAACGTTTGCACGTCAGGCTGAGCCACAACCCGACCCAACCCAAGGTGTAAAGATCCGCCACAAATAGCGCCATTAAGCCAAGGCAAAGAAAAAGCCAATCGTTGAAACCGTCCATCGCTTGATCGCTGCTGCCGGCGACGAGCATGATCAAATCCGCAAACAGAACCATCATAACAGGCCAAGCAAACTGTCGCACCAGCGCTAGGTGGTGGCCGTGGAGAATCTCGCGAACGGAAAGGGGCGTAGAGAGGAGAAGTTCTAAAGCTCCACTTTTTCGGTCTTCGGTTAATGTCCTTCCTACATCTGACGCGAGCCAGAGTTTGAAGAGCGTGTGTGCGGTATAAGACGTCAAGACGTAGAAGCTCGGATCAAGGACGACGCTGCCGAACTTTATATAAAGCCAGGCCCAGAGCAGTGCCAAGCCCAACACCGTGGCTACTCCTATGATCATCCGAAACCGTCCGCGCCCGGAGAGCCACAATATCGGATTGGTATCCAGCAGGTGCTTCCGGAGCGCTAAACGATGGCTTGGACGCCCAAATTGCCAGGAAAGCCAAAGATCTCGCCACCATGTGGAGGTGCTGTTCGTTGGCCGATCTTGCCAGGTCCGCCTGACACACAGACTGGCTAAGATGAGAAAGGTCCAAGTGAAGGCGTGCGTGAGCCCCGTGGCGATCCAAAACATGGTTTGCGCCGCGCGATAGCGCGTTTCCAGGGCGAGGACACCTGGATAAGCGGCGCTGGTAAGAAGCCAGGCCGGATCGAGACTCCCGGACCGCTTGATTATGGCGACAATCAAACCAACGAGTGGGGGTCCCGCAGTCAAAAGGAGGATGAGTAATAAAGTCCCGGCTAGAGCACGCCGCTCTTGCCGGCTTATCGATGAAATCAGCATCCCGGCGGCCAAGGAAAAGAGCAGCGTGTTCAGCAACGCCAGGATCATCCGCCAGAATTCGCCCGCAGTCATTGCTCCAAGAAGCAAAGGAATCGCGAGGATCGGAAATACAGAGAGTAACCGATAGACAGCGTTCAACGATGTCGCCACGAGCTTGCCAAGAACGACGTCGTAGCCGTGCAAATCCGTTAGGAAAAGCAGGCCCAGCGTCCCTTCGCGCTTCTCTTCGCTAAGGCAATCAGCGGTGATTCCAACTCCGGCCAACAGGCTATACCCGAACGCGAGGCAGGAGATAACGCGGAACAGAATTTGGCCTCGTTCGTGAGCTGGATGACCGTCCGTAACCCAACCCCAAATCCAGGTGCTAAGAACCAAGGTAGCAAGGGCCGCAAAGAAACGGGTCCAATACGTCTGACGACGGCGTGCCGCGATGCGCAGTTCTCGTTCTACGACGGGTAGAAACGTCATCGGCGTAGTTTCTGGATTTATCCGCGAGATGCAAGCAATGCTAAGGCACAAACTCAAGGCCTGGTTTCGCTGCCGCGAGCTTGCCGTGAAACGATCCTAACATTTGAGGGAGCCGCGGCAGCTCCGATCAAAACGCCGATCGCAGGGTCACAAACGTTCGGCGGATCAAATGTCCGTGCGTCTTGACTCCCAGGGCCGTCGCGACGATTCCTTGAAGTGCAACGACGATCCAGAACAGCTCCATGGAGTCATTCGGAGGGGCAGGGAATCGCGATAGAAACCAAAAATTTAAGCCGCCGATGCGATCCACCAAACCTCCGCTCAATTCCGGGCTGAGCAATGGCAGGCCAAGCGAAACGAATATGCCTAGGAGGAAAGCGGGGACGATCCCGACGAATCGTGCTGAAGCATAGAGCCCAATAAATGGAATTGTCACAAAGTTGGCGACGACAAAACATCCTACTGGAAAGAAGCCTGGCGTCGCCCAGTCAAGCCATGCCATCAGCCAAGCCAGCCCAATGAGCAGAGCAACGGGAGCGGCAAACCGCCTCCAGAAGCCGCACACCTGGCGATAGATTACCGCTGCTGGGCGGATGGGAGTAACCAAGAGCAACTCCATAACACCCGAGTCACGTTCGCTGCGAAAGATCAGAATTGCTGCCCAGTTCATGTGCAAAACAAGCAGGATAGCTAGCCAGAGCTGAGTCAGATCGTAGTATTTCCATGGCTCGCGGCTCAGCGCTAAAACGCTTTCGACCAGCAGAATCGCGGCACACCCTCCGAGATTTATCGCGCGGGTTCGGGCCGAGTAGCGATGCAACCACCCCAGCGGATTACGCTCTAAACTCCGGGAGCGGATCGATTGGAAATGACCCAACCAAAAGCGAGGTGTGAACCAAAAGTCGCGACGCAGCTGTTGTCTTGCCGAAGGCGGCTTTTCCATCCAAGCGACTCCCGCGTGGTAGGTGGCGAAAGAGACCAATGCGAGAAAGCCCAGAAGCGACAATAAGAAGATCTCCCAGAGAATTCCGCTCCAAACCGCGATTCCGAGGGACCCAGCGGGGCGGAGATAACCACTCCAACCAAGCGCAGGAGTCATTCCCATAAAGATAGCCAGGGGGGCATCAAAAAGTTCAAAGCGGGTGAAAGGCACTGAATTTTGAAATAGAAAAGGACTTAGTTGGAATCGAGTCGCCAGCCCTAAAACGGCAATTTGGAAAACAAGCAGGGCGGTGCCCAGCAGTTCCGCAACGAGGAGCGCCGCAATCGGACTTCGCAGACAAGAGGAAACGGCCAGACCCGCCGCGAGCGCCCAGATTCCGGTAGTGAGCTCAAAGATTAGCGCACTTAGAACGTCGATATGTGCAACTCCGCCAAACAGGATCGGGACCATCACGATCGGAAACCCAGCGAGCCAAAGCGTGAATAGCCGCGTCATGTGAACCATACCTTTCCCGATCACAATCGCGCGGGACGTCAGATTCGTCATAAACAGCAGTCCAAGGGTGCCATCGCGTTGCTCTCGACCGATCGCATCGCATGTCAAGGCAGGTCCAATCCAAGCCAGCGCGCAGATGAGGACCGTGTGGGAGCTGACAAACAATCGAATGCTTAGCGACGCGGATAGCCGACTGTCGTCGGATAGCATCGCCGCCATCAGGACGGCCAGGCTTGCTGCACCGAGCAGGCGCAGCCACGGTTGAAAATGACGGCGTGCCTCAGCCTTGAGCTCGCGAAGTATTAATGGCCAAGGGCCAACCGAAAAGGTAGCGTGACCCGTTTGGACAGGCCTGTCGATCGCGCCCGCCGCCCCGTTAACAGTCAAGCTCGCGTTCACAGATCTCTCCGCTCGTGGTCGACAACTCGCCTGGAGAAGGCATTACTGGGTCTCGCCTCGAGTCACGCGAAGAAATACCTCTTCCAGCCCGAGTTCGTCTTCCCAAAGCCCGGTCAGTTTCAATCCGCCGTGCACCAAAACGGCGGCGATAAACCCGGGGTCAGTATCATGACTCTTTAGAGTCAGCTTGATCTGGTTATCCGTCGGAACCGCTTCGGCGACCTCGTCTTGCGCTTGAAGAAGCTG
>JBGAIN010000058.1:0-42993 GCA_044225505.1 Limisphaerales bacterium
GTAACACCACTCGCCGTTCTTCGCCCCTGGTTCCGCGCATCCTTCTGCAATAAACCCGCCGCCAGAATCCCGACGGGTCACTCGCACCTCCACCACACAGAAATCGTCCGTTGCTTGCACTCGAATGAACTCGCCTGGTTTCCCGGAATAACCGGTCAAGTCGATCGATTCCACGACCGGCGGACGCATGGCATCGCGAATAGCCAAGTTCCGCGGGTTTTGATGTCCCCGACAGACGGCTTTGTACGCGGCTTTGAGTTTGGGATCCTGCAGCGCGGTAGCGGCGTAGCGTTGCGCGGCCAGGAATCGCTCCGAATTGGCAACCTGCCTGTCGGTCCGCTCGATCGGGCCTTGCGGCAAGGTCCGGGACAAGGCTTGTCCATCGGCTTCGTAGAAGACGAGATCCCCAATGCGACCGCTGAAACTTTCGACGATCTTGTTGAACTTTACTTTTGGCATAAACAAACCGCTCTGGTTATAAAGGAGAGTTAAGCAAAGCTCATGCCCATTTTTGGGCTACACCGGGGTTGATCATGCCTTGGTCAAGCTTTGTTCTGGCCTCGTTCAGCAGCAGCTGTAGCAAGGCTGGCCAAGGCTGAACGAAGCCTGAACAAAGCTCGGATCAGCCTCGGCTGAAGAGGGGCTGACAATCGCATCCACTGAGCGTTTATTGTTGGTGAAGCGGCATTGAAAGGAAGGAGGTTCAGCGCGCCGTTTTGGCTCAACGTGCGTCCGTGTCGCGGTCCTCTGCGTCACTTCAGCACTGCGGCGCGCCGGATTCTTCGGGAGAGCAGCGAATGGATTATCGTTCCGGTTGGATGGGGTGGGTGTTACACCGCAGGTAATGAGCGAACTCCGCTTCCGACTGCTGGCCTTGCGCCAGTTCGAGCACGGTCTCAACCATCGCGAGTTCATTCCCCGAAAACACCAAGCCATTGGAGGCGAGGAAAGTCGCTGCGAGAATGAAGGCAAATCCGAGATTGCCGCTCGCGAACGGGCGGTTCCGAACCCATTCGACGGTGTAGCAGGCGGCGAGTTGAGGCAATCCTGTGACGCCGCTGGCGAAGCGTTTGCGAGGTTGGCTCAACGCGGCTTCGAGTTGTTCGGAATCACGCACCGCGGCGACCCCGCCGTAGCGCTGAACCATCATTTCAAACAACACCAGGCACTCTTCTCGGCGGATCCAAACAGGTTCTTTCATAAGGACCGGCGGATCAGTGCCCGAATCCCGTTTCCATACTTTCGGTTCAGCTCCTCGGCGGCCTGGACTTTGCCTTCGAATTCCGGATCGGCAGTGGTGATGCGCAAACCGCCGTCCGCCACGAAAGAAACCAGGACCGGATCCCCTGCGCCGGCGCCGAGGTGATCGAGAGCTTCCTTGGGGAGGACGAGTCCGACGGAATTCCCGGTCCGACGGAGCTTAAGTTTGAACGTCATGAGGATGGCATGTAAGCACGGGCGTCATACAGGAGACGAGATTTTCCGTCTTTTCTTGTGCAAGCGACTGCAGATCAACAGCCGCTGGCAGTTGACAATTTGTTTGCGTTCTTGGCCGTAGCCGACGAAGTAATGAGGCGGATTTCTCCGTGAATCTGGGCCTTCATTTCCGCCTCCTGACCTCGGGCGGCTACTATCTCACCAGAGTCCTACGCGGCGGAGAGGGTGAGTTCGGCCTGCATGACCAATTGGCCATTGACGAAGGCGCGCGCTTCGGCTTGTGCCAGGTTCCCCAGACGTCGCAGTAAGTGCGCTTCCACTCGGATGGTTTCGCCGGGTTTGGCTGTTCCAAGGATTTTGACGGCGCGCAACGCGGTCAACCGGAGCGGGTCTGTCATTCGGCCTTCCGGGGCGCTCTGCACGACAACTCCGGCAAGCTGCGCGCCCGCCTCGACCAACAGCACTCCTGGAAACAAGGGTTGGCCTGGGAAATGTCCACGCAAGAACGGTTCATCTCCGCGGACGGAATACTCCCCTAGGGCCGATTGGCCAGGGACAAGCTCGAGCAGCCGTTCGATAAAGCGGAACTCAGGTCCGTGCGGCAGCGCCTCGAGTGCGGAGTGCGAGGAGGTGGCGTTCATCGGCCTTTGAGCGGATCGACAATCTTAAAATCGGCGCCGAGTTCAGGTTGGAATACGTTCGGATCAATTTCCGGATTAAGCTTTGGATTTGTGAAGTCGTTGCGCAGGCTCGAACCGTCCGGGAATTCCAATTCCGTGGCTAATAGGCTGAGTTCCGGAGCTGACAACGTGAGGGTCATTCGAGGGATGAGCTTTCGTGCCTGGGCCGACGCGGGTTCCAGGCGCAGCTCTACCTCATCGCCATTTCGAGTCTCGCGAACGACCCGGAATTTGGCTTCGAGGTCCGCGCGGTTCTGGGGGAATCCCGCTTCGAGCAGGGCGAGAGCGCTGTTCCAAGGATCACTGTTCTTGGCCGTGGTGGGATAGCGTTCAGCGCGCTTCAACAACGGATAAATCACGGTGAGTTGATTCGTCTGCCGCAGGGCGATGGTTTGCGGTGGAATGCCCAATTCCCAGCGGAATTGATTGGGCGCCGCAAACCAAAGGTGGCCGCGGGTTTTAAGCGGCTGCGTCAGAGTCTTGAGTCGGCGCGTCTGCGTGAAATCAGCCGTCCAAGTGTGCGTGGTGGATTGTCGCTCCAACCAACGGTCGATGACACTGTCTCTAGCTGGGGGGGACGCGGATTTTGGGGCGGCCGCTGTGATGCCCAGAACGAAAGCACAGATTAAGAGGCGCCTGGTCACAAGGGATAAGGGTGCGGACTGGCCTCGCTGTCGCGAGTTGCGTCCCGTTTCGGCCAGATAGGAATGAAGTGATACCACTGGGTAAGATACTGCTCGATGATAGGCTCGAACGCACGCATGATTTCCTGGGTCAACTGCACGCGCCCCAACCGGTGACCCAATGTTTTGGGATCGTAGAAGATTTCCGGGAGAACTTCCGCTCGATATCCGTTTTCTCGTCGCGCGATGCAAACGGGGAGGATCGCGCAACCGGTAGCGCGGGCGAGCTCCGCGGCGGCCGTGGAAGCCACGAAAGGCTGGCCGAAAAGGCGAATCTCTGCCGTCGCAGAAGCGGTTGGCCGATCCACCAAAAGCGCGACGCACCCGCGCGCCTCCAGGCGCCGCATGACTTCGATGAAGCGGAATGGGTTATCGCCAATCACCAAAGTCTCCACCCCGCGATTTAAGCGCGAAGCGCGGCGCAGTTCAGTGAGGCCCGGATCGGGCTCGAGCAACGTGACGACGCTCAGCGAAAGGCCTCGGCTGGCCAAGAGCGGCGCGCCCAATTCCCAATTCCCGACGTGCGTGGTGACGAGCAACGTGCCGCGTCCGCGAGCTTGAGCCGCGGCGATCTGTTCCCAACCGCTGATGTCAGAAATCATGCTTTCGACCGGTGCGCCCGTTTCGTAGAGCCACAAATCGTAGAGTTTGACGGCAAACTGGCGGAATAACAATCGGCTCAGGATCACGGCGTCCGTTTTCGATTTGGCAAGGACCGGCTGCAAGTTCTGGATGACCGTTTGGCGGCGTTGCTGGTTGCAGCGCCAATAAGTATCGGCCGCCGCTTCGGCGATGCGTCGTCCGAGACGAACTGGGATTCGCCGGACGAGCCACAGGCCCGCTCGCCAAAGATCGGCGCGATACAGAAACGAGGGTCGCGCGGCAGAAGACGGTGCTGACGGTGCGTCGGCCGGCCGAGGGGTCGATGGGGGTGGCGTTGCCGTCGCGCCGCCTTCGTCTCGGTCTCCATTGCCATTCACCACGATCAACCACCAGACGGGCAACAGGGCGGTGGAGGTCAGAAAGGTGCAGGCGATGCCTGTGGCGCAAACCGCACCAAGACTTGCCAGTCCCGCGTTGTTTGACCAAGCCAGCGAGCCGAAACCGACGGTGGTGGTGGCAGCGCAAAGGAACAAAGCGCGCCCGACGATGTGGCGGACCGTGGCGATATCCCCTTGGTAACGCCGCAACGCCAGTTGCATATGGATGCTGTAATCGACTCCCGAGCCGATCAGGAGTGGGATCGCCATGAGATTCAGCAAATTCCACGACCAACCAAAGACGGCCATGGATGCGAGCAGGCAAAGGCCGCTCAGGCTTAGAGTGCCGAAGCTCAAGGCCATCTCTTTTAAGTTCCGGAACGCGATCCATAGGGAAACCGCCACGAGGCTGAGAATGGAAAGGAGCACTTTCCAAAGGTCCCGCTCGACGACCTGCAGAATGGAGCTGCCGAGCAGCTCCCAACCTGCCAGCCAGACCCCGTCCTTCGGCAGAGACGCCATCCAAGACTGGCTGTCAGCACGCAATCCGCCGCCGAGCGCGGCGGCGATGGGTTCGGCGGGATAGATTAACCCCAGGACAAGGTGTTGCTGGCCGTCGCGCGCGGTGAACTTCGAAAATAGCCAGCTGCTGACGGAGTTGCTGGGCCAGTAAACCCCCGGCTGGGCCGCGATTGCTTCCCACCCGTCGAGAATGGCGTCGGTGGCCCCGAGGGACTCGGCGGTAAACCCGTTCGCTTCGGCCACCTCGTGCAGCTCACGGCGCGCACGGATCAAGGTTTGGGCAGTGGCTCGGTTTTCGGATTGATTCGCCGGGCGCGGCCAGAAATCGCCGGGTAACGTAAAGTCTTCGATCTGATGTGCTGTTTTCGCGGACTCCAGGACCGGAAGGATCGCGTCGAGTTTTCTGCCCACGGTCTCTTCGTCTGAGCCAGTCACGACGAGCCAGAGCGGATCTTTTTCCCGGCGCATCTCGGTGCGAATCTCTGCCAGCGTGGCGTAGGCGCTGCTTTGTTTGGGGCGCAATGGGTCAGGGCTATGGTTGAGAACCGGAGGCCGAAACCAAAGGATTAAGGAGCTGGCGATGACGACGAGCACTGTCACGGCCGAGGCTGCTGCAGGGGATAACGCGGCCCGGGCGCGCGGTTTCGGTAAAGCGGGCGTGCCAGGCCGGGACTGATGGGACCGACGCGAGAGCAGAGGAGGCAGGAATGCGTAAAGCATGACGAATGCGGCCAGGCAGACGCCAATCCCAACGAGGGATCCGAGTTGGCCGAGGCCTGGTAATCCGCCCAGGTTCAATAGAAAGAACGCCCCGGCGGTGGTGACGGCGGACCAAATAATACCCGAAGCGGATCGCTTCCGGATCTGGGCGGCGGAGAGTTCGGGCTCAGCCCGGTGTTCCTGATAGAGCACCAATCCGTAATCGACCGCCAACCCGAGGAGAATGGCAGCGAAGCCGATGCTTACGACATTGAGGGTGCCCATGAACAAGCCCCCTACCGCGAGAGTTCCGATCAAGAGCAAGATCAGCAGCGCCACGATCCAGAGCAGGGGACGCCACGAGCGATGCGCCCACCAGAAGAGCGCCGCGACAATCAGAAGGGTGCTCCCAACCGAGTTGTGAATGTCGCGTTCCATGCCTCCGGCAATTTCCGCGACGAAGGCAGGTCGGCCGGTGAAGTGAATCTCTGTCTCTTTGGCGAAAGGATCGCCCTGCCGATTTGCGTCCACAACTCCGTGGATGGCTTTCAGCCATTGCTGGCAAGCACGATAGCTCAGGAGATCTTCCGCCGCGCGGACAAACACCAAACGGAATGTGCCAGACGGGGATGCAAAAGGATCTTGAGCCTGGCCTCCCCAGGGGTCTGCGCGGGTTGCGGAAGGGACATCCAAGAGGTTGTAAGGATCGCGGCTCAGTCGCGCGATTTCCTGAGGGGAAAGGGAGGTCGTCAGCTTCTGGCGAGTCTCCAAAAGTGTGGCGGTGAGGTTCGTCTTGGCCAATCGATTGGTCAGCTGTCCGAACAGGCTGGGCGGTTGGTTGGCCCAGAGATAGCCGACCAATTCGGCGGCCTGGCGCGGATGCTCCAGCCAGGGCTGACGCCAGGTAACGTCCGAGACCAGGTCTTTGTGACGGCGCAGGGCTTCGGCGATACGTTGGGCCTGAGATTCGGCCACCTCCAGGCTGTTCGCCCGCACGGTCAAGATCAGCTCGCGCGCATTGGAGAAGTTGCCCTGGTAAAGTTTCAGGCCAATGACGGCCGGCGCTTCGGCAGGCAAGAGATTCAAAATCTCAATGTCGAACCGGACGCGGGAAAGGCCGAGGATCAAGCAAGCCGCCAGGGCTATCCAGCCGACTCGCTGCCAGGATCGCATCATTGGGGTCCTGGGGATGGCCGTTGGGAAGGTGAACCTGTCCCGAGTGACCAGGAGTTAAGAGGGCGGTTCACGGTTGAAGGTAACCCTCCAGCCATTCCTGCGTGCGCGGATTCTCGATCCGCCACCCTTGCGGAGTGGGCTGGTAGATCCAAGGCTTGGGAGGCGATCTGCCATCTAAGGTTGGCTGGAGAATGAACCATAGAATGGCTGAGGGAGGCTGGCCACGGCCCGAGTAGTGAGGCTTTTGCGCGGCAAACTCGATCTGCCAGCTCTCGGGCGTGCTGTTGGCGGTGACCAAGGGAAATGGTGTCTTGGAAAACTGGAGAAACATCTCATCCTGGCCTCGCACCGCCAGCAGAAGTTCGCCAGCGAGTTCCGGGCGGGCGCCCGCGGGTTTCCACACCGCCTGGCCTTGGCGGATGGCCCATCCAGGTTCGGCGAGGTTCGGCGCACGCGGGGACGGAGTTGAGCAGCCGAGCAGTGCGATCGTCAAGCTCGACAGCAGCCAAAAAGAAGGTCGGAGCACGGCTTTGGGAAGGGTGAACTCCACAATTTTTGAACAAAATTGGCGGTAATGCGTCATTGGACCTGTCGGGTGTCACCTGGCAGGCTGTCGGTGAAATTATGGATAGAAGGTTGCGTAGACAATAGTGATATTATACAGTCTGCTCTCCGCAGTTTGGGGTGGCAAAAAGTCACAAAACTTGAACATTTTGGCGGTAGTTTGTCAAAATAGGGTGCTCTTGACAAAATTGAGGCGTTCCATTTAAGCAATTAGCCTGATGGATAGAAACCAGTATTGCGAGGACCGAGCTTCGGCTCGGCCCGAGCGGACACCGAAAGTTACGGCATGATCAAAGTTCAGAATTTGACCAAAGCGTTTGGTCCGAAGTTGGCCGTTAATAACATCTCGTTTTCGGTCGAACGAGGTGAGGTTCTGGGATTTCTCGGACCGAACGGCGCGGGTAAATCGACCTCCATGCGGATGATCACCGGGTTCATTCCTCCCACCGCAGGGACGATTAGCGTGGGGGGGGCGGACATCGTCGATAAACCCATCGAAGCGAAACGATTCATCGGCTATCTGCCCGAGAACGCTCCCGCGTATTCGGACATGACCGTTTATGGATTCCTGAGTTTCGCCGCGGAACTGCGGGGTTTGGCCGGGGATGCGAAAAAAAGGGCCGTGCATAAGGCCGTGGAGACGTGCTTCTTGCAATCGGTCTTGCATCAGAGCATCGACACACTTTCCAAAGGATTTCGCCACCGGACCTGCTTCGCCCAATCGATTATCCATGATCCCGAAGTGCTCATCCTGGACGAACCGACCGACGGTCTCGATCCCAATCAGAAGCACGAAGTGCGAGGACTGATCAAGCGGATGGGAGAGCGCAAAGCGATTGTCTTCTCGACGCACATTCTTGAGGAGGTCGAAGCGGCCTGTACCCGGGCCATCATCATTGACCGGGGCCAGATTGTGGCCAACGGAACACCAGGCGATCTCAAACAGCGGTCGGATGTGGCCGGGGCGGTCCAATTGCGCGTGTTGGGGGTCCCAACCGTGACCGTCACCCAGCGGTTGGCCCTATTGCCGACGGTCCGCAAGAGCACCGTTCTGCGTGAGGACGCGGGAACGAGTGCGATCCGGATTTTCCCGCAGCCGAACTGCCGCAACGGCGAGTTGGCCCGAAGCGTTTCGGAAGTCATTCTCAAAGAAGCTTGGAAGATCGAAGAGTTGCACACGGAAGAGGGTCGCTTGGACGAGGTCTTCCGCAGTATCACGCTTTCGGACACTATTTTGGAGGAACGGAAATGAACAGTGCATTTGGGAACATTAAGACGATCACTAAACGTGAGTTGAACGGGTATTTTTCATCGCCCGTGGCTTACGTGTTTATCGTGATCTTCTTGCTGCTGGTCGGGTTCTTCACCTTCATGTTGGGCTTCTTCTTCGAACGCGGCGAGGCTTCATTGCGAGATTCGTTTTTCCTTTGGCACCCTTGGCTTTATCTGTTCCTTGTTCCAGCCGTGGGAATGAGGCTTTGGTCAGAGGAACGCCGCCAGGGAACGATGGAACTGCTGCTCACCATGCCGATCACTTCCTGGCAAGCGATCGTCGGGAAGTTCCTTGCTTCCTGGATGTTCTTAGCCTTGGCCTTGGTGCTCACGTTCCCGGTGGTTTTGACGGTGAACTATTTGGGCCGCCCGGATAACGGGGTCATTTTCTGCGCTTATATCGGAAGCTGGCTTCTAGCCGGGGCGTACCTGGCGATCAGTTGCGCGACTTCTGCAATGACGCGGAACCAAGTGATTAGCTTCATCCTTTCCGTGGTCATCTGCTTGTTCCTGATTTTGGCCGGGTGGCCGCCGGTGACCCGAATGATTGAAAATCTGTCGGACAGTCCGCGCTTGGTGGAAGCGGTCGCGGCGTTCAGCGTTATGACCCATTTCGACGGATTTCAGAGAGGTGTTTTCAATACACGGGACGTGATCTTCTTTCTCGCGATGATCGGGTTCTCGTTGTTTACGACCAGTGTCATCATCCGAGCGCACCGCGTCGGCTAACCGGCTTTCAAAATTTATTCCATTCGCTATGACACAGAAAAAACAGCTTGAAACGTTTCTGTTCTCCGCGGCCGGTATCGCCGTGATGTTTGTGATTGTGGTGGCCGTTTATATCATCGCTGGGGTGGTCAAGGCCCGTTTTGACCTCACTCAAGAGAAGCTCTATACGCTCTCGCCCGGCACCAAGGCGATCTTGCAGAAACTCGATACACCCGTCGAAATCCGATTTTACTGCACCCAGGATTCCAAAGAAATGCCCGTGCAATTGAAGACTTACGCCGAGCGCGTCGAAGATCTGCTCAACGAGTATAAAAAGAACTCTCGCGGGAACATTCAGCTTAAGAAACTCGATCCAAAGCCGGACTCCGACGCAGAGGACTCGGCGAATTTGGACGGCGTGGAGGGGGTGGCTCTGAACATGGCGTCCGACAAGGTTTACCTCGGATTGGCCATTAACCAATTGGATTCCAAAGTCGCGATTCCATTTCTTTCGCCGGAGCGGGAACGCCTGCTGGAATACGACATTTCACGCGCGGTTTCGCGTGTCACCTCTCCGGCCAAGCCTGTGATCGGCATCATGTCGCCGCTGCAGATCTTTGGTGAGTTTAATCCGATGATGGCTCGGATGGGTCAAATGCAGCGTCAGGATCCGTGGGTGGTTGTTTCCGAATTGAAGCGTGATTTTGATGTGAAACAAGTCGAGATGACCGTTGATCAGATCCCAGCGGACATTCGCGTCCTGGTCGTCGTCCATCCGAAAGGGATTACGGACAAAGCGCAGTATGCGATTGACCAATTCGTTTTGCGCGGCGGCAAGCTCATCGCCTTCCTCGATCCTTATTCCATCGTCGATAGTCGGAACACGCCGAACATGAACCCGATGCAGGCCGCGCAGATTCCCGGGTCGAATATGGAGAAGCTGCTCAAAGCGTGGGGGCTTACGTTTGACGCCAACAAAGTCATCGCAGACATGAACTATGTCACCCGGATCAATCGCGGAAACCGTCCCGAGTCCGCTCCGGCAGTCCTGTCGCTCACCGCGGATGCTTTGGACCGGAACGACGTGGTGACGAGTGAAATCGATAATGCGCTCATTCCCTTTGCGGGAGTATTTACAGGCACACCAGCAGATGGGTTGAAAGAAACCGTTTTGATCAAGTCGAGCAAGGATTCTCAGTTGATCGAGCGTTTCATGGCGGAGTATTCCGGAGAACAAACGGTGAAGGATTTCGTTGCCTCGGGCAAAGAGCAGAACGTTGCGATTCGGTTGACTGGGAAGTTCAAGACCGCGTTTCCAGAAGGAAAACCGGCCGATGCTCCGGATAAAGACGACGCGAAAAAGGATGAGGCCAAGAAGGACGCCGCTGGGACGGAGCCGTCTCTAAAGGAAGCGACCAGTGAAGGTGCGGTGATTCTGGTCGGCGACTCGGATTTTCTTTACGACCAGTTCGCGGTGCGCGTGCAGGAGTTCTTTGGACAACGGATTGTTCAACCACAGAACGGCAATCTGAATCTCGTGCAGAACATGGTGGAGCAGTTGGCTGGCGATAGCAACCTGATCGCGGTGCGCAGCCGCGCGACGATGAATCGTCCGTTCACTTTAGTCAGGAAGATGCAAAATCAGGCGGAGGAACGTTATCGCAGCAAGATCAAGGATTTGGAAAAGAGCCTGACCGATGCTCAAACCAAGCTCAATGAACTGCAGAAGAATAAAGAGAGCGGGCAACGGTTCATCCTCTCGCAAGAGCAGCAGGCCGAAATCAAAAACTTCCAGAAGAAACAAGCGGACGTGAAAAAGGAGCTCAAAGAAGTCCGAAAGAACCTTCGTCAGGATATTGACTCGCTGGAGAACCGTTTGAAATGGCTGAACATCGCGGGCATGCCACTGCTGGTGGCGGTGTCTGGCGTATCCTTAGCTTTAATCAAGAAGAAGAAAACGGCGGCAAAATGAATCGGAAACAACTTACCATTCTCGTTGTCTTGGGCTTGATTATCGGGGGCTTAGGCGTTGTCCTTTATAATCAGCGCGCTGCGTCGTGGAAAGAGACCGACGCGGCTATGGGACAAAAAATCCTCAAGGATTTTCCACTGAACGACATCACCCGCATCCGAATCAAGCAGACGGACGGTGAACTCACTCTAGCCAAGGTGGATGATACCTGGACTGTAAAAGAGCGCTGGAATTACCCAGCAAACTTTTCCGAAGTTGGCGACCTGTTGCGCAAGCTTTGGGATTTGAAGGCCGTCCAGACACTTAAAGTCGGCCCGTCACAGTATGGCCGGCTTCAATTGCTGTCGCCCGCTACCGAAAAGGGGAATACCAACACCGCAACGCTCCTGGAAGTGCACGATAAAGGGGACAAAGTCGTCCGCTCTATCTTGTTAGGGAAGAAAGCAACGCGAAATTCGGAGAGCGCCTCGCCCTTTGGCGGTGGAGACTATCCCGTAGGTCGGTATGTCGCGTTGTCGGATAATCCGCAGGCCGTTTGGTTGACTTCAGAGACGTTGACCGACGTCGAGCCCAAAGCGGACCGCTGGTTGAACAAGGACTTTTTCAAAGTCGAGAAGCTCCGGAGCATCGCAGTGACCCACCCAGGCGGAACGAATTCCTGGAAGCTGACCCGAGAGAAAGAAGGTGGGGACCTCGAATTGCAGGAGAAAAACGCTGGTGAAGAGTTTGACAAGAACAAAGCGTACAGCGCGGGGAACGCCCTTTCCTATCCGAGCTTCAATGATGTCGTCGATCCCAGCAGCAAGGCTGAAGATCTGGGAATGGACCACGCCATCGTCGCGAAGTTGGAGACCTTTGATAATTTTGTCTACACGGTGCGGACAGTTAAAGCGAAGGGGACGAACGATGAGAGCTATAGTCTGCAAGTGGCGGTGAACGCTGACCTCGTCAAGCAGCGTACGCCTGGCAAGGACGAGAAACCTGAAGACAAAGATAAACTCGACAAAGAATTCCAGGAAAAGCTCAAGAAGCTTGAAGACAAGCTGAAGCAGGAGAAGGGCTACGAGAAATGGACTTACGTCGTGTCGAAATGGACGATTGATCCGTTGCTCAAGGAACGGAAGGACTTGCTCGCCGACAAAAAGACGGAGGAGAAGAAAGCCGAAGGAACAGGGCTCCCGAAGCCAACGGAGCTGCCCGCCGCAGATGCAGGGCTGTTGCCTGACAACCTTCTGCCGCCGCCGCTTCCTGCCAACAAGCCTGCGACGAAGCCAGCGGCCAAGTAAGGATTGCGTTACGCACTGCCGTTCATCCGGCCGCGGCAGCACGGCACCGGATCAAGAGCGTTCTGACCGCGGTCTGCGACCTTTCACCGCAACGCGGAGGGCTGCCGCAGCGCCAGCAACAATGGGTGCGCGGACTTCCAGTGCGCAGGAACAGGCTACGCGCAGGGGAAACTGCGGATGATTCCAGGCGCCATCCGTCCGTCGAGGCTCCCAGCGGGATAAGTCCCGTGTTCCGATCGCTCCCCAATCAGAACCTAAACATCAACCATGGCCAGGATCGATCCACGGCGCATCGGGCTCGCCTGCAAAATCACTTTGACCAGAACGTCAACCGGCCTTAGATTGCGGCTCGTACCCGTAATGACAATAACTATGAAAAAACTAACGATTTGCCTGGCCGCGTTTGCCGTTGCCTCCGTTCTGACGCTTCAGGCAGGAGAGCAGTGCTGCAAAGAGAAAACAGCGACTACAGCTCAAACGAAAGCGGCCTGCAGCGCGAAGACAGAAACCGCATCGAAGTCTTGCTGCTCGGCGAAGAAAGTTGTCCGTCAGAATTTGGACATCAAAGGCGCCGCTCTGCTGGTGCGTCGATAAGCATACCGTCAGATCTTTTCAGCCCGCATGGCCAACGTGCGGGTTTTTGCTTTTCTACCCCTGCTTTACGAGACGCTTTGCGGCCTTCAACTATTTGGGGAAGGAGATGGCGCTGACCCAGGCGGATTCGCTTTGATTTAGTGTTGCGTTCTCGGATGGAACGCGTTGACTTGCGGCTATGAACAAGTTCCCGATGCATCGTCTCCTTTGGCTGCTTTGTGTTGCGACATTCTTAAGCCTAAGAAGTTTCGCCCATTCGCCAGGCGAAGAGATGACCGAGGCGGCGACTCATTTCCTGGCGGCGCTCTCCCCGGAACAGCAAGCGAAATGTCGCTTCGAGTTGAAGGAGGACGAACGCCTGAATTGGCATTTCATTCCACGCGCCCGGAAAGGACTTCCCTTAAAGGAACTCACGCCGGCGCAACGCAGCCTGGCTCACGGGCTGTTGGCGACGGGATTGAGTCAGCGAGGATTCCTAAAGGCAACCACCATCATTAGCCTTGAGGATATTTTGAAAGATCTCGAGCAGGGCAAAGGTCCTACGCGCGATCCAGAGCTCTATTACGTCAGCATCTTTGATAAACCAGCCCTGGATCACCCATGGGGATGGAGAATCGAAGGGCACCATCTGTCGCTGAATTTTACGGTGACTGGGGCCGACCAAGTGTCCGTGACGCCGTCATTCATGGGGTCGAACCCGGCGGAAGTGCGATCGGGCCCTCGCAAGGGCTTGCGCGTGCTGGGAACCGAAGAAGACCTTGGGCGTCGGTTGGTGAAAACGCTGACGGAAGAGCAGAGGAAGGTTGCAGTTTATACGAACAGCGCTCCGAGCGATATCATTACAGCCGCCGATCGCAAAGCGCACTTCTTGAGCCCAGCCGGGTTGAATGCGAGCCAGATGAGTAAAGAACAGGTGGACCTGTTGCAGACGTTGATCAAAGAATACGTGTATCGCTACCGGGCAGAATTGGCGGATCAGGACTTGAAACGAATCCAGGCGGCTGGCTTGGAGAGACTCTCGTTCGCTTGGGCAGGGTCGACGGAGCCTGGCCAGGGCCATTATTATAGGGTGCAAGGTCCAAGCTTCCTGCTGGAGTACGACAACACGCAGAACAATGCCAACCATGCTCATACGGTATGGCGAGATTTGCAAAATGACTTCGGCGAAGACTTGCTGCGCAAACACTATGACCAGGACCATCACAGCCATTGAGTGGCTGCAGCCCACAGTTTCATGACACTTCAGGCTGGTCAGCGGCTGGTCTTAACCGTTCACGATGTCGCTTTTGGCGGAGACGGAGTGGCCCGACTCGAAGACTTCGTTATCTTCATTCCGTTCGCTATTGCGGGTGAAGAGATCGAAGTTGAAGTTGTGGAGGTCAAAAAGCGTTTCGCCCGGGCGCGCTTGCTGCAGGTGCTAAAACCGTCGCTGGATCGCGTTCAGCCTGAATGCGTCTACTTCGGGGAGTGCGGCGGGTGTCAGTACCAGCACCTTCGCTACGCTGTTCAGTTGGAGGTGAAACACAAGCAAGTAGTGGACTTGATGGAGCGAATCGGCGGCTTAGACGCGGCCGTGGTTCGCCCGGCGGTGCCGTGTCCGCAGCCTTACGGATACCGGAACCGGATCATGATCCGGAGCCAATGGGACAAGCCACGACAAGCGCTGAATATAGGTTTTATTCGGTATGATAACCGGCTGGTTGTCGATATCACGCAATGCCCGATCGCAGAACCGGCGATCAACGAGCAGATCACCCATGTCCGTGCTCATCCTCCGCCGAAGGGAGGTCTCAAGGTGGTGCTCCGAGTTCAACCTGAGGGATGGGAAGTTCCCAAGGATTCATTCTTCCAAAACAACTTCTTCTTGCTGCCGAAATTGGCCGAAGTCGTTCGAGATCGACTGCGGGCGAGTCAAATCCGGAAGTTGGTGGACGTATATTGCGGCGTGGGATTTTTTAGCCTGGAGGCGGCCGATCTGGTCGAATCGTTCGTGGGGATTGAACTGGACCATCGCGCGATTCGAGCGGCGCAGAGTAACGCGGCTCGCCGGGGCGTGACTCACGGCGAGTTTCTGGTGGGCCGGGCGGAAGAGCTTCTGCCGACTGTTCTGGAGCGGTTCGTCCCAGCCGAAACAGCCGTTGTGCTCGATCCGCCCCGAACGGGATGTCCGCCGGAAAGCTTGGAATTACTGCGTCGTTTGAAAATGGCTCAGGTGCTTTACATCTCGTGCCACCCAGCGACGCTGGCGCGCGATCTCCGCATTCTCACGGCCGACGGACTATTCCGGGTAGATAGCATTACGCCGCTCGACATGTTTCCACAGACGCAACATGTCGAGTGTGTTGCTGATGTGCGATTGGTTTCGACTTGAGCCTGCGTGGCGGGCGCTATTCCTTCAGAATCGCCAGGAACTGCTTCATTGCCGGGGAGAGAACTTTATTCTTTTTGTAAATAGCGGCAAGCGGTCGGAAGAATTCGGCGTCCTCAAAGCCCACAGCGGTCAGGGTTTGCTTTGAAACTTCCTGGACCACTGTTCCCTGCGGAACGACGGAGATTCCCGCATCAATTTCCACAGCGCGCTTGACCGTTTCAATATTGTCGAACTCCATCACGTTCTGGACCGCGATGTTGTGATCCTTGAAGATCTTATCAATGGCTTTTCGGGTCGGGATGTCCGGCTCGAATCCAATGAATTTCTGCCCGGCAATATCGCCCAGTTTGATGCTCTTCGACTTCGCGAGGGCATTTTGCGGATGACAAATCATGACCAGTTTGTCTTTGCGCAAGGGGACGACTTCAAGTTTGCCGTCTTTGGTCGGATAGGCTACGAGTCCCATGTCAACAACGTTGCCTAGCACATCTTCATAGACCTGGTTGGAGCGCCGATACTCGACGTGCACGTTGACCGTCGGATAGCTCTTCAGAAATTTCTTGATGTAAGGCGGTAGATCATGCAACCCGACGCTGTAGATCGTGGCGATCCGAATCGTTCCCGAGATGATGTCCTTGATCTCTTGCAGTTTGCTGTGGAGCGAGTCGTAGGTCTGAATGATCTGTTTGCTGTATTCGTAGAGGACTTGCCCTTCTCGCGTGAGCCGGAATTTCTTTTTGCTGCGTTCAATCAAGAGCGACTTGAACTGCCGTTCCAGAGAACTGATCTGCTGGCTGACCGCAGACTGCGTCACTTGATTGATTTGAGCAGCTTTGGTGAAGCTTTCTGTTTCGGCGAGATCGCAAAAGACTTTCAGACTTTCGATTTGCATTAGCAAATGGAATAGCGAAATCGGTCCGAAGTCAATCTAGGATGCATTCGAATCGGTCAGGGCCTGTTTCACCTTCCGAAGCAGGTCCAGACTCGTGAACGGCTTTTGAAGATAAAGCTCTTCGTTATGAGACTTCAAGGCGCGCGAATAGCCGCTCGAACAGATAATTCTCACATTCGGCGAGATCTTGCGCAGCCGCTCGATGACTTCCCGTCCGCTCATCTTGGGCATGACAAGGTCGGTGATCACGAGATCAATGTCGTTCAAGCGAGCTGTAAATAGTTCGATCGCTTTGTGGCCGCCGTTTGCGGTTAAGACCTGGTAACCGAACGAGGAGAGGACCATATCACCCATCGTCAGCAGCATTTCCTCGTCGTCGATGATCAAGATCGTTTCAGAACCGTTCAAGTCGTCCGTGGCCAGCGCTTGATCTCGGACGATCTTGCGTTGGGCTGGCAGGTAAACGCGAACCTTGGTCCCTTGGCCAGTCAGACTCGACACCGCGACGCTCCCGCCATGATTGGTAACAATGCCGTAGACCCACGCCAGACCTAAGCCTCGGTGGTTTGGGGAAGCTTTGGTGGTGAAGAACGGCTCGAAAATGCGTGGCAGGACGTCGGGAGCAATGCCGCTGCCCGAGTCTTCGAATTCGACGCAAACGTAGCAGCCCTGCGCCAGGCGTATGTTACCGTCCTGGACGGACTCGACCACATCTTGATTGCGTGTTCGGACCAGCATCTTTCCTCCGGGCATGGACGCTTGGAGTGCGTTATCGAGAATCTTCGCAAACGCCTGCTGCATCTTGGCTTCATCGTAGGTCACGGTATACAGCCTGGGCTCGAGCTGAAGCGCCCAGGCCAGGGTGGGGCTCCCTGGCGTCTGAAACAACTCGACGGTTCGACGAACGAGTTCATTTAGGTTGCCCACCACCTGGGAGCGGACCTCCTTTTCTTGTCCGCTGAAGGCGGCAAGATCCGACGCTACCTCAGCTGCTTTCTCGGCCGACTTTTCGACTTCGACAAGGGAGTTCCGCCACGGATGGTTTGGTTCCATCTTGCTCAGAACCAGGGAGGTGTGACCGAGAATGCTGGTTAGCGCGTTATTGAAATCCAGAGCCACTGTTCTCGTGAGCTGGAGAGCGCAGTCCAGCTTTTGTTTCTGCCCCAAGCTTCCATCCAGGACGAGGGGAGATTCCACTTCCATTCCGGCTCGCACGGAAGGGATTGCCAGTGATGGAGGCGAGAAGAACTGGAGGAGGATCCTGGTCTGACCGCGGTCTTGAAAGTGACACCGCCAAAGTTGAAATTCGGCGGCCCGACCGTCTTTGAGGCGAAGCTTACCGATGACCGGGTCGACTCCATTCGCTCGAAGCCAAGCTGAACACTGATCCAGCGAAAGGCTGGCTTCCTCAATCCAAATCGTCTGGAGTGTGGCTCCGTCCGATTTAACCGGCGGCCCAAACACTTCGATGGCGGCGGCATTGGACGACAGAATCGACCCGGAAAAGCTCAAGGCCAAAACTGGCCAACTGGCGTTGGTCAAAGGTACGAAAGAATCGCCGTTCATGCACTTACCGAAACCTTAATTCTAGTTTGGACTGACCTAATCTCAAACTGAAAAAAATTGCAGCGATTGTCATTACTTCGGGGCTTTGACCGCCCTGGGTATCGGCTAAGAACAGAACAGGGCGGTTCGTCACAGCGACCATCGTGCCTCGCGTCGCAGCGACCGCCACCCTACCAGCAGCGCTCCCATTGTCATTAATGCCGTTGTCGAAGGTTCCGGGACGTTGAACGAAATGGAGTCCAAATAGGTCGAACCAGCCTCGGTCGGCATCAGTGGACCCGTGGTCGTGAAAAGCAGGTCAACGTTTCTGCCGCTAAACGCGGAGATATCAAACGTTTGCGACTTTCCAGGGTCTTGAGAGACGGGTTGCATAATTTCTCCGTTCAAGGAGACTAGCATTGGAAAACCCTTATAGTGGTACGTGAGACTGGACGCGTTCTCGGGAATTGCTCCTGTTTGCGCGAGCCGGAAAGGCTGCTGGTTGCCTGGAACGCCCATTAAAAGCAAAGCAAAAGCGCCCTCGACTTCGAATCTGAAGTTTGCGCTTTGATTCGCGCTGATCAGGGTCGCAGAGCCGTGCGACAGGGAGAGCAGATTCAATCCCAAACTCTCTTCAGGAACGCCTCCTTTTGTAAAGGACCACCCAGGTAAGAGGTCACGGGCAGACCCGATCCCTTGGTCGTCTGGACCACCGTTGGCCATGACCGAGTCCGTAATTGCTGCATCGAAGCCGAGGTTGACAAACGGCGCTGCCGCTGCCGATCGGGCCGCGACCATCAAAACGAGAATCCAGCAGCTTTTCCCCATGAGGTCAATTCGCTGCGGCAAAAACGCCTTGGCTGATGTTCAAGTAAGATCCGTTTCCCGTGGTCGTCCGAAGCAGAGCCCGAACCATGTAAGTCCTTTGCGCACTGTTCGGGGAGTTGTCCGTGAAAGTAGTTCCCGCGACGGCGTTGGCCGAGATACGAGTAAAAGGCCCGGACAAGCTCGGACCTCGATAAACATAATACTGAGCTCCGGCCTCTGAAACAGCCCACGAAAGTTGAACTTTTCCCGCCTGCGATTTGGCCGAGAACGTCGCGGGCAGAGCGAGTGGAGAGGTTCGTAACGTTGGATCTCCCATAATCGCTAGATCTCGAGACTGATCGTAGAACTGGTTCTTCGGCTCATTGACCATGCGGACTTGTGCCATTCCTAGAGGCTCTCCCAGGCCGAGCATATCCGTTCGCCAAAGCGCAAACCTCGTCCAGACGGCGGCCAACCCGTAATTGGGCGTCGCGATTAGCGCGCGCAAGTAATTGTTGTTCGCGAGATTCCAATCTCCGAGGTAGGAAGAGAGGAGCATGTAGAAAACGGTTTTGGGTTCGTTGGCTGGTTTCGTTAAGTCAGCGGCGGTATGTTCGAGAATCGGGATCGCATTGTTAACGCGGTCGGGGCCTCCGGCACCCGAAAGAAAGCCCCAGACGTTTGGAGCATTCCGTTGCAGCACAAAATCCCCTAGAACCAGCCGATTGGTATCAGGGCTCAACGAGAAGCTGGTATGCCTGGCATTCTCTATGATCTGATTGTCTCGACCGTCATGAAAATGTCCGTAAACCATCGCGCGAGCCGGAGCATTTGCCGTCTGCCAATTCAAGCGTTTCAGCCGGTAAAGATGGTTCTTGTTCAAATACTGCTGGATGAGCGCGGCTTCCGATTTGGGAGCGACTCCGGGCGGCGGTGAGTCGGTGAAGACGGGCATTCGTGCAAAGTCAATCCGCCCGACGGCCAGTTTCATCGCAAATGGGCTTGGGATTCCATCCTGGTCGAATTTCCCGTCTCCTGGGACGTTGTTCGGTTCCGTGTAATTGCAGTTAGTCAGATTCACCACGGTGTCCGTCCAAGTTCCGTCGAGATCGCCGAAGTACATGTCAGCGGGCCAAGCGCCCCGGTGGTCTGGGCCGTAAGGCGGTGGCCCACAAGTGTGGCCGTCCGGGTTGAACGAGCCGGAGTAGGGAATTGTGACGTGTCCGATGCAAATGACAGCGCGAGTATTGGGGTCTTGAGCGTAGTCAGCACGGATCAGCGGTTTGATAACGTTCGTGAGGTTGTAGGCGTTGGTTCGAAACGAAGCGGCGCTCGAATAGTCATCAATGTGCCGTGGAACGTCGTGATGGACGACGTTCCATCCGTCGCCGACCAGGTCCTGCCGTAACTGATCGACGCTCACGCTGACCTGAGAAGACAACGTTTTATCGACCAATAACACCACCGTGCCTCGGTTTTCTACCGCGGGCAGGTCTAACCCGACGGCGACGTGCTCCGCTGCTGAATATTGGTTCCCGTTGAAACCCACGCGGAACGCGCGGTATTCGTAACTCGAACCGAGCGCAACCGTGGAATCGGTGTAGGTATCTCCGGCAAGACCCGAAGCGAGAGTGGTCCAAGCCGTGCCCGAAATGAGCCGTCGTTGCAGTGTTACTCCGAAATTGGCGTTCGGCGATAAGCGGAATTGCAGCGTCACCTGAGGAGGGGTTGTCGTCACAATGCCACGGAGCCACGTGAAATCTGCGGTCCTCAGCCGCCAATTGCTATCGCTCGTGTCTTGAGAGGCGATGCGCCAGCTGGTATCGAATTCCTGTCGCCCAACATACCCTGTCGTGGTCACAACGCCGCCGTTGAGGAACCAGGCGACGCTCGTCCCGAGCACGGCGTGGCGCCAAAGCAGGTCGAGCTTGCCGTCGCCGTCGAGATCAGCCGTCCCGACGATCTGCCAGTCCTGGTCTGTTTCGTTCGCTTCGCTGCCATTGGCCATTTTAATGAGATCTCCCGCGGCGAGGTCGGTCCCGTTCATGTACCAGACCGCGTTCTGGCCGGTGCTTTGATTGCGTAGGAGAATATCAGTTTTACCGTCCCGATTGAGGTCGCCAGTGGCGACAATTCGCCAATTCGGATCGCCCGCGGATGTGATCAGAGTATACGCGATCGGAGTGGTATTATTCATTAGCCAAACGGCGTTTAGCCCTAATGTCGAATTCTGCCAGAGCAGGTCAGGTTTGCGGTCGCCATTGAAGTCCGCCACGCCGACAATTCTCCAGGACAGATCGCCCGCCGACTGGATTAACGCCCCGGCGAACATGATCGTGCCGTTCATATACCAAACGGCATTCTGTCCGGTCGTTTCGTTCTGCCAAACAATGTCGGGTTGCCCGTCTCCATTGAAATCGCCGGTGCCGACCGGCTTCCAGGTGGTGTCGTCACTGGTTGCAGGGAGGGTGATCTCATTCACCGTGTTTGTCCCATTCATGACCCAGACACGAGTGCCGCCGGTCACCTTGTTATGCCACAAGATATTTGGCGGGGCGACGTTGTTCGCCCCGTGAACCACGGGCACGAGTCCACTGACCAAGACACCCAACAGCGTCGGCAACACGAGGCGAAAGTGCTTTGGAGGATTCATATCCTTATTCGGAGTCTGGCGTGAGGAGCTGGTCGATGCGCGGGTTCAGGATTGCTTGGGCGGCAATGGCCTCGGCGCGAGCCGCCTCTGCGGTCAGCGGCCGAAGGCGCCGAAATTCCTTCGCGGCGATGATGGCGAGCGCAGCGAAATCCTCGCGTGGACTGCGATCAGGCTCTAACTGAACCAACAAATCGTGATAAAGTTTGGGATTCTTAGCGGCGTGCCGACCAAGATCCTGTCGTTTGGCCTTTTCCGGGTCTGGATTTTCGGGAGGCGCAATATCCAAGTTAATAGGCTCGGGAACGACACCATCGTCGGGAAGCCGTTTGTTGCTAGTTTGTCCGGGAGAGGGAGAACCCGAGATCAAGAGGATGCCGATGCAACAGGCAGCCCGAAACAGCCTTACGACGTTGAATGGTGGCTTTAAGCCCATTGGGATTCACTGGTTTGTTTACACTGTGGGGCAACTCTTCTCCTCGGCCTTTTGCCCTCACACCTTTCATTCTCACCCTATCTTCGACCGATAACTGTGCGGTTAGAGCGAGCTAGGGAACTATGTTCCTACCGGAAGCCAATGGTGTTGACAAGAGGTTATCCAGGTTTATTCAGCGAACCGATTGGATGTTCGCAGCGCGCTCCTGGACCCGGGTAGCTAGACGCAGTGATCCCAGGTTTAAGAGCCGTCGAAGGAATCTCTGACCGAGGGCGCAATAAAACGTTGGACTATGGCTGTCCGGCCTGGATTTGAACCAAGACAAACGCCTCCAACGGGCGCTGTGCTACCGTTACACCACCGGACAAGCAGCTTGAAGTTAGCTACGTTTCGACGGCCTGCAAATAAAAAATCCTCAACTTCGCAGGAATTTGCGGCCGCACGCAGGAAGAGGAAGGCTCTTGACTTGCGCACTGCGCGGTCAATCCAACGCGACCACCGACGTCCAGAGCTGGCCTCCGAATTTGTCGAGAAACCCCGCTCGAAGCGACTCCGCGGCGCCGGCCGATGCGGCGAGCGCAAACGTGGTGGAGCCGCTGCCCGACATCAATGTGGCGCACGCCCCCCGATCACGGAGGAACTCCTGATACATTTCCAGGATCGGATGTTTGCGTAACACAGGAGCCTCTAGGGCATTGTAGAATTGAGTGGCCGCTTGGGCTAAAGTTCCATGCTGAAGCGTGTGAACCAGCTCTGCCGCTCGCCCTCTTCGACCGTTCACTGCGTCCGGAAACGCTTGCAATGCTTGATAAGCCCAAGGCGTCGAAACGCCGAATCCAGGATGAATAAGCAAGATATGAACGCCGCGCAAAGAAGCTAAAGACCCTAACGGGGAGATCATTTCACCCCGCCCAGTTCCCAGGGCAGGACCTGACTGCAAGAAGAATGGGACGTCCGATCCCAAGGTTGCAGCCAGTCGTTCAAGGTCGGGACCCGAGACTGGGTGTCCGAAGATTTCGTTCACCGCGAGGAGCGTGGTGGCAGCGTTGCCACTTCCGCCACCCAATCCGGCCGCCAGGGGAATCCGCTTTTCCAAGTGGATCCGCACGCCTTCATGGATTTTGGCAAACTCAAAGAGTGCGAACGCAGCCCGGTGCACGAGGTTGCGTGCGTCGCAAGGCAGTTGGGTCTCACTGCACGTGAGGTCGATGCCGGGTGTTTGTTTGCGCTCGAAGCAAAGCAGATCGGAGAGGGGCACTGGCTGCATGACAGTCTCCAATTCGTGGAATCCATCCGGTCGTTTTCCCAAGATGTTGAGCAGCAAGTTGACTTTACAGAAGGATGGCCGTTCCAGGCGTTGCATAAAAAAAAAGCGCCAACAGTGCGTTGGCGCGCGGTCTAAAGTGAAGAGCGGCTCAGTAGTCGAAGATGCGGAAGCGGCTGCCTGGAACCATCGGGGCGACATCACCACCGCTGAAACCTAACGCCGCGTCAGGTCCGAACGTTGGGTCAGCGATCAAACGGGGCCGGTAGCTATCCGGATAGACCGGGTGCTCTGGCAGGAAAACCGGGTCATATGGCGGCAAGGGAGCCGTGACAATCTCGTAAGCGCCGACTGCGGTGCGCGCCAGACTGCGGTTAAACCCGCGGATAAATCCCGTGGTATAGGCCGCATCTGTATTCTCCCAAAGCGCAGTTTGCTCCATAGATCGGCGAATTTCACCGAGCCGGGTAAATTCTGTCGCATTGAGCATTCCGCGCCCAAGTTTGCGTTCCGGACCTGCGCATCCGGTCGCGAGCAGGGTGAGGCCAGTCAAAGTGGCCAACAGGGAGAAGGAAATACGCATAAGCTTGTTCTTGATAGGAAGATGACCGAGAGCCATGCCGATGTAAAGTGCGTTTTGAAATCAAACGCGTTTTTCTAATTCGATTCGTTGGCCGCTAAGCCAGCTTCTGTCTCAGCACGTTTCCGTTCCTGACGTTCCCAGTACCATGCGATCCAAACGCTCGTCTCGTACAGGATGTAAAGCGGCACCGCCATGAGCACTTGAGTCACCACCTCGGGCGTGGTGAGCACGGCGCCTAAGACCAAACAAATCACAATCATGTAACGCCGCATCCCTGCGAGTTTGCGGTAGTCCAGCACCCCAAGCCGGACTAAGGTCAGCAGAACGACGGGCAGTTCAAATCCGAGCCCCATGCCCACCATAAATTTGCTGGTGAAGCTGAAATACGGCTCCGCTCGCCAGAGAACAACCTTATCTGGATTGAAAGGCTGGCCGAGCAGCCATTGGGAATACTGCACAGCGGCTTTCAGCGCCAGGGGCATAATAATAAAATAGCAGACCGACACCCCCGACATGAATAGAGCCGAACCGATGGCACATGCCCTGAAAAAGTACTTCTTCTCCTTCCGCTTTAGCGCAGGGAGAATGAACTGACCTAAATAGTAGAATATGAAAGGGGAGGCCAAAATGATGCCGCCGAAGAACCCCATGTGGATGGCGGACATGAATGGCGCCGCGGGATCCAAGTAATCGAGCTCGATCTTAACGCCGGATTTTTGGATGGGCCGGGCCAGGACCCAAGCGAGTCGATTGCCTGCGACGAGGCAAACGATCATCGCCAAAACAAGAGCGCTCAAGCTCTTGATCAGCGTCCACCGAAGATCTTCAAGATGTTCGAGGAAGGACTTAACCTCACCTCCACCATCTTCTTCTTCGGGAGGCAACTCTGCGTGCTCGTCTCCCATGATCACTGCCGGAATTCCGGCGCTTAAACCTTAGGCGTGGAGGAGGACGGGGATTGGATGTCCGCAGAAACGGGTTCTGACGCCGGCGGAACGGTCACTCGCTTGGGCGGCGGCGGTGGGGTTTCCGTGGTCATGGCGTTTTCAAGCTCCTCGGTAACTTCGCGAGACGCTTTCTTGAATTCCTTCATTCCTTGACCGAGGCCCTTCGCGAACTCCGGAATCTTCTTGGCGCCAAAGAGAATCAACACGGCTCCGAGAACCAGGATCAATTCTCCGCCGCCAAGTCCAAAAACTGCCAGTATCGCATTCATAATGTCATCCAGTCAGAAACGCATGGAAATCCTAGTCCATCTAAGGGGCTTAGTAAAGCCTCATTACCGAAGGACCGAGAGGCGCCAAAGATCTCGCGGGCGGCTGTGCAGCCAGATCGACGGCCCCGATTGAAGCCATGGGCAGAGTCTAGGCCTCTCTGCCCAGCGAAGCTCGCGAACTAGGGTGGGCTGAGTTATTTCGGTCGCAGAAGAACGAATTCTCCGCGGCGGTTTTTGGCGTAGGCGTTTTCGCTGTGGCCAGGATCAGCCGGTTTGTTTTCGCCAAAAGTGACGGTATGGATCCGCTCGCCATTGATGCCCAGCGTGATCAAGGATTCGCGAACGGACAGGGCGCGGCGTTCGCCTAACGCGTCGTTATATCCAGGAGTGCCACGCTCATCGCAATGACCTTCGATCAGGACGGCGTCATTCGATTGGCCTTTGAGATAGTCCGCAACCGCTTGGACTTTGGTCAATTCGCCAGCCTTGACGTTGTACTTATCGTATTCGAAATAAACCGTGTCCTGCCGGAAAACATCGCGGTCTTGGAGATAATTACTCAAGTCGCCAGCAGGTCGCGAGGCGAGGGGACTCGTGCCGTCCGGATTGGTCGGAATTGAACTTGAGCGTGTGTCGTTTCCTGACGGGATGGCTGGCCCGGCATTCTCAATTCCCCCTGGGTTGTTGCCCCCTGGGGCAGTCCGGCCTGGGCCAAAAATCGGCGTCGGGCTCTTCGGCGTCTTCTTGCAGCCCGCTACCCCGAAGCATAGGGCGGTGGTCAGCAGGAAGAAGGTAGGAAAATTCACAGTTTTCATGGTTCGGTTTCGCACGTCAGGCAACGCTATTTGGCCCAGCTTGGCTGGGAGCAGCTTCCCAAATTTTGCGCGATATCTTTGAACCGTTTGGTGTTGACGTCAAGCAAAGAGAGACTCTGGCGCCCCTTGTCTCCGCGCGTGAAAATCAGCGTCCGTGAATTTGGTGACCAGGATGGATCGGAACCCGGTGTCAGGAAGATGGCTTCGCCTCCGCCCGCTGGCACGACCCACAATTCAAACCCATTTCGACGAAGCACAGTGAAGGCAATCCATTTGCCGTCCGGCGACCAGTCCGGTTCCGTCAATGAACCGCCCGCACCCGCGACGCGCAAGCGACGTAAATTGCCGCCGTCCGGTGAGATCGTGTACAACGCCGGGGCGCCTCCCGCCCGTGAGCAGAAGCAGATCGATTTGCCATCGGGAGACCAACACGGCGAGGATTCATCCTCGCGCGTTTTGGTGAGTTGACGTGCGTTGTTGCCGTCAGCGTCCATGACGTATAGGTCGGGGCTTCCAGATTTACTGAGAATGATCGCCACATGACGTCCGTCGGGCGAAACGGCTGCGCTCGTGTTCAAGCCGGGGTGGCGGGAAACAGCGCGACGTTCTCCCGTGTTCAGGTTTTGTGAGTAGACATCCGCGAAGCCCGATTTATACGAGGTGTAGTAGAGAACGCGCTGGCCTGGCACCCAGGCGGGTGCGGCGATGAGCGCTCGGTCGCGGGTCACTGCAACGGCGTTGGCTCCGTCGTAGTCGGCCACATAAATCTCGGTGTTGCCACCGCTGTCCGATTTGAAAGCAATGCGGGTTCGGGCAATCCCGGGCAGCCCCGTGAGCTTCGTCACGATGTCATCGGCAAAAGCGTGCGCTTGCGATCGGAGGTTCCCGCCGCTATAGCGGCGGTTGTCAAGCATGACCGTGCGCGTTCCACGTTCCACCACCTGTCCTTCCACCGCGCCGTTGCTGCTTCCGCTCACGTTGTATCGTGCGGACTCCGCGCTCACGATTTCGAATCCGACAACCTCCAGGTCGTTGCGCAAAACACTCTCCACTTCGCCGGAATATCCGGAGACAGAGATGGGAATGAGCGGTTCGGCCTCTTTCTCAATGCGGAGTTTGGGAGGAGTCTGGGCGAGACCGAGGCTAGCGCCGGCCGCGACAAGAACGAGCATCGCTAAGGCAAACGGGAATGGGGATCGGGGATGATTCATTTAGACACGTTTCTTTGAACGGAGATTGAACTCGATAATAAAAGTGCGGCGGAGATCGGTAACGCCTTCGGGGAAGGGTGCGATAGACTTGACCTTTTGAAGCCGGTCCACGCTCTGGTTCAGCGCCGAATGCCTGGAATTCTTCGTCACGGTAAAGGACTCGACAGTCCCGTTGCGGGAGATCACGACGGTCGCCTCAACCGTGGCTTCGTTGTCCGCCAAATCTCCAGGTGGAGACCAGGCCCGCTGATAAATGGCGATAACCCATTGCCCATAGTCCGCAAACGCTTCTCCTCCAGGTCCCGGAATTTCCACCGAAGTGCCCGAGGACATCCCTTGCCCGATCGCGCCGACGATCGATTGCACGCGAGATGCATACTGAGCTTGCGCGGCGCGAGCGTTTGCTTCGGCTTCGCGACGTTCATTGGCTTCGGCTTCGCGGCGAGCTTCGGCGGACGCTTTTTGGGTGGCGCTCTTGTTCTCCCGCGTCAGACTAATCTCGACCTTGCGCCGTGTCGGTTTGGTGTCCGCGGCATCGTCCGGGTCCGTTTTGACGGTCTTTTTGGTGGTCGGCACCGGCTCACCAGTCCGGCGAGGTTCGACCTTCGGGGTTGGCGCCTTTTCTTCCGGAGCAGCTTTGGGCTCGGACTTTGGCGGGGCGGTCTGAGTTTTTGGAGCGGGCGGTGTAACTGGCGTCGATGCCGGGGGCGCCATGACCGGTGCAGGCGCCATCGGGGCCGGGGCGGGGGACGCTTTCGCCAAGGGAGAACCGCCGCTGGAGGTCGCCCCGTCGACTAACCGGGAGGGAATGAAGGTGAGCACGGGCAGGGAGATCTTTGGCGGTTGGGAGGTCACCCAGAGGAGGGGGACCACCACCAATAACACGACGACGAAAGCGTGGGCTCCCGTGGAAGCGATCAGGCACTTTCTTTCGAGTCGCGTCATTTGGCGGTGACTGGTTCTGTCGCCCAACTGAACCTGCGCAAATTGTTGCGTAGACAACCATCGACAACCGCGTAGAGATGCTTGTTCAAACCATTCTGATCGGTGCGTATACGCACGATGAGTTGCGGATTGGTCTTCTTGGCGGCGATAAGCTCTCGAATGACATGGTCGGCCCCGGTTGGTCCCGAACCCATCTTCCGTTGATCAAGCAGGTATTCGCCGGTGGGGCTGATCTCTACGAGGCGCAGGTCGCGAGCATCGACTTTCTCTTCGGGGCCTCCGCCCTGCGGCAAGTTCAATTCCATGCCATGTTCTTGCTTCGATCGGATGGAAGGCGAGATGATGACGAAGATGATCAGCAGCACGAACGCCAGGTCGAGCAACGGCGTGATGTTGATGTCGTTCAACGTGACCAAGGAATTGCGTTGAGAGAAACGGCGCATGATTCAGGGCTGCGGCTGCTCAGAGTGCATGTCGGAAAACACAATCACAAACCCGATCCCCACGGCAATCGCGACGACCAGCAGGACCGCTTGGAGAATTGTTAACTTGTGGTCTTTCCCGAAGAATCGGCGCGAGGTCCGCTTCAACCAGGACCGGTGCAATTTATGATCACATGCTGCGCAACGTTGACTGGCCCGTTCGTTGCGATGTCCGCAGTGGTGACAAACCACCGCCAGGTGAGCGCCACACCTCTGGCAAACACTGCGCCGGCGAGGATTTGGATTTCCGCACTTGGCACAGAGAACGTCCGCTGACTTTTCTCCCTCAATCGCTCTTCTCGACCCACTCATCTTCCTCGTCCCGGAGAAATTCGGTTTCCATCTTCGAGACCAATTCTTGGGCGAAGTTGTCCAACTCCACCGTCATGACCCGAAGGTTATGCACTAACCAGTTATAGCCAAACATCGAAGGAATAGCGACGAGAAGCCCCGCGACCGTCGTGACTAAGGCGGCCGATACCCCAGGGGCTAACGCATCCAAGGTCGCTGAGCCGGATAGCGCGACGTAACTGAAAGCACTCATCACGCCCCAAACCGTTCCGAGCAAGCCCAGAAATGGCGCTCCACTCACCGCAATTGCCAACAAGATCAATCCTGACTCAAGGCGCAAACTCTCCTGAGCAACCGTCCTTTCCAACGTCCGTTTAACGTGCTCCATCCCTTTGAGCGAAATATGCTTCTTTCGCCCCTCTCCTTGATTCGACTTGAGGCGCGTGTCTAACTCCACACAGCCCTCCTGGTAGGTCGTATACAACGGACACCCATCCACCTGCACGCGCCGATCGTAAATGGCCATGACGTTCTTTTGGGAACGAAATTCCGAGCTGAAATAGCGATTCATCCGCCTCGCTCGACGCATTTGCATCGCCTTCGAAGCCATTACCGACCAGGCAAATACAGAAAAGATAGCCAGGACGAAGATAATGCCTTTGCCCTCTGGAGTGGCCTTGTTCCAGATCATGTGCAGCTCCCACCCCCTCCACCCCGTCGCTGCGGCTAAAATTTGCATCGGCACATTCATTCAGACGGATTCTGGTTTACCGTCCTCCGCACAATTGGTCAAAAGCTTTTGCCACCAAATCTTCCGGCGCTCTGAATTCGGCTGGAATCTGCCTGCTTCCTTGGAGACACGCGATTTGTAGTGAAACGCAGCGGAATGGGATGTGGGTGGGGCCTCAGTCCGCCAACGGTAGCTGGTTACCGCAAAGCAATCCGGAAGTGTCAAATTGGCGGGATCCTACCGGAACGATCCCAAAAGGTTCAGAGACATTTCGATCGTGCCGTCGTATTCATCCGTTTCAAGCACAGTTTTATCTTAAGACAAACGCAAAGCAGCCTCAGGACAACGTGCGTTTAGCGTGCGTTTAGCGTGCGTTTAGCGTGGACAAACGCCGAAGACCAACGGTAACGGCCCAGGACCGTGGACCGATCCTCCGCAGAGCGCCAAATCTAATGTTGAGTTGTTGAGAGAATCGCCTTGATTGTCTCTCAGGGGGTTGATTATCAGTATTTTCTAGTGAAATCGCCAGGATGAAGGCTTGGTTTACCGAACGATCGGTTCAAGGCGCGGTTTGGCTCGGCCAAACGAGCCACCGACTGTGGGCCGTTTGTGCTCTCTTGGGGGTTCTTGGGTTGATCCAAGCCGTTGGCGCTGAGGTTGAAAGCAGCGATACCAAGGACGACGTTCTTTATCGGAAACGAGTGGTGGGAACCTGGGAAGACGATTTCCAGGGGCATCGGACGATGACGATTCGCGAGGACGGGAGCGCTACGATGGTCGTGGAGTTGCGCGGTTGGAAGGCCGCTCTTTACGCCTCCAAACTGCGGTTTGATATGGTCTGGAGTATTGAGAAGGGACGATTGAAGAAACAAACGACGGGCGGTGAACCCTCTGGGCGGGTCAAGGCGATTCTGCAGATGATGGGAGATCGAGTCGACGAAAAGATCCTGGAGTTGACGGAGGATCGCATGCGGCTGCTCGATGGGGACGGGAAACGCCAGTACGATTGGCGCCGTATCCGCGCTTCCGAGTGAGCACTACCTCTCGCTCGGAGTGGGAGTGGCGCAACCCCCGATTGTTGTCGGGCGCGGGGCGGCCCGAATTGGCCGAACGTGAGGGAAACGCACCGCGGAGGTCTCAATAGGTGAGCGGTTGCGGCGCGTCCGGTCATGGCCTGCCTGCGCGTGCACCTGTTAACGAAACATGGATTCTAACGTCGGCGGTATTTCATCAATTCGAGACGCAGGGCAAGAGCGGCCCTGGCGATGGTTGTGGGTTTTCCTGACGATTGCCGTCATCGTTTTGGTAACCTTGCAGGTTTACCGGATGAAGGAACACGGCAAGGTGGCCGTGCAAATCGACGCCTTACGACAGGCGGGCCGCCCCGTGACCGTCTGGCAGTTACAGGACAGGTTAGAGGCGATTCCGGACGACGACAACGCGGCCTTGCTTGTCCAGCAGGCGGCGGATGCGCTGGACTTTCCCAATGACGCGTTTAGTCGGGATCGATGGCCCCGTGGCTCCGCTCCCATGGCGCCCGAGGCGAAGGAGTTCTTCGTCGAGCTTCTGACGAACAACGCGCCCGCATTGGAGCTGCTCCATGCGGTCGCCCGTTTGCCTAAGGCTCGCTTTCCCGTGAGCTATAGCCGTGGCCCAGAAGCGTTGCTGCCGCATCTGGCAAAAATCAAGTCCATGGCACAGCTGCTGCGGGCAGAAGCGACGGTGCTCTCGGACGACGGCGCCACGGAACCCGCGGTGACATCAGTGGTGAACGGGGTGGCCTTGGCAAGGACGCTCGACACCGAACCCTTGCTGATCTCGCAGCTCGTCCGCCAGGCCTGTCTCATGTTCAGCTGTGCTTCCCTGGAGCGGCTTCTTTCGCAACACGCGTTGACCTCAACGCAGGTCGATCAGCTGTGGACGACGTTTCATGGGGTGCGGGTGGCCTCGAGCGCGGCGTGGGAAAAGTCCCTGACGGGGGAACTTTGTATCGGAGCGTTTTGCTTTCAAGCCCGCACGGGCGAGTTTTCAAAGATTTACACATCGCAGGACGACTCGTCTTCGCTAGCGACGGTCTTTTTGCCGATTTACTCTTGGAGTGGATTGAAAGATCGAGACTTTGCCTTCTACTTGCGCGCCATGAGTGGGTATTTGTCGACGGCCCGCCTCGAGTATCCGGAACGGTTGGTGCGCGCGCGGGCTGCGGCCAAGGAAACGGACGAATTAGTGCGGGCCGATTCGCTGGCGATTCTGAGCCGGATGCTCCTGCCATCGCTTGATCGGACGGCGGATAAGATGGCGGATGGCGAGGCGCACCTGCGTTGTGCGGAAGCGGCTCTTGCACTTGAAAGGCAGCGCCTGGCGCGAAAAGACGCGCCTGAGACAGGATGGCTGGCGCTCTGGCAAACGATCCCAGCGGATGGCCAGTTGCGCGATCCGATCGATGGCGCGCCGTTGCGATTCCGGCAACTCAAATCGGGGTATCTGATCTATAGTATCGGTGCGGACGGGGTCGATCACGGCGGTGCCGAACGCCAGTACGACACGGGTTCAGGAAGGAAGAAAGGGACGGCCAGTCAGAATCGAAACACCGGTTCGGATATCACGTTCGCGGTCGATCGCCAGGATTGATTTCAGCCGGAACGAACTTTCCATTCAAAGCAAAGAAAGTGGCGTCTGCGCGTACCGCCTGGTATCTATGGGGTATGACCATCGTTCGCCTCATTGGCCTCGCTTGTGCCGTATTTATTGCCGCAAATTGCAGCACTTCCGCGGAAATGCTCGGCATCGAGCAGTTGTATCGGTTAGACCAACTTCCGGCCTTAAGATCTTCTCTGCACGTCGGCTCCGTCTCAAGTTACGATCGAACGGGCGGAAACGATGATGGCTTCTCTGGCAAATACTCCTTCGTCCGTAAAGACGATCAAGGCGTCGTGCTCGCCGATTTGCAGGGCCCGGGAGTTATTTATCGTCTTTGGACGCCGACTCCCACCGACGAGGTGATGGAGTTTTTCTTCGACGGGGAAGCCAAGCCGAGAATCGAGGTCAAGTTTCGGGATCTGTTCCTGGGCAAACACCCGGCGTTTCCACGGCCGCTCGTTGGAGCGGGCGCTGGCGGCTATTACAGCTATGTGCCAATGCCCTACGCGAAGTCTTGTGTCATTCGCTTGCGGGCTGCTAAAGCGCAGTTTTATCAGATCAACTTTGCACGTTACTCTCCGGAAACAGTTCTGCAGACGTTTGCCGCTGAACCATCAGCCGATTACTTGGCGAAGCGCGCTCGCGCCGAGTCGCTCTGGAATCGTGTGGGCGGCGATTTGACCGCTTTCACAACTCCGCCCGGAGCGGAGATTCAGCGCGCGATGGCAGTCGCGACGGTCGCGGCTGGAGCGACGCAAACGGTGTTCCGAGCGGATCGCGGCGGGCGGATCGTTGGACTTCGTGTTTCTCCGGCCAGCGCGCTCGCGGGCAAAGCTCGGGATTTGATCCTGCGGATCTCCTTCGATGGCGAAGGCCCCGCCGTCCTCTGTCCGATAGGAGATTTCTTTGGCTACGCTTGGGGCCAGCCGGCTACCCGTTCGCTCCTGATCGGGACGGAGGAGGGGACAAACTATTGCTACTTTCCAATGCCGTTCGACCGAAGTGCGACGATTGACCTGGTCTCTGAAAGATCGGCGCCCGTCGAAGTGCGAATCGAAGTGGCGCATACCTTGGTTCCGCGAGCCAAAGACGAAGGCAAATTCTACGCATTCTGGCGTCGTGAAAATCCCACGGTTATAGGAGAGCCGTATCACTTCCTTGAAATCGAAGGCCGCGGCCACCTTGTTGGTGTTACTTTGCAGGCACAAGGCTTTGAATCAGGGAAGACTCTCTTTTTTGAAGGAGATGATGAAACTTGGATCGATGGAGAGACAGCGATTCGTGGAACCGGCTCGGAAGATTTCTTCAACGGAGGTTGGTACGACGTCCCTGATCGATGGGAACGGCGAATGTCCTTTCCGCTGAGCGGATGTCTGGCCTACGCGAAGCACCTGGGCCGGACTGGCGGATATCGCTTCTTTCTCGGCGACGCCTATGCCTACCGAACGGCCCTTCGAGAAACAATCGAACACGCCGGCGAGAAGAACAGTATTCCGACAGACTATTCAAGCGTCGCTTACTTTTACTCCGAGAGATACTCGCCGGCTGCAGCGTTGCCGGCGCGCGCGCAACGCCAGGTCGTTGACCTTGCCGAAATCATCTTTCCCGCTGGTTGGCAATTGCCGATCAGCGCCTGGTCGTTCGATCGAGCGAGTCTGACACGGAAGAAAGTGAAGCTCGGAAAGGAAGAAGTCAGAACCTTGTCGTTGGCTGCGAGCGGCGACGATTGGTTCGGCCCGCATTTCATTTCGCCTGTCTGCGATCTACCCGTCAGTGGCCTTTACTCGATCTACATCGAGGTCGTGAAAGGACCGGACCAAGCGATAGTGCAGCTATTCCAAAGCGAGAACCCAGCGGGCGAGCGCCTTGACCTTTACGCGGCGGCGCCCGTTCTGAGCGAGCGCTTGCTTCTCGGCAAATTGCGACTGGAAGAAGGCAAGAACAACCTGATGTTTAAGCTCGTTGGCAAGAATCCGGAATCCACCGGGTTGGGGTTGGACCTCGTTCGTTTGGTTTGCGTGCGCGACCCGTGACGTTGTTAAAGCGCTGACGCGGCCAGGGCGGTTGGCAAACGCAAACGGTCGCATCGTCCGGTCCAGGCCTAGACTCCAGCATGTCCGTTAGAATCGGACGGACATGCATCTGCGGTCGCCCTTAGCCGGGCGGGACACTTTTCTTCCAAGAAGGGGACAGCTGCCTTTTCCCGAGCGAGCTTGAGGCTCATCCACGGGGCCGGCCCAGGGTCTTGGCTGTCCGATTTTCCTGACACCTTCTCCATTTTGAGACTGGCAGTTCTTCGAATCTTCCTTCCGGTCCGGGACTTGAGAATTGAGAGGGCTTGGCAGCAAACCTGCAAGAAGCTTGAGCTGTGGTTGCAGGCGTGCCTGGGCCAATCGTTTATGCTGATTGAAGATATCGAAACTCTTGAGCAGTTGGGCAAAATCGTCGTTCGGCTCACTTCTAATCCCGCGCTGCGAGAAGATTTGATGCAGGAAGCGTTGATTCATCTTTGGCAGATCCAGGAACAGAACCCTGGCCAGACCAAGAACTGGTATCTGCAAAACTGCCGGTTTCGGTTGTTGCATTACCTGGCGCTCGGACGAAGCGTGGATTCGCCCAAACGCCGCGCCTCCCAGGTGCAACCTGTGGAGAACGATGACGACTCGGATAATTGGCTCGATCGATTGGAAGGGTCCGATTCAGTCCTCCAACATGTGAGCGCACGAGACATCCTGACCTCTTTGGCCAAATTGCTCTCTCCCCGCGAGATGTCGATTTTGCAGTGGCTTGCCGAAGGGCAGGGGACCCGTGAAATCGCTAAGCGCTTGGGAATTTCTCACCCGATGGTTATTAAGCACCGCCGCAAAATCGCCGCATTGGCAAAGAAGCTATCGATTGACGACCCTCAACAAGCGAGGGAAGCAGCCTCGCGCGAGGCGGCGGTCCTGCATTAACCCGCCTGTCCTTGAGCCACGCTGGTGGATGGGAGGGGCGGTGCCCGATTCTAAGACAAATTGGGACGTCCCTGTGAATGGGTGAGACTTGGTTTGGAGGTAGAAAGGCCAACGCGTCGCCAAAGGCCTCAGATTTCGTCCTACAGCATGTGAGAGTTTCTCTGGCATTCCTTATGCTCCCAGAGGCTCAGCGATGGACGCTCTTATAGAAACTGGGATGATGCGGGTGCTCGCGATCGGCAGTGTGCCTTTGGCTGAAGTTCCTTTGGACACCGGCTATCTGCAACCAGCCGGATACGTTCTCTGCACCGTCCAGGTTGTTACCTCCAAGAGTGGCTTCTCTTCAGGATCTGCTTCAAATACCTTCGCAGTTTGCAGGTAGTCCACTCACGCCTGTTAACTCTCCTCGCCGGGCGCGTCTTCCGGAAGCGCCCGGTCGTTCTTTTCCGGTAGGCGGGTTTTAGTTGCTTGGCCGGCCGGGATTGCGCGATGCGGGTTTAGATAAAAACGGCTCTTGTCGTTTCTAAGTCAGCACTTAGAATCCCGCGACATGCAGCCACGTTCCATCTCTCGCTTTGGCCATCGCCGCCACTTCCTCGTCTTGTGCTGTTTGTGGGCGGCACTTTCAGGGCTCCCAACGGCGCACGGGCAAGATTTGGCTCCTTTAAATGGAACGGCCCCGCTGCTGTTGCAAGGAGACTTCTCTGCCTTAATGGTTCAAGGCATTGACAAGTTCTTAGTGCGAGAAACGGACCAATCTGTCGCTGCCCGTGCTGCCCGGTGGAATCGCAAGTTCACATCACCGGCGGACTACGAACTCTCCATTGCCCCCAACCGGGAACGGTTTCGGGCAATAATCGGCGCGGTGGACCCCAGGGTCTCACCCGTGACCATGGAGTACCTGTCCACAACTGACACTCCCGCGAAGGTCGCGGAAACGTCCGCGTTCACCGCCTACGCGGTTCGCTGGCCTGCTCTGGAAAACGTCTATGGCGAGGGTTTGTGGCTCGTGCCCAAGGGAACGGTCCGAGCTAGCGTGATCGCGATCCCTGACGCTGACCAGACGCCTGAAATGCTGGTGGGGCTGGCCCCTGGGATTCGGCCGGAATCACAGTTTGCGCGGCATTTGGCGGAGAATGGCTGCCAAGTGATCGTCCCAATGCTATTGAGTCGCGAGGATACCTGGTCAGGAAATGAAGCGCTGGGACGGTTGACCAACCAACCCCATCGGGAGTGGATTTATCGCCAGGCTTACGAACTAGGCCGGCACATTATCGGTTATGAAGTGCAGAAAGTGCTGGCCGCGGTGGACTGGTGCGCAACCGAGAATGCGCGCAATACGAAAGGCTCAACTGTTCCCATCGGCGTGGTGGGCTACGGCGAGGGCGGATTGCTAGCGTTTTATAGTGCAGCGCTCGATCCTCGAATTGGCTCAGCACTGGTGAGTGGCTATTTTGGAAGCCGGGAACGAGTATGGGAAGAACCGATCTACCGAAACGTTTTTGGGCTCCTGACGGAGTTCGGCGATGCTGAGATTGCGGGCATGATCGCTCCCCGAGGGTTGATCGTGGAGTATAGCGAGGGGCCACGTGTTGCGGGGCCACCTCCTGCTCGACCTGGACGCGGCGGCGCCGCTCCAGGCAAACTGTCTACCAGTGACCGCATCGTGGTCGAGACCGAGATAAACCGGGCTCGCGAGTTTTTCCCGGCAGCTTTCGGCTTCGAACCAGATCTCGTCTATGCGAACGAGGGACAAACCATTCCCGCCGGTTCGACCGGCGCTCTCCTTCCTTCTTGCAGTCGCTGAAAGCAGGCAACACGGTGGCGCCGCAGGCGACGAACGTGGTCACGGACGCCCGCAAAGGATTTAGTGCATCGGAACGCCAAAAACGACAGCTCGACGAGTTGGTGCGCTATACCCAGCGCCTCTTGCTGCTTTGCGAAAGGGCTCGGGAAACATCGTTCTGGGGAACGGTTCGATCGGCCAAAACGAATGATTGGGCCGATGTCGCTGGAATGCACAAAAGCAATCTTTGGGAAAATGTTCTCGGTCGGTTTCCTCCAGCGAGCTCGCCCATTCACGCTCGTTCGCGAAGAATTTTAGAGAAAGAAAAATGGACCGGATACGACGTTATGCTGGATGTCTGGCCAGACGTGTTCGCCTGGGGAGTGCTGCTGTTGCCGAAAGATCTGAAACCTGGTGAACGACGGCCAGTGGTGGTCTGCCAACATGGACTCGAGGGAGTTCCCATGGACACCATTGACGATGACCCGAAGAACCGTGCCTATGGCTTTTATAAGGCGTATGCGGCTCGGCTTGCGGAGCGCGGTTACGTTGTCTTCGCGCCGCACAACCCGTATCGAGGTGAAGACCGATTCCGAGTCCTCCAACGGAAGGCAAATCCACTTGGGAAATCGTTGTATTCAGTCATCCTTGCTCAACACGAACGGATTTTAGATTGGCTCACCGCGCAGCCCTATGTCGACCCGTCGCGGATTGCCTTTTACGGGCTCTCCTACGGGGGAAAGACAGCCATGCGGGTGCCCCCGCTGTTGGACCGTTATTGCCTCGCGATCTGCTCAGCCGATTTCAACGACTGGGTGAAAAAGATCTCCACCACCGAAACGGCGTTTAGCTATGTCTTCTCGGGCGAGTATGAAATGCCCGAGTTCAATCTGGGCTATACTTATAATTACGCCGAAATGGCTGCGCTTATGGCGCCGCGTCCATTTATGGTCGAACGTGGACACCATGATGGAGTTGCTTCGGACGAGTGGGTGGCCTACGAGTTCGCCAAGGTTCGACGGTGGTATGCCCATCTGCAAATTCCTGATCGCACGACGATCGAGTTTTTCGATGGGCCTCATACGATCAATGGCAAGGGAACATTCGATTTCCTGCAAACCCATTTGCGGTGGAACGTAGCCGCGCCGTAATCATGATTGGTGGAATCCATCGGGCTGAGTTAAGGGTGCCGCCTGATTGTTGCGTCGTTGCCACGGTGGTAGCTTCAAATTGGAAACGACGGGACATACATATTAAAGGCGACCAGTCGGGGTAACTGGTCGCCTTTTTGCTTGCACATGAAAATCGGCATTGGTTCGGACCACGCTGGCTTCGAGTACAAGGCGAAGTTCATAGAAATGTTGCGTCTCCTTGGCCATGAAATCACAGACTTCGGAACCTTCTCGGCCGAACCAGTAGATTATCCACTTTATATCCGTCCAGTCGCCGAAGCAGTGGCCCGAGGAAAGTTTGATCGTGGGATCGTTCTGGGCGGTTCGGGCAACGGCGAAGCCATGGCCGCCAATCGGATCAAAGGTGTCCGCTGCGCCCTGTGCTGGAGCATCGAGTCGGTGCGTTTGGCCCGCCGACATAATGACGCTAATCTCCTCGCGATCGGCGAACGGTTGATCCCGATCGACGTGGCCTTGGAAATTGTTAAAGTGTTCCTGCAAACGGATTTTGAAGGGGGCCGCCATGCTCGCCGCAACGCGATGCTGGACGTCTGAGATCTTTTCCGATACTCGTTCCCCGATCGAGCACATACTCATTGCGAGTACTTTGTAGCGCGCCGGGGTTTTAATGGAACGATCTATTCGAATGAAACGGAATTTTAGTCATCAACTCGCCGGGTTGGCAGCTCTGCCTCTCCTCTTGAACTTCCTTGTTACCGGTTGTGGTCCGGATGCGGCTCAGGAGCAGCACATTGCGGCACAACGTCAAGAAGTTGAACGCCTGCGGGCCGAGAACCAGGACCTCCCGCAGGTTCGCACTGAGAATGCTGAAGTGCAGCAGCTGAAACGTGAGAACCAGGAATTGCCCAAAGTACGCAGTCAATACCAGGAGGCTGCTCGCCTCAGAAAGGAAAACGAGCAGCTTCGCCAGCAAGTGACAAAACTCTCTCCGGCAGGTTCGGCGGCCACCAACGCCGCCGCTTTGGCCGGTGCCGCTGGACACACCGGACATTCAGACAAAGAGGGCGAGGGGACGGGAGCTAATTCGGACGTAGCCCAGGCGGAAGGGGCTATCAATGACGGCGATGACATTATGGTCGACCCCAAAGCGCTTAAACAGCTCTTGCCTGATTTTGACTGGGAGAAATTTAACCGAAAAGAACCCGTGGCGATTCGTTCGATCTTGGAAAAGGACGGTCTCCAAATCACAAATGTGGCCCAGCTGAAGGAATTTGGAATTACCAACTTCACAATACAAAAGGCTGTTCCGCCAGCCGCAAATCCAGGACAAGCGCCCCGGTGAAGCCTGAAGTTCCGAAGACGATGGGGCGGGACCGAAGCCGGAGTTGCGCACGTTTTTTCATCAAGGGCATTGAATTCGAACGAGCGTCAGTCATTTTTTCGAGGAACTCGACACCGGATGCTGTTCGGCTAGCGCGATCTCCTCTCTCGAGGGGGTACGCCACACGTAGGCCGCACGTTGGAAATTAATCGCCACCAAAAATCGGCCGTCCGGTGAAAACTTGGCGTAATGGAAGGTTGACCCAGGGGCGGCGAGTGTGGCCACTTCGTGCCGTGTCGGAACATCCCAAAGCTTGATCGCTTCACTGCCATGACTGATCGTGGCCAGCCGCTGGCCGTCCGGGGAGAATGTAACGGCGTGGACTCCTAAAAGGTGGCCGCGCAGCACGTCCAATAGTTGACGTTCCTTCGAGTTCCAGAGATAGACAGTCCCGTCCATGGAAGACGTGGCAAGCAATGCGCCATCGGGAGAAAAGGCCAGACCGGAGACGCCCCACGTTTGCGCCGCAAGCGTCGCTTGCGCATCCCCGTTGAGAACGTCGCGGAACTCTATGCTACCGCTGGTTCCGACAACGACCGAGTGTTGATCAGGAGAAATCGCGAACTGCGGGTAGCCAAAACCAAACGTTGGCGTCTCATGGATGCTCCACTCAGCCAGTTGCTTCCAAGACGCTGTATCAAAAACGGCGATGGCTGGGCCTGGAGTTGCGACGACCAAGGCTCTTCCTCCATCGACGAATCCCAACGGCCCAGTCTGTTTGCCGAATAGGCCTGGGCCGCCCGGACCTCCGGGCCCACCTGGTCCTCCTCGTCGAGTTGGCCTGGTAAAGAGGGATATGTTGGTGACCGCGAGGCGCGTAGCCCAATCAACCACCCTGAGTTTACCGTCGGTCGTGCCAGCGTAGACTCTTGAGCCGTCCGGCGAAACTAAGAGCCTGGACACCTCTTCCCCTAACGAGGTGACTCGTTCAGAGGATTGCAGAGCTTCCAAATTCCAAAGCCCCACGGTTCCGTCGACATTTACGCTGAGCAGTTCTTTGTTGCCAACAAACTCCACCGCCGCGATCTTCGCCAACACCTCAAACGGCGCTCTGCGAGAGAGTCGGTCTGGGTCCCAACCATAAATGCTACCGTCCTTGCATCCGCTGATAATGGTCCGTCCGTCCGGCGTTGCGGTCACGGTTGTAACTTCGGATAAATGACCTTGCAAAGACGCCAACTCGCGCCGTCCGGTAACGTCCCAAATCCGGACCATCTGATCACTCCCCGCCGAGACGAGATGCCGGCTGTCAGCCGTGAATACCAGGCTTGGCACCCAGGACAAATGTCCCACCAACTCACCCGCGGGTTTCCCAGTGGCGGTCCAGTACAAATCGATGTTGGTATTACTCCCGGACATGAACGGGCCTATCGCGAGGAGCTCTCCGTCAGGAGAAAGCGCCATCGAAGCAACTTCCGTATCCAAAATCTCCACTTTGCTTCGGGCATCTCCGGTGGACGAATCGATGATCTGGAGACCAGCTCGATCTCGGACGGCCAGCCATTTGCCATCTGGCGAGAACACAGCCAGGTTCCGGAAGCCGCCTGGCTGAATCCCAGGGTGACACTGCCCGATCTGCTCTCCGGTGCGGATATTCCATCGGCGGATCTCTCCGTCGTGTGTCAAAGTTAATAGCTCTTCCTCGTTCCTGAATGCGAGGGCTGATAAGCCCGAGTCGAGTTGCATGACCGCTCCAGGCTGCCGCGTCGCCACCGTCCAGACACGCAATGTGCTGGGCCTTGGGCCTTGACTGATCCCGAGCGCGACCAGCGCTCCGCTAGGCGAGAAGCTCAGCACTGGCAATCCGCCGCCCTGTTGTTGAAGGACGGTTACAATAGATTTCGTCGCTAGGTCCCACAACTTGACCGTCCCGCCTCGGTCAGCACTAATCAGCAACCGACCATTGGAACTTACCGCGACCGTACTGATGGCAATGGTTTGCTGAGGCAATGTGAACGCGGATTCGCTGCGAGATTGGCTCCAAAAGTAACGCCACTCCCATTGGCGGAAATCCTGTTCGACAGTCTGCTCGGATGGTGTCGTCGTGGTATTGGTCCGAGGGCGGTGGCGATCGAGCAGGTCAATCACGCGACCATAATTGTTCGCCGAAATCGCTTTTTGGAGAAGGTTCATGTCGGAGTCGTAGGCCATCCGCAAAGCGGCGGTGCGTTCACGCTCGGCGCGGCGGCGCTGCTCCGCTTCGTCTTTCCAGGCTCGTTCGGCCGCTTCGTTGGAACGACGTTGGTCGCGCTCCGCCATTCTGGCGCGGACGGCTAACCAGCTGCTGACGATCACCGCCGAGACCAGGATCAAAGCAACGGCTGTGCTGGCCGCAACCACGACACGGTTCCGGTCTACGAACTTCCGAAGTCGGTAGGTAGCGCTGGGCGGACGTGCTACCACCGGTTCACTATTGAGATAGTGCTGCACATCCAAGGCGAGATCGTTGGCTGTCGGATAACGACGCGTCCGGTCTTTTTCCAAGCATTTCATTACGATCCAGTCGAGGTCGCCTCGAACCGCCTGGACGAGGGCGGGCATTCGAGCCTGGCGTGTCCGAGCGAGTTCGGTTCCTTCCGCGACTCCCATGGTGCTGATCCGGGTGGATGGCCGAACGGGTTCCTCGTGACGGATGATGCGTCGCATTTCGTCAAGTCCCGACTCGACGAGTTGCTGCGGGTCGAATGGGGTTTGACCAGTTAAAAGTTCGTAGAGCAGCACCCCGAGACTGTATATGTCCGATCGTGTATCGATGTCTAATCCACTCATCTCAGCCTGTTCAGGGCTGGTGTAAGCCGGCGTGCCAATGAACGCTTGGAACTGGGTGAACACCGTCTTGTCGGTTAATCGTTGTTCAATCGCTTTGGCAATGCCAAAATCGATCACCTTTGGGACGGGCACTCCATCGTGCAGAGTGACTAGGACGTTGGACGGCTTGATGTCTCGATGGATGATCCCTTTTTGGTGAGCGTGCTGAATGGCGTGGCAGATCTTGACGAATAAATCGAGACGCTCGGGAGTCGAGAGGCTGTTCTGATCGCAGTAATCGGTGACGCGAATCCCTCGAACGAGTTCCATGACGAAGTAAGGACGGCCTGTCTCGGTGGCTCCCGCATCGAAGACTCGCGCGATATTCGGGTGGTCCATCATAGCCAAAGCCTGTCGCTCTGCCTCGAACCGGGCGATCACAGACTTGCTGTCCATTCCCGGCTTAATCACCTTCAACGCGACTCTGCGCCGGACAGGCTCTTCCTGTTCCGCCATAAAAACCGTTCCGCAGGCACCTTCGCCAATCTCCTGAAGCAATTTGTAGCGTCCAATCCTCCCCCCCGCGTGTTCCGAGGAACCGGTTAGGGCTTGCGTGCCGACGGGGCCCGAACGCGCTAGAGCGGAATTCACTTCACTCAACGCGGGGGTTTCGAGAAAGGCATCCGCTCGGTGGTTTTTGAGAAGGGCGTCGATGTTGCCCCGAAGCGTGGCATCGTTGCCACACGCCTGCTCCAAAAAGGCGGCGCGCTCTTGCAAATCAGAATAATCCAGGGCTTGAAGAAAAATCTCTCGTTCCCGATCGCCGTCCTCAGGAAGCTGCGATGACTCGGCCATATCAACTATTCAGAGCGCCAACGGGCGCGCAGCTCCGCCAAGTTTCGTAGCGCACCTGCGGCGTGCCGTTCCGAACCAGGGTATGCTTAGTCCTGGAGCTCGGAAAGCAAGAATACGAAAAGCTTGCAGTCCGATCGTTACCTCGGTTCGGCCGCTGCTCGTCTGGGGTGCTAGGCAGTCAAGTTCGTTCTCGCTGACGCTGGTTCGTGGTTAAAGACCAATTCACCGTTCTTGACGTCCGCCACCACTCTCTGCCCATCGTGGATTTTACCGGCGAGAAGGCTACGCGACAGCGCTGTTTCCACGTGCCTTTGGAGAAACCGCTTCAGTGGGCGGGCGCCGTAAACCGGGTCAAACCCTTTGCGAGCGGCGAACTCTTTGGCCGCGTTGGTAAGCGCCAGTTCGATGTGACGGTCTGCCAGGCGCTGGCGCAAGACGTTGAGTTGCAAGTCCACGATCTGTGTGATCTCGGCGAACGTCAGCGGCTTAAATAGCACAATCTCATCAACACGATTGAGAAACTCCGGGCGAAAATGTCCCCGCATTTCGGCCAAAACGCGTTGGCGAACGTCATCGTGAATCTCCCCGGAATCAGTGGCCTGTTCGATCAACAATGGGCTTCCAATGTTCGACGTCATAATGATGATCGTATTCTTAAAGTCCACCGTCCGACCTTGGCTGTCGG
>JBGAIN010000059.1:0-2779 GCA_044225505.1 Limisphaerales bacterium
GACGAAGCGCTATCCGGACAATTTCTCCGCGACCTCGGGTTGCCGCATCCGAAGTATTGTCTGGAGGTGGGGTCGGGGTCCCATGGGGCGCAGACGGCCCGGATCATGGAGCGGATTGAGCCGGTGATGGAGGCTGAACGGCCGGCGGCGGTGCTGGTGGTGGGCGACGTCAACTCGACGTTGGGCGCGGCGCTGGTGGCGGCGAAGATGGGCATTCCGGTGGTGCATGTGGAGGCGGGGCTGCGGAGCTTTGACCGGTCGATGCCGGAAGAGGTGAACCGACTGGCGGTGGATGCGATTTCGGATTTGCTGCTGGCGAGCGAAGAGAGCGGGATGCGGAATCTGCGCGCCGAAGGGGTGCCCGAGAGCCGGATGCGCCTGGTGGGGAATCTGATGATCGACTCGCTAAGGGCGAACCTTGAGCGCGCCCGGCGGGCGGGGGTACGCGAGCGGTTGGAGATCGTGGGCGACTACGGAGTGGTGACGCTGCATCGCGCGGCGAATGTCGACGATCCGGCGCGGCTGGCGGAGTTGCTGGAGACGCTGGAAGTGATTGCGCGGCGGCAGCCGTTGTATTTTCCGGTGCACCCGCGGACGCGCGCCCGGCTGGAGAGCGCGGGGGTGACGGTGAGCGAACGGATTCACTTGCTCGAGCCATTGGGCTATCTGGAGTTTTTGGGTTTGGTGGCGGACGCGGTGGTAGTACTCACAGATTCGGGCGGGATTCAGGAGGAGACGACGGTGCTGGGGGTGCCGTGCTTGACCTTGCGGGACAATACGGAGCGTCCGGCGACGGTTGAGCAGGGGACGAACGTGCTGGCGGGAACGCGGCGGGAGACTATCCTGGCGGCCTGGTCGGGCTTGCATTGGGGACCGCGGGTACGGCGGGTGCCGGAGGGTTGGGACGGTTGTGCGGCGGGGCGGGTGGTGGAAGCGACGCGGGCGTTTCTCAAGGAGCAGAAACTGGGGTTGGCGAGGGTGGCTTAGTGGCGAGCCGGGCGTCGATGGCGAAAACACCGAAAGCAAGCAGAGCGAGAGCCAGGTCGGTGGTTTCGGGTGTGCGTTGAGGCAGGAAGCGCTGGAGTGACTCGGTGATCGCCAGCAGACTCACCAGCAGCAGGGCGCCCAGTGAGAGACGGAGTCCGGCGTGGCAGTAGATCCAGAGGGTGGAAAGGTAGAGCAGGAGCTTTCCGCTGAGAATGCGGAGCGAAGCGGGCCTCGCAGAGCCTTCAATGAGAGGGGCGAAGGGCAGCCACTCAAACGCATGAAGTGGAGCACCGGCCAAGTCGAAGGGCCGGAGTTGACGGATGACCAGATACAAGGTGAGGAGGAAGGCGAGCGCCACCAAGTGAAGGCGGCGCGGGTGCTGAAACAAGACGGGAGCAGCGAGCAAGGCGAGCGCTGCGCCAAGCAGAGCACTTGGTGACAAGCTGACATCACGCAGAAATGCCTGGCCGGGGATCAGGAGCGCGGCGCAACCGGTGACGGTGAAGGGGCGAAGGCTGAGATGTTTCGTAGCGAGGTAGATGGTGGAGAGCGCGAAGAAAATATCAGCAGTCTCAATGAGATTCCAGGCTGGTGGCCAGAGCTGGCCAGGAATTTGCAAGAGGCGATGGAGCCGCAAGTGTGGAAGGAACGGGAAGGCGAGCCAGTTAGCCCACGAGCTCAAGAGGGCCAGCGGGACCAGACTTTGGCGGGTAAGCGTCCACTGCAAGCGGAGCCGTTCCGGCTGAGGAAAACAAACAGCGAGGGCGGCGCCAATGAGCGCACCGATCATGTTGCAAACGACATCGCGCAAGTTTGCGAAGCGGGTGGGAATGGCGAGTTGCAGGAATTCCACCGAAAGCGATAGCAGAGTGAGTCCGCCGACGACCAGAGAAAAGGTTCGCCAACGGCGTCCGGGCGAGGTGAACGCCCATTGCCCCACGAGCGCCGGGATCATGTAGAAGGCCAAGTTGACAATGACGTCCGTGAGGTCGCTGCCGTTGTTGATGCCAGACCAGAGGAGCGGCTGGGCGAACCCAGCGGCATGAAATTGCCAGGGGTAGAGCGAGAAGTGGACCACCGCCAGGACGGCCAGAACTAACAGGAAGCGCATGGGCGAATACGAAGATAACGCGATCGAACGGGGAATGTTCTTTTAAACAGCACCGAGCGAAGCCGGGGCGGACGACCGCCGTGGCGGGCAGGGCGTTGCAGGGGCCTCGTCGTCAATGTCACCATAGCTTGTAGCCCTGAATGAAATCAAACACTTCGAGTGGCCTGGACAGGTGCGGTAGATGATCCGCCTGTTTCAGGTGTTCTTCCCCACCAGCGTGTTCGCGCTGTTGATTTCCGACCTGCTGCTTTGTACGGCTTGCTATGTACTGGCGACGTTCATCGTCTACCGGCCGTTCTGGGATGTCTATTTAATCGACGAAGAAGGCTGGTTTACGTTAGTACCGGTGGTACTGACGGTGGTGCTGACCTTCTACTACCAGGACATGTACATGAACTTGCGGGTGCGGAGTCGCACGCTGCTTCTGCAGCAGCTTTCCCTGGCTATCGGCGTGGCTTTGTTAGTGCAGTCTCTGCTGAATTACGGGCGTTCTGATTGGATGATGCACCGGCAGATCATGCTGACGGGCAGCCTTCTGACGGTGGCGGTGCTCGGTTCTTACCGGTTGGTTTATGCCAGCCACGTGATCGAGATGCTGGGGCGGCAGCGGGTGATGGTGCTAGGCCAGAGTCCGGTGCTCGAGGAAGTGACACGTCGGCTTGACGAGCACATGGAACTTGG
>JBGAIN010000059.1:2820-42175 GCA_044225505.1 Limisphaerales bacterium
GTTTGCCGGGGTGCCTTGGCTGGGTCCGATGGCAGAGGTGCGGCGAATTGTCGATGAGGCGAAGCCCGACCGTCTGGTGGTGGATCCGCGGGCGGCGTTGCCGATGATGGAACTGCTTGACATGCGCTTCCAGGGCCTGGCGATCGAAACAACGGCTACGGCTTATGAAACGGTGTTTGGCCGTTTGTCCATTCGGGAGTTGCAGCCCGAGGAGTTAGTGTTCACCTCTGAACTGCGGCCCAACGCGGCGTTGATCGGGGTGCAGCAGGCATACTCGTGGATGTTGGCTATGATGGCGCTCGTCGTGGCTTTTCCGGTGATGGTGGCAGTCGCAATCGCCGTGAAGCTGAGTTCCCCAGGCCCGATTTTTTATCGGCAGACGCGAGTGGGGTTGAATGGCCGGAACTTCACCCTTTACAAGTTTCGTTCGATGGGCGTGAATGCCGAAAAAGGCACTGGCGCCGTATGGGCGACGAAAAACGATCCCCGGGTAACGCCGCTGGGGCGGTGGTTGCGGAAGCTACGGCTGGACGAACTGCCGCAGTTGTTCAATGTACTCAAGAGGGAAATGACGATGGTGGGGCCGCGGCCGGAGCGGCCAGAGTTCGTGAAGATGCTGAGCGAGAAGATCCCTTACTATCGGCAGCGTCACTATGTCCCACCGGGGATTACAGGATGGGCGCAGATCAACCACAAGTACGGCGACACCATCGAGGACACCGAGAAGAAGCTTGAGTACGATCTCTACTACATCAAGCGCCAAAGCGTCGTTTTCGATTTCTACATCATGTTCCAGACGGTCAAAGTGATGCTGCTGAGCCGCGGCGCTCAATAGAGGTGGGACTCAAACTGTTGAGTGATGGCTTGCCAGGAGTAGTTTTCGTCGACGAGCCGAAACGCGGCTTCGCTTAACGCGCGCGCGAGATTTTTGTTCTCCAGGAGCGACACGGAGGACTGGGCGAATGATTGAGGCGAGTCCGCAATCAGGATGTTCTCGCCAGCGGTGTGATCCAAACCTTCGGCCCCGATGGTGGTGGAGACGACCGGTACGCGGGCGGCCATCGATTCGTAGATCTTCAGGCGCGTGCCGCCGCCAATGCGCAGGGGAACAATTGAGAGACCAGCGCCGTGGAGCCAGGGGCGAACGTCAGGGACAGTGCCGGTGACGGTGATATTGGGGCGATTCGCCAATTGCTGGATGGCGGGGACAGGCTTTCGGCCCACGATGGCGAGAGTGGTCTGGGGACGCTGTTGCAGAATTAGAGGCCAGATTTCGTCGGTGAACCATTGGATGCCGTCGATATTTGGCATCCAGTCCATGGAGCCGATAAACACCAAGTCGGCGCGGGAGGGGGCGGAGGAAGTGGGTCGGAAGAAGTCGATGTCGACACCGGTGGGGACGTGGCTGACCTTCGAGACCTGATACCGGGTACGCATCAAGTGGGCGTCGGATTCCGAGACAGCAATGACGTTGCGGACCGTGCGGCAGACCTGGCCTTCGTAGGCGGCCATGCGGCGAGCTTGAAGGCCAAAATACCAGCGGTGGAGGGGGGTACGACCCTGTTCCGCGTGGCGTTCCCAAATGACGGCTTCGACGTTGTGTTGGAAAAGGGTGCAGCGCGAGAGATCGGGAAGATTCGGGGCGGGGAATAGAAAGTCGCACACGATGCTGTCGAAACAATGGGCGGCGGTTACCTCTCGATACTTGCGAAGAAAAGCATCGGACTTCCAACGCGCTACGGCCACGGGCAGCGGCGAGACGAGACCTTGTAGTAACTGGAGCACGAAGGCGGGAGAGGTCTTTTCGGGGATGTGGTGCTCGACCGGTTAGGCGAAGGAGCAATATTCAGAGGCGCGGGCGAGGCCTTCAGGCTGGGTCGGATTGTGGTACGCGAGGTAGTGGACCTCATGGTGCGGATGAAGACGGCGCAGGGTTTCGAGCGTACGAATCTGCCCGCCGCGATCGGTGGGGTGGAGGAAATCGGTTTTGACCCAAAGGATTTTCATACAGAAGGTGTTGAAGTGTGGCCGGACGTGACCGGCGCTCGAGCTAGGCGCGATTACTGAGATGGGCCGAGGGCTCGAGGAGCGCATCCTTGCGGTCGCCGAAGAATGTCTGGCCCCAGAGCTCCAGGTTCAAGAGACGCCAGAGGCGGTCGGTGGCATCCTCGAGTCCGGAACGGTGACGTTCGAGGAGGGTGGCGACTAAAGAGAGATCGATTCGAGGAGCGAGGAACGAATCCGGGCGGAGAAGCGAGTCGAGCAGGGGCGCGCTGGCCGGATCTCGGAACCATTGGCGCAAGGGAGTGGGAAAGCCCATTTTCTTGCGGTAGATGATGTCGTGCGGCAGCAGGTCTTCGACCGCTTTCTTGAGGACATACTTCTGTTCCTTGCCACGAATCTTCATGTGATCAGGCAGAGACATGGCAAGGGCGAGGAATTGATGGTCGAGGAAGGGAACGCGACTTTCGATCGAGGTGGCCATGCTCATCTGATCCTGCTTCATGAGCAATTCGACCAGATAGGTTTTCTGGTCAGCATAGAGCATGCGTGGCAGCAGGGGAGCGTGGGGCCTGGAATTCCAATATTGGAGGTAGTGGCCGTAGATGCGTTCCGGGGACGAGGCGAGCAAGCGCTGCTGTTCGGCCAAAGCGAAGGCGCCATAGAAGTTGTCGAGGAATAAGGACTCGACGCCGTTCTCGCGGCCGATGAAGGTGTGCGAGATCTTCCGACGCAGGTCGGCCCGCAGGAGCCCGGTAGAGCCGATCCAGTTCCGGATGCCACGGCGCAGACTGTGGGGAAGAATACCGAAAGCGTTGGCGGCGCGGGTGTTCATCATGTTCCAGCGGTAACGCTCGTAGCCGCCGAACAGTTCGTCGCTGCCCTCGCCGGTGAGAACGACTTTGACATGCTGCGACGCAAGACGGGACACGTAAAAAAGCGAGACGCTGGAGGGCCAGGTGATGGGTTCGTCTTCGTGCCAGATCAGGCGGGGGAGCACCGAGAGGAAGTCGTCACGACCAATGACGACCTCATGATGTTCGGTGCCCAGGCTGCTGGCGACCTGCCGGGCGTAGGAAAGCTCACTATATTGCGCTTCCTGGTAGCCAACGGAGAAGGTTTTAACCGGGTCAGAGATTTCGCGGCCGACCAGGGCGGTGATAGCTGAGGAGTCGACGCCGCCGCTGAGGAAGGTTCCGAGCGGCACATCAGCCATCAGGCGAAGGCGAACGGTTTCTTCGAGGCCCTGACGAACGGCATGGATCCATTCCTCGTCAGAGCGCTGGGGGACCGGGCTGGGTTCTGGCACATCCCAGTAGCGGTCGATTTTGAGGTCGAGGCGGTCACCGAGGTGTCGCAGGGTGAGGTGATGGCCTGGCATCAGCTTGCGGATGCCGCGGAAGAGAGTTCTTTCGCCGCTTGAATAGCCGAACGCCAGATATTCCGGGAGCAGGTCGTCTTCGGGCTCAGGATGAATGGCGGGGTGCTCGAGCAGAGCTTTGATCTCGGAGGCAAAAGCGAAGACTCGGGCGCCGTCCCAGTAGTAATAGAACGGCTTGATCCCTAGTCGGTCGCGTACGCAAAAGAGCTGGCGCTTGTTCTCATCCCAGATGGCGTAGGCAAACATGCCGCGAAACTGCTGAATGCCGGCGGCCCCGTACTGTTCGTAAGAGTGAAGGACCGTCTCGGTATCGCAACGGGTGGCGTAGCGGTGTCCGGCGGCTTCGAGGGCGGGGCGAAGATCAGCATGGTTGAAGATTTCGCCGTTATACACAATCCAGCAGGACCGGTCTTCATTGGGGACCGGCTGGTGGCCGCCAGCGAGGTCCACGATGCTGAGGCGTCGTTGGCCGAGGGACACTCCAAAGGAGTCGCGAGAATGGAAGCCAAAATCGTCAGGTCCACGATGGCGAATGGACGAGGTCATCCGCTCCAGAACGGAAGCGGAAGCGGGAAATGACGGATGGACCGAAACGAAGCCGGCAATGCCGCACATGCCCTTTCAGTGTAACGATAAAGAGAAGTGCTGATATTTGGTTTGAGCGCAGCGGCGCTGGCGTGGGTGCTAGTGGGTTGGCCGCTTTGGTTGAAATGGCGCGCCGGGAGGTCTCCCCGGCCGTTCCACCGCGGGGACGAACTGCGGTCGATCTCTGTGGTGATTTGCGTGCGAAATGGCGAGGTTCATCTACGGAGAAAGTTGGAAAGCATCTTGGGGCTGGATTACCCGCGGGAATTGATGGAAGTGGTGGTGGTGAGCGATGGGTCGACCGACGGGACGGAGCGGATTGCCGAAGAATTCGCCGATCAAGGGGTGCGGTTATTGCGAGTACCTTACGGGGGCAAGCCGGCAGGTTTGAATGCGGCCCTGAAAGTGATTCGAGGAGAGATTCTGCTCACCACGGACGTACGGCAGGTACTAGAGCCTCAGAGTGTACGACGGCTGATCGCCGGCTTTGCCGATGCAGAAGTTGGAGTGATCAGTGGCGAATTACTCATCGTGGAGGCTGATACCCGGCAAGAGGCAAACATTGGCATGTACTGGCGGTTTGAGAGCTGGATCCGCCGCCAGTTGAGCTTGGTGGATTCGATGATGGGGGCCACGGGTCCGTTTTATGCCGTTCGCCGGGGGTTGGTGAGTCCGGTGCCCCCCGAGACGCTGCTGGATGATGTGTACATTCCATTGGGGGCCTTTTTCAAGGGGTATCGGCTGGTGGTGGAGCCAGAAGCACGAGCTTACGATTATCCGACTTCGTTGAAGACGGAATTCCGGCGCAAGGTGCGGACGTTGGCGGGAAACTATCAGCTGTTGAAATTTTATCCGCAATTGCTGGGTCCGCAGAACCGCATGTGGTTCGACTACGTTTCCTACAAGCTGGGCCGGCTGTTGATGCCGTTTATGCTCATCGCTCTGTTTGTGTCGAGCTTTTGGCTGCCGACGCCGTGGCGGGAGATGGCGTTGGGAGTGCAACTCGCCGGCTACGGACTGTCGCTGATTGACGATTGGCTGCCGGAGGGGATGGCGATCAAGAAACTGAGTGGAACGGCGCGGACGTTCGGAGTCATGATGTTGGCGGCGGTGTGTGCCCTATCGGTTTGCTTTGTGCCGGCGCAACGGCTGTGGACTCCGACGCAGACGCCCGCCAAGAGGGTGTGAGCTTTCTACGCCGCATTCTGATGGCGGTGGGCGCTTTGGCCCTGCTCCTGACGACGACCCCCGTGGTGGAATGGTGGGCGCTTTGGCTGGCAGGCCCATGGGAGGCGCCGAAGGGGGAAACCCTGGTGGTGCTAGGGGCCGATTCGATGGGCGATGGCATGCTCGGGTACTCAAGCTATATCCGCTCCTACTATGCAGTGCGGGTGTGGCGTGAAGGGGGGGTGCGCGAGGTGCTCATTCTCGGGCAAGGGGTTTCCGGGCCGATGCGCGACTATCTGATCCAGCATGGGGTGCCGGCAGAGGCGGTGACGGCCGAAATGGTCTCGCGTACGACCCTCGAGAATGCCCAAGCCGCGAAGAAGCTTTTGGCAGGCCGGGCTGGACGAAGAGTATTGCTGTCGAGCGACTATCATATGCGCCGCGCGGCGGCCGTATTTCGACTACAGGGACTCGAGGTGGCGACCGTGCCTTTGCCGGACGTGATCAAACGCTCACAAGTCTGGTCTGAACGGATGGGGCTGGCCTGGATGCTGGGTTGTGAAACAGCAAAACTTGCGTGGTATCGATGGCGGGGATGGGCATGAGTCGTTAGAGCGGGAGGCGCGGGCAGGGAGGCGACTGGGTCCAGTTGCAGTGAGCAAGCGCCTGCGCGATGAACTTGCTGAACAGGGCGGCCCCTTCTGAGGTGAAGTGGACATAATCGGCGAAGTAGCGGGGGCCGGTGGGCATGTCGCGTGCGGCATCGACGAGGGTGACCTTCTCTTCCAGGGCGAGCCGGATGGTGACCTGGTTCATGGTCTGCTCCATGCGGACGAAGCCGTCCTCGCGGAGATTCGGATAGAACTTTCGCCAGGAGATGAGCATGGGCCGTTCCGCGGGCAAGACAGATTTGCCAAAGCGGTTGGCGTGGGTGACCAGGACGGGGGCGGCGCCATTTTGACGAATCAAGTGGACAGCGGCGCGGAGATCTTCCTCAAAGCGTTGGACCAGTTCCGGAGGCATGTCGTCGAGCAGCGGGCCGTAGGCGGGTGCTTCGCGCTCGATCTGTCTCTGCTTGAGGCGGGTGGTGAGAGCTTCAGGAAGAATTTGCTTGATGGCCGTCTCGAACCGTGCTTGCATACGGGGGCGGGGGGCGGGCGGTGGCGGTGGGCCATGATAGTGGGCCATGAAGGGGATCGACAGGTAGTGCGCGACACTGGGATATAGCACGACGACGACGGGTTTTACCTGGGCCAAGTGCTCGGGAAGACGCTTGACCGAGGTGGGGAAAGTTTCTCCCGCAAAGCCTGCGTTGACCACCTGGACGCCCGTAAGCTGGCGCTCCAACTGGCGCGGCCATTCAAAGCCATCCGGCTCAAACTGGCCGAAGGTTTCCGAAGAACCGATGCAGAGAAGTTTGGGCCGAGAGGGGTCAAGTTCCGGGTTGCGGAAGCCTAAGCTGTTCAACTGCCACTTGAGATAGCGGGCGTGGGGTTTGCCGCGATTGCCAATGGCATCAAAAGCATTGAGGGTGCCGTTATCGTAGTTCTCCAATAGCGGGGCGCCGTAGGTAATCCAGTCATCAAACCGGGCACAGACTTCCAGGGTAACGGCGGCGAGCAAGCTCCAGAGGATTGACTTAAGGAGGAGTTTCGTCATGTCTAGAACTGGAAATAGATGAAGGATTGGGGGGCGCCGCCGCGGAACACCACGAAGTAGGCCATCGTGGCATAGGCGACGACGCGAAGTTCTGCCGGAATCCAACGGAAGGAAAGGAAGTCGAGGCGGCCGGAGTTGTACTGGATGAGCTCGATGACCAGGAGCGGTAGGGTGTAGGCGGCGATGGGAGCGGCTAACGACCAATCGACGTGCCAGGGGTGGAAGAAGGAAGCGGTCATGCCGGCAACTTGCTGCAGCGACGTGGCGCGAAACAACAGCCAGCCGTAGCAGGTGAATTGGAAGAAAACGAGGATCAGCAGAGGGCGGGGAAGCGGGAAATTATCGAAAGCGGACCTAAACCGGCGGTGAAGGATCAAGAGGGATCCGTGATAGAAGCCCCAGAGCAGGAAGTTCCAAGCGGCGCCGTGCCAAAACCCACCAATGACCATCGTCAGCATGAGGTTGCGATAGGTCGAGGCCTCGTTGCCGCGATTGCCGCCCAGGGGAATGTAGAGGTAGTCCCGGAGCCAACTGGAAAGACTGATGTGCCAGCGATTCCAGAAGTCGGAGGGGTTAGTGGCGAAGTATGGCAGATTGAAGTTCAACATGAACTCGAACCCCATGATCTTCGCAAGTCCCCGCGCGACATCGGTATAGCCGGAAAAGTCGCAGTAAATCTGGATGGCGAAAGCGTAGACTCCCATCAGGGATTGCCAGCCATTTGGATCCGGAAGGGAAAACAGCTGATTGGCAAGCGGGGCGAGGTTATCGGCGATGAAAACCTTCTTAAAGAAGCCCCAGAAGATGAGGTGGATTCCGGCAACTACCCCTTCACTGGTGATCGTCCGGGGCTGGGTGACCTGGGGGAGTAGGCTGTGGGCACGTTGGATGGGGCCAGCGACGAGGTGGGGGAAATAAAGCACACACAGAAGGAAGTCGAAGAAACTATCGGTGGCATGAATTTGACCGCGGTAGACGTCGATGGTGTAGCTGAGAGCCTGGAAGGTATAGAAGGAAATTCCAACAGGGAGGATGACCTGGAGGGTCCAGAGTTCAACAGGGATGCCGAGCGACGAAAGCAGGGTATGGAGGTTGGAGGAAAAGAAGTCGAAATACTTGAAGAAGCCCAGGAGAGCGAGGTTGGTGACGACCGAAAGGGTGAGCCAAGGCTTGCGATTTTGGGCGGGTTCACCGGCAAGAATCTGACGCTCCATGCGGACAGCACAGTAGTAGTCGATTGAGGTGGAAATCAACAGGGGGAACAGGAAGCGCCAATCCCAAGAGCCGTAGAAGTAGCAGCTGGCGACCAGGAGGAAGCGATTTTGAGCCTTGTGCGGAAGGTTGTAGTAGGCCAGCAGGACGACTGGCAGGAAAATGAGAAACTCAAGCGAATTGAATGACATGTGGGACGAATGAGAGGTTTGAGTTGCAGTGTTCCCGTGCTCGTTAGGATAGCATTACGAAGAACTAGGTCGGCTGGAACTACTGATCGGGGGAGTCATGTATTCTGGATTTTACGGGGGAAAGTGATGAGGAGAACAAATCGTTTGGCGTTAGGAAATTCATGCGGCAGGTGATTCGAAAGGGAATCAAGGACATCATTGTCGATGAAGTTCCGGATCCGGTGGCGTCGCCCCATCACGTACTGATCCGTCCAGTGTACTCGTTGATTTCGAGTGGGACTGAGACGGCGAGCATCCATGCGGAAGGGGTTCTCAAGGAAGTAAAGGACAACCCGTCCCACATCGGCAAGGTGCTGAACATCATGAAGCAGCAAGGACCGGTGCGCACTGTGGCGGAGGTGATGGCCAAATTCTCGGAGTACGCGGTAATCGGGTACTCGGGAGCCGGGTTGGTGGCCGAAAAACATCCCACGGTGAAGGACCTGGAGATCGGCGATCGGGTGGCGTACGGAGGAGAAGGAACCGGGCACGGTGAGATGATCGTGACGGGACGAAACCTAGTAGCGAAGCTGCCCGATAACGTCGGTTTTGATGCGGCGTGTTTTGCGACACTCGGCAGCATTGCCATGAATAGCATTCGCACCGCAGGGATCGGCCTGGGCGATTCAGTGGCGGTGATCGGACAAGGACTGGTCGGACAGTTGATCGGGCAATTGGCTCGTCTGCAGGGTGGGGTGGTAACGGCGATCGATCTGCGAAGCGAACGAGTGGCCCTAGCCAAAACATTGGGTGCTCAGCACGGGGTGGCGGGCGAGGGCGTGGTGGAAGGCGTCATGAATGTGACGAATGGCCGGGGCGCGGATGTGGTGATCATCGCCGCCGCGGCTAAATCTGACGGGCCGTGCCGGACCGCGCTGGAGATCGTGCGAGACCGGGGCAAGATCGTAATTGTGGGGGCGGTCAACGTCACCTTCGACTGGTACGCCGCCTATTTGAAGGAAGTGCAGGTGTTGATGTCTCGCGCGTATGGTCCGGGGAGCTACGACCCGGTCTACGAGCGGGAGGGACGGGACTATCCGCTACCGTATGTGCGGTGGACGGAAAACCGAAACATGGAAGAGTTCATCAGATTGATCGGCACTGGGCAGGTCGACGTGGCACCGCTGGTGACGCATCGCTTTGCTCTGGAAGATGCGCCAGAGGCATACCAAACCATCATGGCGCCGGGGTCGTCGAGTCTGGCGGTGCTGCTGAAGTATCGGGAAGAGTCGCAGGCCCCACCGGCCAAGCGGCGGGTGGACCTCGTGAAAGGGTCGCCGACTGCCGACGGGTCAACGCTGGGAGTAGCGCTGATCGGGGCGGGCGGGTTGGCGCGCTGGGCTCATTTGCCGGTTCTGAAGGAGATTTCCCAGGCGAAGATGCGGGCCGTGCACTCCGCCAGCGGGGCTCGTGGCAAAGGTTATGCGTTGCGTTGGGGCGCGGACTATTGCACAACGGATCTTGAGGAAATCTGGCGTGATCCGCAGGTGAAGGTGTGCATCATTACGAGCCGGAACCAGCATCATGCCCGGCAGACGGTGGCCGCGCTGCAGGCGGGCAAACACGTGTTTGTCGAGAAGCCGATGGCGTTGACGTATGAAGAATGCGAGGCGATTTCGCGGGCGGCGCGGGAGTCCGGGAAGTTGGTGACGGTGGGGTTCAACCGGCGATTTGCTCCTTACTATTTGGACCTGAAGAAGCAATTGACGAAGCGTTCGAGCCCGGCCGTGATTTCCTGCCGGGTGAACTCTCCCGGAATTTCAGGAGCGTATTGGATGGCCGACCCGGCGATCGGGGGGGCGATTCTCGGCGAGGCGTGCCACTTTGTGGACTTGTTCTATTGGCTGCTCGAAAGCGAATGCGTGAGTGTGAGCGCGTATAATCTGCCTCGGGGCGAGAAAGAGCCGATTGGCGAGAATAGCATGACCGCGTCATTCCGTTACGCAGACGGGTCCATCGCCTCGCTGGCCTATTCCACGATGGGGACGTCGACGTCAGGCGGGGAACTGGTCGAGGTTTTCGCGCAAGGCGTGGGCGCGGCGGTGGAAGATTTCAAGCGGCTGACGATCAAGGGAAAGGTGCCGCGCACCTGGAAAAAAATGTGGGCGGCAAAAGGCTATGACGTGCAATTGAAGGCTTTCTTCGAGGCGATCAAAACCGGAAGAAAGCCGGAGGTAACCGAGGTGGACGGTATTCGAGCAACGGTGGGTTGCTTGCGGATGCTCGAATCGGCGAAGGATCTGGAGCCGAAGCCGATGGGCTTCGAGGATCTTCTGGGCGGATGAGTCAGCGCCCGATTCGTGTGTTGTTGATTGCTCCCTCATTGCACATTTTGGGGGGACAGGCAGTACAGGCCAAGCGGCTGTTGGAGTGGTTGGGAAGCCGGCCGGAGGTGTCGATGGGCTTTCAGCCGATCAATCCCAAACTGCCTGGGGTGCTGGTTCGCTTGCAGGAAGTAAAACTGCTGCGGACGTTGATTACGGCGACGCTGTATCTCTCCATGATGACGGCGCGGGCTTGGCGCTACGACATTCTGCACGTCTTCACGGCATCGTATTGGTCGTACACGCTGTGGAGCTTGCCGGCCTTATTTTTGGCGAAGCTTTACGGCAAGAAGATTATCCTCAACTATCGCGACGGCCAGTGTGAGGATCATCTCGAGAATTGGAAGAGCGCGGTGCCGACCATCCGGATGATGGATCGGGTGGTGACACCGTCGGCCTACCTCGTGGAAGTTTTTCGCCGGTTCGGGATTGCCGCGGATCATATTTCGAATGTGATTGATGTGGAGCCGTTCCATTACCGGCAGCGGCGAAAGCTCCGCCCGTTGATTCTGCACAACCGTATTCTGGACTCCCTCTACAACATCCGTTGCGCCTTGCGGGCCTTTAAGCGGGTTTTGGGGCGTTATCCGGAAGCGACGCTGACGTTGGCTCATGACGGGCCGCTACGCGGAGAGTTGGAGGCATACGCAGAAGAAATCGGGCTGCGGAACTATCGCTTTATCGGCAAGGTGCCGTACGCGAAGATTCCAGCGCTCTACGATGAGCACGACATCTACATCACGACCCCGGATACGGATTGCTTTCCTGGGTCGTTGCTGGAATGTTACGCGAGCGGTATCCCGGTGGTGGCCACTAAGGCGGGGGGCATTCCGTATATCGCGGAACACGAAAAGACGGCGCTCCTGGTGGAAAAGGATGATGATGCCGGCGTGGCGGCGAACGTTTGTCGCTTGCTGGAGGATGAGGCGCTCGTGGAGCGTATGACCATGAATGCTCGGGCGGCTACGGGGCTTTACCTTGGGCAGCAAGTCCGGGATGAATGGGTGGCGATGTACCGAGCCGTGCAAGATAGGGCGCAACTGACCACTTGCGCTGACACAGGGAAAGGTCAATAAGAGTAGCGCGACTGTCCTCGAGCTACCAGCGGTTTTTCGAAGTACTTCCAGGAAAGACTGGCGGCCACGAAGGTGAGGGCGGCAGCCAGCCCCGTGACCAGCGCGGTCGAGATGCCATGAATCACCGGCGGCGCCCTAAAGACCAAGCCATGTAGCAGCGAGTTGATTCCCTGATGGAACATGTATAGCCCGTAGGCCAGAAGGCCACATCGCTGGATCAACGGGTGATTGAGTAGAGCACGGACGGCGCGATCGGGCTGAACAACGGCGAGAATCAGCCAAGTGCTATAAAAGAGGGCCAACCAAGTGTAGCCGATCGAATTCATGATCCGGCCCTGGCTATGAGACCACAAGAAAACAACTCCCCCGGCCAGGATCGCGAGGATTGAATATACATAGCCGCGGCGGCGGACCAACCACTCCCAGGCTGCTTGGCGGCGTAACAGCAGGGCACAGAGCACACCACATCCGAGCGAGTCGGCGCGGCACGGCAGTAAGGTGTAGGGTCCGTAATATTCGTTTCCACTCCAATAGATCGCTAGGCGAAGGACAGGAGCAGCGAGAATGGCGCCGATTATGAACTTCGCCAGATTGGCAGGACGAAGGATTCGCACAACGAGAGGCAAGATCAGGTAGAACTGTTCCTCGACCGCGAGCGACCAGGTCATGCCCAGCCACTCGGCTCCGAAACGCTGGCGGACGGCCATGAAGATGTTCTGTACGTAGAGCGGATAACTCCACCAGGGCAACTCCTGGTTGAATAACTTACTCAGATAATCGGGGAGCGGGAGAGCGAGCGCGATGCCGAAGGTAGCTAACCAGAGATAATAGAGAGGAAAAATCCGGTGGAGCCGACGCATGTAGAACGTTTTGAAGTAGCGCGGAGAAGAGCGTGCATCGAGCAAGATGCCGCCGATCAAGAAGCCGGATAGGACGAAAAATAGATCGACGCCACTCCAGGCAATCTGCAGCGGTAACATCAAGCGAGCGCCAAGTGAGCCGGGAGCCGGCACGACGAGGCAGGCGATATAGTGCCATACGATAACGAATAAGATGGCCAAGCCACGTAAGCCGTCGAGTTCCGAGATGCGCCCCTGAAGTCTGGGGTTTTGCCATTCCTTCAACGTAGCGGGAGACGGCAGATTAGACAGGCGACTCATTGCATTCCCAGGAACTGGTTCTCAGGCGGGGAGAGCCATTTTCCGGACGGCATCGCGCCAACCAAGGGGATAGTGAGTCGGACGGGGATAGTCGGCTTGGGCGAGAACGGTAGTAGCCGGGCCGGTTCCCAGATCGCCGCAGACCTCCACGGCCGAAGCAGGAAACGTGGTCAACGGCCAGCGAAAACGGCTAAAGGCTTCGCGTGTGATCGGAAGCCGATGTGGTTCATAGCCAAGGAGATGACTGCCAACGAAGTCCACCGCCGCGGCATTGCTGCCGGCCAGCAGGAGACCCATGGGTAGCGGTTCAGGGGAAAGCGGACCATTGCCTTCTCCTCCAACGACGGCATCAACAATGTGCACGACACGGCTACGGGACGCGGAACTCATGGACGCATCCGGTTGACCATAGAGAAGGATGCGGTTCAAATCCAGGCAGGTGCGCCAGATGGTGTCATTGCCAGACCAGGAGCCTTCAATCCCGAGCCGATCGCGCTGGAACCGGGACAGTCCGAGCGTCAGGGAATGCCAAGCTGCCTGCTGAAGCCTCGAATCGGTCATGTTTTGCTGATCGTGAATCTCCTCGAGCCACTCCTTCACAACGCTGCGGCCCGGGTAGCAGTCACCTCCCGTGAGGGCGCCTCCCATTCGATGATGCGGCAAATACTCTTTGTTGCCGTTGATCCCGATCAGGTTCTTCAAGGCGCAGGTGATGCCGGCTTTTTTGTGGGTCTTAAGCTTCGGCAGATTGATCACGACATCAGCTTCGACGATTTCCCGAGCCACCAGATATTGGTGCCTACCGGCAAAGTGAGTCTGCTGCATGGGTCGCGGGTCATACCAACAGACGCGGAACGGATGCGCCTCATTGACCACCTCTTCGAGCAAGCTGTCGCCAGCCAAATCGAAGAGCACATAGCGGTCTTCACTTTGCTTGTTCTGCTCGGCGGTTCGCACGCCCCCGGTCATGACGCACGTGGTGCGGCGGAAGTCGCGGATGCCGGCAAAACGCGGTTCACGAGCCGCGAGATCGGCGGCCCAGGCGCCGAGACCAGTGATATTTAAAAGTTCGTCGAAGTTGCAGCAATGAGCGTGGGATGAGTGACGAGTTCCACCCAACCGCCTCCGGTCCGTTCATTGCGGTGGAGCACTAGGTTCGGTTTCACCAGGACATGGGCGTTGGGAGCCACGACCTCTGCCAACGGACCGCGGTCGCGATCTGTCCAGCCGAGGTTGTCCGCCAAGCGCTCCAGCGCCGCGGACATCTGAGCCAAGTCACCGCCTAGCTCCGGATAACGGACATTGGGGCCAAGGCGGGCGATGGAAATGCGGTGGTCTTGGATCGGCGAAATCATAACGAGGCGACGTCCGAGCGGGTGAAGCTATGCTTGCCAGCGCGGGAAAGCGGGATCTGGTTGGTCTCCTTGACGTCGACATGGACAACCCCCGGCGCGAGTCGCTCGACTTCCGCCACAGCATGGCGAATGGCCGCCTGGCGACCCACCTCGCTCCCGGCCCCCGGCACAATCCAGAGGGTAATCGATTCGGGACTCGTCTGATGGAATTGGAAGCTATCGACGCCTTCGCTGCCATACATGAGATGCGTGAAATACTCGCCGTGCACAACTTTGTTTCCGGGGAAAACGAAGTTGTCGCTGACGCGAGAGATTTCAAGACGCATCAAGGGGAATCGGTTACCGCACGAGCAACTCTCACGACTCAAGCGGCCGGCGTCATCGTTGCGGTAGCGAATGAAGGGCATGGCGTAGTTCCAGAGCGAGGTCAGGACAAACGGCCCAGGCTCGCCCGGAGCCGTCTCCGGATGCGGTTCAACCAGGACGAAGTCTGCGTTGATATGCATCTTTCCTTGCGGACATTCAGTGGCAATGTTTTGAACTTCGCTACTGCCGTAGCTGTCAAAAACGGGGCAGCCGAAAACCCGCTGGATTTGGGAACGCTGTGGAGCGTAGAGTTTCTCGGCTGTGGTGTAAGCGCCTTTGATGGGCGGGACGCGTTCGCCTCTTTCCTCGATATGGCGCGCAAAACGGGCCACCGTAGAGGCGTATCCGAGGAGCGCAGTGGGCTTGAGGCTCTTCCATTTACGAATCCATCCATCCATCTCATCCGGGCCCGACTGGAAGGGGTCGAATTGATAGAATCGGCGGATCTGCTGCCGGAGTTCGAACTCAAAGCCAGACATGGCTGCGTGCTTTTCGTTGAATCCCCAGAAGAACGCCACCATGTCCCCGGGCCGCCAACCGCATTGGAGGAGATTCCGGTACATGCCTGCATCGGAACGATCCATATAGAGTTGTTCGCGGAAAAATGAGAGAGGAACGCCGGTAGATCCACCACTGAAGTGTGGGCGCAGAGAACTCTTGAGAACATCTTCTCGTAGCATGCGATCACCCTGGGTACGGATGATGTCTTTGGTGAGAAGCGGAAGGCGAGCAAAGTCGGCGAGGGTGCGGATTTCGTCGGCCCGTATCCCGAGGTCGCGAAACAGATCCCGGTAGTACGGGACCTTTGCCTCGGCGTGAGCCAACAGACGACGGAGCAGTTCGAACTGATGGGCGAGCGGGTCACCGGTAAAAGGGAGGTGCCGGATCTCGTCCAGAAGGCGAAGACTCTGCGAGCTCCGCGCGCGGTGAGTGAAGTTGAAAAGGAGACGACCGATCATAGGGTAGTGGCAACGCTCCAGGGGTAGCATGCCGCATGGGAGCGATGGTGCCACGACGCGACCCGCCTGGCCCAATCCTTTTGTATTCTAACAGATCAGCCCGGTTGAGCCTTAGCCGGACAGCAGGTCCGAGTAGAAGGTCTCCATGCGATCGCAGTAGTGCTGCATGGTGAAACGAGACAGGGTGAGGTGGGACGCGTTGGCACCTAACTGAGCGCGGAGAGCAGGATCACCTACCAGGCGGTGCAACTGGGCGGTCAGATCCGACTGACTCCGATTCTCAAAAAGCAGCCCAGTTTCACCATGCGTAATCAGCTCGGGGATGCCTCCTACGCGAGTCGCCACCGTCGCGCAGCCGCTCGCCATCGCCTCCAGCACGGCGTTGGGAAACGCCTCCGAAAACGAGGGCAGGACGAAGATATCCAGAGCACGATACCAGCGCTCAACGTCCTGGCGAGCCGGCACAAACGTGGTGTCGGCAGCGATGCCGAGCTCGGCGGCTAGCACCTGCAACTCCTGTTCGAGGGCACCACTGCCGACAACCAGCAACTTGAGCGGCACGGACGGCTGCATCCGGCGGAGATCCGCAAACGAGCGTAACAGCAACGGGATGTTCTTTTCCAGACGTAGAACGCACACCGTGCCAATCAACAGGTCTTGGGGCGTGAACTGGGGGGGGCGCCATCGTTCCTGGGGCGAGCGCGCCGGATGGAATACGCTTGGCATGAACCCGTTGTAAGAAAGAAAGATCTTGCGCTCGGCCACGTTCTCGTCCTGGACCAGATTCTGGCGCATGGCATCGCAATTCACCACAATGCGGTGGGATAGACGATCCGAAAGCCGGCCAAGCATTCGGTCTTTGGTGGAGACGAGCTCGCGATGACCGAGATGGCTAGTCACAATGACCGGCGTACGACTGAGGCGGCCAGCGATCGAAACAAAGATGCTGGTGGGGAGGTCGTAAGCATGCACCAAGCGGATGCCCTTTTCGGTTACGTAGCGCCGATACTGGCTGATGCCGGTGAACAATGAGCGGTCTCGGAAGGAGCGCACGTTAAAGCGGCTGACGGGCACACCGGCCGCGCGGATCTCCTCTGCCCGGTAGCCTTCGTGAAAGCAGGCAACGTGAGGCTCGAAGCGGGTACGGTCGATCGTGAGGGCGAGCTTGGTCAGATCTCGCTCGCAGCCGCCGCCCACTGCGAGCTCGCGAACCATCAGCAGGATCGGTTCAGGCATCCGCTATTTCACGCAAACGAAGGTCGTCACCTCAAAAAAGGTGAGTACCAAGTTGCGGGCAATCGGGCTGGCCTTAGCGAGCTGAGCCAGCTTGCGTTTTTGAGGATGGGCAATACGCTCCGGCCGAAAGAGAGCAACGCGGTCGTGGACTTCGCGGAAACCGATCTGCCGAAAGGCTTTACGGAGCCCACCGTAAGTGAACTGGTGAAAGTCAATACCGTTCTTCATGATGTCGGCGCCGTGAATCACTTTGCGCAGGTTGTAGCGTCCCCAATTGGGAAGCCACCCGTAGCAGGGCATGGAGGGCAATTCGCCGGACGTGATGCTCCACTTGTTGGTGGATTCAAAAAACATCAGCCCTCCGGGCTTGAGGGCGCGGTAGATGGTGCGAAGACCGGCCTGCCAATGCTCCACGTGCTCGAAAACGGAATTGGCGATGATCACATCGTAGACATTTTCACCAAGGTCCGCGGTCTCGATGTTGCCAACCTCAAGGTCGGGCTCGACGCCATAGCGACGGCCATAGTCGCGCCCTGCAGCCACGAGCATCGGACTGATCTCGAATCCTTTGCAGTTGAGTCCCCGCATTTTGGCGAGCGTCGGCAACCAGCCCATACCGGTACCAACCTCAGCCATTTTCAGGCTGCCGTCGATCTTGCGGAACTGTTCCAGGTAAAAAAGGATGCCGTCAAACTGAGGCTCCTTGTTGCGGATATCTTCGCCTTGGCGCCGCTCAATGTACCGAACGACGTCGGAAAGAGCTTCGTGATGGATTTCCATGAGGGGAGCGGTCAACTCATTGTATCAGTGGGGTGAAGGCCCCGGCTCACGCGGCGCCCTCGCCGAGCCGCGATGAACGATTGGCGGCAGGAAACCGATAGTATAGGAGAGGCGCATGCAAACATCGACGTTCACCCCTCCCCCGGGGAATCGGTTCGGGCCGGCCCTGGCGGCGAGTCCTGGAACTGATCCAACCCCGACTGCGACAGGTGCTCTGCCTGCGTCACCGCAACTGGCCGCGGGAATCCTGTTTCTGATTCTCGAGCTGTTCGTCCTGCAAACCCGTTTTTTTGATTTCGTTCTCTCGGGTTTTCGCATTCCGATGCTCGTGTTTATCCTGCTGACGGTGTCCCTACTGGCCGCCCTGGGCTCTCAGACCTGGAATTTTTCGAAGCGAACAACGGTTCTGATGTTGTTGCAACTGGGCTGGATGGCCTTTGCCACGGTTTTTAGCACTTGGCGGTCCAATAGCGTGGCCGTGCTCACCGCCTATCTCTATCTCTCGATTGTAGGCGTGGCGATTATCGTCTTGATCGACACGCCACGGCGGCTGATAAGGATTTTGACTTTGTTCGGAGTTTTTTCCGCGATCCCGGCATTCATGGGCTTCGTCTGGGGACGCTCGGACCTCCCTCGCCTACAGCTCCTGATGGGCACTTACTCAGATCCCAATATTTACGCGCTCAGCATCGTGGCGGGCATTCCCGTCGTGTACTGGATGATGAACTCTTCCAATGTGCTGATGCGCTTAACGGCTCTTACCATGAGCTTGGCGATGTATTGGATTGTACTGAAGACAGGCTCTCGCGGAGCTTTTATCTCGCTCACCATAGTTTTTCTGTTCGTCCTTTATCACGCGTCTCTACTGCGCAAAATGTTGATGGTGGCGGGCGTCATTATCGGGATTTTCATCGCTTCGATCACCCTGTCAACCTACTCGAAGAATCGCCTCTTTACGCTGTTTAAGTCGGATTTGAATCAAGAAGAACTGCAGTCGATGTCCGAAATGGAGCGCAATGCCGTAAGCGGCGACGTTGGATCTTCCGAAAGCCGTTGGCAGTTGCTACTCGACAGCCTTGAGCTTACGGGCAAGCATCCCCTGGTCGGGGTTGGACCGGGCAATTTCGGCGATGCACGTTGGCAAATGCATTTGGCGCGAATTGGAAGAAACATCGCGGCTCAAACGACGCACAATACCTACACCCAATTCTCTAGCGAGGCTGGCATCATCGGCCTTTTGATCTTCCTGGCGCAGATCATCGACGCCTTCGGCAATCTCAAAGCGATACGGAAGTGGAAAAGCGCGGATGGCTACCGACCGGCACCGACCTATCAGGCGGCGGCGCATTACCTACGCTTGTCTCTGATTAGTCTTTGCGTCGGGATGGCGTTTCTGAGCCTCGCTTACAGCGGACCGTTCTGCATTATCGTGGGACTAACGCTGGCTCTGCGAAACACGGTCGAAAAAGAGTGGATGCGTTATCGGGTAGCACAGCAGGAGACGAATCCGATGGTCCTCGCAGTGCCGGCGGGTTCTGTGGCGCGAGCTTAAAGCCCTCTGCGCTTTACGGGCGGCGAAGGTAGTGCCACCAGATTCGGTAGATGTCAAAGAAGGCTTTGACGAAATCACTGGGCCTGACTTTTGAGCCTCCCACGTCCTTCCACACCGGAAGAGGAAGTTCGTAAATACAGGACTCCACTGACCTGATCTGAAAATTGCGAGCCCGGATCAGTCTTGCGATGATCTCCACATCAAAAACCCACCGGGAGCGAAACGGTTCCTCCAGCGTGGTGGCAAGCAATGGATTCACCCGGAAGACCTTGGCCCCGCACTGCGTATCGTAGATGGGGAGACGCAAAAGAGTGGACGCAGCCGTGGCAAAAATGCGACCGAGGTAGTGACGAATCGCCCGGCGTTCAACCTCACGGCCAAGAAGTTTGACACGAGCACCGAAGACCATATCGATGGTGGGCTTGTTCGCGAGTATGCCAAGAAAGTCGGCGATGGTCTCAAGCGGCGTCGCCAAATCGGCGTCCCAGAATCCGACCAGTGGTGTCCGCCCCTCAGCGATTGCGTGGAGGAGGCCCGCCCGGACGGCTTCAGCTTTCCCGCGATTTGGCTGCCGATCAAGTACCTGCACCTGCTCAGCAAATGGGCCACGAAGGGCTTGTAACATCTTCAGCGTCTCATCGCGACTTCCGTCATTCACAAAGACCCAGTGGATCTCCGGATAGGCGAGGAAAAAGGCTTCAAATGCAGGCCGATTTAGCCGTTTCGCCTCGTTATAGCAAGGAACGATCAGCGTGCAGACGGGGTGACGCGGCTCCTTCAGATGAACTGATGACTGGTTCACGGGCGTTCCGCAGAGGGAGAAGTCGAACTCAGCTTGCCATCGGCGTGGACGAAAAAGTAGAAGTTCTCAGCAGCCGGGTGCCGAGCCGCTTCCAAAAGCGTGGAGGGTGCGACGAGCCGCACGTTCAGTTGCTCATTGCGGAAGAATGCCTGTACCGCATTGGCGACGTGCAGGTCTTCGAGACCAATCGTGTCAAATCCCTTAAATCCATAAATTCCGTACGGGTAAGAGCGCACTTCTCCCGGCACATGGCTGAGCCAGACGGTGGCTCGCTGCGTGCGGAAATCACCAGGAAGCTGTCCCAAGATCCGGATCGCGGTATCGCCGCAGGCAACGACTCGACGGTCGCGATTCAGACAGGCCAGGAGGCTGGAAAGCACCAGAAGTCCCGTGATCACACTGAAAAAGACTGGGCGGTGCTGGAGAAGTTGCCAGAGACAAGCCGCGGCGGCCAAGCAAAATAAAGCGGCCGGGACCGGCACATAGGTCTCTGAAGCATGGTCGGTGTAGACCAGAAAAAGGAGGAGCGATGTCGGGATGGCCGCCAGTAGAAAGATCATGGGCGTAGCGGGCAAACCGCGCAGGCGGGTCAGAGTCGGTCGCCCGAAGAACCATCCAGTCGCCAAAATAGCCACGGTAGCAATTGCCACGAGGGTGGGCGTGATTTGAATATCACGAGGCAGCGGCGTGCCGATCCAATCGTGGGCCAACACGAGATCAACCGGCATGCACAAGGCACCCAAGTACATAGCCAAATTGCGGAGCAGAATGCTGGGCGGAGTTGTGACGTTGCGAGCAAAAAGCTCGGGAACGAAAATAGCGCGGGCGACAAAATAGGTTCCGGCTGCCAAGATCGTGCAGGCAGTGAAGGTCGCCAGGAAACGAAAATTCGGCACCCGGCCGTTCACGAAGTAGTCAATGATGAAGTACAGGTAGATCAGCCCAAAAGCGGCCAGCACTGGTTCATAGGTAAACACGCCCAAAGCGCCGCAGATCAATCCCATGCTGATGCACGACCAGCGGGTAACCGGATTGCTCGAGCGATAGCCGATGAAAGGGAGCACGAAAGTGAGCAAAAACTGGAGGTTGGGAGCAGCGTTGTAAAACGTCGCAACCGCTACGGACTGGTGGACCATCGGGTGAAGCCCAAAGAGCAAAGCCGCGGCTGTTGCGACCGGCCAGGAAAAGAAGATCACGCCGAGACCATAAACTGACGCGACCATGAGGCAGTGGAAAAACAAATTCCTGACATGAAAGAGCGTTGCCGATCCGTTCCCCCACCAGTAGGTGACATCGTTCGCGAGGCGATACAACGGCCGGTATTTGTTGCCCCCGCGATGTCCGGTGGTCAGAATTTTGGAGGGGGTTTGAGCATCCTCGAACGTAGCGCGGTGCACTTCGAAGAAATCGTCGAAGCCGCAGAAGTAGGTATTGGTTATAGGAGCGTAGGCCAGCGCCACGCAGCCGCAAATGAGCAGGACAATGAATACGTGCCAACGGCGCGAAAGGGAAATGGGCATGATTGTTGTGGGGGATGGCGGGATACTCACGACGGAGGCCGCAGGTCTTCTTATCATAGTAGCGCTGAAGAGACTCGCTCCAACCAGGCATTCCGTCCAGGCGTCGGACTTGCGGTAACCTTGCAACAGGTGGGTTGATTGCATTTGGGGGTCCTCCCGCCCACACTTCGTTGATGCCATCCACACCGACCGCTAGAAATGCGCCGCTGCGCGTTGGATTTCTGGGCACGGGCGTAATCGCCGTGCCTCATGCAATTGCGTTGCGCGCCATTCCTGGCGTGCAATTGGCCGCCGTTTGCGACCTCGACCGCGCCAAAGCCACCGCGTTTCAAACTCAGTGGCAGGTGCCCCAGGTTTTCGACAGCCTTGACGCCATGCTGGCGGCGGTCGATGTGGTCCACGTGCTGCTTCCTCCTTCGGTGCATGCGGAACAGGCGATCACCTGTTTGCGAGCCCAACGCCATGTCTTCGTGGAAAAACCTTTGGCGCTCTCAGCGCGAGAATGCGAACGGATTGGGACGGCGGCTGAAGAGGCGGGATGCATGGTGGGGGTAAACCACAATCTGACCTACATGCCCGGGATGCTGAAGTTAATTGAAGCGATCAAGGATTATCGGTTGGGAGCAGTGGAGCATGTGACGGCGGTTTACAACATGCCGATGCCGGCATTGGCGGCCGGCCAACATGGGCATTGGATGTTCGGAGAAACGGAACGTCTCATCCTCGAGCTGTGCCCCCATCCGATGTCGGTCATTTGCCGACTGTTGGGAGGAGTCCAAGAGGCGGCAACTACGGTCAGCGGACGCACCCAGCTACGCAATGGAAAGACATTCTTTGACACTTGGCAGAGTTCGTTGGTTTGCGACCGCGGGACGGCTCAACTGTTCCTGGGCGTTGGGCGGGATTATTTGAATACGTGGGTGCATGTTGTAGGGCAGGACGGCGAGGCCTTCGTAGACCTGCGCCGCAACACGGTCCGCATCTCTGAGAAGACGAAATATCTCCGCAGCGACAACCTGGTAGATGGCTGGCGCAATGGAACGGGCTTGATTAAGACGGGCCTCACCAATTTCGTCCGCTACGCGCAAGGTGCGCTGGGCTTGGCTCCCGCCTTCGAGCTACAAAACGAGTCGATGAAGGCCAGTATCGGAGCCTTCTATGGAGCGTTGCTCGGAAACCGCCCGGTCCCGGTGGGACTCGAGGAGGGCAGTGCCGTTGTCCGTGGCTGCGAAGCAATTCTGTGCGGTGCCCCCGAACTCAAGGGGGTTCGCTAGGCATGGAACGCGTCGTCGTCATCGGAGGCGCCGGTTTCATCGGCAGGCAGTTGGTGAATCAGCTCCGAAATCAGGGCAATGAAGTTGTGGTGGTGAGCCGTTCGGCCGGCCAAGGACAGCCCGTGGAGCCGGGCTTAACTTACTACCGGGCGGATGTCGCCGATCAGGAACGCGTCGCGCTATCGATTGAAGGTGCTTCGGTGGTCTATCACTTGGCGATGGGTGGAGGATCTACCTGGGCCGACTATGTCCGTGACTTTATCGGAGGCGCGAGAAATATCGCGCGGGCCTGTCAGCGCTATGGCGTTCGTCGGCTAATTTTTACCAGTTCCATCTCGGCCCTTTATCTGGGCAAGCGCGGCAAGTTGTACGAGCGGGATGGGCCTGATCCAAAGACCGAGGAGCGGAGCTTTTACTCGCGCGGCAAGATCGAGGCGGAAAAGGCCCTGCTTGACCTGCATCGGTCGGAGAAGCTGCCGGTGGTCATTCTCCGGCCGGCGATCGTCTTGGGGCGCGGAGGGATGCTCGCCCACGGGGCGCTAGGGGAATCGGCCTCCGATACGTGTATTCTCGGCTGGGGGACCGGCGAAAATCCTCTCCCCTGTGTCTTGGTACAAGACGTAGCGCGCGCCCTGGTTCTGGCAAAAGATGCTCCCGGCGTGGAAGGTAAGTCTTTCAACCTGTCCGGCGACATTCGACCCACCGCCCGGGAATACGTCGAGCTATTGCGTCAGTACACTCGCCGTAATTTTCGCTTCTATGCGCGCAGCGTACCCGTCATGGGATTGAACGAGTGGGGACGATGGGCGATCAAGGCCGCGGTCCGCAAACCGAACAACGTCAGAGTGAGCTATCGCGACCTCAAGAGTCTGACGATGGCAGCAGATCTGGACTGTTCTGAGGCAAAAACACTTCTCGGCTGGAATCCGGAAACCGATCGAGAGGCGTTCTTGCGGGAAGCAATTGGATCTCATCTGAAGCCGTTTGCTCCCGGCGACCTTCGCGCCTAAAACTGGAAATACAGGAACGGCGACACTTGACTGCCGTACATAGCGATCAGACAAATCAGGAATAAAACTGTCAGCGAGAAGACCTGCGTGGGGCGCCACTGATGGCTCAACTCGAAAGTGTTCGGACCGGTGTGCGCCAACAACCCGGCCACGGCCAGCATCCCAGTCAGCGTGCCGCTTCCAATCATCAAGCTTCCGTCTTGAGGAACCAACATGCGGTGGAGCAGGCCCAGCGCGTCCGCGAAGGTCGCCGCTCGGAAAAAGGTCCAACCGATGACGGTCAACAGAAACATCGAGGTCCGCTGCGCCCAAAGGGGCTGAGCGTCCCAAAGACGCGGCCAAGCGCGGTAGATACTCAAGAGAAGACCGTGATAGGCGCCCCAAATTACGAAGTTCCAAGACGCGCCGTGCCACAGACCGCCCAAGAGCATCGTGATCATCAAGTTCCGATACGTCTGCCATTCCGGACCGCGATTTCCGCCAAGCGGAATGTATAGATAATCGCGCAAACAGCGCGACAAAGAGATGTGCCAACGCCGCCAGAAATCAGACGGATTCACCGAGCGGTAGGGCGAATCGAAATTTTTCGGAATGTGCATCCCGAAGAGATAGCCCAGCCCGACAGCCATGTTGCTATATCCAGCGAAATCGAAATACAGCTGGTAAGTGTAGCCCAACATTGCTAGCCACGCTCCGAGGCTCGAAAGACTAGTCACCTGTTTGAGAGCCGGATCGATGATGGCGGCAATCGTATCGGCGACCAGCATCTTTTGGCACATGCCAATCACGAAGAACGACCAGCCCCGCTCGCGGAGGGCGCCCCGCGGACGCTGATCGATCTGTTCAAGATCTTCCTGGAGTTCCGAGAAGCGGACGATCGGGCCCGCCACCAACTGGGAAAAAAGCGACACGTAGGCAGCAAATTCAAAGAAATTTCGCGTCGGCTGAATATGCCTGCGGTAGGAATCCACTATGTAAGTAATGGTGTGAAAGGTATAAAACGAAATACCCACGGGAAGAATAAGCCGCCAAGGTTCCAGGTGCTGGGATGTTAAGCCGTTAATAATCTCGATCGCGAAATCGAAATACTTGAAAACCGCCAGCAACAGCAGGTCCACGGTGATGGGAACGATCAGAAGCCACTTCCGGATTCTCCGATCCTCGCTCCAACGTAGAAAACCCAGGCCAGCGGTGTAGCTCACCAAGGTCGAGAAGAGCATTAACAGGCAAAATTTCGGATTCCAGTAACCATAGAAGATATAGCCGGTAATCGCCAGCCAGATGTAGCGCGCGGTCTTGGTTTTCAGATACCAGAAAACAAAGTAAGTAATGGGCAAAAAGAGGCCCAGAAAGATCGCACTATTGAAGAGCATGGGGAGTTTCCAGAGCCTGGGCACGTAGCGCGCGCAGGCGGTCGGCCAGCTTGGCGGCCGTTAAGCGGACCCCCAGGGGTGACCAATGATGGTCCTCACGATAATAAGAGTATTGGCCGCTTTCGATTTCGCGCCCAGCCGTGCGGGAGAACTCCGTGAGCATGTTTAAGGTCGGAATTCCCTGCGCCTGGAGCGCCGCTTCGAGTTGATTCAAATAAGGCGAAGGTGCAATGTGATCCAGGCCGGGGCCATAGAGCGTGTACTTGTTCGGGAGCAGCACAACAAACATTTGCAAGTGACGCTCGTTGAGCAGCCGTCGGTAGAGCGCGAAGTAGTCGGCACGCCTTTCCACATATCGCGCATCGGGAGGCTTGAGCGTCCGTTCGACCTCATCGCGCAGGAAAAGGATGCGCCGGCCGGCAGCATCCTTTCTCTCAACCACTTGCGCGCGATAAGGGTTGGGCAGGATCGAATCGTTACTCAGCCCTTTGAAGAAGCGGATCGAAAGGATCTCCAGCGGCGAGATGCTCCAGACGGCGCTCAGGAAGCGCTTACCGTACTGAAGATCCTCTCGCAGTCGGGCATATCGATCCGACCCGAGAAGCTGTCGCCCGATCGCGTCGGTCCGCCAGGGAAGCCCCTCAAGCTGACTCCGGTCCCGTTCCGCCTGCTCCCACTCGAGCAGGACGACCATGGGCCGCTGGTGGCCAGCTTTCTGTAGAAGATCATGGATCGGTTCCGGACCCGGCTTGTCCCGAAAGAAATGTCCGCCGTTGTACATTCGCAGGCCGCTCTCGTGGGTCAAAACGGCCGGCAGCGTCTCTTCGTCGGAAAGGCCCCCACCATAGGCGAACGATGCGCCCTCATGCAAGAGGTAGTCGAATTGGCTCCCCGGTTCCACGTCCGGCGTGAAACGGAACCCCCATGCATCAGTGCGGAAACGAATTGGGCTGCGCCTCTCCGTAGGCTCAAGATTTCCGGTGAGGGCAGTTTCACCAACCCAAGGTGCGTACTCCAGGTCAAGATTGGGAATGAATGGAGCATAGCGGCCGGGACGACGCGTCGCGACGTGCTCCGGTAGAATATGCAGCCAAGCCACCGGGAGAAAGCGGCCGCCCACATCAAGAACAAACCAGAGAATTAAGAGCCCGACGACCCGGGACGTCAAACACGCCTCCCGCGTGGGCTTGGTCAACGCCAAGCGGACAGACTCCTCAGGGTTCGATGCACTAAAACACAGCTTAGCAACGACGGTCGGCTTTTTGAATCTGGCCTTTGCCGCAGGACGGCCTGATAAGATGAGGAGAACGATGGGAAAGCCGACGGCTCCTAACGTACCCAAGCCGCAGCGTTTTCTTATCAACGTTTTGTGGAACTGGGTGGCGGTAGCTGCCAACATTTTTACGGGCATCATCCTAACCCGGTACCTGATCAGGAAGCTGGGCGATGAACGATATGGGGTATGGGCGTTAGCCTTCACCCTCATCGAGTACGTCTTTTTGTTCGACCTTGGCTTTCGGTCGGCAGTCGTCGCCCTGGTGTCGCGCCGCAGGGCGGAAGGCGACATAGCCGGAATCAATGCCGTCCTCAGCACCGCCCTGGCTTATTTTGCGCTCGTCGCCGGGGCCATCTGCGCATTGACCTATGCCTTCGCTGGCGAGGTCTTTCGCCTTTTCCAAATCAGCGAGCCGCTCCGCGCTGATTTCACTTTTCTCCTTACGCTGGTCGGTTTCACCTGGGCCCTTGGCATCATGGCGAGTGTCTTTCAGGCTTCGATCGAAGCATCCCAGAACTTTCGCAACTATAGCCACATTATGGTAGTGATTTTGCTCCTTCGCTCGACCGGACTGGCGCTGCTTCTGTACTGCGGCTACGGACTCCGGGAAATGGGAGTGCTGGTGGTTTGCTGTCAGATTCTCGGCTATGGGCTGATGTTTTCCACTTTCCTCCGCACGTTTCCGGAAGTGCGCTGCTCTCGTGCCTCGATCAGCTGGGGTACCTGGAAGGAACTGGCAAGCTTCGGGATTCACTCGCTGGTCGCATCCTCAGGGTTGCTCTTCTTAAATCAGGGGCCGCCGTTGATGGTCGGCCATTTCCGTTCCGAGGCCTTTGTCGGTTACTACAGTGTGCCAGCCCGGCTGTTGCAGTACATTGTCGACATCGTTACCCGCATCGGTTTCGTAACCGTGCCCAAGACTTCCGAACTGCTTGCTCGGGGAGAGACCGGTCAAATCGTGAAGCTGGGGATCTTCATCAACCGGTATTGCCTTGCGCTATTCCTTCCGATCACGATCTTCCTCGTGTTTTACGGCGAGCCGCTCGTGTTGCGATGGCTCGGGCCCACCTACGCCCGGCAAAGTGGTCCGCTCATCCCGATCATGGTGTGTGCCATCACGTTGGGTGTGGCCGGACAGTTCAATTCGAGCCAATTGCTCTTCGGCATGGGGCGGCATCGCCTCTACGCACGATCGTTGGTAGTAGAGGGCATCGCGCTGCTGGCGGGGATGATGTTTGCCCTACCCCGGTACGGAATCATCGGAGGTGCGTGGGTGGCGGCAACGCTGCTAGTCGTCAACCGAGGGCTGATCACGCCAATGATGGTCTGTCGGTACTTGAACGTGAACTACTTCTCTTATATGGCGAGCATCTACGGCCGTCCGCTCCTGACAGCGCTACCGGTCGCCGCGGTGGTCTTTTGGTGGCGGTCCTCGGCAATCATCAAAGGTGAAACCTGGACTGAACTCATCGTGGCCGCCAGCGGCACCGCTTCCTTGTACCTGACGCTTTGCCTTTTCACCTGCCTCGACGCGGAGCACCGAGACCTGTTCTGGCGAACCCTGCGAGCCCGTTTGCCAAGCCGCCGTCCCGTTCCGGTTTAACATGGGCAACGGGATTTGGCGCGTTAAGATGAGCAAGGATCAGACAGTTCGATTCGGCCGGCCGGCCAGACGCGTTCACAAGCTTTGGAAAAAACCGTAACTGATAGATCGCACGAATCTTATCCAAGCGTCAACAGGGCTTTCCGTCCCGTCGTTTTGGCTTCGGCTGCTACGTTTGAATCATGGCTACCAGATTCCCTACCCTGAAGTGCAACCTTCTGGTTGGGTTGCTGCTCCTTCAGCCCGTCGTGGCTCAGACGCAATTGGACCTTCGCAAACAAAGTCGTAATGTCGATTTCGCGGCGGCGGCCTCGACTCGCCCAGCCAAAACCGGTACGGCGATGCCGTCCACCTGCGCGGTGGGCGAGCTGTTCTTCCGCTCCGACAGCACCGCCGGCAAGAATCTTTACGGCTGCACCGCGGTGAACACGTGGACCCTGCAGGCGGAATCTATCCTGCCTGGTTCGGTGGCCAACTTTGTGCTCTCGTTTACCAATCAAACCACCCTCTCGATTCCTGCGGCCATGCATGGCTTCTCGTCACCCAACATCCTGGTGACCTGTTTCGACAACGGGACTCCAGCTACGTTGATCTCCCCCAGTGTGGTCACCGTTCATCTCACCACCTTCACCGTCGGGGTCACCTTCCCTGGCTCACGTAGCGGCCGCTGCGTGCTGAATGCACCCGGTTTTGCCTACACCGCGGGAATCGGCTTAGTGGTCAATGGCGCCGAGTTCTCAGTGGACTCGGCCACCGTGCCGTCGTTCCTCCGAGGTCACGGCGACTTGGCCAGTTGGTCGATTCCCGACCATGCCTGTATCGATCGCACTCTGCCGCTCGAGGGTTCCGCGCTGATCGATGCGGTGATTCCTGGCTGGCCTGCAGATCTTCCGGACGGTCTTACGGGGACGATGCTGGTACGCGAGCCGGGCCTCATTGGCGTGCGGCTCTGCAATTCCACCAGCGACCAGATTGAAGTCCCGGCGCGCACCTTCAATGTGGCCATTATCAAAGCGTTTTAACAAGAGACAAAGAGCAGAATCAGTTTTCTGGAGGGTTTAATCATGAGGGGAATGTTACGAGGGAATCTCAAGCTGCGAGGATTGCTACTAGCCTTCTCGTTAATGTCCGTGAACGCTGGCTGCGCCGCCACGGTGATCACCTCAGTGCCGCAGATTAGTGCTCCGACCTACTCCACGGTCCGGATCACTTGGACCACTAACGAGAACAGCACCACCGTAATTCGATGGGGTACCGAAACTGGCCCTCCATATCAATACACCACCAAGTCCAGCGGCACTGCCGGCAATGTCCGTGCGCATGCCTGGTTTTTGAGTGGCCTGAAACCGGTGACCACCTATCACTTCGCCGCTTGCTCGGCTGGTCCTGACGGCGAAGAAGTCTGCAGTGCGGATCAGAGCTTCACAACCACCGAAAAGGGAGACACCAACCCGATCCCACCTGCCGAAGTGGACGTTGCGATGCCGCCTGTAAGCGAAACCATACTCACGGTCGGCACCAATTGCGATGACCCGACTAGCGGTTTAGTTGCTCGTTGGAATCAGGCGAACTGGGGTGATACCGTTGTCATTCCGGTCACCACGGTCTGCAACGGAAACTACACCTTTCCAGCCAAGCCTGCCGACACCCAGGTGCCGCATCGCTGGATCGTAACACGCTCCTCTACGGCTAGCCAGCTGCCCCCGCCGGGAACTCGTTTGGACCCGAGCTTTGACAAATCGAAACTAGCGCGCGTCCAGACAAATCGGCCCAATATCTTAGTTGCCAATACCGCTTTTCTTGCCGAAAACTGTGAAGCCGGCGCATACGCTTGGGTCCTGAACGATCCGCGGGCCTTCAAACTACAGCAATGTCGTCCTTCGGCCTCGGCTCTGACGATCCAATCCGGCTCTGGCGCCGGCGCTCCGCTGCGTATCGTAGTGCCCAATCATGGCATCACAGGCAGCCCATATGTGCACCTTGAAGGAGTGACAGGAAACACCAAGGCCAACGGCACGTTCCAGGCCGTTGTCGTGGATTCGGAAACCCTCCAGTTGAATTACATGGGCTTCAATCAATGGACGGGCAATGGTCCGTTTCAGGGCGGCACGCTGCGCGTCAATTCGTGGCAGACGGTCAACTACACAACGGCTGCTCTTTTGCCGGAGACCTGTACCGTGGGAGACTGGTTTCTCTTGCAAGGCGGACAAGCGATGGACCGCAGCTATCGCTGCTTGGAGCCCAACGCCTGGACCAGGATTTCTATGCGGGGATCATCAGACTTTGTCGATGGTGCCGCCGTCGATCTGTCAGCTAACGCGGCACATCACTTGCGCTTTATCGGTCTCGAAGTGACGTCGGTCCGCCTGCCGCCGGAACCGTTGTGGCTACAACTGAGTGTCGATCCGCTCCGCCGTCAGCAGGGCAGCTTATTCAATAGTTTGGTTAGCCAGAGTGAACGCAACCAGTACATCGTGTGGGACCGTTGCTGGATCCATGGACAGTCCGATCGCAGCCGCCAATGGCTTGGTTTCGTCCTGGACGGAGCGAATGTCGCCGTTGTCGATTCTGTCATTAGTGATTTGTTCGTTTGGTCAGGGACAGAACCCGGTTCATTGGCCAGTGAGGCCGAGTCGACCGCGTTCTTTATCGCAAAAGGTCCAGGACCGATTCGGATCGAGAACAATTACGTGGAAGCGGGAGGCATTTCTTTTTACGTGCCCTCCGATCGCTGTTGTAGCGCGCTCAGCGAACCAAACGATGGTATCGTCCGGCGCAATACCTTTCATGTTGGCGACGAATGGCGCTTTGGCTCCACTAAGTTCGCCGGAAAGAAAATTGTCGTTCGTCACTTGCTGGAGCTCAAACAAGGCCGTCGCTGGCTCATTGAGGGCAATGTCTTTGACGGAACGTTCAGTACGGTCAATCAGGCGGCGGCGATCGCCCTTACTCCCCGCGCGGATCGCGGCTACTTCCTGGTGAATTCGATTACCGAGGGTATTGCGAGCATGAACCCTCTTTTCGGCTACTGCCCCACCGACGTGCAAATTGGCGACTGGGTAACAGTGCTCGGTTCAAATAACCCGGAGCATGAAACCGGCTGGCGAGTGCTGAATGTCGAAAATGACGCCTGTACACTTACCCTCGAAGGACCCGGAGGCAATAGCACGGGCGGTAACTTGCAGATCATGACTAACCGCCGTTCGGTGACTGACATCAATGTGCGAAGTAATGTCTTCAAGAATGTCGCCAGCGGTATCGTCATCATCGGGCACACCGATGGTGCCAACCAGCCTTCAGTGCAGCTGGAGACGGCACGGCGCATCAGCATTAGTAATAATCTTTTCCAGTCCATTGATGGCAGCCGGAGCAACTCGTCCGACACGTCGTTCTACCCGAATGGCGGGGTGGGCGGCTACTCACTCTATGCGTCACTCGGGATGGAGGATCTGCACTTCACCAATAACACTGTGGTCATGAGTTCGCCCGGTCCCGGCTTTGCAGTGGAGCATGACAATTCGTGCGCTCGGGGCTGCAACCCGCACGCGGGATTGATCTACGAAAACAATATCGTTCACTACGGCGCCAGTCCGGGACTCGGAGCGATTTCCTCAAGTGGAACCGCCTTCGGTACGGCAGCGCTCGACGCCCTCTTCCGCTCCGGCGTCGATCCCGATTGGACCTATCGCAAGAACGTAATTGTCTCGCGAGGTGCCCTGCCCACGCAGCCCCCTTTAGGTCCTTATCCAGTCGGTAATAAGACACACGACCTGAACCAGAACGGCGACTTCCCGTTTGTCAACGCAAGTGCCGGCAACTATCGGCTCCGTTCTCTTTATCGCTCCATCGACAGTTGTTATGGCCGCTCGGGCGATTGCTCTACCAACGGCTCTGACGTGGGGGTAAACTTTGACCAATTGGAACTGAGCCTGGGTTCCGGCCGTGGCACGGCCCAGACGGGCAGCCGCCAGATTCGACTCTATGCTAGCGTTTACGACGCTGGCTTTTGTGAAGCGGAAGCCAGCTCGAACGGCTTTGCCAATATCGTCCCCGGCTCACAGCTGGGGTCGGGACGCGCGCGGTCGTTTTTATTCGACAACCTGACGCCCGGCACGACTTATGAGTATCGGGCCCGCTGCTTGCATGGCCCGATTATTGGCGGCCAAGCCACGACTCGCCCGGTGGGTGTCGACCGCCGGTTCCAGCTGAAGTTGAAACCCCCTTCGTGGATGACGGAAACGTCGGGCATCAATGCCGTTATCCTGACCGGACTCACCCCGACGACGCTCACCACCAATGCGACTCTGCCCTGTACAACGGGTTGTACTCTGGAACAGCCCGCTGTTGACGGACAGCCGGTCTACTATCGAGTGGACTATGTGCGAACCGACAACGTAAAGCTCGCGACCGGCTCCGTCCGGGTGTGGGCTCCCTAAGTGAAGGCGATGACCGTCTCGAGCCGCAGCGGTAGTGTGCAACGCTTACGCAAGACCACCACTGCTGCCGGCTCGCGCGTTCCGTAGGCCTTCGAGCGCCAGCCCTCTTCAATCTCTGCTTCTCCCTCCACGGTCAGTGTGGCGCGGGTTCCCAACTGCACCACATCTGCCCCAACCCGGGTTACGGGCACCCCCGCATGCCAAAACTGCTCGACCTCGTGGTCGCCGGACGGTCCGTCTACTTCGTCGACCACCCGCAGCGTCTGAGCGCCCCATTGAATCCACCGGCGATGCGTGAAGCCTCGGTAGCGGCACTCGCCGCCCTCTTCACCGAGCGGTCCCACCACCGGCCGGCCAACCCAGCCGAATGAGCCGGCGGGTTCTGCCTGATCGAATCCATCCAGCCGCACCGTATTGTGCGCCGCACTCCCCCGAAAACGGTTCCGTTGTTCCCCAACGTATTCATAGGTCCCCGGATCAATCAGCAGTTCGTCGCTGCCTACGCGCAGGTAGATACTCAGACTATCCGAATGGCTATGTCCCGCTTGATAGGGGCCAAAGCCTCCGACGTCGAAGGCCAGAAATCGCTCCCCCTCTTCGAACACCATTGCGCCATTGTGTGGAAAGAGTCTCTTTGCCGGCACGTCCCTCGGCTTTGGCTCCAGTGTCGGCTCTCCCAGCCAGGCCGCAACCAGGGTCAGATCCTCTCCAATCCAGTCCGGCCGGCTGCAGAGCGCACCGCACAAAGTTCGCGTCGCCCGGCCATATTGGGTATGCACACCATAGGGATGGAACAATCGTCCGCCATCATCATCCCCCAGCAGCGGGATCGATCCGGCCGACCCGAGCATGGCATCGAGGTAGTTGCCCATCTTCTGCAGGACAGGTAGGTACGCCGCCGGGCGCCCCGCCAACACGTAGTGCAATAGAAAGAAGTCCATCGCGTACACGTGATAATAGGTGGATTGCTCGAAATGCGCACCATCCGGTAGCACTTGGCGCGACAATTCGGTTGTCACCACCCGGTGCCCCAGTTCACGCCATCGCTCAGCGCGGGGAAAACATGGGAAGAGAACGCCCAGCGCATGCAGCGCCACGGCTTCCCCCAGCAAATGAGTGTTCGGCGAAAAGTAATAGGAAAGGTTATATTCCAGATGCCAGCCGTGCCGCGCCAGCTCCTGGAGAAACTCCGCCGGCATGCGGTCCCCTACCAGATGATAGGTCCAGACCCAGGAAAGTGAACGAAAAGCCACCTCCAGCGCGCTGCACCAGTTGATGCCGTGCTGGAATGGATTCTCCTGAATCCAGCTTTCCCATTGGCTGACGAGCTCGGAGAGGTACAAGCTCTGCCCGGTGCGCCGATACGCTTGTGCCAGCACCACCCAATGCTGATGACGATTCAGTTCCCAAATGACCTTGTGGTCACCGACTTGCGTAACGTCCAGGTACGGGATTCGACGAAAGTAGATCGGCCCGGTTTCTATGCCCCGCTGATAGTCCCGGCGCCAACGAATCTGAGGCCCGGTCTCAAGTTGAATCCCGAGTAGCGGAAAACGATGCGCCACAATCTGATCCGCCAACCGCTCGATGTCGGGCGCGATCGCCGCCTGCGGATCCGGAAGCAGTGGAAGGGGTGCGGGAGCCGTAAAGGTCCGCGACGGCGGCCTTTTCGCCAGCCAGAGATTCATCGCCTCTTGCCGGAGGCGAAAGGCGATTTCTCCCGGCGAGCGAGCAAACTTCTTCAGACTCACAACCGGAAGGAGCCCGTACCGCCTAGATCGACCACCGGCTTGTCGCATTGCTGCAGCTTGTTCAGTACCGCCGCTTCCGGCTTGGTTGTCACCACCACCACGTCTGCCCAAGCGATTAGGGCATCCACATCGTCGGTGAGCAGTTTGCCAATGTGCGGGATCGCCTGCAAGATGTAGTTCTTGTTGCTTCCATAGATGTCCTGCAGCCGGATATGCGGATCATGAACGCGCACTTCCCTGCCCTTACCGGAGAGCTGTTCGATCAAGGGAATGCTTGGACTTTCCCGCAGGTCGTCGGTATTAGCCTTGAAGGCGAGACCCAATACCGCCACTTTGGGAGACTGAAGGTCGAGGACGGTTTGGATCCCGCGCGCCAAGTGCTCGGTGTTACTCGCCAAAATGTTCTCCAGCATCGGCAGCTTGACATCCAGCCGACCCGCACGGAAAACGATCGCCCGCAAATCTTTAGGCAAACATGAACCGCCAAAGGCGAACCCCGGTCTTAAATAAGCCGCGGACGCATTCAGCTTGCGATCTTCACACAACGTCTGCATCACTTCGGCGCCGTCAATACCCATGCGTTCAGCCAACGCGCCGATCTCGTTCGCAAACGAAATCTTCACCGCATGAAACGCGTTGCAGGCGTATTTGATCATCTCCGCGGTCTTCAGAGAAACCAGACAGGGCTTTACTGGCAACTCAGCGTACAGACCCGCCACCAAAGCGACAGCCTCCGCATCCTCCCCACCCACTACCAGGAGTGAAGGCTCCCGGAAATCTTTCACCGCCACCCCTTCACGCAGAAACTCCGGGTTCGAAACGATCTTGATCGGTGCGTTTGCGCCCACCATCGAAAGGAAAATCTGCTCGAGCTCGTCACCGGTGCCCGGGAAAACCGTACTGCGCGTCGCAACAATCAGCGGCTGGCGGCTCTCACGTTGCCAAATGGCGATTTCTTCGGCAACTCGCCGGAGATAGCTCAGATCTAAATCACCGTTTTTCTCTGACGGTGTCCCCACACACAAGAGGGCGACCGACGCGCCTTCCAACGCCTCAGCCGCATTGGTCGTCGCCTTGAGTCTTCCGGCAGCAACCCCCTCCTCAACCAGCAGGGGCAAGCCAGGCTCGTAAAAAGGCGCCCGGCCCGCATTGACCTCGTTAACTTTGAAGGCGTCCTTATCGACCCCACGGACTTGGTGACCCAATCCGGCTAAGCAGGCTGAGGTGACGCATCCCACGTACCCCAAGCCGAAGACGGCAACCGTCTGCTTTTCAGCGAGCATGAATGACTAAATTCCTTAGGCGCAATCACTTGCGCCCACTCGATGGTACCACAGGGACCGCTAGATCACGATCCGCTCAACTTCGTCGAGGGAGATTTCCTCATCGCGCCGGTCGTACAGACCCGTCGTTCGCGAGGACTCGTGCCCCGCCATCTGCTGTGCCACTTCCACCCGCCCTCCGTTCTTCAGGTAGGCCGTAATCCCTGTCGCCCGGAAGCTGTGGTTACAAAGATGGCTCGCGAGTCCGGCGGCGGCGGCCCGTCGCTTCACCATGCGTAATACATCAGTACGATGCAGCGGGAACGTCGTTACGCCCCCACGGCGGTCACTGGTACGGAAGAGCGGGAGCTTCCCTGCTCCTCGCAAGCCAGCTGCCGCCAAGTATGCGTCGAGATATTCCTCGGCCTTATGGTGCGCGTACACCTCGTTGTATTTGCCTCCCTTCTCGAGAAACCGTAGCTTCCAGCGCTTGCCCGCAGGGAAATAGTCGTCTACGCGGAGCCCCACCACTGCGGACACACGGGCGAAAGTGTAGATCATTACGCCGATCAAGGCGCGATCGCGTAAACCAATCAGCGTATCCGCCTCAATTGAATCCAAGAGCTGCCGCGCCTCTTCAGCCGACAGCACAGGAGTCTTGCCGCGGCGAATGACATACTTAGGCCCACGCACCGAACTCGCCGGATTCACCTTCAGCACACCCCCGGTGACAAGGTAGTCGAACAGAGTTCGAATTGCGGCCAGGTGCTGCTTAATTGTCGGCTTCGAGAGGCCGCGCTCGGCGGCGAGAGATTCGATGTAGCTGGCGATAGCGACCGGATGCAGCCGTTCTAGACTGAAGCCGCGGGCGTCGCACCAGGTGAAAAACGACACCAGGGCACGTGCGTAAGCAGCTCTTGTGTTGGGATTTCGAATGTTAGCGGCGAAAAACTCCAGGAACCGATAAGAGGCTCGATTCCCTGCCCGGCGGATCAGAGGCGGAAGCTGGGTTGTTGGAGAGATGATCAGATCATCCACAGAACGTATCATAAAGGACGTTATGATACAGTGTCAATGCAGTTGATGCGCGATCGCGCAATAACGTATGGTAGGAAGAGAGACTTCCCGATTGCCTCGCCCCATCGATTGGTTTCATCGACTTCCCCACATTCTCGACACCCTCGACGCCCCCGGTCACCCCGCGCTCCTCACTAGGCAAGCCATTCAGACCCTCTTCGGGGTCGAACGCCGAACCGCCCATTCCCTTCTCCGCCGCTTCGGCGCCGAGCGTCTCGGCAACGCTCTCGTCGTCGACCGCGATCGCCTCGCCCAGGCCCTGCGCCAGCTCGCCTCGCAAGACGACGTCACCCGTGAACACCGTCGCCATGAACGAGTGCGGGAAACCCTGGCCGAGCGTCGTTCCACCCTGCGCCTCGCCCGCATCGCCCTCCCCGACGCACCGGCCGTTGAAGCCCTGGCCGATCTGCCACCCTCCATCGAACTCGTCCCGGGTCAACTTCGCATCCGGTTCGCCGGCGCCGTCGACCTCCTGTCTCAACTGCTCACCCTCTCCCGCGCCATTGGCGAAGACTTCGAACGCTTTGAGGCGCTGTTAAATCAGGACCCCCTCGCAAGTAACAAGACCCCAAAATAGAGCGTCATTCTACAGAATCCTACTATGAGTAGGGTTCCGTTTCTTGACACCAACCCTACCCAACTTTAGAATCGAGCAAGATGGTCCGCCAATACCTCACCACTCGTCAGGTGGCTCAGGAGCTCGGCGTGTCGCTCAATACGGTCTACCGTTGGCTCAAAGCCGAGCGCCTCCCCGAGCCTCTCCGTGATCCTGACAATAACTACCGGCTCTGGACAGTCGAAGACATCGCCCGCATCAAGCTCACCGCCACGGAGCCCGCATGATCCGCCTCGTCGTCGCCAATCAGCGCGGAGGCGTTGGAAAAACCACCGCCGCCGTCAATTACGCTTGGTATCTGGCCCAGCGCGGACGCCGCACCCTACTGATCGACACCGACAGTCAGGGCTCGATCGGCGTTATGCTCAACCTCAAGCCGAAGCACTATTTCAGTCATTTCCTGGTCAACAAGTTCCACCTGGACGAGTGCACGGTCCAGGCTGGGGAGAATTTCCACGTTCTTTGCGGCAACAAAGAAACGGTGCAGGCCGAGAGCGCCTTGGCCGGCGCGGTAGTGCGCGAGCTGACCCTCAAAGTGCTGCTCGAGCCCTACGAAAAGCAGTACGACGCGGTGATCATCGACGTCTCCCCGTCGATCAACCTGCTCCAGACCTGCGCCATGGTTTACGCCCGTAACGTATTGATTCCAGTCAACATGGACCTGTTGAGTCTCAACGGAGCCAATGCCGCTTACGACATGATCCGTCTCCTGAACGACTTGATCCGGGCACAGATCACCGCCGTCGGTCTGATGCCCTGCCAAGTCGATCAGCGCCTCTCCGTCACCGCCCTGGTTCAGCAAGGCCTCGAAAAGATGTCGGAAATGTTCCAGATTCCGATCCTCCCGGCCATTCGCACTGACCAGAACGTCAACAAGGCCTTCCGCGCCCGCCGGCCGCTGCTTGAATACGATCCCGGCTCGAAGGCCGCCCAGGACTATCTACTGGCTTTTGAACGAATTACCGCCGCCATGGACGACCATGCCGAAACCCAAAAAGCTTCCGCCTGAACCGTTTGACGTCGGCGACTTTCTCCGGCCCACCGACACCGATCTGCGCAGCGCGCTCAGCACGCTGCTGCACGGCGGCCAGGAAGAACCACCAGCCCCAGTCGAGATAGCGGCCCCTGGCAAGCCAGAGGCCGGTCCTAAATTAGAGCTCCGGACTCAAACTACGGCCGCCGTAAAGGCGCCTCCCCAGCCTGTATCACGAGCCGACTCTAAACTAGCCGCGGCTCCTAATCCACACCCCGCTCCTGATTTAACTGCCCCAACTAAATCACGAGCGGCCAGCGCCTCAATCTCGCCAGCTACCTTAGGGACCCCGCTCACTACAACACCCCCTCCTGCCTTAGCTCCGGAGCCTAAGAAGCGGCAGTTTGCTGTACGCCCCGCCTTGCTCGTCGAAGACGGTCATTCGCGGGCCGAGCAGCAGGTCTACGCGCGCCTGTGGGACAACGCCACACCACACGATGACGCCTCCCGCCTGATCACGCTCGGCTTTGCGTCCATGGGCAAGCTCACCGGTCTGTCCGAGAGCAACGCCCGCATTAACCTCCGCTCTCTCATTCAGAAGCTCGCTGTCGAAGAACACACCACCTACGACTGCGCCGCCAGCCAAGGCCGCACCTATCGCGTCTTTGAACCCGCCGAAGTCCTGCGCCGCCGCCACGCCGCCGGCTTACGCTGGGTGATGCGACGCACGCTGGCCGTCGTTTTCGTCGATCCCGAATCCAAGCTCCCCTTGTTTCATAAGGCCGGCCCCGGTTTACCCTCCGGTCCTAACTTAGTTCCGCCAGTTTTATTGACCCAGGCCATTCGCGGTCATCTCCAGCAGTACGGCCCGACGGACCCCGCCACCGTCCAGCGCTTTCTCGCCGCCTGCCAGCACGCCAACCCACAGGCGACTCCTGAGCAAATCGCCGCCGCCATTCACGATCAAGCGCTTCTCACCGCCGGCATGCCCGCCGCCGAGCGCCTCGCCTTTCTGCTCGACACTGTCCCCGGACGTCTCGAGCACTAGCCCGCAAAAGCAGGGCAGGGAATTCACAGCGGCCCGCGGACTGTCGAAAAGCGTAGGGAGGCCCCGCGCTCAATGCCCGAAATCGACACCCGGCAGTTCGGCACCATCACCTACACCTCGGACCGCGTCGTGCACTTCGCCGCCGGTCTGCCCGGCTTCGAAGAATGCCGCGACTTTCTCCTGCACGAAGAGCCCACCATGGCACCCTTCGTTTTTCTACAAAGCCTCGACGACAGCAATCTCAGCTTTGTCACTCTGCCGGTCGAACGCATCGTTGAGAACTACGAATTG
>JBGAIN010000060.1:0-25230 GCA_044225505.1 Limisphaerales bacterium
TAAACTCTAACCAGCTTAGCTCCCGGTTGAGGAATTGCTGCGGGCCGATCGATTTCATCGTGGTTTATTATCTCGCTGCTGGGACCCAGTATCCACGCTCCTTGCGCAATTGGAAAGGGCCTTTCCTCCTCAGAAAAGGCGAAGGGACTCCCTGACGGAAGCAGGCGGGGCGGGGCGCGCTCATCGTTGGGCCGCGGCTTTCGTCAAGATCGGGCGCTTGAAGCTTGACGACGGCTCGATAGGAAAGCTACAACCCGGAAATCTGTTAGCACATTCAACCCGTTGATTCGTATGAATAATCCTTCCTTTACTCGTGGCGCAAAACTGGCAGCTACCGTGGCTTTGCTGGGACAGCTCGTCGCAAGTGTCGTCCATGGACAAACCGTCAAGACCTGGACGGGCGACGATGGAGACTTCTTTGACGCAAGCCATTGGGATACAGGTTCGGTTCCGGGCGTGACCGATATTGCAGTGATTTCCAATGGGAGCACGGCGACCATTGGAGCTACCGCAGGCGAAAAGGAACTGGGCGCTATCCGGTTGGGACCGACCGAGGGAAGCACGGAATCTGGTCATGTGATCATGAATGGCGGCACGCTCAGGATTGGAGGTACACCGTCCGATCCGAAAGGAGTAATCGGATTTAGTGCTAAGCTTTCGACCTTCATTATGAACGGTGGGACTATCCTTTTCGACGGTCCGGATACGCCGGACTTGGCGGGCTCCACCTCAGGCAAAGGGGTCAATGAACTCGATTGGGAAGTTGGCGAGAAGGGGTTGGGTCGTTTTGAGATGCATAATGATGCTGTCTTCCGGGCCTCGGACGATCTCAAGATCGCAGAGAACCCGGCTGGACAAGGCACTTGCTTGATCGACGGACAGGCGCGGTTATCGGTCGGCAGTGGCATTAGTATTTCGGGAAATGGTGGCATTGAGCAGAGCCTCGTCGTGGCTGGAGATGCCTTGGTTGAGTCCGGGAATAGCATGGGAGCCGGAAATCCGCAGGGGTTCACGGATGAAGGGTACCTTACTCTCGCCTTTGGCAATAGCCAAAGCAAACTGACGATTCAGGACAATGCCGTCATGAACATTCGCCGCCTGACAGCGCGTGAAGGAAAAAGCACGCTCATCGTTAAAGACCACGGTCAGTTTCACATCTTCGACGTTCTCAACGGCAAGGGGGGAAGCGCCGCGGACCGGCCCGCTGAAACCGGCCCGAACAGCACTTTTGCATCCGTCCCGGCGGCAGATACGAATAGCGTTTCGACGCTGACGCTGCAGGACGATGCGCAAATGACCGTGAATTCCGATCCTTCCAGCGGACCCACGAAAGGCTTGGCGATTAGCGGACAGCGAGATTCGGGCAATGCCGGCGGACGAGCTGTTTTCAGTATTCGGGACCGTGCTTCGTTCCGGGTCGAGCAGGACCTGATGATAGGGACCGGCGCTAGTTCCGACGCGTCTGACGGCACACTGGAAGTTGTCGGACCGAGCGCGCAAATCAATATCGGAGGCAATCTCGACTTAGCTGTTGATTTGGACGGCAATGTCGCGGCGACTGACGCCGATGGCAACCCGAAGCCGGGCAAAGCCACCGTCGCTTCTGTCCTGACGGCCTCGACCCATTCTACAATCAACGTCACGGGGATGGCGCGTATTACCAACGGTGTTTTGAAAGTGAAGCTGCAGGGATTCGCTCCTTCTGGCGGGGAATCCTATACATTGATCAAAGCGGCCAATGTCGATGGGAAATTTGGTCAGACCGACTTTTCGGAGGCTTCGTTGGCGGCAGGTCTATCGTGGGCCGTGGAATATGCAGCCGACACCGTGCGGCTCAAAGTAAACGGACAATCGCAAAAGTCTGAATTCACCGTTTCGGCGCTAGCTCTACAGGCGAACAAGCTCCACTTGGTTTGGACGGGGGCTGGCACGTTGGTTAGCTCTGCCTCCGTCAAAGGGCCTTACACACCGGTGGCTGGCGTCACTGGCACCTCAGCAGATGTTGCGCTCGACGGGACACAGCGGTTTTTCCAATTACAGCAATGAACAGTGTTCCTGTCTGTTGACCGGCCGATGGAATCAGTCATCGCCCTGCGGGCGAATTTGGACATTATTCGAACGCCAAGTTAGCGCGGCGGCAAAAGGGGGCCATCGTTGGCCTATTTGCCGCCTGCGGTCAATAATCGTTGGCTGGCACTTCTTTGCGGTGAGGCTTAACTCAGCACCCAGCCGGATCGATAGGGACGGTGCAGGAGTTGAGCTGCGGCATCTGAGTTCAGAATGCGTCCGGACACGGTGTCATAATCAATCGGACCGGGAACTAACGATGCCAGGTTGGCCAGTTGCATCAGTTCGGTTAGCGGCCCGCCCATCTGGAAACTCGAAAAAGTTTGGCCGACGCCTTTACAGGCTTCCACCCACTCTTTGTGATGTCCCGATGTTCGCGGCAAGCTTTCCGGCGGGCCCCCTTGATAATTGTCGAACTTGGATTCAGGTAACAAAACATAGCGGGTATTCCATGGATCATCCGAGTAGATCGATCCCTTCGAACCGATGAGCAGATCACCCCAGCCACCGCGGGGGTATTCTAAGAGCAGTGCTTCCGATGGTTTTTCTTTCGCCCAGACGGTGAGCTTCACTGGTGGCAAATCCCCACGTGCGGGCAGATCATAGACGGCCCTCATCGACGACGGGTACCCTTCGGCGTCGACTTCCGACGGATGCGCTTCGACGCGGAGGATGATTTTGTCGGGTTTGGTTTCCGCCGGCCAATTCCAGAGCTGCTCCAAATGGAGGGCTCGGAACATGAGGTTACCGGTGTGACAACCGAAGTCGCCGACAATTCCGCTGCCAAACGCCCGCCAGCTTCGCCATGTCGCGGGCAAATACGAGGGGTGGTAAGGCCGCTCTTCTACCGGGCCGAGCCACAAGTTCCAATCCAGGCTACGCGGGATAGCTGGAGTCTCGAGCGGACGCTTCATTGGACCATTGCCGCCGTCGAACCACACATGCGCTTCTCGGACCTCGCCGATCACGTTTCCCCAAACCAACTCGACACCGCGGCGCAGGCGCTTTTCGGCCGAGCCTTGATTTCCCATCTGTGTAACCACTCCGTATTTCACGGCCGCCTGACGCAGAACCCGCGCTTCGTAGACCGTTCGTGTCAGCGGTTTTTCACAATAAACATGTTTCTGGCGCTGCATCGCGGCGACCGCGGCGACGGCGTGGGTGTGATCCGGGGTAGCGACGACAACGGCGTCAATCTCCCCGGCGATTTGATCGAGCATTACGCGGAAATCTTTGAACGGTTTGGCGCGGCTATACTTCTTAAAGGTGTCGGCAGAGCGCGCTTGATCCACGTCGCACAATGCAACGATCTCGCTGCCGGCTGTGGCAATATTGTCGAGATCCCCCCGGCCTTGCCCGCCCACCCCCATTACGGCAACCTTAAGTTTACTGTTTGCTGCATAAGTAAATGCGGATCGGCTGTTCTGCAAAATGAGGAACCCAGCAAACCCCAAGCACGAACCACGGAGGAAATCACGGCGGGAATGGAGATGCGGAGTCGTGGGACGATTGGACTTAAGTGCACGCATGGTAGTGTTGGGGCGAATCTAGCGCTGTCGCGCGGCATGCGTCCAGCGGGATGTTCTGTGGGTGGGCTCGCTCTAGGCCTCAGCAGGAATGAAATATTGGCCGCTGGACGTTCTTAAGAAACTTGTCTTTTTCTCCGGGAGGCCAGCGACTGTGCAATCGTTCACGACAAGGGGCCGACCTAATTGGACCCGTGAGAATCAAGTTATCGTCTGTGCGCGCGGTTGAGGTGTTGAACGAGTGCCAGTCCGAATGCGGCCAGGTCTCGGGGGGTACGGCTGGAAACTAGATTTTCATCAATGACGACTGGCTCGTCCACCCAGATCGCCCCTGCATTGGTCAGATCGTCTTTGATGCCCCGGGAGCCAGTGACGCGTTTGCCTCTTAGAATCCCTGCGGAAATAGGGATCCAGCCGCCATGACAAATAAAGCCGATCAACTTTCCTTGCGCACAGAATTCGCGCGTAAGAGTCAGGACATGACTGTCCCGGCGTAGTTTGTCCGGCATAAACCCGCCTGGAATGAGCAGGCCGCCATAGTCCTCACTGCGAACTTTAGACAATAGCAGATCGGCCAAGGCTGGATAGCCATGTTTCCCCGCATAGCTTCTTATCTCGGGCGCGGCCGTCTGCGTGGAGTAACCTGCCTCTTCCAAGCGCAGCTTTGGATACCAAAGTTCCAGGTCTTCATAAATGTCTTCCAAGAACGCTAAAATCGGCTTGGCTTTTCCTCCAGGAGTTTGCATGCGCCATTTATTTCCGCATTCGCTTGTCGAGACAAGCACGGAGCGCCGCGAATGGGACGCTCTTGCGTTGGATTCCAGGATCGACTGGCTTGCAGTCGTGCTCTCGTGATGCAGACAGCTCCAGCGACGTAAGCTAGGAACTTAGTTCATCGATCTCGCGTTTTGTTGGGATGAGCTGCAACCATCGCTGCCGTGCGACATCAGCGTCTTCCCCGATAGACCTTGCGCTGGTTTCTGCTATTGGTTCCAATCAGCCCGACTTGGCTCGGTATACTTTGGAACACCCGACGGTCTGGGTTGCCCTTGGTGCATTTCTGAACGACTCCAACCCGTCGCAGCGGTTTGTGGAAAGTCGCAGACGATTTATGTCAGACTCGGATCCGGGGCAGTCATGGAAATCGCTTTGGCAAGTAACATGAACGACGAGCCCTCGGAAAGGTGGTCTTAGTGTGAATCCGCCACCTTCCTCGCGCCTCTTTCTGTTGGTCATTGCGTATTTGGGATTCATCAGTCTAGGCCTGCCAGACACGCTGATTGGGGTGGCCTGGCCATCCGTACGAGACGGGTTTGGTCGACACCAAGCGGATATTGCCGCCGTGTTTTTTGGGGCTGCCGCTAGTTACTTTCTTTCGAGTTTTTTCACCGGGCAATGGCTGCGACTGTTGAGAATTGGGTCGTTGTTGGCTGTAAGCAGCGGAATCGTGGCCTTGAGTGTTCTCGGCTACGCTTCGGCGGCCACCTGGTTTCTTTTTGCGCCCTGTTCGATTTTACACGGCTTGGGGTCAGGTGCGATCGACGCTGGGCTAAACCACTACGTGGCCAATCACTTTTCCGCTCGTCAGATGAATTGGCTTCACGCGTGTTACAGCATTGGGGCAACGCTAGGTCCGCTCATCATGACTTGGGCAATTGCGGGATCTGGCTCGTGGCGGAGCGGTTACTTCACCGTCTCCTGTATCTTGATCCTTCTAGCCGTGCTGTTCGCTATGACTCGGCATCATTGGGATGACGGGCCGGAGCCCGTAGGCCAAACGACCTCTGGGACCAGCGAGAGTGGAATGGGAAACGCAATCAGAAACTCCACTGTGTGGCTGCAGATTGCGTTGTTTTTCGTTTATACCGGGACCGAGGCGACCTTCGGCCAGTGGAGCTTCACCGTTCTTACCGAGTCAAGGCGTGTGAACCCTGCGACGGCCGGAGCGTGGGTGACGCTTTATTGGGCTAGTATCGGCGTCGGGCGGATTGTTTTCGGCTTTATCGCTGATCGGGTTGGAATCGATCTTCTTCTGCGCTGGGCGACGGGTGCGGCGCTTGTCGGCGCGGCACTTTTTGCCTGGAACGGCCCCGGGGCTTGGAATCCGTTGGCATTGACTCTTATCGGGTTAGGACTCGCGCCAATTTATCCATGTTTGATGACGCGGACCCCACAACGGATTGGAGTAGCCATGGCAGCCCACGCCATTGGGTTTCAGGTCGGGGCCGCCACGGTGGGTGCCGCAGTTTTGCCGAGTTTATCCGGATTCCTAGCCCAAAATCTGACTCCACAGAGTGTCGCCGTCGCGGGAGTTCTCATGGTTTTAATCGTTACGTTCCTCCATGAAATGCTGCTGAGAACGAGTTCTCCGGACAATGTCTTGGCCGGGCCGGGAGGTGGCAAGGATTGACGGGCAGGTGGGGCGTTTGCGCCCCGAGTGTTAATGCCGCGCGCTTTCGCAGGGCGCATTCAGATCGAGCGAATGCTCAACTTTCGTTGCGCAAACCGCCGACGTTCACTGCAAGGCAATCTGACTTCGCTCGAGTTCGTCCAGCTTCTTAGTCGTTAGTTGACCTAGTCCAAACTGGAAAAAGGCCATCATCCCGAGAAAAGAACTTGACGCTGACCCTAATGCCATCATGGATCGGGCCAAGAGAGCCGGGGCGGCTAAGCCGACGAGGAAAGTTAGTGCCCACGCCGTGAGGAACCGTTCCCCTCGCAATGCGAATAAGATTCCGAGTTTTGGCAGCACCCACAAGCTCGTGAGGAACAGGAAGGATTGGGGGAAGACGAGTGAAATGCTCGTCATGAAACTCCCTGTGTCACCCACCAAGGCGATCAACAGGAGCATCGGGACCAGCGTGAACCCGATCGCTGGCAGGAATTGCTTGCGCACCGACTGTAAACGCCCCTGAACGATTTCATCGGCGCGCAGCGGCGCGACCAAGAGAAGTTCCAGCATGCCATTCTGCCGCTCGCGACGAAAGCTAGCGGCGCCGGCAAAAGCCATCGCAAGCAGGATGGCCACTTGAAAAGCCACATAGGGCGTCCAAGCCCGTCCAAAGCTGATTTGGACACCGCTCAGGAAAACGGCCCCGAGACACCAAACCCATTTAGAAATACGGGCCGTTGCGGTTCGTTCATGCAGCCACCCGACCGGATTGTGATTGAGGCTCCGCCGCATCAACGAATGGAAATAGCGTGTCCAAAGGATCGGAGAACAGAATGTGCGTTGGCACCACAAAACCCAGGGCGACGGCGGAGATTCTTGCCAGGTGCTTCGGATGCGGCGCGCAGCAAGGAAAAGTGCACAGAACATCAGGAGAGTAGCCAGCGTCATGAGCAATCCCGCCGCTCGCAGAGATTGGGTCGGACCGACGATGCTGGTCGCGGCATAGTACACCCACGCAAAAACGGACACTAAAACACCGGTCAGCAGAACCGATCGCATCCAGTCCCGCGTCCATGCTGAGGCTAATAAACCTGCTGCCAGTGTTAGCGCCAGGGCGCCAATCTGGTGGAACAGTAGAAGGACGATGGCTTGCCCTGAAACGCCACCGAGAAGAATACTCAACGACAGCACAGGCAGGGCAGCGAGTGAAACACTCGCAGCGCGGATAGCGTGTACGAGACTCTTGCCAACGACAATACCCGTTGGCGTGAGCGGGGTAAGGAAGAGCAGTCCTAGCGTCCCCTCCCTCTTTTCTCGGCTGAGACAATCCGAAGTCAGGAGTGGGGTGACAAGCCAAATGAGAGCCATCATAATTAGGCTTGTTTGTTGGAACAGGTCGGTTCCAGTCATGCCCACGCCCCCAGTCGACCATGCTTGCAGGATGAAACCGACCAGCACCAAAGCTCCAGCGGTAACTCGAGCCCAGAAGTTCCACGAGCGCCTAGCCTCAGCTCGCAACTCACGAGCGATTACCGGCAGCAAAGTCATAGATCCATACTAATATCGTTTGTTTGGAATGGCGAACCAGATCCAGTGCAGCGGCTGTGATCTCCCGTCTAGAATGGCTCTTTTCATATCCCATGTCCGGTGCTATCGCGCACGGAAATTTCGAGCTGGACGAAACGCAGCGTCCGCGGTGAAGATAGGCATACTGCTTGGGTCCGAGCCATCCCACCTCGGCGCACTGCTGCTCAGCGAATGTTTTTCGGATCCAAAAGCATCCGAATCACATGATTACGGAAATAAACGATCGAGGCCCGATCTCGGCTGGACCGACTTGCCGCTTTGACGCGGCCTACGTTTGGCTCGTCGCGAGCGTGGCGGCGATGGGAGGGTTGTTATTCGGCTGGGATTGGGTGGTGATAGGGGGCGCTAAACCGTTTTTTGAACCATATTTCCATTTGTCAGCGGTGGCCAAGACTTGGGCCGCCTATGGAGTGGCCCGGGCTTTCGGGCTCACCACGGAAGCAGCGTTGAGCGGTTGGGCTAACAGTTGTGCACTCCTGGGTTGTCTCTTGGGGTCCTTGCTTTCAGGCGCCCTGAGCGATCGGTTTGGCCGCAAGAAGCTTCTGCTTTTCTCGGGATTCTTGTTTGCGATTTCCTCCCTGCTGACCGGTTGGGCCGCGAGTTTCGAATCGTTCATTGCCTGGCGCATAGTGGGAGGAGTCGCGATCGGGATTGCCTCGAATCTGTCGCCGCTTTATATCGCCGAGATTGCACCGGCGCCGCTTCGCGGGAGGCTAGTCACCTTGAATCAATTGACCATCGTCTGCGGCGTGCTCTTGGCTCAGTTGGCCAACCTTGCAGTTGCTCAACGGATGCCAGAAGGAGCTACTTCCGAGACGATCGCGCAGTCATGGAACGGACAGATCGGTTGGCGTTGGATGTTCACTTTGGTTGCAGTCCCGTCGGTGTTGTTCTTCGTGGCGGCGTTTTTTGTTCCGGAGAGTCCCCGCTGGTTGACTAAGAATGGGCAGATCGAAGGCGCGACCCGGGTCCTGGCTCGAATTGGCGGTGTCGAATATGCCGCAGATCAAGTCCGCGATATTCAAGCGAGTTTGGTCGACGAGGTAAAGGGCCACTCGCGATGGAGCGAGTTACTGTCGCCGCAGATGTTGAAGATTTTGATCATCGGATCGGGGTTGGCCGTATTGCAGCAATGGAGCGGGATCAACGTCCTGTTCAACTATGCCGAAAACATCTTTCGACAGGCTGGATTTGGCGTGAATACCATCTTGCTCTTTATTGTAATCACGGGCGTCGTGAATTTGATGTTCACCTTTGTCGCTTTGGCGACAGTAGACCGGTGGGGGCGGAGGACGTTGATGTTGTGGGGGTGTGCGGGAATCACGGTGTCGCATCTCCTGATTGGATTGGCATGCCGCTTACAGCTCAAAGGGGTTGGCCTATTGATCTTCGCCTTGATGGCCATCGGGTGCTACGCCATGTCCTTGGCTCCCGTCACTTGGGTAATTATTGCAGAGATCTTTCCCAACCGAGTGCGTGGTGCTGCCGTCTCTGTGGCTGTCTCAATGCTTTGGATGGCGTGCTTTGTGTTGACCTACACCTTCCCTCTCTTGGAGCGAGCGATTGGCACCGCCAACACTTTTTGGATTTACGCCTCGGTTTGTTTGCTTGGGTTCGGTTTCGTCCACAGGTGGGTTCCTGAGACCAAAGGCCAGACCCTCGAATCGATCGAGCAGCGTATGCTAGGCATCGACTCAGTGCTATGACCTCTCGCGAGCGAATTCAGTCCGCCTGTGACCATCGAACTCCGGACAAACTCCCGGTAGATTTCGGTGGTGGTTTTCAGACGGGCATGCATGTCAGCGCAGTCTATCAACTCCGCCAAGCTTTTGGTCTGGATCAACCGCGCACGCCGGTCAAAGTGGTGGAAATCTACCAAATGCTAGGGGAGATACGTCCGGATCTTCAAGACCTGCTCGGGATTGACACGACCAGTCTCCACGGGACGGGGACCATGTTTGGGTTTCCTCAAATCCAATTCAAGGAGTGGACACTGGCGGATGGAACACCCGTTTTGGTGCCCGAGGACTTCAATACGTCCTACGAGCCCAATGGCGACCTTTTGCAATGGCCGGAAGCTGATCGGTCCGTACCGCCGAGTGGTCGCATGCCTGCGGGTGGCCATTTTTTCGACGCGATCATTCGCCAGGAGCCTGTCGATGAGGCAACGCTTACTCCGACCGATAACACTGAGGAGTTTGGTCGCGTCTCGGACGCTGAACTGGCGCACTATGCCCGCTTGGCCAGCCACCTCACCGAAACTACTGAGAGAGCCCTGTTTTGCACTTTTGGCGGACTGTCCTTTGGTGATATAGCTTTGGTGCCAGCCACGTTCCTCAAGCGTCCGCGCGGCATACGCGACGTGGAGGAGTGGTATATCAGCTCTGCCCTCCGTCCGAAATATTTGCAGGCGGTATTCGAGCGACAGGCCGAGGTGGCTATCGAAAATCTCGGCCACCTCTATCAAGCCATCGGCGATCGGGCAACAGTCATTCAAACCAACGGAACGGATTTTGGAACTCAGAAAGGTCCGTTTTGCAGCACTGCTAAATACCGAGAACTCTACCTGCCTTACCAGAAGCAGGTGAACGGCTGGATCCACCGAAATACGCCTTGGAAGACCCTGATGCATTGTTGTGGTGGAATCGCTCCGCTTTTGGACGCGATCGTGGAAGCGGAGTTCGATATCCTGAATCCGGTGCAGTGTTCAGCTGCTGGCATGGACGCGGCCACGTTAAAACGGACTTACGGAGACCAACTTGTGTTTTGGGGGGGAGGTGTCGACACTCAGCGAACATTGCCATTCGGAACTCCGCAGCAAGTTAAAGAAGAGGTGCGGCAGCGTATTGATACTTTTGCACCTGGTGGCGGTTACGTCTTTTCCACGATTCACAATGTCCAGGCCCAAGTTCCGCTGGAAAACTTACTTGCCATGTTTGAGGTCACGCGGGAGTACCGGCGGTGATCGCCAAGTTGATTGGCGCTGGGGCAGTTCAGTCTGCTGCTGTCAGCCGTAACGATCAACGATTTGACGGTGTTACGACGCCGACAGGCTCCTGATCAAGTAGCCAAACGAAACCACTCAAGCGGGCTGAGCTGCGCTTTGCGCTTTTGCCCAATCGGATGCATTCTCCGTCAATGCGGGGCTAAGCTTCGGGTAGGCAGGTCGTTGGTGATGTCGTGCCAGGACCCACGCAATAAAAGTCTCTTCTGCAAGCGCAAGTTCCGCCAAGGTCAGCGGGCAGAGTGCGAGTTGTCCTTCCGCAATACGGTCGGCGACAAGTTTTCGGACAAAAGCTCTTGATTCGGCGTCCGGCTTGGGTCCCAACGAACGCGTTGCCGCTTCCACCATGTCCGCGAGGGCTATGATGCCGGACTCGCGCGATGAAGGGGGAGGCCCTGGATAGGAGAATAACGGTTTCAACTTTTCAGCCGTTTCTCCTTCTCGCAGAGTGCTACACGCTTTGCTGTAAAAGTATCGAACTGTTGAGGTGCCGTGATGCTCCGCAATGATCTCGCGAAACGCTTTTGGCAAACCATGCTTTCGCGCGAGTTCTAACCCGAACGTCACGTGCTCAATAATTCGAGCTGCGCTCACCCGTGGCTCGAGGACGTCGTGCGGCGAGGGGCCCGCGATATTCTCTGCGAAGATAGAGGGCTCCTTGAGCTTCCCAATGTCGTGGTAAAGCGCGGCTGTCTTGCAGAATAACGCCCGCGCGCCCACAGCGGCTGCGGCTTTCTCAGCCAAATCGGCGACGTTTAAGGAGTGGTGCCAGGTTCCAGGCGCCTGCTCTTTGAGTTGGTCTAAGAGCGGATGGTGGCTGCCATATTCCGCTAATGTGACATCGGATAGTTCGCCAAGAATCCATTCGAGGACCGGCAGAAACGCGAGCACACTGAATGCCGAGAGCAGCCCGATGACAATGGGAACGGCACCTGCAGCGGCCGTATTGGCCAACGGAGTGCCCGTTTGAACTCCGTGGATTACAGCGACAATTCCCAAGAGCAGTCCCGTTCCCAATCCGGCGCGAAGCACGCGGCGACGGGTCGACCTCTTGAGCAGGACAATGCCAGATAAAGAAGAAACCAGGCACCCAACCAGGGGCAAGGGACCTGGGTCGGCACGCAAATAAAGGAGAAGCGCACCGGTCAGTGTAAGCAGCAAACCGAATCGACTGCCGAGCAGCATGACCGCGAGGCCTGTCGTTAGGAACCAAGGAGTCCACAACCACGCGCCCGCGGGCCACCAGCCGAAAAAGATCCATTCTTCGGGATGAGCAAGCTCGAGCCCAGCTCGCAGGAAAATCGCTTGAAGAACCACGAGCGCGATGCCATTCCGCAGCCGACGACATTCACTAACGCCTCGAGGCCAAAAACGCCGTCGAAAGGCCCAGAATCCTACTGCCGCAAGGCAAAGAGCGATCATAGGGCCCGAATTCTCGGGTGCCCGCCACGGAGCCGTTCCGATTGGATTGGGCAGCGGAACGAACAGGGCTACACCTGCGGCGATCGTAGCGAGGCCGAGGATCCAGCCGCCGCCACTCTGAGTGCTATCTCTGTCGGTCGTCACCAAGCCTCATTTGTAATCGATTTTTCTAACCCTGTCCATGTTCAGTGTCGGTGCTTCTGACGTAATCCCATAGCCTTAGATACTTTACAGCGGACTGGCTAATAAAAGCAAGATTGCCCCCTAACCGTTAGAATAGACTGCGGTTCTTGGGTTTGCCAAGCGTCATTTGGTCCCATCCGGAACGTTCGAGGGGGTCCCCGAAGCTAGTTTCAGGCTGGACCTCGCCGAATCCAGCGAATGGCGTCAAGTCGCAGCCGGGCGGCGCCAAGGCATATTTGCAGCGCACGCTGATGTTCCTGCAACTCCAGGATCTCCGCTTCTGGGACGTTCGGATTGACCTGTTGGAGATCCTTCAACCGAGCGATCTCGTGCTGGAGTTGGCGATTCATTTCTTGTTGAGCGCGCTGGATCGTTGGGGCCACTTGCACGTGAGCCAGCGTCTCGGCGGCTGCTACCAACCCGGGAACCAACTCGGCCAATTCCAAGGAACGCCCGAGCAGCGCTTCGGGCTTGGCAGCTTTCAATTCGCGCGCCATCTGGGTGGCGCTCACGCTGAACTGCACCTCTTTGCCGTGATGATCGACGATGGTCCGAATCGGAGTGGGTGGCAGAAAACGGTCCGCATGCAGCGCCGGAGGCGCGACACACTCCAGGATGTAGATAGCTTCCAGGTAAACCGCGCGTCCCGTGGAGCGATCGGGCCAGATTGCGACGCTCGCGGTGCCTTTAGTCGAACCGATGATTAGATCTAAGGCTCCGGTGACCAACGGGTGGTCCCACGTGAGGAAATGTACATCCTCACGGGTCAACGCCTTTCGCCTATCCCGCGTGAAGGTGATTCCATCGATTGGGAGACCTGGAAAAGTGTCCGCAAAGACTCCAGCTGATCCCAAGCGATATGTGCCAGGGTCTAGTTCTTCCGCATGAATGCCGTACTCGTCGAACGCAGCTAGCAAGAACGACTCGAGAGTTCCATCATCATCTTCGTGTCGGATCTCTTGGATAATTCGGTTGGCCAAGTCGGCTCGAAAAGAATTGAGCTCCAACAGACGGTCGCGCCCCTGTTCCAGGCGGGCCGCGATTTCCTTGGTCGCTTCCTGCGTTTCACGAATCAATCGCTGCAACTGGACGTCGTCCTGCGTCTCATGATAATCCTGAGCCAGATCCGCCACGCGCGCGGTGAACCGTTCAAAGACTTCGTGGCCACCGTGAAGATTTTTGGCGAACGCGTTCAGGCCCTCATGATACCAGCGTGCCAGGACCTCCTGGGCACTGCCTTGCACATAGGGAATATGCACTTGGATTTCCGCAGACTGACCGATTCGATCGAGGCGTCCGATACGTTGTTCGACCAGTTCTGGATTGAGTGGCAGATCAAATAGGACAAGGTCATGGGCAAACTGGAAGTTCCGTCCTTCGCTGCCTATTTCAGAGGCGAGCAGGAGTTGCGCTCCTTCGGGTTCGGCAAACCAGGCCGCGTTCCGGTCACGCTGGACGAGCGGTAATCCTTCGTGAAACTGAGCTAGCAGGACTCGCACACGGCGCTGCAAGGCGGCCTCAATCGCTTTTACTTTGGAGGCAGTGCGGCAGATCAGTAATACCTTCCGGTCAGCCCGTTCTCGAAGAAACGAGGCGAGCCATGCGACCCTTGGGTCATTCGTAAGGTCCGAATCATAGGGCGAGCCGGCCGTGTTGTCAGTGGCAAATTCCGTGGCAAGCCGTTCCAGAAACGTGGACTCTTCGCTCTGCAACCTTAGCGTGTACAGGCAAGCGACTCGCCTCGGAAATCCGCGGATCGTGCTGCGCGTGTTCCGGAACATCAGGCGCCCAGTTCCATGGCGATCGATCAGGTCTCCGATCAGCGCTTGACGTCCAACGGAATCTTCGGGAAGCGCAAAAACAGGCTGGATCTTTGCGCCATTGGATGGGCATGCGTTTCCAGACTCAGAGGGCGGGGCGAGGACACGGCCAAGCAAGGCCATGTCTTCTGTTTCGAGAGCAAGATTACGGAGCAGTTTGTCAGCAACGCTGGCGACTTCGCGATAGTGTTCTTCTTCTTTGATGAAGTCCGCCAGACTGTAGTAACGGTCGGGATCCAGAAGCCGCAGGCGTGCGAAATGGCTGGCCACTCCCAGTTGCTCTGGAGTTGCCGTCAACAACAGTAATGCGGGCACTCGCTGGGCGAGACTCTCGACGAGCGAATACTCTGGGCTAGCGGCGGTTGTGGACCAGGTTAGATGGTGTGCTTCATCAACGACGAGAAGGTCCCAGCTGGCTGCGGTTACTTGAGCCACACGTTCCGGCCGGCGTGTGAGGAAAGAAATCCCGCACAAAACGAGTTGGTCGTCAAAAAACGGGTTGGCGCCGGGATCGGCTGTTTCGATGGCATCGCAGCGTTCTTCGTCGAAAATGTGAAACCACAAGCTAAACCGCCTCAGCAGCTCTACGAACCACTGATGCACCAGCGGTTCCGGGACTAGGATCAAAACACGCTGCACACGCCGGGTTTGAAGCAACCGGCTGACGATCAAGCAAGCTTCAATCGTTTTACCCAGTCCCACTTCGTCGGCGAGCAGCACTCGAGGTATCAGGCGTCCAGCCACTTCCGGAGCAATGTAAAGCTGGTGCGGGATGAGTTCGATGCGCGCTCCAACAAAACCACGAACCGGAGACTTTCGTCGGTGGTGTTGATGTTGCAGAGCGGCCAAGCGGAGATCGAAAGCAGAAGTGGAATCTGCTTCACCGGATCGAAGACGTTGTTCAGGGCTGGTCACTCCCACCTGATCGTTCAGCTCGGTCTCACTCCATTCGTTCCCGGCTCCGAAATAAATGAGCAATCCCTGCCGCTCGCGCACCTCATCCACACAGATGTCCTTTCCCTGCCGCGTGCGGATGGTATCACCGGGGCGGAATCGAACTCGTATCAAGGGCGCATTTTCCTGCGAGTATTCGCGGGTCTCGCCGCTGGCTGAAAAAAAGAGCGTGACCGTTCGTGCCGAGGCGCGCTGGACGGTCCCGAGCCCCAATTCAGGTTCGCTTTCGCTGGACCATCGCTGACCGACTTGGAAAATTGACGCCATCGTTCTAGATAGACTAGCACTTTTGGGTGGGTAGTGACAATCGGCGAGCCTGGGGCGGCGCAATGTCGGCGAAGCGCATTCTGCAGCCCGATTGGATGGCGTCGCATCGGGCTGCCCAGTCGTGCTGAATCTAGAATCGTTGCCAACGGGTGGGACTGTCCGTAGTCTACGAGCACCGCAAAGCCAATGAAAGCCAATTTCTTATCTGTGCCCTTGCACCAGTCAAAACCGAAACCAGATCCGAACGGGCCAAGCGTCGGTGCGCGGACGCTCCGGTTTGCCTATTCCTTCGGAGTGAGGAACTGGGCGATGGCCGTCATGGCGGTCATTGCATTCTCCTCCAGAGCTTCCGGTGCTCCTGGAGAAGAGTTGCGCCTCACCGGGCTCGCCGGGTGGCGACAACCGACGGGAGAATGGGTGACGGCTCGTTCCGTTTCACTTGATCCTGTTAAGGCGGAGAGAATGGGGTTCGAACCCGGGCAGGGCTTGTTGGTGAATGGGAGCTTAGGCAAGACCGTTGATCTTCTGACGGAAGCCGAGTTTGGAGACGTGGAAGTGCATGTGGAGTTCTGCATCTCGCGGCATTCAAACTCTGGGGTCTACCTGATGGGCCGATATGAGATTCAGATTTATGATAGCCAAGGGGTGACAAAGGATAAGTACCCGGGCATCGAATGCGGCGGGATCTATCCGCGATGGACTCCGGAAAGGAACGAGTTCGAAGGTCACTCTCCGCGGGTCAACGTTAGTAAAAGCCCAGGACAGTGGCAGAGCTTTGACATCATCTTTCGTGCGCCACGATTTGACGCGGCCGGGAAGAAGTTGGCGAACGCTCGGTTCGAGCGGGTGTGGCACAACGGCGAGCTTGTGCATGAGAACGTCGAGGTGACAGGTCCAACCCGCGCTGCTCATTGGGAGGTGGAGGCAAAAACCGGCCCACTGCTCATCCAAGGCGACCATGGCCCTGTCGCCATTCGCAATCTGAAGCTAAAGCCGCTCGGACAGTGAGCATCAGAGCCCGGGAACTCGCCAACCTCAGACCGAACAGCCTAAGCTTTTAGGTCGCGTTTTCGGAGATCAATCCGGCGCTCGTCCCAGATCCCGAGTCCCAAAGCCCCGGCGATCTCGACATGTTCAGGCTGCCTGTTTAAGAAGACGCTCACGCCGTCCGGCTTGGCCTCAGCGATCGGTTTCATTCCGACTTCGACTCGCTTCTTATCGATTGCTTTCCATCCGATCCGGTCGACCGCAACCGGATCCGTCGAGAAATAGAGGGTGCGATGCTCCCAAACGTACTCGGGGCGAGCGGACGGTCCGCCATGGTAAAGTCCTTTGATGCCATCCAGAATGTGCAAGACTGTCTTGTCGCGGATGATGGGCAATGAGACGACTGCGGGAATAAACGCTCCACAGACATTCAATGTCCCGGTGGAATGGCTTCGGTTTACGTTATTCACCAACCCGTGAGAGAGATTTTTCAAAGCGAGGGTGACGCCCGCGGATTGGTGATCTTTCAAAGCGGGCAAATTAATGAGCTTATTCACCTCGCGGGTGATAAACTTTGCCGCATAGGATCTTCGGGCGGTCAGGCTGCTGACATGCTGGCCTGGCAACGTCACGGCCATATCCATGTAATGGTCCGGATCATACCCTTCGATATCTTGCTGGAAATTGTCGTATTCGGCACTCGCGGAAGACCAGCGTACGCCCTCCGGCAACCACTGTTCAAAACCCGCTTTGATGAACTGATCGCGATAGCGATCGTAAACGACAATGTCTTTGCGACGAACCCCTGCAGATTCCAGGCCCGTGACCACCGTTTGCAGCACCTCGGCGGAGCTCATGACCAAAGGGGCGCCTACGGGTGTGAGTTTGATCCCCACGACATCTCCTCGTTCAAAAAACTGTTGCCAAGCTTGCGGTCCGTCGTCGGCTCCGGTCAATTCGGTCATGCCTTCTTCAATCATGCGTTGAATTGGGTCACGACGGAATTGGCCGTTCACGATACAGGCCGGATGAGAAACGGAAACGACGCGTCCCGGATGCAGCCCGGGCATGCCGAGTTTCGTCTTGGAGACCTTGGAACTAACTTGAGCGGCGAGAGCTAACTGTGGAAGAGCGAGTGTGCCAGCGGCTGCCCTTAACCATTCGCGCCGTGTCCATCCTTTGCCGGAACTGGTTCTCATGGGAGGACTCTAACGCGGTGATTCGGAAATAGCCACACTTTCGCGGATGGCGAATCGACTCTCAAGATCCGGCGGGACGTCACATCGGCTTAACCGATTGGACCAGAAGTGCCGTCTTCGCGATCGAAGCGTCCCGAGAGGCTGATCCGTTTGAGCGCTGCGCTTCAGTCTCTAACCGACCGCCAGCCCGAGCAAAAAGAAAACGGGCCAGAGTGATGAGTCTCCGGCCCGTTTGGCAGTCGCATTGCGCGAACCGCCGGACGAATTTAACCGTAAGGAGTAAGCTTCTTATCGACTAACGTCTTCTGCAACGTGACGAATTTCGGCAAGCCCCGCTCCACGGGCGGATGGGACTCTCCATCAATCAGAGGCAGAGCGTAATCCACAAACCTCTGATTGGGCAGGTAACCATCTTCACTAATCCAATCGCGAGGAATCATATGCTCGACGTTGGCAATATCGCCCAACGGCTGCAGCCCCGTTCCCCAAGTGACAGATCCATCCGGCTGGGTGGTTCGGACGATTTTCACCATGAAGCCGCTTTTCCCTTCGACCGCGGCGCGGACAGCCATTTCGCCGCAAGCGACGGCGTTGTTGACGTCGGTCAGGCTGGCCAAGTGGGCGGCGGCGCGCTGAGCATAGCCAAGCAGCACGGTTCGAGTCTTGGTATTGAGCTTACCCTGAATGAGTTCCTTCAGTTTCTCCGCGGCGCCCGCAAGGACGGGGTGGCCAAAAGCGTCGAGACGTGTCTTATCTGCTCCGAGTTCCTCGCCTTTTTCATTGCGAATGCCTTCGCCGACGACAATTACGCAGTACTTGTAGGCATCCACAGTCTCCTTCACTTTGGCCAAGAGGAGATCCATGTTGTACTGGATCTCAGGGAGCAGAATGATATGCGGTGGGTTGGCCGGGTCTCCGCGTTTGGCCAGAACCGTGCCGGCGGCAATCCATCCTGCAGCGCGGCCCATGACTTCAATGATGCAGCAGGAACCGTCATCGGTCGCCATGCTTCCGACGTCAAAGCCGACTTCCTGCACGGTGGTGGAATTGTATTTGATCACCGATCCGTAGCCCGGGCAGTAATCGGTGTGGGGGAGGTCATTATCAATCGTTTTGGGCACTCCAATGACACGCATTTCGTAGCCACGGCGGACAGCTTCGTCGTGGATTTTGTGCGACGTATCCTGCGAATCATTGCCCCCCGCATAGAAAAAATAGCGGATGTTATGTGCCGCGAACACCTCGAAAAGACGATCCATGTCGCGTGCGGCTTTCTCAGGCTTTTTCTTGAAATCAATTTTGTAGCGGCACGTGCCCAGGGCTGCCGCTGGGGTATGCTTTAAGCCTTCGATGACGCTGCTCTTCTCCTCGAGAATATCGATGAGTTGCTCGCGGAGAATTCCCAGGATGCCGTTACAGCCTCCATAGATCTCCTCGATGACTTCCGGGTGCTTGCCCGCTTCCTGGATGACACCCGCGACACTGGCATTAATCACTGCTGTGGGACCGCCGGATTGGGCGACGAGCAAATTACCAACTAGTTGCGCCATATATTAGTCAAAAGAATTCAAATTGCTGCTATCCGCTCTCTAACTCGAAAAGGCACCATGCCAAAGGGCACTCCTCGGTGTCAAAGATGAATTCAGGCGTTACCGGCCTTGGCGTCAGGTATTTCAGACTCTAATCACGGGATTATCTAGCACCCCGATACCGCTGATTTCTAGGCGAACGCGATCCCCTTCCTCGAGGGTGAAGGACTCCGGCGGGACCACTCCAGTCCCGGTAAAAAGGTAGGCTCCATCGGGAAACTGTTGACTGCGAAATAGAAACCCAATCAACTCCGCAAATGTCCGTTTGATTTGCCCGACGCTCGTTTCGCCGGAAAAGACGTTCTGAGAACCGCGGTGAATCTCTACTCGAATGCTCCAGGACCTAATTTCGGCTTCGGAGGCTCCCACGACCACATACGGACCCAAGGCGCAGGATCCTCGGTAGATCTTGGCTTGGGGAAGGTAAAGGAGATTCTCGCCTTCAATATCTCGGGAACTCATGTCGTTGCCAAGAGTACAGCCCACGAGCTGGCCTGCCGAATTTGTGATTAGGACTAGCTCCGGCTCCGGCACGCTCCAACGAGCGTCCTGCCGAATTCCCACCGGTTTGCCGGGGCCTACCACCTTGGTCGGTAGAGATTTGAAGAATAGTTCAGGGCGTTCGGCGAGGTAGACTCGATCGTAAGCGTTGGCGCTAAAGTCGGACTCTTCCATTCGGGCTGTTTTGCTGCGCAAGTAAGTCACTCCCGCCGCCCAGACTTCCTGGCGATCAATCGGTGCCAGCAACTGCACTTCCGACAATGCATAATGTGGCAGCTTGGTCTGGCTAAGGGCTCGAAGTCGACCGGGTAAATCCTGGTCCTCAAATAGCTTGCTTAAGTCTGGAAATCCCGCAGCGCTCAAGTTGACCACGGAGTCGTTCTCTCGGAGCAGTCCAACTTGGGGAGGCTGATGGGGGGTGGTGAAACGGCAGAGTTTCATAATCAGGTGGCACGTGCGATGAACCAAATTCCAGTGGCTGCAAAGAGGCCGTTCGGGAGCCAAGCGCCCAGCCACGAGGGGATATATCCGCCGGTGCCGAGCGCCAGTCCCAGGCGAAGCAGAATGAAGAAACCGAAACAAATGAACACACTGCTGGCAACCCCGGCAAAGGTGTTTCGACGACCGGTAGCGGCCCCAAACGGCAAGGCGATCAGCACGACCACGACGCAGGTCCACGGTGCTGCCAGGCGCTCCTGGAGCTTAGTGTAGAGGAGCGATTGATCCCTGGGATGCAGATCCGGGTGGAGCCGGATGTAATTCAGAATTTCCGCCATCGAAAGTTGCACGTCCTTGGCCGTGCGGAAATTCGCCAGGCGCCCGATCTTAATTTCGCTTTTAATCTGCTCCGGTGTCTCCGAGAATTCACACACCGTGAGGCTGTTGGTCTGGGTCACGGGGAATTCGCCCTCTTTGCCTGGATAGGAGATGATTTCCTGCACATCCTGGAAGACCCAACAGTCGTTGGTGCGAATCGCCGCGCGCGCCATGAGCCGATTCGATCGGTCGGGCAAGGTCCACTCCACCTGGGCATTGCGCATTTCATACGTGCGTGTGTTAAACGCGCCGATGTTCCAAATGCGACCGTCGCGCGCGTTCCGGAAATGGAGATTGTGAAACCAGTCGCGTTTTTCGGGGCCTTCGGGAGTTACGCGGTCGCGGGCGACGAGCGCACGCGCTGCTTCGTCAGCCTTGGGCACCCAGAATTCGTTGAGCGCGAGAAGCGCCAGGCTAAAAACGAATCCCACGCCCAGGTAAGGAAGGCTCAGTCGAGCCAGGCTTAGGCCGGCCGCGCGCATCGCGGTGAGCTCATGATAACGAGCGTGATTGGTCAGCGCGTAAAGCATGGCCAGCAAGAGCGCGATGGGCATAACCACCACCAGCAGTTCCGGCGCTTTGAGCACGTAATACCAAACGATTTGTCGAGCGCCAACGTTGTCCTCCTGAAAACCACTGAGTTCAGTCAGTAAGTCGAAGGAAATCCAGAAAATCAGGAAGCCACCGAGGCAATAGCCCAGTGGAACGAGCAGCTCGCGCAACAGATAACGGTCCAACAGCCGCATTCGGTCGAGCGTAGCTGGGCGTCGCTCTTAACGCAAGGAACGGGAATCCTTTGACACTCTGCTTGCGCCACCTATATTGCCTCAGAGCGTTCAAGGCTGCTCCACGACCTGAGCCTGGCGATAGGACCGTGCGGGATCAGCGGCTCTCCTATGCCAAGTGTTTTCCTGGATCATCAATCCTCGACTCCGCTATTGCCGGAAGCGTGGGATGCGATGCAGCCTTACTTTCTCAGTTCATTTGGCAACCCCTCGTCTCTGCATCAGCACGGAATTCGGGCGCGCCAGGCGATCCAACGAGCCCGAACCCAATTTGCTGCCCTGGTAGGCGCCTCATCACCAGACGAGATCATTTTCACATCCGGGGGGACCGAGGCGGCTAATCTTGCCATGCACGGGGTCGCTTGGGCTCACCAACGGCGGGGCAAGCATCTCGTTGTCAGTGCGGTCGAACATCCGGCGATTCTAAATGCCGCGGCGTTTCTCCAAAAACTGGGGTTTAGCGTCACCCGTGTTGCGGTGGATCAGCACGGGGCGGTGGATCCGGACAGGGTGCGCGCAGCTCTGACGGGTGAAACCATCTTGATCTGTGTGCAGCACGCAAATCATGACATCGGCACCTTGCAGCCGATCGCGGAAATTGGCGCGCTTGCCCAGGAGCGGGGAGTGCCCCTGCTGGTCGACGCTATCGCAAGCGCCGGATGGCTCCCACTGGACGTTGAAAAGATGGGAATTAGCCTCCTCAGTCTGACAGCACATCGATTTTACGGCCCGAAAGGCGTCGGCGTTCTTTACCGTCATCGCCGAGTCTCGCTGACCAGCCTGATCCACGGCGGAGATCAGGAGCGCGGTTTTCGGGCCGGGACCGAGAACGTTCCGGCAATCGTGGGTGGCGGCGTCGCCGCGGAAGTGGCCTTACGAGAGATGGACAAACGCCGTGAACATGTTGGTCCCCTGCAAAGGCGTTTGTGGACAGGGCTCAAACAAGCTGCGTCCCACGTAGCGCTGCATGGTTTTGAGCCGGGGCCCCGCCGCATCTACACGAACCTCAATGTTAGTGCGGAATTTACTGAAGGGGAAGGGCAACTACTTGCTCTAGACATGGCGGGGGTTGCCGTTACCAGCGGGACCAGTTGTGTCACTCGATCTTTAGCACCTTCGCCCGTCTTGGAGGCGATGGGTGTTGACCGTGCGGTCGCCTTAGCCAGTGTCATCTTTTCTTTGGGAAAGGATAACACCGACGAAGAGATCGATGGCGCCGTGGCCGCTTACACTAAGGTTGTCAAACGCTTGCGCGGCATGTCAACGACGTGGGAGGAGTATCAAAAGGGAATGCTCCCTTCCTGGATAGAGGCGCAAAGGCTCTCTCGGGCTGATTCTTCTCCGATCACCCAGGCTTGACCCAGTGCCCCGTTCTCCATTGACTATAACTCGATTCTGTCATGCTAACTGAAGCCATTGTTAAACAAGCGCTCCAAACCGTGAAATATCCAGGCTACACCCGGGATATTGTCTCGTTCGGGCTCGTGAAGCAGATTGCGGTCAACGACGAGGCGGTGAGTGTGCAGGTGCAACTCACCTCGGGCACCCCTGAAATTGCGTCTCAGATCAAAGCTGCTGGAGAAGCGGCATTAAAGGCATTGCCAGGAGCGCGCTCCGTTATCATGGATGTGAAGCTGCCCGCGGGCGCGGGCGGTGCGCCGGCCAATCCGTGGGCCAATCAAAACAAAGTTCCGGGAATCAAGCGTGTGGTCGCTGTGGCGAGCGGCAAGGGCGGCGTGGGCAAATCGACTACGTCCGTCAACTTGGCTTGCGCACTGCGTCATCTGGGCGCGGCGGTGGGATTGTTAGACTGTGATATTTACGGTCCGAGCATCCCGTTGATGATGGGAATCAACCAACGGCCGACAATCAGTGCGGCTGAGAAACTGGTCCCGCCCGTCAATCATGGTGTGAAACTTATGAGCATGGGCTTCCTGTTAGAGGGCGATGCCCCTGTGATTTGGCGCGGGCCCATGATCATGAAAACGATCCAACAGTTTGTGAATGCTGTGGATTGGGGAGAACTCGACTACTTGTTGGTGGACCTGCCCCCGGGGACGGGCGACGCCCAACTCTCTCTCTGTCAGACGGTGCCTCTGGACGGCGGTGTCATTGTGACGACACCTCAGGAAGCCTCGTTGGGTGTCGTGCGCAAGGGCATCGCCATGTTTGAAAAAGTCAACGTCCCCATTCTGGGAATTGTTGAAAACATGAGTTACTTCACGACTCCGACCGGTCAGCGGGTCGAGATCTTTGGCCATGGAGGTGGACGGACCGAAGCGGAGCGGCAGCGCATTGCTTTCCTGGGAGAAATCCCGATCTTCACCGAGATTCGCGAGAGTGGAGACCGAGGCATTCCAGTGGTCGTGGCCGATCCGAATGGGGCGCCCGGGCAGAGTTTTATTCGAGTGGCTATGGCTCTTCGCGAGAAGCTCGGTTAGTGGTTCTTCTTTAGCACGGTGCGCAGGGAAGGCCAGGAAATTGGCTTTTACCTCTAGGTTTTCCCGGCCTGCCAAGTCCGGAGATGTTGACCAACACGGTTGAATTGTCGCAATAACGGGCAACCTTGCCATCAATTGAGACAAAACCGGGCGGATCTCGCGCCGCCCAGGTGCCGTCGGCACCTTTGCAAGCGATTCGAGACTTCGGCAAGAGTCCTGCTTAACGATCCTTAGGCTGCCCAAACCCGGCAGCTTTCCCGGATAAGTCCACACTTTGGTGGCACGACCCTAGACTGATTCGAACGGAATTATTTTATGAAGACGGGCTATTTAATCGACATGGATGGGGTGATATACCGCGAGAATAACTTAATCCCGGGCGCCGCGGATTTTGTCCAAGCGCTCCTGGCCGCGGGCCGCCCTTTTTTGTTTCTCACGAACAACTCGGCTCCAACACCAGCCGATCTTACGGTGCGTCTCAAGCACATCGGCATCGCCGGTTTGTCGTCGAATCACTTTTACACGTCCGCACTCAACACGGCCGATTTCCTTTCCGAAACATATCCGAATTGCACGGCATTTGTTATTGGCGAGGGTGGCTTGATCGCTGCCCTGCATGAACGGAAGATCGCGAACGACTCGATTCATCCGCGCTACGTTGTGGTCGGGGAAGGCGCAACCACGATGGAACGTTTAACGAAAGCGCATGAGTGTCTGGAGCGCGGCGCGCGTCTTTTGGCAACCAATCCCGATAATTGGTGTCCCGTCTCGAGTGAAAAAACTCGGCCTGGAGCGGGTGCCACGGCCTCCTACCTCGAGGCTAGCACCGGGCGGCGTGCTTACTACCTGGGCAAGCCTAACTTACTACCTGGGCAAGCCTAACGGCTACATGTTCCATCGCGCTCGACGCAAACTCGCGGAGCTGGCGCTTGGTGATCTTGAGCAGGTCGTCATGATTGGCGACACGATGGAAACCGACATTCGCGGTGCCGTGGAAGCGGGCATGCAATCGTTTCTAGTCCTGAGTGGATCGACCCAGCTCGAAAACGTCAGTGACTACGTTTACCAGCCGACGCGCATTTTGCAGAGTGTCGCGGATCTGACGAAAGAGGTGAAGACAGGAGTGCCCTCCGATCGGCTCGATAGCCCGGCCTTTGGCAATAGTCCAGCTTGTGGAAACCGTCCTGGGCATCGGCATCAAACGGACATCTTCGCCTTTCATAAGCCCCGACCCCGCCCCGCAATGACGAAGTAGTAACGACAGAGAACACGTGAGTTTAGGAAAGCCGTGCCGCGATAAAACAGCGAAGCGCTTTCGAATGGTTGTTGGTTCCGAAAGCGCCCGTTGCAGCAATCGATTGGATTTCCGTAGCCCTAGCCAGCGACTCTTTGGCAGGGCGGCAAAAGCCAGTTCTTTAGAAATCCGTGTTGGAACTTTGCAGATCGAGTTCCTTTATCCAGATGTTCCGGTAGCGAACGTCGTGTCCTTCGGCCTGCAACTTCAGTCCACCAGGTGTGTCGCTAATACCTTTGCCACCGTCGTTGCCGCCATCCATGCCCGAGTTTGGGCCGCCCCAAACCTGGCTGATGGTTTGATTGACGTGCACCTTCTTACCGTTGAAATACATCGTCACTTTCGGATTCTCGACTCGTTTCCCATCTTTAAACCGGGCCGCGCGAAAAGTGATAT
>JBGAIN010000060.1:25256-42045 GCA_044225505.1 Limisphaerales bacterium
GCGTGGTAAGGGGATTCAGATTCATTAATCACCGCTCCCATGCCGTGTTTCGTCTTGTCGCCGTCCAACACCTGGATCTCGTACCGGTTTTGCAGGTAAACACCGCTATTCCCGCCGGGTTTGGTGATTAAGAATTCAACGTGCGCGCGGAAATCTCGGTAGGCCTTTTTCGTCACAATGTCCGCCGCGCCGTACTTGCCGCCCTCGGCGGCCGGATCATACGTCGACACCACGGTGCCACCATCCACTGGATCCTCCACGATCTTCCATTTGATGGGCAGCGCTGACTTAAACCCGGGTCCTTCCCAGTAAGTCCACTTTTCATCGAGCGTCTTCCGACTTCCATCCAGAACTAACTCCGCTCCTGCCACGGGCTTTGCGCCAACTCCTACGGGCGAGTCGGCCGCCCGGGCCCCAGGAGTCATGTAAACCGCTACGGCAAGTGGAAGGATCGTCATTGCACGCTGCAGGAGTTGGGTGGTAAGCATGCCGCAGAGTAACCCTCTTCGAATCCGGCTGACCAATAGAAAAATCCACGGACGCCTTCTTTTCATTAGTCAACTCGATGGGAACCAGACCCCAATTTTGTTCACTCCCGCGCGCCGTCGCGACCTGAACAGGCTCCGTTCGCAAGGAGATTTTAATGCCCCAGGCTGTTGGCCCGGTCAGGGTTGATGCGATCGGAGATGCGTGAGGCCAAGCCGGTTCAACGACTCTCGAACGTTTTTTCGTTATCGGCCCTCCTCGATTGCGCAGAAGGAGGTGGATGAAGACTATCTTCGAGGCATGGACCCATTGGATTCGACGCGCCACGACCTGGGGCATGGCCTGCGCCCTGTTGACCGGACCTAGCCAAGGCGCTCCGCTTGGCACGGAATTCTCCTATCAAGGGTACTTAACCGAAAGCGGCGTGCCAGCCAGTGGAGCGTATGATCTCCAATTCCGGCTCTTCGATGCCGCGGCCGGAGGCGCTCAGGTAGGCCCAACCGTGGCTCGTGACGACGTGCCTCTGCAAGCCGGTCTCTTTAACGTTGCGTTGGATTTCGGCAGTGTGTTTGCAGGTCAATCGCTTTGGTTGGAAGTCTCCATGCGGCCAGGAGAGACTGCGGGAGCTTTCACTTTGTTGGGTAACCGACAGGCCATCCTGCCGGCGCCCTACGCGCTGTACGCTGCCGGAGGAGGCGTTGGGGGAAGCAACGCCGACACCTTTGTTCGGAGCGGTGCCAATGCTATCTTCAGCGCTGGCAACGTTGGGATAGGGACGCTCTCACCTTCGGCGCCGCTGGAGGTCACAGGGAATTGGGACCGCGGCGGTGGCTCCACAGTCCCTAACCTCTCCCTGTCCGGCTCCAACCCAACGCTGCAATGGGCCGGGAATCCGATGTCGGACCCAAGCTTCCCCGGGCTCGGGCCAAGGATCAGCTGGATCCTGCATCAAGGGGCGGAAGGTCCGGGCAGCTTGCAGTTCTTCTCCCGAGAGCGAAGCGCGCTGGCGATTGGCGGCTCAGACACGGGATGGCGCCGGGTGTTGACCTTGATGCCGACCGGGCAATTGCGAGCAGATGGCAATGGGATCGCCTTGAATCCGGTCCTTGGGCCCGTCGTCACGCGAGGCTTCGCGCCTTTCCAAGTGAGTTCAAAGAGCGCTTACCACGGTCATGGGCGATGGGGCTACTTTGTCGAGTCCCAGGCGGTCGTGGCAGGTCTTCCGGACCCGGCCACGGCTGGGGAAGGCGCGTTCCAAGTCCGGCGATACTACGAAGATGGCAATAGCGAGGTTCTGTTCAGCGTTAGCAATCGCAACGGCACAGAGGTCAAGAGCCAGTATCTCAATGTTGAAGGGTTAGCGGGAGAGAACGCCTACCTCGGCGGCGACGGCCTGGGTGGGGATGTGGAAGTGGGAAGCCGCAATCCGGCCATTCCCACGGTCGTTCTGTGGAATTCTGGCCGGGGAGAAACCATGAACCTGGTCGGGAGCGATGCCTACTTGCGCGACGCCAACGTGCGGGCGTTAGTGATTAGAGGCGGGGCAGATCTGGCGGAGCCGTTTGCCATCTCGCACGCGCCCACCGGGGCGGAGCCGGGATCGATCGTTATCATCGACGAAGCAAATCCTGGCAAACTCCGGCTGAGTCACCGCCGGCAGGATACCCGGGTCGCTGGAATTGTCAGCGGCGCCAATGGCATCCATCCGGGGATCAGCATGATCCAGGAAGATGCACTTGAGCCAGGCGTCCACGTGGCGCTGAGTGGACGTGTCTACGCCAAAGCCGATTCTTCCGGAGGGCCGATTCGTCCTGGCGACCTCCTGACCACGTCAGACCGGCCAGGCTATGCCATGCGCGTCGCGGATGCGCAAGCAGCGCGCGGAGCTGTCTTGGGAAAGGCCATGACCTCGCTGACCACAGAGACCGGCTTGGTTCTTGTGCTGGTGACCCTGCAGTAAAGGTTCTGTGGCCACTCTGAGATGAAAACGATTCTTACGTTTGTGGTGGCGGCGTTCGGCCTGACCTCTGGTGTCCAAGCCCAGCAAGCTTTTCATTGGCGTCTCTCGGCCAAGGTGATCCTCGGTCCTTCCGACACCTGGCCGGGCCCCGACAGCGGCTTGGACCGGACAAATTTGAGTTCTCCGGAGGCTATTCGCCGCCAGGTCGACATCGCCAACCGAATCCTCCGCAACTCTGGATTATCCGCTCAGGTGTTCTTAACGGGGGTGGAGACCATTGGTGGGCTCGCGGCTCCCGACATCACTGGCAAATGGTTCAACGTGAATGTCCGTGACTCGGATAATCGAAGCAGCCTGGAGAATGATGCTTATCCGGACCGGCGCTACCGGTTCTATGGCAATGCCATCAACGTCTATATCAACAACAGCACCAGTTCCGGAGTTTGCTCGATTCCTGGAGACTTCGGCTTCCTGGACCTGGACGACGATGACGACGATATCCTTTTGCTCGGCCAGGGAGCGCCGGACGATACGGTCTTGCACGAGATGGGTCATTATCTCGGCTTGTACCATACGCAAGGGAGCAATTGCGCGAGTTGCGGGGAGGATGGCAAACAGCCGGGCGACTGCGACGACGATGACGTGACCGACACGATCAAGGATAGTGATTGCTGGGCTAATCCCGATGTCATTGCCCGAAACAACTTCGGTATCGGCTACGGAGCGCTCAACCCTTCGCAACGGTGGCAGGTGGACCAGGTTTTTTGGAACGTCATGTCATATCACCAAAGCGATCAGACCAATGCCTGGAATGAAGTCCTCACGCCGGGTCAGATCGAGCGCCTCGGGCACTACACTAATTCGGACCGGCGGGCCACCGCTTCCGGAGATGTCTGGTTCGTGAAGGCCGATGGCGACGATAGCGACGACGGCGATGAAGTCGACGACGCCTTTCGATCAGTTACCCACGCGGTGATTGAGGCGCGCGACCGCAACCCTGCCAGCCAAAACCTGTTGCTGATTCGACCTGGGACCTATCGCGAAGAGGGCGCTCTCACCATCCGACAGCCCATCACGATCAATGCTTACGCCGGCCCCGTCAGAATCGAGGCGAAGGGTCGATGACAGTGCTTCATTTGTGAAAAACCAACTGAGAACAACCATCCGACGCTGGCTGTGGCTGAGCCTTGGCTCAGCCTTTGCAGGCACTTGGCTGACTGCGGCTCCGGCGATGGAACGAGCCTCGTTTACGAGCGGCGGCTGGAGCGAGGCTGGAACCTATGCGGTTTTCGGATGCATTGGACAAGCGGTAATCGGCAATTACACCAACGCTTCCTCAAACCTCGAGTCTGGCCTCCTCGTTGGCGCAGCGGGATTGAGAGAACTGATCCGCAATGGGGGGTTTGAAGAACCCGCGCGATCAGGTGACGGGGTCTTCTACTCAACCGACGCAACGTTCTCGCTGCCTGGTTGGAAGTATCCCCTCGGCGGCAATCAATTCTTCTTGGAATACGGTCAACCCTTCGGCGTTCCCAGGTTCCATTCGGGGCGCCAAGTGGTGACCCTCAATTCGGACGGCGGTCGTGGTGAATTGAGCCAGGTTCTCCGGACACGGCCAGGAGGAACTTATCGGTTGCGATTTGCCTGGGCGGAGGAAGGGGGCAGTCGTCCTAGCCCCGCCGAATTGGAGGTCAGCGTGGGTTCCTTGTCTACGAACGTGACCTTGGGCGATCGTCTCGGCTTCGCCTTGGAATCGTTCGATTTTGTTGCCCTATCGAATCGCACCGTGCTTCGATTCGTCGATCGTACCCCTGCCAATTCGGCGTTGCATAGCCCATTGCTGGACGATGTTTCTGTCGTCGGCCCGCCCTCCCTGGAGCGGCTGCCCAAGCCCGGCGATTGGCTCGCCCGGTGGTTTTACTCACGCGGAAGCAATGCGATCTACCAGGTTTTTTCCGCTGCCCGCGATGGTTCAGATGAACAGCCAGTGGCCGAAGGCCGGCAATGTCGCCTTTCTCCGGACGGACGATGGTTGGTGGTGGAGCGTGGTGCGACAGAAGCGGGTTACGGCGGGGACTTATGGCTTCGAAATATGATTTCTGGGGAAGAGGAACTCCTGGTCGATAACGGCGATTGGATTGTCGGGTTTGGCTGGTTTCCCGATTCCACCGAGATTATCTACGACTCGGCCGGAAGCATTCGCCGGTTACAAATTGCGACGCATCGCGATCTTACAACCGCGCTACGGTCCGATGGTTATGATGACGCGCCGGCAGCGAATCCACGCTACGCCGGGCATTTCGTCTGGCACAATATCAACCGCGGCCTCGGCTACGGAGTGATCTACACCAATTCACTGGTGGACGGTGAGGTCCGGTTTCCGCCAGACACCGTTCGCGCCTACGCTTACCCGGACTGGGCACCCGATGGTCTATCGACCTGTTATACCGACGGGCAAAACCTTTTTACGGCATCGTATCCCTTCAACGCATCTTTTGTCGCCAAACTGACTGGGTTGGAACAGTCCGATCGGCTGAACATTACGCCGCGCTGGCATCCGGATGGAACTCGGGTCTATGCCGCTGGCATCATTGCGGGCCGATCCGGGATTTATGAAGTTTCCGCGCGAGGCGGCGTGCCGGTTCGGGTGCCTCTGCCGGAAGGCCTCCCGATCGCGTGGATTGGCCAAGTGCCGAGCGGTGGGACGGCCGCCCCGCTGCCCGTGCCCCGGATTACTCTGAGGCCCGATCCAGGCCAGTTCGGGCGAGTCATCGTCCGCCTTGCCTTGCCCGTGGAAGGGGATCTGGCACCCGAATACATCGAAGAACTCGGGGCTTCCGGGGATTCATGGAGACCGGTGGCGGAAGTGCCGATCGTCCAGGACGGAGATCGTGTTTGGGACCTGACCGTGCCGGTGGGGAATCGCTCCCGGTTCTTCCGCGTGCGGGGTAAATGACGGTGCGAATGCTGGAGGGTTTTATGCAATCGATGCGTTGTGGACATCTCGGTTGGATGCTGCCGGTGAGGTCATGTAAGGCTCGACCTATCCGTCCGGGGTTCCTTACTGTCGTTGGTCGGTGCCAGACGCAGCAGAACAGCCCAGCCTATTCGAGAATACCCGGTGGAGCCGGGTCCGGGTGGCGGCTGGACATTCGCAGGAGAGCCTGGCGGCCTTGGATGAGCTTTGTTGCGGGTACTGGCCACCGCTCTATGGATATTTGCGGCAGCGCGGTTTGAATGAGCATGACGCGAAGGACCTGCTCCAGGGCTTCTTTGCACGATTCTTGAGCCGTAACGATTTTGGGCGAGCTGATCCGTCCAAAGGGAAGTTTCGAAGCTACTTGGTAGGAGCATTGGAGAATTTCCTGGTGAGCGACGCCCGAGAACGGGGGGCACTGATGCGGGGCGGGGGAAGAATCCACGTCTCGATCGATTCGACGGACGCGGAGAGATTGTGTTCATCCGGGGTGGCGCCCGATGTATCGGCCGAGGAGCGCTTTGACCGGCAGTGGGTGGAAACTCTCCTGAGCCGCGCTCTGGATAAGCTGTCCGCCGAACAAGCTGGAGCGGGACAGAAAGAGTCTTTTGACCGCCTGCTTCCTTGGTTGACCACGCCGCCCGATTCCGGAACCTATCAAACGATTGCGGCTGAACTTGGGAAAAGCCCAGCCGCCATCGCTATGATCATGAAACGGCTGCGACAGCGGTTCCGGGAATTGGTTCGCGCCGAGGTGCGAGACACTTGCCGGACGCCGCACGACTTTGAAGAAGAATGGTCATCGTTAATGGCAGCACTTTGAGTGCGTGCAATGGTTTCTAGCCGCACATGCCTGAGCTGTGGCGCTCCCTTAGTCGATCGCCTAGGGCAAGGCCCTTGTCCTCGGTGTTTGGCTCGCCTGGCCTGGGGTTCCGACGACCCCACGGCCGATCCTGATTCGGTTCTGTTTTCTCCCAAGCGCATTGGCAACTACTTCCTCGGCACTGAGATTGCCCGCGGTGGCATGGGAGTCGTCTACCGCGCGACGCAACACGGCTTGAATCGGCCCGTGGCGGTTAAGGTTCTACTGAACGGCCCATTCAGTGACCGCGAGTCTCGCGAACGCTTTTTAGCTGAAGCTCGCACTGCGGCGGCTTTGCGGCATCCGGGAATCGTCGCGGTTCACGAAGTTGGGCTGGCGGACGGCCAGCCCTTCTTTTCCATGGACCTGGTTGAGGGATCCAACCTGGCGGCACTGGTGAGCGGTCAACCCCTATCGGCGGCCCGAGCCGTGAGATATATGCTCCAGGTGGCCCAGGCCGTGGCGCACGCCCATCAGCAGGGCGTGCTGCACCGCGACCTGAAACCTTCTAATATCCTGATCGATGACGCGACCGACGAAACTCGCGTCACGGATTTTGGATTGGCCAAGCAGACCACCCTGGGCGCTGCACCAGCGAATCTCACTCAATCTGGAAGCCAGCTCGGGTCCCCCCAGTACATGCCGCCCGAACAGATCGAGTCCCGCCCGGGCGGAGCGTCGCCAGCGAGTGATGTCTGGTCCCTCGGAGTTATCTTTTATGAATTGCTGACCGGCCGCCCTCCGTTTAACGGGGATGGCCCCATGGCCATCTTCCGCCAAGTCCTGCAGGAAGATGCCGTTTCTCCTAAACGGTTGAATCCGGGGGTTCCCCAGGATTTGGAAACGATTTGCCTCAAGTGTCTGCGAAAAGATCCTCGGCAGCGCTATCCGGACGCAGCCGCTTTGCTGGACGAACTTCGGCGGTTCGAACGACACGAGCCGATCCAGGCTCGCCCCGTTTCATTCTTGGAAAAGGCCAGCCTCTGGAGCCGCCGCAACCCAGCCCTGGCCGGAGCGATCGGGCTCGCCTTCCTGCTCGCCTTCGCGGGCACGCTCGGAATTATCGTGCAATGGCGCCGTGCGGAGCGGCTCAGATTCCGGGCGGAAGACCAGGCCCGCCGTGCTGAGGCTTTCTCGGTCGACGCTTCCCTGCAGGCTTACGCAGCCGACATGCGAGTCGCCTCAGACGCGTTTCGCGACGGCAATCTAGGCCTGGCACGGGATCGGTTGAACGCCTGGATACCTCGGCCTGGCACCGTTGACCGGCGTGAGTTTACCTGGCGATATTTGTCCCGGGAGGTCGAATCGCAATCTTTAGGTGTCATTGGAAGACTGGACTGGATCGTCACCAGTGTCGCTTGCTCTTCGGACGGCCAGTGGTTCGCCGCCGCGGGCATGAACTCGCCAGCCAAGGTCTGGAATGCGGGTACTTTGGCCTTTGCGGCGTCGTTCACCAATCGCATTGGGACCTGGCAGGTCGGCTTCATGCCGAACGGGCAGCACCTGCTGGTAGGTGGGGCCGATGGATGGGTGCGCATTTATTCCTGGCCGCAGGCCCGGTGGGTCGCCGAATTCCCAGGCCAAACCTTCTCGATCTCCGCGGACGGCCGTCGGATGGTGACCTGCGCAGGAAATCCGAATCAATGGGAAGTTTCACCTGGAATGGTGCGCCTTTGGGAGTTGACGTCGGATCCCGCGACCTGGGCCACGATCTCTGCCACGCCGAAATGGACGTCGGCCACGGCCGATCTAGTTCGGGCGACTGTCTCTCCAGACGGACAACGGGTCGTGACCACCGATGGGCGTGAGTCATTGCAATGGCTGGATGCCGCCACCGGCATCGAGACCGGCCATGCCGCCCTGAGAGGGCGCGCCTGGACCCTGAATTTTTCACCCGATGGTCGCAGGCTGGCGATCTCGGGCTGGGGTGATTCCGTCCGTATTTTCGACGTCTCGCGGCCAGCGGAAGAGCCTCGGATTCTTCGAATTGCTGGGACTGACTTGCTCGATGTGGCCTGGAGTCCGGACGGACAAAAGCTCGCCGTGTCAGCCACCACTGACCGGCGATTGCGGATCCTCGAGGCGCAGTCCGGCCGAACCTGGCTTACGCTCGGCGGGCATGACGACGAAGCCTGGGCGGTCAGTTTCACTCCCGACGGCGATCGGTTGCTGAGCGGCAGTAAGGACCAGAGCGTTCAATTGTGGAGCGCGGAGCCCCGTCCAGCGGCCCGGGAAGTGGCGTCACCGAGTTGGTCTGTGCCCGTCTGGATGGACTCGACCAACCTGCTGGTGCCCAGCGCCAATTCCCAGAGCGCGCTGTGGAACGTTCACTCCGGCATTATCACCAGGACACTGGATGGTGTTGGAATCGGGCCTGGCCCTGTGCCCAGTTCGGCTTGGATACAAACGGCAGGCAACGAAGTTCGTTTTCAAACAGCCGATGGAAAACTCACGGCACCGGTTCGCCTCCAGCACCACCAGGCCTCCGATCCGGCCGGGCTCCGCTACCATGCCCTGAGCGGCACGTTCTGGAACCTGTTTCCGAACGGTACTTTTCTCGAGTGGGACGCGCAGAGCGGAAAGCAAATCGACGGGTTTCCCACCGTGGCCTTCCCTTACGGGTTCCCTTATGAGCGCTCCCCGAACGGTTCGAGTTTGGCGGTGGGTGGCCTGACCAACGGTGTGCAGATATTCGCGATTCCAGGCGGACGTTTGCTCTGGCAGGCGCCGCTGCGAGCGGGCGCGCACATGGATTCCGTCGACGCTTTCGCCTTTTCCCCGGATGGCCGACTGCTGGCCTCGGGGGGACGGGATGGAAAGCTTCTGCTTTGGGATGCGGCGCGAGGCACACGAATTGCCGAACTCGCTGGTCACCGCGGCAACGTCAATGCCATTGCCTGGAGCCCCGACGGATTAACCCTGGCTACCACGGAAGCGCCGCTTGGAATTCGACTTTTCCATCTTCCCACGCGACGCGAGACGGCGCTATTACCTATCCCTAACGTGCTCTACTGGCTCAAATTTTCCCCGGACGGCCAAGCCTTAGCCGTATTGGTTCGAGATCCCGGAACTCCGTTGGATCAACCGACGCTCCGGGTTCGATTGGTTTCGGCACCGGTCCCGGAGGCTCATCTTCCTGGGCGGTGAGATAAGCCCTGGTCCTCAGGATTCAACGGGTTCCGAGCTTTCTTTTCTTTCGCGTATGGCGGAGTGTCATCGCTGAAAACCTCTTCGATGGACAACCGAAAAAGGCGGGCAATCTTGAAGGCCAATCCCAGACTCGGCTCGTAGCGCTCCGTCTCAATCGCGTTGACCGTTTGTCGCGAGACCTCCAGTTTCTCCGCCAGGTCAGCCTGAGACCACTCTTTAGCGGCTCGCAGTTCACGCAGGCAGTTTTTCATTGATAGCGGCGGTTGGATAGCACAGAGCCGACAACCCAAAGCAAGAAGGTAATTGCGTAGGTCCCTTCCCACCCCAATCCGTGGGCCAACCGGCTCCCAGCCAGAACCCCAGATGCCTGGAGAAGATTCAGCGCTGTGAGAACAAAAATAGCTCCGGCCGTCGCGAAGAACCACGCTTCGTGTTGAATCCGCCGCTGCAATTCATCGAGGGCGCGGATCCAATGCGCGATGGCTCGGGCATAAAGAAAGCTCGGTGCCAACGGCAGCAGTGAAATCATCCCGCGAGTTAGTGGGCCCGAGTCGCCTTTGCTCAGATACCAATGGCCGAACGCCGAGAGGAATACGGCCACGATCGCCCAAGCATTTAACTTGAGCGCCGTGCCATAGGAGATCCGGACCGAGTCGGGAACCAGGTATGTATTCATAGGAGGAGTGTAAAGCTTACTTGTCACGTGTCAAGTATGCTTGTCGTTGATATCTCAACGGGCACGCTGTGATGACAGATCTCTATGGTTTGCGACTCTTCACGCGCAGCCAGGTCCGAGCGGGGCGAGAACCAGGTGCCCGTGGGAATGGGGTTTTGCTTCCGGCGTCCCGTTGCGATTAGGCCACCCAGGCCCGGTCCCGGTTCTGCGTCTCGGTCAGGACCTGGTTCGCGATCGCCACGTTTTCGGCCACCTGGAAATCGAACATGCCGACCACACAGAAATCAGCACCATTGGCGAAGGCGTTCTTGAATCCGGCGCGCGGCGGAATCGCGCCCGCGGCCAGGACTTTGTAAGCGATCCAGGGGCGGTCCAACTCGGAAAAGAACCGGGCGGTGCCTTCCGGATCGAGGCACCAATAATTGTCGATGCCGTAATTGTCGATGACTTCCTTGAGCTGATCGGGTTTCCGAGCAGACCAGTAGTTGCTGGAATGGAATGTCTTCATGTAAAAGTCCGGTTTGATTCCGGCCTTTTCCACGGCCATCGGCGTGCGTAGCTCATGACCTGCCACTCCGGCAATGATTCCTTGAGCTTTAACCAGGTCTACGAACTGACCGATCCGCTCTAAATCGCCTTCCCGCGTCCAGGTGTCACCGTAATTACCCACCAGCAGAGCGCCCACTGCTCCGGCATCAACGGATTGGTGAATTAAAGTCGCCAGGTCGTTCTTGGGCGGATCGAGCTGCGCTAGAAACTGAATCTTTCCTCCTTGGGCGCGGTATTTCCGGTAGATCTCCAGCGCGAGTTTGTCGCTCGGGTGAAAGATCATGGTATTAATCCCGTGCTCCTCGCACATAGCCCAGGTATCCATGATTTTGGCCTCGGTGAAGTAGGCCTTCAACAGTTTGGATACGTAGAGCAGATCGCGGCTGTGAGCGTAGCCCGTGATCAAGTTGCCACCGCAGATCAGCCGGCTGATCTTCACCTTCCCGATCATTCCGGTGGGAAGACTGGCTTTCGACGCGGCCGCCGGCTTCCCGGCGGAAGGCGGGGTCTCCTTCTTTTCCTGGGCCAGCAAGTGAAATTCTTCGACGCTGGCAATCAAGGGTGCTCCGATGGTTACCGCGGCCGATTTCTTAAAGAAACTCCTTCGACTTTGCCTGGCTTTCATGAGGATAAGTCAAGCTGACTTATCAATTTATGTCACGCCTATTCCGCTAATGATCAACGAGGCCCAGCTATGTTGCTCGACATCCTGTTCCAACGGAGCGTTGAACCCGCAAAAGAGGTCTATCGTCGCGGCCAGATCTGACGCAGGCCCAAGAATAGGCCGCCCGCCAGCGCGAGCAGGAGTCCAGGGCTAGGCTCGGGAATATCCGGCTCAAAGCCCGTTAGGCTGAAAGATTTGAGATCCGTTAAGAACGCGGGAAATGTCGGAGGCGTCGTGTCGTTTTGAGTTACCCCACCTGTGATCACGGAAAAGATCGAGGCTTGGCCATGCTTACCGCCAGCGGCGTCGTCGGTTACCCATCGTGACGAGGGACCACGAGCAAGTGCGGAAGGCGAGACTACTGTCCGTCGCAACGTTCGTTCCGTCTGTGGCGTCCCAGGGTTGGCGAACGCTGATGTCTGGACGCTCAAGAATCCGTAGATCGCCGTTGACCCGTCTACAACTTCACACTTTAGCGTCGGCGTTGTCATGGCCATGACAGATTGGAAAACTAACTGAAACAACAGATACCATGAACAAACCTGTAAACGTCAGCGATTGGGTAGGCATGTTCCGAGACATCGGACTCGACCAGGCCAAAATGGAGCAATGGCATCGCCTGTTTGAAGCCCGTCACCCGGCTTCGCACCAGAGCTTCCTGGAATGGCTCGGGCTTAAGCCGGACGAAATTGATCGAATCCGGGCCAAGAGCAAGTAATTGTCACAGGCATGGCGGCACCCGTCGCTGCCATGCCTCTATGGCATGTATGAAGACGTATTCGATTTCACAGATCGCCCGCGCCGGTGGGCTTTCTCGCAGCACGCTTCTCTATTACGACCGTCTTGGGCTGCTGCGTTCCTCGGGCAGAACCGGGGTTGGCTACCGTTTCTACACGGAAAAGGATCTCCACCGTCTGATGCGCATCCGGCAACTTCGCGAGGCAGGGTTTCGCCTGAAGGAGATTCGTTCCGTGCTGGCCACCGGCGGGACTCCTGGAACCAGGCTGCTCGAGCAGCGAATGCGCCAAACGGCCGAGGAGATTGTCGGATTGAAAAACCAGCAGCGGCTGCTCGCTGGAATGCTCCGCAAGGTGGCCTCCGGTAAACGACCGCGCTGTGTCGATAAACAAATGTGGATCGATATGCTGAAAGCGGCTGGCATGGACCAACGTGCCATGACCCGCTGGCACGCGGAATTCGAGGCCCGATCCCCGGACGGGCATCAGGAGTTTCTCCTTTCTTTAGGCATTCCTCCGTCTGAGGCCGACAGAATCCGAAGGCTCAGCCAAGGTGAGGCGCCCCCTGAACAGCAACCCTAGCGAAAATGAGAATAGCCTTGTTCCGCCAAGCCCTTGGCGGCACTGTTCTGCCGCCTCGAGTTATGAATTAAGCCGCGGATCACCTATGAAGACTTTTCCCCTGACTCGATTCTGGCTGAGCATGCTTGCCGGTTGCCTATCGCTGCTCGTGGGTTGCAACGCCGGTAATCACTCCAGGTTGGCACGGACTCAGTTGACGATCTCCGTGTCCGCGACAGACCCAGTCCTTTTCACTGCCTCCTTCGACTTTGGCGGTTTGAAGGGCACGGTTTCCACGGTGGCCAGTTCAATCCCGACGCCCGTGCTGGAACGAACCATTGTTGGCAGTGGCCAGATGGAAATCAGTAAGCAAGATGCGTCACGCCAACTGACGGTGGATGTTTACGAAGGGAAGGACCATCCCGTGCATCTGGTCGTGCCAAGCGGGACGAAATCGGCGCGGATTGTCAAACGGCGATCGGGTTGGCAAGTGGAGAGCTTGTGAGTCGGGGGAGCCTGGGGGCAGGGATGAATAATGGCATACTCAGTCCAATGCGCGCGGAGGGTGTCCGCCGCGCCCCGCTAGCGCCATCCACCGCTTTTCCGCGATCCAATCTCAGCGTAAGCACCCGAGCGAAAACTCGGCCCGACGCCAAGGCTGCATCCAAACCATCCCGATCGCGCGCAGTATGAAAACCAATCCTCGTGAAGGAGGGGATACGGAAATGTACGCTACTCAGGGGGGAACTGACGGGGACCGAACCCACCGGGACGAACTCATTTCTCTTCGGGAATCCTCACGGCGAGGACGTTGGACACACCTGAACCTCTGGGCCCTTCGGCAGTTGGGAACACTGCGTAAACACGGTAACGGTACGTCTTGCCCGGCTCAACGTGGTGGTCTGTGGCCGTTGTCACCTTCGTGCCATCGAGCCCGATCACATTCCCAAAGTCCGTGCATTCAGCCCCAGTGCATCTCTGCACAACAGACGCGACTTCACCTGCCGCATTGTCCTCCCACTGCAGCATGACACTCCTGCTTGAGATCTTGACCGCACGAAGGCCAGTGGGTGCGTCTGCAGACGGTGGTCCAGGCTTTGGGCCGCCACTTTCTTTGACCGGGCGCATCGGAACAGGTTCGGGCCGGTTCCCGGGCGCATCGAGCTGCGCTCGAGCTAAAGCGTAACGGCTGCGAATAAATGCCTCCATCGACGCCAGTATGTCGTCAAACCCTGTATCGGAAGGCACAGTGGCACGACGTCGCGGAAAGGGATCTTTTTCGAGGGCAGGCTTAATTTCCGCATAGAGCGCGCGCAGCTTGGGAATCAGGACTTCCGGGCGAAACCACGTCTCCAGGATTCTTCGAGCTTGCCGACGATATTGCTCGAGCAGAATCGGATCGGACATCAACTGTTCCATGAGCGGCCGCCCCGGAATGGGCACTGGCCAGGCCGCGTTCCAGCCCTGCAAGACCGGCACACGACCAAAAGGCCAGTCGGCGAATCCGACATCCAGGTCCCACGGGATGTAACTCCAGCGGCCGTCGGACGGATCCCGATAGAGATAATAATTGTGCGGGCCCCAGCCCGTGTATTGATCAAAGGCGCCGGACAAGAGCAGAACGGCCGAAGTTTTGATGAAGCTGTCGACATCGAATTCTTGCTTCAACATCGGCATTTGTTGGGCAAGCGAACCGATGAATTGCACCAAGGCAGCGTAATCCCTCGTCTTGTCGCCGGAGTGCAGCTCGAACGCATCGTGGTACAGGGCAGGATCCGACCCCACGTAACGAAGGTCCGCTCCAGGCCCGCCATGGTCCACTTTGAACAGGGGACCTTTGGCGGACTGGAAATTGCGTTCGAGAAACGAGCGGTCAATCCGTTCCACATTGACGTAAACGCCCAGAGGTTCGCCGTTCACGTAAACGCTCGCATAATTGCAACGGGCGGCTTTGACACCTTCAGTCCGGAGAATGTCGGTGATGAGGCGTTCACTGAACAGGCTGCCGAACTGGATGGCATTATCCAGGGCGACATGCCGCAATCCAAGGAACCGTTGGCCGGCTTTATACTTCGAAAACTCGATCAGAAATGAACGCTTATAAGGCGACTCCAGGGCAGCGGAGCTGTCCCCTTTGTAACGGATCCCCACATCCCTGATCGTTTGTCCATCCCAGTGGAAGGTGGCCGGAACAGAGACGCGCTGCGGAAGGGCGAGGTGCATGCGGTCAAGATCCGCGCGCGCAATGTCGAGGTGAATGACCTGGATCGAATCCGGATTATAGAACCGCGCCGCGACGTCATCCGCTCGAACCGCTGGAATGCAGCGCTCCGCAAAGAGGAAAGCGAGGAGACACGCGGCGAAAACTCGTGATCGCTTACGTTCAAGCAGTGCCCAAGGCCCTTTACGCAGAACGCCAACGGCAGCGAGCAGGCACTCAGGGATCACCAGCATTGCGTGCACTTGCGGAGCTTGGGTGAAACTTGAAACGTCGTCAATCGCTTCAAGCCACGTCGGCTTACTCTCGACATAAATAACGGCATATAAGTGACCGTGTTCCGGATTTTCAACTGGTCGGATTTTCGTTTAACGAGTTCTGCCGACGCTATGCCCGAAGTAACGGGGGGCGCTACTCCCGCGCCATTGCCGAAATCGTTGCCGACCTCCTCGACTCCTACATTCGGGTAACCGCCTATGACTTCGAGCTTTTTGAACGGGAGGTGATTGAAACCAAAGGAAGCGCCAGGTTTTTTGAAATGGCAATGGCCGAACGAAAACGGCCTTGGAGAGGCTTTTAGGGGCTTGCCAAGAACGCCTTAATCATGTTATTATTCAAGTAATAACATTACTCGATAGGATGCATCTGTGACGCTCGAATTAAAGCTGAGGAAAGTCGGAAATTCCCTAGGCGCTGTCTTCTCAAAAGAGGCGCTGGCTCGTCTTAATGCCAAAGAGGGGGACACTCTGTTTCTTACGGAAGCGCCGGACGGTTTTCGGATTACGGCTGCCGACCCGAACTTTGCAAAACAGATGGAGTCCGCCGAGAAAATAATGCGCCGCTACCGAAACACGCTTCGAGAGCTTGCCAAGTGAAAGAGCCGCTTTGGCTCTCAAAGTCTCTAATCCTTGCCGTCCATGACCGGCTCCTTGCCGACTACGGTGGTAGCTCCGGTCTAAGAGACGAAGGGCTTTTAGAGTCCGCTTTGGGCAAGCCCGTAAATCTTTTTGCTTACGGGAAGCCAACGCTCTTTGCCCTCGCGGCAAGCTACGCTGTTGGAATTGTGAAAAATCATCCGTTCGTGGACGGCAATAAGCGCACTGGATTTGTTGCTGCGGCCGCATTTCTCGATTCAAACGGCATCGAGCTTGTTGCAAGCGAGGCAGATGCGACCCTAAAAACCCTTGGTCTGGCTGCGGGTGAGATTTCAGAGGAGGAACACGCCTATTGGCTAAAAGCGAACTCGAAACTGGAAAAAAAGCCATGACGTAAAAGCAGCTCTCCCAGGGGAGCTGGCTGCCAAAGTCGGCACAACGCAGTTAGCAATTTCCCGCCTGGAAGACGCCGATTATGAGGGGCACTCCCTTTATGGATGCTCGGCACTGGATGCTTGGATGCTCGTGTCGCCGGAGAAAGTTTGCCGCGCGAGAGCCCTTCCTGGCTCCAGCCGCTGCCACGCAAGCTTCCAGGAATGCTTACGACCAGGCGCTCAAAGACGCGGGGGCCACCCTTCCCAAACGGGACGTCACCGACCAACGGGTCGTCCGCGAGGTGCAAGCCGGTTCGGGTGACATCATAAAATGGATCAAAGAGGTCGGTGGATGGCCCGACTTCCCCTCGCCGACAGTAGCTCATCTCGTCCCAGGACAGTAGGAATCATTACTCATCGCTGGCGAGAACACCACCCACTCGCGCATTCCGTGCCATGGTCGGCCCCTTTTCACCCCTCCAAATATATGCCAAAATTCATCCCTGACTCTGTTGGCAATCGGGTATCGGCAATGCCGACAGCTGCCGGAGTGCCAGCGCCTTCATGGGAACGCGGACTTCCAGTCCGCAGGAACGGGCTCGCAGAGGGAAGGCCGCGGATTATTCGAGGCGCATTCCGCCAGTCGAGGCTTCCTGCGAAATGAATTTCGCGTTCCCATCGATACGGAACCAAAAACTAA
>JBGAIN010000061.1:0-20402 GCA_044225505.1 Limisphaerales bacterium
GCGAGTCCGGCTGAAACCGGCGCCCCGAACAGTCTCGGCACGGTTGGTAGGTCCGATAGCGGGAGAGCAACACGCGCACGTGCATTTTGTAAGCACGCGATTCCAACCAGCGAAAATAACCTTTGATCCCGTACCAAGCGTGGGGAAACTCGTGGGCGGAATCTTTGCCGTAGTCCGGATCACCTTCCATCAGCCAACGCTGCCACTTTGAATCGAGTTGATTGAACGGAACGTCCACCGGGACATTGCGACGACGGCAAAATTGCATCAGGTCATCCTGGCATTCGGCAGATTGGCCACTTTGCCAAGGCTTGACCACGCCCTGCCGCAAAGTGAGCGTGGGGTCGGGAACGGCCAAATTATAATCGATCGTGATCGTCCGCCCGAAACCACGGCAGGTCGGACAAGCTCCGAGCGGATGATTGAAGCTGAACAACGCGGCCGTTGGAGCCCGATACTCCAAGTCGCACGCCGCGCAATGGAGACGATTGGAGTAGTGCCGAACGGTCGCGTTCGATCCTCGCAACTGCAGTTTGCCTTTGCCGAAATGATAGGCCTGCTCACACGCTTCAATGAAGCGCGCGCGGTTTGCCGGCACGACACGAAGCCGGTCTTGGAGGACGGTCACCGATCGAGTCAAACCCGCCGTGCGCAGTCGCTCCGCAGCATCTTCCACACGAATCACCTCGTCGGATTGCCCCGGCCCCGCGGGAAGAACTAGTCGCTGATACCCCTGCTTCGCAATGAGCGCCAACGATTCCTCGAGGCTCAGCTTCTCTGAGAGAGGCAACTGGAACAGGATCCAAACTTCGTCCAGCGCAGCTTCTCGCTGCTCCTGATTACGAGTGAGGTCCTGCCAGGCATCCAACGGCGTGTCTTTGCGCACTAATTGCCCGCACTGACGACAGTAAAGCTGCGCAATATGCCCCCAGACCACCTTCATGTACTCACACAATTCCGTCATGGTGCCGACGGTTGACCGGGTCGACTTGACGGCGTTGCGCTGCTCGATCGCGATGGCTGGGGGGATCCCTTGGACCGAGTCCACCTGGGGTTTATCCATGCGGTCCAGGAACTGGCGAGCGTACGGGGAGAACGTCTCGACGTAACGGCGTTGGCCTTCGGCGTATAGTGTGTCGAACGCTAAGGAACTCTTTCCCGACCCGCTCAACCCGGTCACCACAATGAGCCGCCGGGCGGGAATATCCAAATCGAAGTTCTTTAGGTTATTGTGCCGGACGCCCCTCAATCGAATGAGGTCGCCAGCCAAGGGTCGCGACATCGTCGCGCAATGTAATGTGCTCCCGGCCCGTGTCAACGAACTTGGCGGTCAATTCCTCACAACACTGTCCCGTGGGGAATGATGCCGTTCTTGGGGACAATGACGATGCCGTCGCGGATGTAGAACAACGGGTCATCCATGTTCTCGGGCTTGCCTGCCGGGGTAATCACGCAGTTGTTGCCAATCCGCGCATTCTTATCGACGATGGCATTTTCAATTCGTGTGTTTGTTCCGACACCGATGCGGGGACGCCCGGACTTCTCATTCTGACGAATAGACTCGGCGGATTCGAAATAGTCGCTCCCCAGGAGGATCGTACGGTCGAGACTGCTCTCCCGGTCCACTAAACAGCGAATCCCGACCAGGCTGTTCGAAATGCGGCAATGATTGAGGATGCACCCGTCCGAAATAACGGCATGATCAATCTGCGCTCCGTTGATCTTGGACCCGGGCAGGAAACGCGGCCGGGTGAAGATGGGGGCGCTCATGTCGAAGAAGTTGAAACGGGGTAGTTCGGTCGTGAGATTAAGATTGGCTTCAAAGAAGGAGCGGATCGTTCCAATATCCTCCCAGTACCCTTGGAAGATATAGGAAAAAACGCGATGGGACTGAATTGCTCCTGGGATGATATGCTTGCCAAAGTCCGTATGGGTATTCTCCAAGAGGTTCATCAGGACGTCGCGGTTGAACACGTAGATACCCATGGACGCCAAGAATGTCTCTTGGCCACCTTCGATCTCCAATGTCGCATGCCATTCTGACGGCAACCGCAATGTATCCTGCACCGCTGGATCTTTGGGCTTCTCTTCAAATCGGGTAATCCGACGTTCGGCATCGATCTGCATGATGCCAAGGGAACGACACTCCTGCCGCCCCACAGGCATCGTCGCAACGGTCAAATCGGCGCGCGATTCGATATGCTGCGCCACGATGTTCCTGTAATCCATGCGATAGAGCTGATCGCCACTGAGAATCAAGGCGTAGTCAAAGTCGTGGTTCAGAAAGTGCACCCGATTCTTGCGGACGGCGTCCGCCGTGCCTTGATACCAGGATGTATCCGCGTAGGTTTGCTCGGCCGCCAATATCTCGACAAAACCGCCGGAGAAATGATCAAACTTGAAGGATTGCGAGATGTGCCGATGCAACGAAGCTGAATTGAACTGGGTCAAAAGATACACCCGTTTCAGTCCCGAATTGATGCAGTTGGAAATCGGAATGTCAACCAGCCGATACTTTCCCGCGAGCGGCACCGCGGGCTTTGACCGATCTCGCGTGAGGGGAAACAAACGAGTCCCTTGTCCGCCACCAAGGATGATGGAGAGGACTCGGCTTGTGTCGACACCCATGCGCTTGGACGAAAACATAAAGTGATCCTTTTGAAGCGTAAATTATTCTGCTTATAGCCTTCGGCACCGTAAACAGCAAGAGCGATTGAGTTCCTGCGACAGAATCCGGCAGAAACCGAATGCGCTCTCTCACGGTTGAACAAAGGCGCTGGTGCACCATTTCCGGAACCGGTAGCTTTGGCAAGCTCAGGATGAGCGGCGTTTGGCAGCAACACGCCTGGCGAACGGCTCGATCTTGATGACCGCGCGTTGATGCAGTCCGCGGGCCAGCAATTCCTCCTCGTCCCGCGCCTCAATTTGGAAAGTCACCGTCCGATTCTCCGAGCTGACGACCCTCGCCAGGCAGGTCACTGCGGCTCCGAGCGGCGCTGGCGCCAAATGACGCAAGTCGATCTCAATTCCGACCGATCGTTCTGCTGGATCTAGAAACGGCACTAACGCTTCGCGGGCCGTCCGTTCAAGAAGGCCGATCAACCGAGGCGTCGCCAGCACCGCGGGCATGCCGTCGGCGGCAAAATCGATGACGTGTTCGTTCTGAACTGTGAACGAGATTTGATGGACAGTCCCGATCGGCGGACGCGCTTTCATGCTTCACGGTTGCCGGCAACCAATCGTCAGCAGGACATTTGCCCAGAGCGCTTGGTCAGCCGTCTGCACGGTCAAAACGTGATCTGGTGACGCCACTTGTTGGTAAAAATCCCACTTCAAAATCGGTTCCAAGGAGAGCGTGCTCCCCGCGGCTCGAACCAGACGCCGATACTCCTCCCAGACAGGCGGCTCGCCTTTTGCGGCGTAAGGGTCATCCGGCGGTATCCCCATCGTATTAATCCGCTCGACGGGAATGGCAGTCAGCAAGGTCTGCAATACCTGCGATACCGTGACAACCCCTGGCGCAAGGTTCAAGCTGACCACCTTTGAGTTGGGTCCGCGCTTCGTCGAGGCGGGATAATTACCATCGGCGATGAGCACGGTAGCGTGATGACCGGCACTGCCCAGAATCCCATTTATTTCGGGGTGAATGAGTTGATGTTTAAGCATGCGTTGGGCCCTTTGTGACAACGGGCGATAGATCGGGATCAGCCCTTAAAAAAGCGTCGAAAAGCGTCGAGGGTCTGGCGCGCGGCCGCTTCAGAGGTGGGCAGCGGCAGAATCTCAGCTGAGATCGCTCCTCGATAATTAATTTCACTTAGAGCTAGCGCCAAGGGGGCGACGTCGAGATGACCAAAACCGATCGCCTGACGATTACTGTCGGCAAAATGCACGTGGCCTAAATTTGGTCCGGCGAGTTTGAGAGCATCCGCCACATTCGCCTCCTCAATATTCATATGAAACCAATCACAGAGAAGCCGAACATTGCGGGTCCGTAATCGACTCAGAAATGTCAGGGTTTCTTCCACCCTGTTGAAGATGTTGGTCTCATAACGGTTGAGCGGTTCGAACATTAAGGGCACGCCCAGCGCGTGCGCCCGAGGACCGAGTTGTTCGAGGCCCTCACTTAACCATGCTAAAGCGTCTTCGCGCGAGACTTTGCCTTCCCAACGCCCTTGGAGCGAGCCCAGAATCGCGGGAGCCCCAAATCCGCCCGCCAAATCAATAATCGAGGCGGCAAAAGCCACCGCTTGACGCCGCACCGCTGGATCCGGGTCAGTCAGCCGCAGCTTCCGCACGACCCAGCCCGCGCCGGTTCCCATCGCGGCTAGTTTCAATCCGTTCCCCGCCAAAGCTCGCTTGAGTTGCGCCGCGTCCAACTCCTCCGCCGACCGTGGAAAGACTTCCACGGCGTCGAAGCCCAGTGCCGCAGCGCGCTGGCAGCCGTCGTCCAAACTGTCCCAGAACACAAAGGGGCCGCCCCGCGCTTCGGGCACCAAAGAAATCGTTACGGCAGAAAACATGGTCGCATGGCCTTGACTCGCCCGGGGTCAGTCCCAGCCAGTCTTCAGAGCGGTTCTAGCGGGAAGTCCGAACCTGTGCAACCCATTACCGAGTGATCAACGCTGCTTCAGTTCCGTCGCGAACCCGGAGACCCGATTGCTCTCCACTTGGATGCGACGGGCTTCCGCGCCGATCTGAACCGCGATGCGATTGGCCGACGCGCGGCGCTCGATGATCTCATTCCCTCGCAACACAACGTCTTCGGTTTCACCTTGGACATCAATAGCCACGCCGTCACTGGCCGCGTTGTCGATAATCCGGTTGTTTTCGATCCGGTTGCGGTGCGGGGCAAAGTCTTTGCCACGTTCGGGACGGAACAAGACGCCGACCTGAGCGCTATTCACAATTTCATTCTCCGACACGATATTGTCCGTGTCGCGATGTCCAATCGAAATGCCCACCCGATTCCCGATGATCTGGTTTTCCTCGGCCAATCCATACTTAACGCCCCAACAGAAAAACAGCCCGATATCGTTGCCGCGCACTCGGCAACGTCGAATGATCGGACGCTGCGAACCGGAACCCGGATGCAGCCCGAGGCCAGTGTGGTTTTCCGAAACGCAGTCTTCTACGAGAACGTCGTGACAAACCTGCCAGCTCATTCCGTCTCCGTTGTAGTTGCGAGCTTGGACATTGCGGATCGTGACGCGGCTACAATCTTGCAAGAAAATGCAACCGGCGTAGTTGCCATCCAAGTTGCCGTTGTGCTCCTTGTTTCCATCGATCGCGAGGTCTTGGATAACTACGTCGGAAATGAGTTCCCCACTAATCACGGGGAATAACGTCGAGATCGTGGCCCCCCCCAGCCTCCAAAGGTTCTCACGCAGCGCTCGATCCAATTTGAACCGATTGCCTAGACGTCCCACCAAGATCCGCTTAACCACCACGGCCGCGCCGGTGTCGCGATTCTTGGCCCGCAGACAAACTCCGTCCCCCACCTGAAAACCGGTCGCGTCACTCAGGGTCACTTCCTGATCGTACCAATCGCTATCCTCGGCGAGCGGCGTTGTTACCGATGGCTCCTTGATCAGAAGGGTGGTTTCGCCACTACCCTTTAACCGAACCTTGGATTGCAGAAAAATAGCGTTCCGCAAGCGGTAAGTTCCGGCCTGTAACTGGACCGTCCCGCCACCCAAACGCGTCACATAGTCCACGGCAGCCTGGATCACGCGATCCGAAGTTCCGATGAGGTCGCCAGAGCCTGGCCCGACGGAAAGCGTCAATCGCTCAGACCAGTCTGGTTCCACGGCCGAATCCCCAGAAGTAGCCCGAGGCCGAGTCACTACTGGAACATCCAGAGCGTAACTGGGCGAAAGGATCAGGAGGGCAAAAAGTGTGAGCGACACGGGTGAAAACGAGGACAAGCGGCCCATAGGTTTTTCCTAACTTGCGACGCGCCGAATGAAACTGCAAGGCCCGAGTCTCAAGGAAAAAAGGCCGGCAACTCGCTCTTTCTGCGATCTCTCAGGCATTGCGGCGTCGCCCGGACGAGACAACGCCACAAAACCAGAAGTGCCTTTCAATCGGAACGGAATGGTCAGGGAACGGCTCCGGACCAGAGCCACAACCATAGCCTGCCCCCACTCGCCAGAATGACCGCTCCCATCACCGCAATAGCGCCGCCGACCAGCGAACGGAGACTTGGCCGTTCTCCTTCAATCCAGCGGGCAAACGGGATAACGATGATCGGGGTCGTGGCCACAATGGGCAGAACCACCCCGGTCGGATGCGTGGCCAGGGCCCATTGATAGCACCCGACTCCGAGAGTGGGCCCGGCCAAAACGTTCAGAACGATCCAGGGGATGGCAGATTGCCATCGCGCGCGCGGGGAGGAAGGCCGGCCTGTCAGTATATTCGGTGTCCGCTCGGACCGGCGTGCGATCGCGTAGGAAACGGCCGCCAAGCCCCACCCCGCGAGGATGCGTTGATATGCCGCAGAAAGGCCATCGATCGGCTCGCTGGCCGCCGAGGCCACGGCGTAGGCTTTGCGGCTGAGAACCGCCCCAGACCCTTGCCCAACGGCCGCCAAAACGCCAAAGAGAATACCGATCAACAAGGTTCGCCGCGGCACGGCCAAATGCTGGCTCGGGGCCAGCGCCAAGGAGACGCCGAACAAAACAGTTACGCTTGCCGAGATCTGCAGCGGCGACAAGGAGGTGCCTAACCAGGACCACTCGACCAGGGCGGCAAACGGCGCCGCCAGACAATGCACCAGCAGAATCGAAAGTCGCGAACCCAGTCGCGGCAAGGTCTGATAAAGCGCCAAGTCTCCGAGGCCAAACCCCAAACCTCCGCTGATGAGGAACCAAGGGAAAGCATTTCCGCCCCACCCAGCTCCGACACTATGCGACCAAGTTGCCAAGAGCACCGTTGCCAGACTGATTCTATAAAAGTTCGCCGTCACACCCCCGAGCATCCGTGCTGTCTGATTGGCAGAGACAGCCGATAGCGCGAACAGAAAAGTGGCGAGAAACGCCGGCAACATCGGCCGTCAGTGTGCACGAGGTCCGACCATTGTCACGCGGAGATGGGCACCAATATTTCCGACTGTGCAAAACGGAGATGCCTTGGCAGAATCCCGGTATCCAGTTCTTTGGGAAAGGTTTTCTATGTCACGATTATTGATGCTGCACTTGTTCGGTATCTGCCTCTTCCTGGCTTCCCTGATTCCAGCCCAAGCGGCTGACACCCTCGCCTGGCCCTCGGTGCGAGAGGTAGAATGGCAACCGCTCGCCGCGAGCCTTCGACGTGTTGTCCAAGCGATGGACCAGCTTGGGTCACCTCTTCGTCCGGCCGACCAAAAAAAGCTGGCCGCCGCGCTGGAGAATCCCGACTCATCCGAGACTGTCGCGCAGGTCCAGGCGATCCTGGATCCTTACTGCTTGTTCGGAGTTCAGGTGAATCCGGAGTCCCGCGTCAAAGTCGTGGCTGGGGCAGCACGCCCTGAGCTCCTCGAGCAGGGCTGGCGAGTCTTCCTCGTCAAGGTCCAGAACGACGCGGGCGTCACGGCGGAACTCCAGGCAATCAGTCCCAATGCCCAGGCGCTCTACGATGGCGGTGCCGGAGGCGCGCTGTCTGACAAATTCTTTCGAAAGAAGAAAGGAGCAGCCGCCCCGGACCCCCGCGAGCTCTGGCTGGATATGGCCATGTGGCGGTCCCAGCCGCTGCGGAAAGAACTGAGCGGTTTGAAACTGGAATATCGCCTGATCCAATTTTACAGCCGCGACCCGGGAAAACGCGAAGCCAAAGTCCTTTTCGATGTGGGCCAAGGCACGCAAGATCTCGGATTCCGCAACGAGGTCGACATTCTGTTCGATTGCATTCCGGCGCGTGAGATCACCCTCAAAGTGCGGGATGAGAACAACCAACCCACGACAGCAGCCTTTGTTTTCCGCGACCCGCAAGGCCGAGTTTACCCTTCCCAAGCCAAGCGCTTGGCGCCGGACTTTGGGTTTCATCCTCAAATTTACCGCGCCGATGGCGAGACGCTACGTCTCCCGGACGGCACGTACACCGTTGAGTTTTCTCGGGGCCCGGAGTCTGTCACGCACAACCGGCAGATTGCTGTGAAGGCGGATCAAACGCGGTTCGAGTTCAAGGCGGAGCGTTGGATTGACCCTTCGAAATTTGGCTGGTGGTCTGGAGATCACCATATCCATGCCGCGGGCTGCGCGCATTACACGCGGCCGACCGAGGGAGTGCACGCCCTGGATATGATGCGCCACTGTCTGGGGGAAGACTTAAAGATCGGCTGTAACTTGACTTGGGGGCCCTGTTTCGACTACCAAAAGCAATTCTTCACCGGCAAGGACGACAAGGTTTCTCAACACCCCTACTTGCTTCATTACGACGTTGAGGTTTCTGGATTCGGATCCCATCAATCGGGACATTTATGTTTGTTGCGTTTGCGTGACCAAATCTATCCGGGTGGCGATTCAGATACGCATTGGCCAACGCTCGGCCTGAACACCCTCCGTTGGGCGAAAAAACAAGGCGCGGTGTGCGGCCCAGCGCACAGTGGATGGGGACTAGAGGTTGAGACGTCCGAATTGCCGAACTACATCGTGCCTCCCTTTAATGGGATTGGGGCCAACGAATACATCATGGACGTCACCCACGAAGTGCCCGGGCCCGATGGCAAACTCGTCCCGGCCGTTGATTTTCTATCGACCGTCGACACTCCTTACGTCTGGGAGCTGAACATGTGGTATCAAACGCTAAATGTCGGCTTTCGGACCCGAATTAGCGGCGAGACAGACTACCCATGCATTTACGGAGAAAAGGTCGGTCTGGGCCGTTCCTATGTGAAACAGCCCGAGCGGCTGAATTATGAGGATTGGTGCCAGGGAATCCGCGAGGGACGGAATTACGTGGGCGACGGCAAGAGCCATTTGATTGACTTTAAGGCGAACGACGTCGCGCTCGGTCAGAATGGGAGCGAACTTAAGCTTCCTCACCCAGATCGAGTCCGCCTCACTGTGAAAGCAGCCGCATGGCTATCCGAGAGACCCAACACCGAATTGCAGCGTCGTCCCTACAGCGAAAAACCCTATTGGGACATCGAACGCGCCCGGGTCGGAAGCAGCCGTTCCGTGGTCGTTGAAGCGATCGTGAACGGATATCCCGTCGCCAAGCAGTCGCTGCTCGCGGACGGATCCATGCGCGACTTGACGTTTGACGTACGAGTGGAGCGGAGCAGTTGGGTGGCACTGCGCGTCTTGCCCTCCTCCCATACCAATCCGTTCTTCGTGATGGTGGAAGACAAGCCGATCCGAGCGTCGCGTCGAAGCGCGGAATGGTGTCTTAAGGGGGTGGAGCAATGCCGTTCTCAAAAGGAACGCTTCATCAAAGCGGACGAAATAAGGCAGTTCAAACAGGACTACGCCCATGCCCGGGAGGTTTATGAACGGCTAATTAAAGAGTGCGATACGGAATAATGTGAACTATTCGATGTCCTATTACTCTTGCCCTACCGGCCCAAAAAACTGGCAGTGCGCCAACGTCAATCCAATCTCAGCGCCGGTTGGTGCCGGGCTCGCCCGGATTCTAAGGAACGTCCAACTGGGGAGTAACAGAGCCATCACAACCTGTCGGAAGGCTAGCTAATCGTTTTCCGAGTCCTGGCTATTGAAGAACGTAAGCATTTGGCGTCGTTGACGTTTCGTGGGGCGCCCGATTCCCGGGGGCAGTCTCCGCTGGCGTGCCGCCTCTTCATGGGCCCGCGCATATTCTTCGGCGGGCGTCTGGTCTTCGAGAAATTGCGGGATCGATTTCGGCCCGACTCGCCGGTCCAACAACCCGATTACCCGGACTGTCCGATGCACATTTCCCGACAGTGCTTGGATGACATCACCGATTCGGACTTCGCGTGAAGCCTTGACACTGTGGCCATCGATCTTAACGTGACCTGCGTTGCAGGCCAATGTGGCTAGGGATCGGCTCTTGAAGAGACGTGCCGCCCAGAGCCACTTGTCAATACGCACTCGGTCAACACCTTGCATTCTCAAGAAGGTAGATTCGTTGCGGGAACATGCAATGCGAGAGTCGCTTTGCCTTTCCTAACGAATGATGCTTTGCTTGAGGGACGTTTTCATGACAGACAGATTGCCAATTTACGAAGTTGAAGATCAGATTATCGCTCGGCTGCAGGAAAATCGCCGCCTAATACTGCAGGCGCCCAATGGTTCGGGCAAATCGAGCCAGGTGCCACAGATGCTCCTTAATCGGGGATTGGTGAAGGACGGCCAAGTCCTCGTTCTCGAACCGCGCCGGTTGCCCGCTCGGCTTCTGGCCGCACGGGTTGCGAAAGAGCGGAATGTCGAAGTGGGAGCGGAGGTTGGATATGAGATTCCGTTTGAGTCGGTCGCTGGAGCTGCCACGCGCATCAAATATATTACCGGCGGGCTCCTGCTCCAACAGCTGCTGCAGGATCCCCAACTGCAAGGGGTGCAAGCGCTGGTTTTCGATGATTTTCAAGAGCGACATCTTGACAGCGACCTAACGCTCAGCCGCGCCCTGGAGGCGCAGGAGAAAAGCCGGCCGGACCTGCTGATCATCGTGATGTCGGCCACCCCTTCCGACGGCGCGCTAGAAACCTTCATGCAGCCATGCTCGGTTTTAGTGTCGGAAAGCCGGACCTTTCCCGTTGAAACGGATTACGTTCCGCACAAGAAGAAAGAGAAGGACAAGGAGAAAGAAGAGTCGGAAGAGCCAGTTTGGGAAATGGCCGCCGAAGCCTTCAAGAAGCATGTGCAGGGCAAAAATGCGGGTGATGTGCTCGTATTTATGCCGGGCCGGTATGAGATTGAGCAAACGATTGAGGCCATTCGAGCTCTCCCCGAAGCCCAAGGATTTCTGCTCCTGCCATTGCATTGCGAGCTGTCGCCCCAAGACCAGGAGGCAGCGGTTGCGCGTTATGATCAGCCGAAGGTGGTCGTTTCGACCAACGTCGCGGAGACATCCCTGACGATCGATGGAGTCCGCTTGGTTATCGACAGTGGCTTAGCTCGAATCCCGAAATACGATGCCAGCACTGGCATCAACACGCGCCTCGTCGAAAAGATCAGCCGCGCTTCCGCGGATCAAAGGTCAGGCCGGGCTGGCCGGACTGCGGCAGGACGTGTCGTTCGACTATGGTCATCTCAAGACCATTGGGAACGCCCCGAACATACCGATCCCGAAGTGAAGCGCCTCGATCTTTCGGAGGTTGCCCTTACCTTGAAGTCCGCTGGCATCGAGGATTTGCGAACGTTTCGGTGGTTGGAAGCGCCGACGGAAGAAGCCCTAGAGCGCTCTGAACAGTTGCTCATTGATCTGGGAGCACTGGAAGCGATTGAACCCGCCGCGGCTTCCGAAACACCCGTGCCCGCACCTGCAGGCACGCCCGCTGAAGGCACAACCACAGCTCCGGCCGCCACCTCAGCCGATAAACCGCGCCCAGTGAAGGGGCGCTTGACCGACCTGGGGAGACGAATGGCCGCTTTCCCGGTCCATCCTCGCTACTCGCGAATGTTTCTTGCGGCACAGGGATATGATTGCACCTACCACGCCTGTCTGGTTGCCGCGTTGACTCAAGGCAGGGAACTCCTGATGCGCAGTCCAGGGAAAGCAATTCTTACGCTGCGCGAGGAATTATTGGGGCACAAAGGCAGTTCGGATTTTTGGATTGCCATGCGCGCATGGGATTACGCTCGGGACAATGAATACCGTGTCGACGTGTGTCGAAAGGTCGGCATCCACGCCGTTACGGCACGGCAGGTGGGCCCGCTGTTCGAAGAGTTTCAGAAAGTCGCGCGCAGTCAAGGACTGCACGTGGACCAAAAATCACCTGCCCCAGATACTTTGGAGAAATGCATTCTGATCGCATTTCCAGACCGAGTTGCCCGGCGTCTGGATGAAGGCACGCTTCGGTGCGAAATGGTGGGTGCACGTCGCGGGAATCTGGCACGCGAGAGTGTCGTCCACCATAGCACCTTGCTTGTGGCATCGGAAGTTCGCGAGGTGGAAGGGGCTGATAAAACCCTAGCCACCATCTTGTCGTGGGCCACAGCGACAACGCTTGACTGGCTCCGTGAGTTTTTTCCAAGAGCGGTGCGAACAGAGTCACGAGTCTTTTTCGATAGTGCAGCTCGGCGCGTGTCGGCCGATGAGCAGGTTCGATTTCGCGACCTCGTGGTGACCACCCGCCGCAACGATCCAGCTCCCGCAGACGAAGCCACGCGCATTTTAGCAACCGAAGTCTCGCAGAAACGGCTGACTCTGCGCAACTGGGATGCGAGCGTGGAAGAATGGATATTGCGCCTCAACTTGCTGAGTCGGTGGAGCCCAGATCTCGGGCTGACGCCGTTGGCAGAAGACGATCGTTACCAGCTCATTGAGCAGATTTGCCAAGGGGGCTATTCCTATAAGGATATCAAAGATCGCGAAGTCAAGCTGGTCGTCCAGTCCTGGCTATCCAAAGCGCAGCAAGAGCTGCTTGAGAAACACGCTCCAGAACGATTCGCGTTTTCCAACGGCAAGTCCGCAAAGATTCACTATTTGAAAGAAGGCCAGCCCTACATTGAAGTCCGCATTCAGGATCTGTACGGCGTCAAGACGACGCCGAAAATTGCCTCGGGCAAGGTGACGTTGCAGGTGCACATCTTAGCCCCCAATATGCGTCCGATCCAGGTCACTCAAGATCTCGTCAGCTTCTGGCGCGAGCATTACCCGAAAGCGAAGAAAGAGCTGCAACGGAAATATCCGAAGCACGAATGGCGCTAACGGCGCGACTCGTCCGCGGGAGAGGAGACTGAAAGGTGAATGGCGTGGGGCCAGATCGGGCCACGCTAGGCTTCGCGCCATTGAATCGCATGTTGAACGAGTTCCGTGGCGTTCTTCAAGTTCAGCTTCTCCTTGATGTGAGCTCGGTGTGACTCGATTGTCTTAATACTAAGGTGCAACTCCTCGGCAATCTGGCGCGTCCCGTGGCCTTGGCCAATCAAATTGAACACTTCTAATTCGCGGTCGCTCAGATCTTCGAGCGGTGACCCGGTGCGGGCTGCTCGACCACCGACCAACTGGTGCATCATCTTTTTCTCCATCCGCTCGCTGAGGTAAATCTCACCGTTTAACACTTGTCGGATCGCGGTAAGGACTTTCTCAGTCGCTTCCTGTTTCATGACGTATCCAGCGGCGCCGGCCCTGAGCGCGCGCACTGCGTAAAGCGACTCGTCGTGCATGGAGAGCATCAGAACAGATTGGCGTGGAAATCGGACTTTGATATTCTTCAATAGCTCGATGCCATTGCTCCCTTTCAGGGAGATATCCACAATCACAATGTCGGGCGAAAGAGCCGCGATCTGATCCAACGCTTGATGCACGTCGTCCGCCATCCCACAGACCGAGAGATCCTTCTCATGATCGATCAGCTCCGCCAATCCCTGGCGCACGACCGGGTGATCATCGACCAGCAACACAGTGTTCTTAAGCTTTTTCGCTGACATAGTTTGGTGTGAAATAATAGGTGAATGACCTGCGCGCACGAAACCGCTCGCGCAAGGCATCACGGAATTTGCACGAAAAACGCAACCGCAATTTTAATCGCGAGTGGCTAGGCTGAGCCGCGCGATGCGGCACATCTCAACCAGAGACGAAGCCTGAGCGCTCACGCCACTTAGCCCATGTCCGCACGAAACTTAGCACCTTCCAACCTCGCCAAGCGAGTTTGGGAATTCTGGCCAATCGGCGCCAGGGTGTTCGGATCAGCACCGCAGCGAGGCCGGTGATGAACAAGGGCGAGCGCCTCAGACTGTTGACGAAGGCCAGGACAGATCCGGTCGTTCGAATGGGACTCTCGAACTGCTGGCACAGAGCGGACAACTGCCTACGCTGGGCATCCGATTGCGCGATCAACTGCGCACGCCGCAAAGCCAAATGATCTCGCGTCGAGTTCACGGTCTGGTGGAAAGCTGTTGATAATCTTTCGTCAACTCCGTCAACGTGGCACCGAACAGCTTCGGTTTCAGTCGATATTTTCGATGTGTCACGATGCCCAGGACGATACCTGCAGTCATATACAGCAGCGCGAACCCACCCAGCACCGCCAACCGATAGGGCGTATCCCAAAAAGCAGCCACGATTAGCAGCGTGATCAATAAGACCCCAAACGTCAGGCAAAGGATCGCCGTGGCGGCGAAGATCAGCAGCTGTTGAACCCGGTCGCGTTCCTCTTGTAGTTCGGTCGAAAACAGTTCAAGTCTCGTCCGGAAGAGTTCCACCCAGGTAGCCAAATAGGCTTTGAGCGACTGTATCAAGCTGGGAGGATGCGAATTCTCCTGTGCGCGGTCGCCAATAGCCATAGGCATTTTCCTAACGTCGGGACATGAGCAATCCGAGAATCAAACCGACGCCAGCCGCGATTCCAACCGCTTGCCACGGATTATCTCGAACATAGTGATCGGTCGTCCGCATACACTCGCGGGTCCGTTCAGAGACCAGCGCCTGCACCTCCGCCAAAGCTTCCTTGCTTTGATCCAAACTCTCTCCGACCCGCTGAGCCGCTACCGCAGCCGCGTCTCCAAGGGCCCGGCCAGCACTGGCGGCATTTTGTTCAGCACTGTTTTCTCCAATTCGATCCATAGACATTCCTATAAGTTCAAGGTTGTTCAGACTGACCGATTGAGTTGGCAACGGCTATTTCGGCATCCTCGGGAATTAACAGTCTTAGAGACTTCATCTCGAGGTGAGACGGAATCGGCACGATTGCCATCAAGTCATTCTCAGCGGAGGATACCAGCCAGAGTATCGGCGCTGGTCGCCCTGCCCATCAGGGAACTCACGGATCTTCCTGAGATCCTCCATTCGCTGTCTCAGCCAGAATCTGGATATGACGATACTGGGAAGGGCAGGCCTCAGCTATCCGGATGGCACCCGTTTTTTTACCCGGGAGCACCCTCGAATAACCTTAATCGAATCCCCGATCCTCAAGTCACGCCTCAGTCGCGGTCGATTTGGCTTTCCGACTGTAGACATGAGTGGAGTGTCCGTAAAATGCTTCCGCACACTCCATAATGGTTTCGGAAAGGGTGGGATGCGGATGGACGGATTCCGCCAGGTCGCGTGCGGTTGCCCCCATCTCGATCGCCAGCACCCCTTCGCCGATCAGTTCCCCTGCTCCCGCCCCGACGATGCCGACGCCTAGAACTCGCTCGGTTTCCGGCTCAATCACAAGTTTCGTCATTCCATCCGTTCGATCAAAACTAAGGGCTCTCCCAGAGGCGGACCAGGGAAATTTTGCAACCTCGACTTCGATCCCCTTTTCTTTGGCTTCCGCTTCGGTCAAGCCGCACCAAGCTAGCTCCGGATCGGTAAAAACGACGGCGGGGATAACGATGTTCTCGAACGAGCTATATTCGCCCACGATGACTTCTATCGCAATGCGCGCCTCTTTTGTGGCTTTATGGGCCAACAACGCACCGCCGGTCACATCTCCGATGGCGTAAATTCCAGGTTCATCAGTCTGTTGCCGTGCGTTGACCTTGATGAAGCCTTTCTCGTCGCGGGCGACCTTGGTATTCTCTAATCCGAGGTCTGCACAGTTCGGAACGCGTCCCACGGAAACGAGAACGCGGTCGAAGGCCTCTACTGTCTGCCCGGCTTTGCTTTCGAAAGTGACCTGGATTTGCTTCCCGGCAGTGGCCATTTTGGCGACCTTGGTGCCAACGCGGACTTCTTTGAAGTGGGTTTCGGCATAGCGCTTCACAGGTCGGACAAGATCGGCATCGGCGCCCGCGAGAATAGAATCGAACGCTTCCACCACCACCACTTTGCTCCCGAGCGTCGCGTAAACCGTCCCTAACTCCATCCCAATATAGCCACCGCCAACGACCAGAAGTTCCCCTGGAATCTCCTCAATCTCCAAGGCGTCGCGAGACGTCATGATCCGAGGGTTCCCAAGATCAAACGCCTTTGGCATGGCCGATTTGGATCCTACCGCCAATATTGCCTGTTCAAACCGGATGAACTTCTGTCCTTCCGCGGTTTCCACTCGCACGGTTCGGCCGTCTTCCAAGTAAGCGCGACCGTGCAACACCTCGACCCCGCGCCGCTGCGCCAAACCCCGGACACCTTGGCCAAGCTTATCCAGAATCGATTCCTTCCAAGCCCGCATCTTGTTGAGATCAAGCTTCGGCGCAGGAAAATCGATCCCGCGAACGCTCGATTCCCTGGCTTCGCTGATGAGTTTAGTCGCATGCAGGTAAGCCTTCGAAGGAATACATCCCCAATTCAGGCAGACCCCTCCCAATCGCTTTTCCCGTTCGATCAGGATAACTTTCTTGCCTTTATCGGCAGCGTAAAAGGCAGCGGCATAACCGCCAGGCCCCGCACCAATGACCACGATTTCAGTTTGCGTCGGTGACATAGATGAGACAGCGATGCGAGTGTTCAGACTTTGGCGTCTGCTTCCGCGAAGTTTTCCAGAGCCGCGATCAGATCGACCATAAAACGGGCCGCATTTCCTCCGTCGATGAGACGATGATCATACGAAAGAGCCAATGGCAGGAGCAATCGTGGAACGACTTTATCCTCTCGGACCGCAGGTTGCATCGCAGCTCGGCCCACGCCCAAAATCGCCACTTCTGGACGATTGATGATCGGGGTAAAATGAGCACTCCCAATGCCCCCTTGATTCGAAACAGTGAAAGTCCCGCCGCGCATATCCTCTGGCGCCAGCTTCCGATCTCGGCCTTTAGCTGCTAGGTCCTCAATTTCTTTGGAGAGTTGCAGCATCGTTTTGGTATCAACGTCCCGAATAACGGGCACGAGCAGTCCCGCTTCCGTATCCACCGCTAGACCAATGTGGATGTACTCTTTGAAAACGATCTTCGACCCGCTCTCGTCGAGGCTGGCATTGAAGATAGGATGCTTGCGCAGCACGATGGCCAGGGCCTTCAAGACAAACGCCGTGACGGTCAACCGACCTCCTTGAGCTTCATACGCCTTGGCCAAGCGTTTCCGCAGATCCGTCACCCGCGTCAGATCGGCGTCATCGAATTGGGTCACATGGGGAATCGCCGTCCAACTCTCCGTCATGCGCCGGCTGATGACTTGCCGCAGCGGCGACATCGCCTTGGCGGAGATCGGGCCCCACTTGCTAAAATCAATCGCCTCGCTAGCCGCGACACGAGACTGCTCTTTGGCTTTGGCAAACGCGACTTGCTGCAATCGCTGGATATAATTGCGAACGTCCGCCAGCACTATTCGGCCGCCATTTTGGCTGCCCCGAATCTTACTAAGGTCAATCCCCAAATCCTTCGCCAATCGACGCAGCGAAGGTGCTGCGGGTGGAGGAAACCCAGCCTTTTTCGAAGCGGAAGTGGAAGTGGCTAGATCTTCCAGGTTTAGACCCGGGTCCGCGTAGCCGTCTTCTTTCGGTTCTGGCTTCTCACTCGGCTCGGCCGCAGCGGGCTGAGGAACTGCGGCAGGTGCGGCGGCGGCTTCCCCGGCTCCGCCCAAAGTAAGAATCACTTGCCCCACACCGAGTTTATCTCCAGCTTTGACACGCACATTAGACACCTTTCCCGCGGCGGGCGAAGGAATAGGCGCAACCGCTTTTTCGTTCTCCAGTTCGAGTATCGTCTGGCCTTCCGTAATCACATCGCCTTCCTTGACGAAAAGCGTAACGACCGAGCCGGAATCGACTCCCTCCCCTAGTTTAGGCAACCGTACATCCATAAAGTAATTGTGTAACGATGCAGAAAGCCGGCGCGAGTCGCCAGTTAATTTGATTCGTTGGTCGCTTGTCGATTGCGCCGGCGGCGGGACGAACCGTCCGCCCTCTGGCACTGAGCAACTTGGGTCTCAGGAACAACCGAAGGCATACGCTCGAGCTTACGCCAAAACCAGGTGTGGGTAGGCCTTTTCCGGATTCACACCCAAATCACGCATGGCGCGATCGACCTGCTCTTTCGCGACGGCGCCCTTTTGCGATAGCGCATACAACGTTGCCACGACCGTCAGTTCCGCGTCCACTTCGAAGAATCGGCGCAGGTTGGCCCGAGTGTCACTGCGTCCAAAACCGTCGGTCCCCAACGTCGTCAGGCCTCCCGGAACCCAAGGCGCAATCTGATCCGGAACAATTTTCATGTAATCCGAGACGGCCACGAATACCCCTTCTTCCTTCTCCAAGATCTCTTGGACAAAGGGTTTTCTAGGCTGCGCTGTTGGATGCAGCATGTTCCATCGACTCACACCCAAGGCGTCATTCCGCAGCAGCTTATAGCTCGTGGCGCTCCACACGTCGGCCGACACGTTATAGCGCTCTGCCAAAATCTCCTGCGCCCTTAACGCCTCCTTCAAAATCGGTCCGCTACCCAGAATATGGGCTTTATGCCCCTTGCCCGCAGGACCCGGCTTAAATTTATAAAGGCCTTTCAATATTCCCGATTCCACACCCGGTGGCATCGGCGGCATGGGATAGTTCTCATTGTAGAGCGTCAAATAATAGAAGACGTCCTCGCCCTCACGATACATGCGCCGAAACCCATCGGCGATGATCACCGCGATCTCGTAGCCGAACGCCGGGTCGTAGGTAATTAACGATGGGATGGTGCTCGCCAGAATATGACTATGCCCATCTTGGTGCTGCAACCCCTCTCCGTTCAAGGTTGTCCGTCCAGCGGTGGCACCGAGGAGAAAGCCCTTCGCTTTAATATCGCCAGCCAACCACATGAGATCCCCAATCCGCTGGAACCCAAACATGGAATAGTAAATGTAAAACGGAATCATATGCGTTCCGTAATTCGCATACGCCGTTCCGGCCGCGATAAAAGACGACATCGCCCCTGCTTCGGTGATGCCCTCCTCCAAGATCTGGCCATCCTTCGCTTCGTGGTAGTAAAGCAACGAAGACTTGTCGACGGGCTCATAGAGCTGTCCTTTGGAAGAGTAAATTCCAATCTCACGGAAGAGCGCATCCATGCCAAACGTCCGTGCCTCGTCAGGAATGATCGGCACGATGCGACGCCCGATTTCTTTGTTTCGCAAGAGAATCGTGAGCAGACGCACAAATACCATTGTCGTCGAGAATTCGAAGCGTCCAGACCCCTTGGCGAATTCTGCAAAATCTTCGATCTTCGGCTCTTGAATCGGCTTTGCGACAACCCGCCGCTCGGGCACAAACCCGCCCAGAGCCCGGCGTCGCTCCACCAGGTATTTTGCTTCACTGCTATCCGCAGGAGGACGATAAAATGGCGTTTCTGCGATTTCCTCATCTTTAATCGGAACGCCAAATCGCGACCGAAATTCCCGAAGCTCTTTTTCGTTTAGCTTCTTCTGTTGGTGAGTGATATTCCTTCCTTCGCCCGCTTCACCCAGGCCGTAACCCTTGACCGTTTTGGCTAGAATGACAGTCGGCTGGCCTTTGTGTTCCGAAGCCGCCTTATATGCCGCGTAGACCTTGGCAGCATCATGCCCACCGCGCATCATCTTGTGCAGTTGGTCGTCGGTAAGATGATTCACCAACTCGAGCAACGGCGGATACTTGCCAAAGAAATTCCGGCGCACGTAACTCCCAGGTTCCACCGAGTACTTTTGATACTCGCCGTCAACAGCCTCCTCCATTCGCTTCCGGAGAAGCCCGGTATGATCCGCAGCCAGTAATGCGTCCCAGTCCGATCCCCAAATTACCTTGATCACATTCCAACCGGCGCCTCGGAATAGTGCCTCGAGCTCCTGAATGATCTTACCATTCCCGCGCACGGGACCGTCCAACCGCTGCAAATTGCAGTTCACTACCCAAATCAAATTGTCTAAACTTTCGCGCGACGCGAGGGTGATCGAACCCAGCGATTCCGGCTCGTCCGTCTCCCCGTCCCCCAGAAAACACCAGATTTTAGGCTCCTCGCCTTTCACAAAATCCCTGGCGCGCAAGTAACGGCAGAATCGAGCTTGGTAAATCGACATGATTGGCCCGAGTCCCATGGAGACCGTGGGGAACTGCCAAAAATCCGGCATTAGATAGGGGTGCGGATACGATGATAGCCCGCCCCCTTCCGACAATTCCAAGCGAAAGCGTTCTAACTGCTGAGCCTCGATTCGGCCTTCCAAGAACGCTCGGGAATAATTCCCGGTTGTGGCGTGTCCCTGAAAGTAAATCAGGTCGGCTGGATGTCCGCCTTGGCCTCCGCGGAAGAAGTGGTTGAAACCGACCTCATACAAGGTCGCGCTCGAGGCAAACGTGGAGATATGGCCACCAATGCCGTTGTTCTTGCGGTTGGCGTTAACGACCATGGCCATCGCATTCCAGCGAATGAGACTCTTGATGCGCCGCTCGATTTCGCGGTCGCCTGGGTAGTCCGGCT
>JBGAIN010000061.1:20468-29120 GCA_044225505.1 Limisphaerales bacterium
ACATACGGTGTGCTCACAACAGGTGGCACCCCGACCCCGCCCGCTCTGAGTCGCTGCACTACGTTGTCTAGAAACGAAGAGGCTCGACCTGCGCCCTCCCGCCGCAAAAGGTGTTCTAAAACAGATTCCAACGATTCGATCCAGTGCGGCCCGTCTCCCTGATCGGTTTTCGACACTGCGTCCACTCCAGATCGGGTCCGCCCCTTTCGCGACGTGATCGGTTCTCTATCATGCTCAGATCTCATGCGATAAGCTCTGTCCTATTAGAATTCCAACAAATTGTCACCGGACTTTCTCGGCGACGAAAGATACAGTAGTCTGGTTGGCACACAAATGAAATACCTCGATCTGAGCCTCTCGACGCCAGCGGCGAACTTGGCTTGTGATGAGGCTTTGCTCGATCAATGTGAGCGTGGAGAAGCGGAGGAACTCCTGCGCATATGGGAGTCAACCGTGCCGTTTGTGGTCATTGGTTATTCAAACCACGCCCCGCGGGAGGTTCACCTGCGCCGCTGCCAAGACCACCAGATTCCCATCCTACGACGGTGCAGCGGGGGCGGCACTGTTGTCCAAGGTCCCGGGTGCTTAAATTACTCACTCTGTTTGGAAATTGCGTCCAGGCCAATGCTCGGCACCATCTCGGGCACCAACCGGTTCATCATGGAAGAGCACCGTCGGACATTTGCCCGCCTGTTGAGAGGCTCCGTTGCTGTCCAAGGACATACGGATCTCACGGTTCAAGGCCGGAAGTTCTCCGGCAATGCTCAACGGCGAAAGCGCCGATTCTTGCTCTTCCACGGCACGGTCCTTCTGAACTTCGATCTCACACTGATTGGTGAACTGTTGCCGCTCCCTTCCAAACAACCAGATTATCGCAAAGCACGAGACCACGCCGAATTCCTGGTCAACGTGCAAATTCCTCCAACGGACGTCAAGCAGGCGTGGCGGCAAGCTTGGGGCGCGGAAATTCCCGCGCGTGAAGTGCCGACCGAAGATTTGGAGCGGCTCGTCAAAGAAAAATATGGCCGCGAGGATTGGAACCTGCGCTTAAACGATGCGGCTGCAACGTGAGCATTTCGATCTTGGCGCCGGGAGACGCTTTCGAATCAGTTGCCGCTAGGAAGCGCTCGATAGAATTTCTGCCCAGGAACCGATGTCTTCGAGTCAATGAACTCAGAGGTGCGGCTGGGTAACGCCACTTCCCGCACGAAATCCCACCGCACCAAATCGGTCGACGATTGGATGGTAAACCGTTCGCCCACTTGACCTGTGATCCGGATTTGAAATCCTGCGCTAGCAAGCGAACTTCGCGAAGCAACCGCTAATGTGCCAGAATTGGCATTCCCCAGTTGGACCGCAGCAGGACTAAAGAAAAGCCCCATGATAACGGCATTATTGCCGTTCAACTGACGGATACGCACTCGAACGTGGCCTTTGATGTCCCAAACCAGGTATTTCCCTGACTGAAAATCCGTCACCGTTTGCCTGGTCAGCAATGCCCCAGTGTTGGCATCAACCAGTTCGATGAGCTCCGAGCGTCCGAGCAAATCCCAGTTTACTAAGAACGACGCACTGGCGGTGCTGCTTTCCGGCAAATCGACGTCGCAGCGTGCCTTGGAACATGGTCTGTCCAGTTCGGTCGAGGATTCGAAAGCTCGAATCCTCCGGGACACGCAGTTCGCCAAGACTTCCCAAGTAATACCCGACCATGGCCTTTTTGGGAAAACTCGGGTTGTATCCGACCTGGTTCACATGAACCGCTGGACTGTGGCGGCGCTCATCCATCGTGGCCGAGGAGTGTTCCGAGGTCGACCCGAGCTGACCGTCCGGATTGGTCACCTCGATGTTTTGCCCATCCCTAACCGCCGTCGCCAATTCCAAGTAAAGCCAGTTTGCCACGCGCAGATTACGTTTCTTCCCCGGAGCATAGAGCGGACGGCGCTTGAAGCCCATGCTCCGCACGGTCGCGAACTCATTCTCGATCCGAACCGTAACCTGATTAGCCAGGGGCAATTGCAGGCTCGAATTTTGCACAAAATCCCAACGAGAGACCTGAGCAGCGCCCGGCTCTTCGGTGTTAATCAGGGTGAGTTCGAGGAGCGTCGGCGAATTTACCTTTAGGGCAAGACTTCCCACATCGGGCATTCGCAGCGGGTTGGCATCCGCCAGCGGCAATGCGCTGACCGCCGCCACATTCCCAGACATCTTTGGGGCCAACGCTAGTCCCAGCACCAGGAACAGGGAAATCTTGCACAGCCGCGAAACCACCACCGAGACAATCTCGGACAGAATTCCGACATGGAACGCGACGTAGCCAACCGCTGGACATATTTCCCGCACGACCGCGCCGCACGGCGGAAAACCGCAATTCTCAAGCACGCTGTGAAATAGCAATGCATGTACCTGGAATGACGCTTTTCGAAGCGAACCCACGCAACGAACGACCAAGCCCCGACGACATTTACCCTGGGGAAAGGGCGGTCGCTCTCGGGGAAAAGTCCGGAGAAAGTTTCTTTAAGATTTTGGAAAAAAACCTTCCAGAGCTTTAGGCTTGCGGACAACCCTCGAATTGCATGACGAGACTTGTCCGGATCACAGACAAGCTGTCTTGATCAAAGCCAGCGCCCCGCCGTTCGTTGTCCTCGTGGAACCCTCTCAACTCGCGCAGAACCGTTCAAATTCGCCGCCAAAAAGCTGCCGCACGTCTCTCCGAATCTCTTCGACCGTGGGCGACCATCCGCTCTCTGCTAGATCCGAGTATTTGTCTATCAGCACCTCGGTGATTACGCGCCGAGAATGCCGCCACTTATAGATCAACTGATCTAAGACTCGCGCGTCCGAGTGTTGTGGAGTGAAGCTCAAGCCCAACAACTCCATTCTCATCCGAGTCATCTCTTCGACAATCGATGGCACGTTGGTAAACCACCAGCAGCCAAAAACGTGCAAGTTGCGGAACTTCCTGGCGAGAACGCAGAGTTCATGTTGATTCTCGCGCGCCAAAACTGTGACCAGGAATTTATTGTTTGGATATTCGGCACAAAGCACTCGGAGAGCGCTCAAGTCCGTCAACCCCTCGCCATCACCAGCTAAACGCAAGGCCGGGTTTACGGCCCGCCGAACTCCCGGCATCAGGGCAAAAGGAAGCCCAAATTCCCGGCAGTGTGGCAGGACCACTTTGGCCATCAATTGAGGGGCCAGGTCCTTCCCGGGAAACGTAAAATCGGGTGGGAGCGAGACCATGACATACTTGGCTTGCATGCGCCTCGTCCAATCCTCCAAAAACCGTCGAGCTCCCGTAACACTGGACTCGGAAAGCGTCGGGCCGGTCCGATATCCCCAAGCGCGCAACCGACGAGTTGTGTTCGGCCAATCCAGCAAGAGGGGATCAATGCGCAAGCCACTTGTAAAACGCTCGTCACGAGTCCACTCTCGCTCCCAGACTGGCCGTTCCAGATCGTCCAATGGCGAATTGGTCATGCAGATCTGCCGGACCCCGCCCAACTCCATGCAACGCGTGACGTAATCCTCCACGCGCCATTTCTGAAACCATTTGCGAAGCGACGGCAAGTCCCGCTTCCGCGCGTCCAGTCCGAGCGACTGCAAGGTTGTGACCACACCTCGGCAAGCTTCCGAGAGGGGTGAGTGTTGGACAAAGAGTGCCTCCCAAATCAGGTCGGCTTGCTGTGTCTTGGATAGGGACCAAAACTTGTCGTAGGGAATTTCGAAGTAGCGAAACCCTTCTGCGACCAAGTAATGATAGACGAGCAGATCGTCAATTCCCCAAAGCAGCAACGGGCCAAACGCCGGATCGTAAAGATGGGTATGGATATCGTAAACAGAGGTCTCCTGGACAACTCGCGTCACGGTCTGCGCAAGGTCTATCGATTTCGAGGCATGCCTGGGGGATTTCATAAGACTCAGCAATGGTTTAACGCGGATCGTGAACGAGGGTAGTGAGCCTCTGGTTACAACCGAGGTCAAGGCAAACTGTCGCCGCTACAGCCCCAGGTTGCTTCGGGCGTAAACCAGCGATTTACGAACGGCCTCATTTTCCCGTTCGAGCTTCTGCTCGGGCGTCAAGCCGCTCACTTGTGGGATCGGCTGACGGGACGCCCGTGCGCGCACGAAAGAAAACGTCGCGGCCAGCTCCGCCCCTTGCACTCCCTCGAGCGGTCCCCAGTATGCTCTGGTCAAGCAAGGGACCCGGAGCGCATCGCGGGTGATCATTTCCAGCGTAAATTCCAAGTCGGGCTTCACTTGTCGAAGCGTTTGAACAATTCGGGCCAAATCGAGGCACCCCTCGCCCAAAGGCACCTCCGCCAGAAGAAAGCCATCGTCGCACTCACGCACAGCCATGTCCTTTAAGTGGGTCGAATAGGCGTAGGGCGCATACGCCTCCACTACCGCGATTGGATCTTCAAGTAGCGCAATGCTGTTTCCCGTGTCGACGCAGATCCCGATAAACTCACTACTGAGCCTTCGTAAAAGCGGCACCATCTCATCGATCCGCCAGTCTTTGTGATTTTCTACTGCCAACCGAATCCCGTGCTGCCGCATTATCCTTTCCGCACGACCCAACGACCACTCCGACTGCGTCGCAAACTCGCGAAAGGCCACGGCATCCCGGAACGTTTCGTAACGACGTCCGGCCAAGCATGCCGCGCGGACCACCGTCACTCCGGTCTCCTTTGCCGCCACCACTTGGGACGAAAACCTCTCCAGATCTGCATCGGTCTTTGGCAAGGAGATTTGCCCTTCGAGATAGAGCCCTTTCGCTTCAACTCGCTCCCGAATCTTTCGATTGACCGCGGGATCGGAGGAAATCGCCGTCTTCGCTTGGCCGCGCATGATCGAGGGCCAGCGCAGCGCATAGGAAATAGAACAAACTCCAAGCTTGTGCCGGCGCACGCTTTGCCCCGAGCAAACGGATTCCCAGGGCAATGCAACGCCTGCGGCGAGCACGGCAAGCATCTGCCGTCGACTCAGAGGCACGATGCCAGCGCACGTCCGAAGCGGTCCAGAGGTCATAGTCATGGGTGAACACCGACTTATCTACCAGAGCCCGGCAGGATCGTGAACAAAATTGGCAGAATATTCCTAGTTCCATCGACCAGAGCGCGCTCTGCCGCTGGGAGGGTCCGGAGTTTGCGCTTTGTCCAAAGACGGTTTTGCCCAATACTCCGTCCGGTGAAGTCCATTGAATGGCTCACGCTGGCGGCTTTGGCCGCCTGTGCCGCGGCCAGTTTCTTTTTTGCACTGGCCGAATCGGCGCTTTTCTCCCTAGGCCGATGGCGGGCACAGCAGTTGTCGGAAGAGAACAATGTGCGTGGCGAGGAAATCCGCCAGTTACTGCAGGAGCCGCAAGATCTTTTAGCGACGATCGTCCTGGGGAGCACCTTTGCCCATGCGGGAATCGTGGCCACGGGCCTATGGCTCGGAATCGGGGGCCAGTGGCCCATGATCGCCGCGGTCGCTGGCGCGCTATTGATTCTGCTCGTTTTGGGAGAGGTTGTCCCAAAGACATTGGCGGCCCGATATCCGGAACGCTGGGCCCTTCGATTGGTCCGGCCGATTGCAGCGATTCAGCGCCGCACGCGCCCCTTGCGGCAGATTGCCCAGCGGGCGAACAACTTCATCCTCCACGCCATCACACCCAGCACCTGGAAGACACAGAGCGCGTTGACCGACGAAGAGTACCAGGAACTTCTCGAAATGGCTTATCAACAAGGCAGTTTAGGCCGAGGCCAGCGGGACCTAATCCTCCAGATCATCCGCCTGGACCGCCGCACAGCCAAGGATGTTATGAAGCCACGAGCTCGCATGGCGTCCATTCCTGATGATTTGCCATTGGAAGATATGGTTTCAGCCGCGCGAAAACACCAACACCGCCGTCTGCCAATGTATGACGAATCGCCCGACACGATCGTCGGCATTTTGAACACTCGCGCCTTACTGCTAGATCCGCAAACGGATCTGGTCGAAGCAATCGAATTCCCTTCGTTCGTCCCGGAATCGATGAACCTTCTCCAACTCTTCCGGAGCCTCCAGCGGCAGAGGCGTGGCCTCGCGATCGTCATGGACGAATATGGAGGCACTGCCGGGCTCGTCACCACGGAGGACATCCTTGAAGAAGTCGTCGGCGACCTCCGCGGAGAGGGCGAACCGGAAGGCTTTACCCTCGAGAAGTTGGGAGACGGTCGCTGGCGAGCGAACGGAACGCTTCGGCTTGAAGATTTTCGACGCGAGTATGCGGATTTGGGCGACACTCCTGGAGTGGACACCCTGGGCGGGTTGCTCGTCACTCTCCTGGGCGTCGTTCCGGTGCAAGGGGAATCCGTCGTCCACCGAGGCTTGCGCCTGACCGCATCCGTCGTGGACGATCGGCGAGTCCGCGAAGTGTATGCAGAGATGGTGAAAAAGAAATCGGGAGGTCCTGGGTGATTTCCACCGCGTTATCAGGCTTCGTCCTTTTCCTTTGTTGTTTGCTCTGTTTCGCCTTGTCCGGAATGGAAGCTGGGGTTCTGGCGCTTAGCCGCTTCCGCATTCGACGGCAAATGCGTGCCGGCGTTCGCCGGGCTGTGCTTCTACACAACTATCTAGAGAATCCGGAAGACTTCCTTTGGACGATTCTGGTTGGCAACACCCTGGCGACGTTTGCTGCTTTCAGCCTGATGGTGGTCTGGCTCCACAACGCCGTGGGCGGCCAGGTCTGGCTCTTTGTCATCGTTTTTATTCCGATCGTCTTCCTGTTTTATGTCTTCTGCGATCTCCTGCCGAAGATGCTCTTCCGACAGTTTCCCAATCGATTGTGCCTGGCCCTGGCAGTTCCGTTTCGGCTCTTGCATGTCCTGGTCTCTCCCGGCGTCGCGATCCTCAATTGGTTTTCCGATATCGTGCTGCGGCTGACTGGGCGAGAACGCTTTCGGGGTCGGATCTTTAATACTCCCCGCGAAGTGCGTCTCGCCTTGCAGGACTCCGCCCAAATCCTGTCCACCGAAGAGCGCACCATGGTCAACCGCGTCCTCGACTTGCAGGAACTGACGGTCCAGTCCATTACGGTGCCACTACAGCGGGTGATCGGGGTTTCGGAACTAACGCCCGTCCGTGATCTCCTTGAAATCGGCCGGCAACACCCCGTCAGTCGCTTGCCCGTTTGGAGTGGCGCCGGAACGAACCGGCGCATCGTCGGCGTCGTTCGCCTGAGCGCCTTTCTTTACGCGGAATCTGTCGATCTGGATTCCCCGGTAGGACGTTTTGCGCATGCCCCACTGCAACTTCGGGAAGACATTCGCTTGGAAGAAGCGCTGCGGCGCATGCAACGCAGTCGTCAGCGTATGGCCGTCGTTATCGGATTCAACGGTCGCGAAATCGGTATCGTCAACCTGCGGGATATCCTGAAATCGATTTTCGGCGAAGTCACTCTCTAGCATGCATTCCGACGCTTTCATGCGGGTGGGACTGGAACTGATCCTGGTGGTCGTCCTAGTGTTGATCAATGGCTTCTTCGTCGCGGCGGAGTTTGCCCTCGTCAAGATTCGCGACACTCAACTGACCCCGTTGATTGCCAAAGGCCACCGCCGCGCCCGGATCGCCCACCGGGTCATCCGCAACCTGGATTCGTCCTTGAGCGCTTGCCAACTTGGGATCACGCTCGCGAGCATTGGGCTGGGCTGGATTGGAGAACCGGTCTTTCGCGTCTTGCTGGATCCCGTGATGCACGCGTTGGGGATCGGTTCGCCCGGAGTGCAGAAGACGATCGCGGCCGTTGTCGGGATGGGAGTCATCACGTTTCTGCACATCACTGCAGGCGAACAAGCGCCGAAATGGTTGGCGATTCAAAAGCCGCTGCCGACGTCGTTGTGGGTCGTCCAGCCACTCGCGTGGTTTCATCGAGCGTCCTATCCCTTCATTTGGCTGCTCAATCGCGCGTCGCTCAGCTTGCTGCGTATCTTTGGCATTCACCCCAAAGACGGGGGTGAACATGGCCATTCTGAAGAAGAACTTCGGTTACTGCTGGCAACCTCCGAATCGCAAGCCGGATCGAGCCCTCTCGGTCGCGACATCGTTCTCAACGCCCTTGACTTGCGCCATCGCATCGCCCGCGACGTCATGAGGCCACGTCAGGAAATCACTGCCCTGGACACCGAAGCTAGCTTAACCGAGTGCCTGGACCTTGCCGAGAAGAGCCGTTACTCCCGCTTCCCGCTCTGTGAGGGGGGTGACTTGGACAAGACTCTGGGTGTGGTTCATTATAAAGACCTTTTCGCAATGCGCTTAAAAGTGCGGCGCGGCGCCGATTTGGCCCCCGTGGCTTGGAAACTGATTTACGTTCCTGAAACCGCGCGCTTGCAGAAGCTCCTGCAGTTGTTCCTCGAAAGGAAACTGCACATGGCCATCGTCGTGGACGAATACGGAGGAACGGTTGGGCTGGTGACGCTGGAAAACATTCTGGAAGAACTGGTTGGCCAGATCCAGGACGAGTTTGACCAGGAAAAACCTCTCTTGCTAAAGCAGGGCGAGCAAACATGGGAAGTCGCTGGAGCCCTGCCGCTTCACGAACTCGCGGAATTGGTGAATGAGCCCCTCTCCGCAGAAGGGATCACCACCGTGAATGGCTGGGTCACCCAACACATGGGCGGTTTTCCAAAAATG
>JBGAIN010000061.1:29167-41550 GCA_044225505.1 Limisphaerales bacterium
AAAAATGGGAGACGTCATTCCCGTGGGCGATTTCCAATTGCAGGTGGAAGAAATGGATGGCATTCGCGTGGCGCGCTTGCGTTTGACGCGGGTCAAACCAGCTGTAGACCCCAATGCCACGCAGACAGATAAGGCTGGCTGAGACATCGCCAACGCGCCATTAGCGGCAAATCCTGCCTGGTTTGTGTCGTTGAATCGTTCCGCCCCGTAAAAAGTCCGTTGAAAAGTTCCAGCGCCCGAACTAATTTGAACCGCGATGCTTGGTGATCGTGCTTACATGCGGAGCCCATCCTTTGGTTCTCAAAGGTCCGCAACCGTTACCCTCGTTATTCTCAATGTCGCGATCTACGTGGTTCAATGGGTGCTTCGCTATTGGGGTCCTGCAGTTTACGACTCGATCTTTCCTTACTTAGCGTTGAGCCAATCGGGGCTTGCGCACGGTTATGTGTGGCAACTGGTCACCTACCAGTTCATGCATGGTGGCCCCCTTCATCTGCTGGTCAACATGCTCCTGGTCTTTTTCTTCGGACGGGCGATTGAAGATGCGTTAGGGAGTAAAGGACTACTTCGGGTCTATCTTTTGAGTGGCGTGGTAGGCGGGCTCGTTCAGATTCTTTATCAGGTTGCCATGGTGCGGATCGCGCCGGGGTTTCACGCCGGCAGCGTTGTTGGCGCTTCGGCTAGCGGTTTAGGTTTGCTTGCGGCCTACGCCGCGCTGTTTCCGCATCGGGAAATCACTCTGCTACTCTTCTTCTTTCTCCCGGTTTCCCTGAGCGCCCGGACGCTCTTGCTCATCAGCTTCGGACTGGCCGTGTTCGGCATGATCGTTCCCATGGGCAATGTCGCTGAGGCCGCCCATTTGGGAGGTCTCCTTACGGGACTCGCTTATATCCATTGGATCGTTCAAGGAACAGGTTGGCCGTCATTCTCACGCTTCCGGCCAGCAGCTCGTCCCAAAGTCCTGGTGACCGCTCCCTTTCCCAAAAAGAACTTTTGGCAGCGTGCCAAACCCACGGAATCCGAAGACCTACCCCCAGCCGAATTCATCAGTCGCGAAGTTGATCCGATCCTCGATAAGATCTCCGCATACGGGATACAAAGTCTGAACGACAGTGAGCGCCGCATACTCGAAGCCGCCCGCGCAAAGATGGCAAAACGCTGAACCTCAAGCTGGAGGGTTCCTGCCCCGCTGTTCATCCGAATTGGCCAACAACCGAATTGGCCATTGCCACGCCACCACCATGACTGCAAGCGGACCTGTCGGACGTTTGTTCTGAACCGTCCGACCCGAATTTCATCAGCCCGCCTTCGAATACTACTTCTGGTAGATCGGACCGCAGAAGATTTCGTTCGGGATTGGAGCTTTATTAATCAGTTGCCAGGAGAGGTTCCATTTGACGTTTTCGGCACTCCCTCCGAACTTCCCGACGACCGCTCCGCCCGGGAGGCTGGTTGTGGTACTCTGACCGTTCGGATTGTTGATATTCCACCAAGCCGCCACTCCCGCGTGACGAATGGAAACTCCATTGCCCGTATTGCCTGGAGGCGGGACATTCGAGGCGTCGTTAAAATTCAGGGCGTCCAACTCATTCTGCTCCCACATCTGCCAGTCCGTCCCGTTGAAATCACTGGTCTTGTAAGTTTTGCCATCGGGGTTCAATGGGGCTTTTCCAATATTATTATACCCACCAATGGTTCCGTTCCAGCAATAGGAGGTAAGCTTCAACGGTCTCGCAAGCCAAAGCTGTCGCAACTTGCCTCCGCCTCGCGTCGCCACATCCTTTGGGCACCAACAAATTTTGTAGTCGCCCAGGAACGGTCCCAGCTGACTGATTTTGAAAAAGGCGACTTGATTGCTGAATTGTAGTGAGTTGACATCCTTGCCTGCGGCGGAACCAGGCGCGGCGGGTCCATTAGGAATGCGGCCGTTGTTCTTCGTCGCGTAAACCCATCCGTCCGGTCCGGACAGGTCGCCCCCCCAAGTTGGGTGCGGCAGCCGATCATCGTTGTCGGTCGCATAAAGCTGGCTTGCCAGAAGGATTTGTTTGACGTTGTTCAAATCCAACGTCAGTTGCGCGCGATCTTTGGCGCGACCCAGTGCGGGAAGCAACATGCCCGCCAAGATTGCGATAATCGCAATTACCACCAGCAATTCGATCAGAGTAAAAGCCGCTTGTTTGGTTGACCGGCCCGAGAAGAATGCGCGGGTTCTAATCATAGCTTTTCGTTGTCGCCGGGCGCTGGGAACTCGTCAGTAGAGCTGGCGCGTTAGGCGCAGACGCCCTCAGTTGCAAAAGGGATAACGCAATCGTTCCTGAAACAGAAGCTTAATCGTCGCTCACGCGTAAGCCGGCCCACTTTTCTTGCTGCCCCGTCTCGCACCAAGCCACCCAAAACCTATCTTCTGACTTGAGCTTCAAGAAGATTCTGAAAACGTCTTCCATAGCATGCGCACTCTTTTCCCTATCACTCGCGTCCTGCGTCGGGTCGCCTGGGTTATGGCCGCCGCTTGGCTGGCCATCTCCCCAGGGCGGAATGAGGCGGCCGACAATCGAGAGCTCGCTGGCCAACGCGGGACTCGCTACTCCACCACTCCGGTCAGTCAGCTGCTCACGCCGCGAGGCCTTCAAGTGGAACTGCCCGGGTTTCGGCCCCAGGCGCTCGCGCTCTCGCCCAACGGCCGCTTGCTAGTGACTTCCGGAAAAAGCAGCCATTTGATGGTCGTCAACCCGGATTCTGGTGAGATCCTTCAGAAGGTCGAATTACCCAGCGAAACGATCAACGAGCCCATGCCAGCTCCCCCTTCCGCGAATATTCTAAAGCCCGATACTTCGGGCCAGCTCAGTTTTACCGGATTGACCTTTACTCCGGACGGATCCCGGATCTACCTCGCCAACGTCAACGGCAGTATCAAAGTATTCAACGTCGACGACGATCGTGTCACTCCCTCGCACTCGATCCCGCTCCCCAAAGCCAACGCGCCCCGGCGGAAGGAAGAGATCCCCACTGGATTGGCCGTTTCGCCCGACGGCAAGACCCTCTACGTCTGCGGTAACCTGTCGAACCAACTGCTCGAAATCGACCTGGCATCCGGGAAAGTGCAGCGTGCGTTTCCGGTTGGAGTTGCGCCTTTCGGCGTCGTTCTGATCGGGACAAAAGCGTATGTGAGCAACTGGGGGGGGCGGCGCCCTCAACCCGGTGACCTCACGGGGCCGGCCGGTCGAGGGACTGAAGTCAAAGTTGACCCGATTCGCAATATTGCCAGCGAAGGTTCCGTCACCGTCATCGACCTTCCCCTTGGGCGAGTCTCGAACGAAATCCTGGTGCACCTCCACTCTTCAGCCTTGGCCGTCTCGCCAAACCAGAAGTATCTGGCGGTCGCTAATGCAGGCAGCGACAATGTCAGCGTGATCGACACGCAAACGGACGCCGTGGTGGAAACGATCTGGACGAAACCAAACCCGGCCGAGCTCTTCGGCGCCTCCCCGAACGCGCTGGCGTTCGATAACACCGGATCCACTCTTTATGTGGCCAACGGCACCCAGAACGCCGTCGCCGTGGTGCGGTTTCAGCCGGCCAACCGCCAGTCCGAGCTGCTCGGCTTGTTTCCCGTCGGATGGTTCCCCGGCGCGCTGGTCTTTGACGCCCCGCGGAAACGCCTTCACGTGGGTAATATCAAAGGTTTGCCGATGGAAAAGCTGCGCAACAAAGACAATGGCAACGAAGGCTTCAACACTCATCAGTATCATGGGTCCCTTTCCCTCGTTCCGCTCCCCGCCAAACGCGAACTTCGCCAGTTGTCCGCGGTCGTTTACGAAAACTATCGCCGTGAACAAGTGCGCGCCGCCCTGCTCCGACCCCGACCGAATCAGCCTGCCCGGCCGGTGCCCGAGCGAATTGGAGAACCCAGTTTGATCAAGCATGTCGTTTACGTCATCAAAGAGAATCGGACCTTCGATCAAGTCCTCGGCGACGTCAAAGAGGGCAATGGCGATGCGAAGCTCTGTATTTTCGGGGAAAAGGTCACGCCCAACCAACACAAGATGGTGCGAGACTTCGTCCTGCTCGATAATACCTACTGCGCGGGAATCCTCAGTGCCGACGGTCATCAATGGAGCACCACGGGCTTTGGCACGGACTATCTGGAACGTTCCTTCGCGGGCTGGCCCCGCAGTTACCCAGACGGCATGGGTGAAGATGAGGAAGATGCCCTGGCCTACGCCCCGAGCGGCTTCATTTGGGATAACGCCATTCGTCACCGGGTCAGGCTCTGGAATTTTGGTGAATTCGCTGCCCCGGTTTGCGGCTGGTCCAATCGCCAACGGAAAGGGTCCCCCGCTTGGAAGGATTTCTGGGCAGAATTCCAGCATGGTCAGGGCGAAGTGCATATCACCAGCCGGCCGAGCGTCGAGAGCATGCGTCCATTCACACCGACCAATTACGTCGGGTGGATCATGGATGTTCCGGACGTCTGGCGCGCTCGCTACATCACGAACCAACTCGCTCAGTGGGAACGCGAAGGCTCAATGCCTCAGTTGATCCTGATCTGCCTCCCCAACGACCACACCAGCGGGACGAGCGCTGGGTCGCCCATCCCTGAAGCATGCGTCGCCGACAATGACTTGGCCTTCGGACAGATCGTGCAAGCGTTCAGTCATTCGCGTTTCTGGAAGGACCTGGCCATCTTCGCCATTGAAGACGATCCGCAGGCCGGTTGGGACCACGTCAGCGGCTATCGCACTACCGCATACGTGATCAGCCCGTATGCTAAACGTCGCGAGACAGTCAGCACGCAATACAGCACGGTCAGTATTCTCCGCACGGCGGAGCAAATCCTCGGCATGGCTCCAATGAACCAATTCGACGCGGCGGCAACCCCCATGTCCGACTGTTTCACAGACCATCCGGATTTCACCCCCTTCACCGCAGTCGCTAACAACATTCCCTTGGATCAAATGAATCCAGATCCCAAGGCCATTTCTGACTCGTTGCTGCGAAAGAACGCTTATGCCTCGGCCCGGCTTAACTTCAAGAAAGTCGATGCCTGCCCGGAAGATGTGCTCAATCGGGTGCTCTGGCACGCAGTGAAAGGCAGCGCGGCGCCCTACCCGACTTGGGCGATCTCCATGGTCGACGACGACGACGATGATTGACCTGCTTCTTCTGACCGCACCTCAGCTCAGTCTCAAAAACTCAAGAGCAGCTGCCAAATAAACGTATTGCCAAGTCCGTCAATGTTCTCCCACACCTGGCGGATCATCTCGGGATCACCTGCGATCAGCGGCAATTCCTTGGCTTTGTCTTCCCAGGGCACACACACTCCTGGCCGGACTCGCGACGTGGGACGCCCTGCCAGGCCCGGTAAACGTGATCGTTCCGCGGGCGATTGCCCAGCGTTGCACGGTGGATCTGCTGACAAGGCAGCGTGCCCAGTGGAATAGACCCCATACTCGCGCACAAACTCGGTCATGACCTTGAGGTTTTCGACAGAGGTATCGTCCTGCATGATGGCGCTGGCATCCAGAATGTACCCGCCATCCTTCGCCACGCCATCGATCACCTTGCGGCAGTGATCACGCACTTCATCGGGTTTACCGTAACTCAACAGGACGTTTGGAATCCCACCGCTCAGGCAGAATTTGTGCCCAAAAGTCTGGTGCGCCTTGAAGATATCGCCGCGATCGACGTGATACACGATGCTGCGCTCGGGCAACTCCGCAAAGCGGCTGTAATGGTAATCCCAAACTCCTTCAGCGTAGAACAGGGTTTGGTGTCCGTGCTTCCAGAACTCTTCGATAATCGGGCGTAGCGTTGGCCAGTAATGAGACTCAAATTGCTTCGGATTGATGAACGGGACGCAACCGCGATGCATCCAGAAACCGATCGGCACTTGTTTCTTCGGATCCGCCGTCGTCAATCCGACATGGCAAAGATGGGGCATGAGCGCTTCGCATGCTTTCAAGACCTTGTCCGGCTGCGTATGCATGTCCATGGTCAAGCCGACATACCCACGCAATTTGTCCGCAATAATGTCGAAGGGCGCCTTGAAAATTCCGGCAATGGCCGACACCGTCCCGCACTCCGTTCGCAAGCGCTCGATCTGCGGGCCGAAAGCGTAGAAGTAGGAGAGCATCGCCATGGCTGTTTTCACCAACGCCACGTTGCCCCGGTAGTTTGGCGCTTTCCCCGGCGCGCTCATTTCGGTCGAAATGCGCGGCAACCAAACGTTATAGAGAAACCCAGTCGGATCGTCGATCAGGGCGTCATACTCGTCCGCACGCATGAACGCCCCGTCCTCCGGCGGTTCGATATAATTAAATCCCACCGTGTGCGGCATGCCTATTCCAGGAATGCCATAGTAGCGCAGCCCCATCGCCTGGGCTAAGCCCGTCCAGACGTAAACCATGTTCGGCACGACCGCGTCCCAGTCGAAATCCCGCGCGCACCGCACCGCCGCCTCAAAGGCCTTGGTGTAATCATGGGCCACTTGCTGACAAGTAAATCCTGCGTATTTGCCGGTAAACTCGGCCACAAATGGCCGGATTGGGATGCAGTCCGGCTTCTCGTTCCGCATCGCCGTGATGTAGCGAGCCAGACGTTGGTCATAGCGCGACTGGGTACTCATCCCCAAACCTTGCCTCAAGCCGCGTCGGAAGGACTTGCCCGCGGTCAAAGGATTCTGCTGCTCTGCCAGGCGGAAAGTGCTGGGATTTTCGCCGTCCAATCCGGGCGATCTTTGATGGACGCGGCGGGTATAGGGAGCTCCGATTCCTGGACGAGCGAACGACCGTCAACGAAACGAGTCAGCCGGTCGCTGAACCGGCTCAACCAATTGCTTCGCTTTCTTCACCAGGTTCACAAATTCGGCTCGGGAACCGTCTTTGTCAGGGCCCTTGCCCTGCTCTGCCAAGGAAATCACGCTGTTGAAAGTCGTGCTGCCCGCTTGGGACGAGTCTTGCAGCAACATGCCAAAGCTCGCCACCGCCGCCACGAACTGGGTGTCCGCTGACGCTTGGCTCAGTCTCTGTCCGTTGTCCAAGAACGGCCATTCCAACATTCGACTTTGATCGCCACTCGGTTGTTTGTAACGCAGCTTTACCGTCAGCAGTTCGCCACTCGCATCGGCCAGTGTTTTTACCGGCCGAGCAGGACGCTGGTACTTCAAGCCCGTCACGGGCGCCTCACTCTTCTCTCCTGCCGGAACGATCTCATAGAGCACTGTCACGGCGTGACCCGCGCCCACTTCACCGGCGTCCTTGCTGTCATCCTCAAAGTCCTGAGCTCGGAGCCGGCGTTTTTCGTATCCAATCAAACGATAGGAGAGAACCTGGGCGGGGTTGAATTCGACTTGAATCTTAACGTCTTTGGCCACGGTCACGAGATTCGCTTGCAGCTGATCGCTGAGCACCTTTTGCGCTTCTTCAAAACTGTCGAGGTAATGATAGTTTCCGTTGCCCTTATCCGCCAGGCGCTGCATGAGCGCATCGTTGTAGTTGTCCATGCCAACTCCCAATGTCGTCAGGAAAACGCCCGTCTTGGCCTGACGTTGGACAAGCTCAATCAGGTGTGACGGCTCCGTCATGCCCACATTGAAATCGCCGTCCGTGCAAAGGATAACGCGGTTGACACCGCCCCGGATCAAATTCTCCGCCGCGATGCGGTAGGCCGTCTGAATCCCCTGGCCGCCGTTGGTCGACCCGTCCGCTTCCAGCCCGTCGATCGCTTCCAGGATCGCCGCTTTTTGTTCGCACGAGGTGGATGGCAAGACGACCCGCGACTGGCTGGCGTAGACGACGATGCTAATCCGATCACTTTCGTTCATTCGCTTGGCCAGGGCGCGCAGAGCTTGTTTGATGAGCGGCAGCCTATCCTCCGGCTGCATCGACCCTGATACATCGATGAGAAATACCAGATTGCAAGGCGGTCGCTTCTCGCCTCGGAGCGTCGAAGCCTGAAGCCCTATCCGCACCAGGCGATGTTCCGGAGCCCACGGACAATCGGCCGATTCCATCTGGATCGAGAACGGCTCCCCTCCCCGCGGCGGCGCATAATCGTAGGAAAAGTAATTCAACATCTCTTCGATCCGCACCGCGTCGGGCGGAGGACGCTGCCCCTGGTTCAAAAAGCGCCGCACGTTCGCATACGATGCGGTATCGACATCCACGGAGAACGTGGATAACGGATGCTCCAGAACCGCGCGAAAGACGTTTTCTAGATACTTGGGATAGAGTGCAGTTCCAGGTCCCGGACTGACGGACGGATGGATGGCTGGACTCGGCGCGTATCGCCTCGCTCCCCCTGGCACGACCGGTCCCCGGATCGCGTCTTCCAATCGCGAGGCCGCTGGTGCCGCGGATGCCATTTGGCGCGGAGCCAGGCCATATCGGGAATAAACTTCACCAGGCGCCGCCGATGGTGCTGGCGGGACAGTGGAGTTTGGCGAAGGCACGCGGCCAGTCGTCGGAGCGACCGGTCGCAGCCCGTAACGATCCATTAGACGCGGATCCATGCGATACACCGTTTCTGGAGCGCTGCCCTTCTCCGTCTCGGCCAGTACCTCTTCCAACGGTGCCACCACTGCTGGCATGGGTTGCGTCTCGTTCTTTGCGAGCAACCGGGGCGAGAGAGCGATATTTGTCCGGGCGGCGGCCGCATTGGAGACCGCAGCCCTGGAATGCACCATGAGGTGCGAAGCGCTGTCGCCGGTATCCCTGGAGATCTGGATCCTTAGGCCGAGGGCGAGCAAGAGACAGGCAGCAGCAGCCAGACCTCCGGCCATGGCCACGCGCGCCCAGGAAAAGGGAACGACCTTGTCGACTGCCCCCTGCGCCGCCGTCTCGATCGCAGCCCGTTGCGCGGGCTCCAGGACCGGACCTTGCTCCTCGGCTAGCTCTTGGCTAAGCAAAGCGCCCGCGCGCAAAATCTCGTCCACGTCACGTTGCAACTCCGGGCGATCTTTCAGGGCCTCTTCAACAGCCTTGAATGTGGCTGCGTCCAGTTCCCCCAACGCGTAGGCCGTCAACATGGGATTGTCAGGCTCGATTCTCATAACAATGGAGCGTGTTCAGCTTGCGGCGAACCGTTTTCAAGGCTGTGTGCAAGAGAAAGCCGACGTTGCTGACCGAGAGACCGGTAATCCGGCTGATCTCCTCATAGCGAAATCCCTCTTGGAGTTTTAGCCGGACCACTTCCCGCTGGTTCTTGGGAAGCTGTTGGATCAGGCCCAGGATCTGACCGGTTGTCTCCCGTCTTTCGAGCTCGCCAGCCGGCGATAATTCTCCGGTCGCGCACCGCTCCAAGTCTTCTGCCTCCAACGGCTCAACCCGGTTTTCCTTTCTAAGAACATCCAGCGCGCGATTTCGGCAGACCCGAAACAGCCATTCTGCCAGGTAAGGTTCGACCTTGGAACGAGGCTCCCGGCATAGCTTAAGAAACGTCTCCTGAACCACATCCCGGGCCCGTTCGGGGTCGCACGTGATTCCCGCGGCATAGCGAACGAGCGGGCGTTCATAACGCTGCAGCGCCTGCCGTATCCATTCGCTCGCGCTCTCGTCGCTCCCGTCGTTCATAGACGTCTCATGCACATTGGCCTCTGCTGAGACAACGCGCGAGCCGGGATTTTCTTAGTAACTATTTCTTCAAGGCCATCACCGCGGCCGACTAGGAATACCTAGTGTTGTCGCGCCAGTTCCAACCACTGCTGAAACCATCCTGAATCTTCCCACGTGTTCATGGTCATTCGCTCCTAAGGTTTAAGGATTCTGCCGCACCGCCCAAACCGCTATGCCCCCTCTTCAGAATACGGTCCAACTCCCCTGAATCTGTCGTGGTATTGCTTTTGGTTTCGGTTTTGAGAAAGTGCCTGTGCAACCCTGTTCACCTGTTGATACCGGTAAGATCGAAAACCTTCTGCGAATCGATGTCGCGCTCCTCGGCCAGCCCCCTTCCCTCAACACCACGCAACCCAACTCCGTGAGACCGCGAAACGATACTTTATGATGCGCCTTCTCCCTCAGATTCTTTTCTTCCCCCTCGTTGTCCTGCTCGGCTCACTAGCCGAAACCCGCGCCGATATCACGCTGCAGTCGCTTCTGGAAGAGATGATCGACTTTACTGCCGTCGCGCGTTGGCCCGACGCTGAATTCACCTGTAAACAGGCCAGCAGCTACGATCGCGAGACCATCGCCCCCGACCAACCGGGCTGGTTCGCCAACAGCGATCAAAACCAGTTCATCCGCGTTGAAACACGTCAGGGCCGCACGGAAAAGGTGATGCTGGACGCCGATGGCCCCGGCTGTGTCGTCCGTTTCTGGCTCACGACGGACCGGAACAAGAAAGGCACTCTCCGATTCTATCTCGATGGCGCCGCCGAACCGGCTTTGGAGTTCCCCGCCTACGACCTGCTCAGCGGCAATCTCCGCATCGGACCGCCTTTGGTGCAACCACACCCTGGGTACCGGCCGGATAGCAATGGGGGAAATAACTTTTACCTCCCGATCCCCTATGCTCGCCATTGCAAAGTCACCTGGGAAGAGTCCGGTCAAAGCTCCCGCTACTATCAGATCAATTACCGGACTTACGCCCCAGCGACGGCGGTGCAGACCTTCTCGACCGCAGCGCTGGACGCGGCTCGACCGTTGATCGAACAGGTCAATCGTGCGTTGCTGACACCCCCCGCGCCCGCTGGGCAGACTCTGTCAACCAATGTCGACCTCGCCGCTGGGCACGAGTATTCCCTGCCCTTGCCGCCAGGGCCCGCCGCTGTCCGGCAGCTCGAACTGCGTGTCCCGCCCAGCGCATTGACGTCACCAGAACGGGACCTTCGTTCCTTAGTACTCCGCATGACCGTTGATGGTGAGCCGTCCGTCTGGTGCCCCGTCACCGACTTCTTCGGCAGCGGTGTGGGCTTGAACTCCGTCCAAAGTTGGTATCGGACCGTCATCACCAACGGCGTCATGATCTGCCGATGGGTCATGCCTTACGAGAAAACCGCCTCGCTCTCACTCGTCAACCTCGGTGAACACGCGATTCAGGTCTCTCTGCAAACGATCCTTAATCCCTGGACTTGGGACCCGCGTTCCATGCACTTTCACGCCACGTGGCACTACGAAGCCGGGCTTGCGCTCTACAATCCCGTCGCGACGTGGTACGGCGAAGGGGATGAGAAGATCTGGGTGGATGGCGAGTCGTTTCCCTCACACGTCGGCACCGGGACCGAGGACTATTATGGCTACTCCTATGCCCCCAAACCCGTGCACCAAACGCCGTTCTGTGCCGAACCACGGATCGATCAGCCGATGACGCAAGGTCACAACACTTCCACGCGAACCCGCAACCTCGATGGCATCCCGTTCCGTCGTTCGCTTCAATTTGACATGGAACTGATCTCCTGGAAGCCAACTACACTAACCTACGCCGCAACAACTTACTGGTATTCCTTCCCAGGCACCGCTGCGTCCGTCCAACCCCAACCCCGGGAAGCTGCCCTCCCCATTCCCACGCTATCCGATGCCGTCGCCGCGGCTGTTCCCGCTCGTAAACCAGGCGCTGTAGAGTGTGAATCCATGACGGTGCGCTCCAAGTCCACCGACTTTTCCGTGAGAGAGCAGGTCATGGACCCGTTCGGCGGCGAACGTTGGAGCAACGGCCGCCAGCTGCTCGGGGCGACCTCCCGTGTCGGTGACACTTTCGAAATCGAGTGGCCTGTCACGGATTCGAAGTCGCGTCGTCTGGTGCTCTACGCCACCCAAGCGCCCGATTACGGTACGCTCCGTTTCCGCATCAACGGTCAACTCGTCCAGGAAACGTTCGATGGCTATGCCAAAGAGGTGCAGCCTGCGGCGCCAATAGCGCTTGGAACCGTGGCGCCACTCGAAGGGAAGTACGCGCTACAAGTTGAAGTGATCGGGACTAATCCGGCGTCCAAAGGAATTAAGAATCTCGCCGGCTTGGATTGCGTTGTCATGGAATAACTTAGCATTTCGGCGCGACGCCCAGAGGCCTAGTGTGGTGACCGCTAAGTCCTTGCACTTTCGCGGCGAGGGTTTTTGCGCGCCCGCAAGGCGCGAGCGAGGCGCATACCCGTAGCGGTCTGGAACGAGCGAGGAACGCGGCAGGCGCGCGAAAGAACCGCCGCCCAAAGGGTTGCGCTGAAAAGGGTCCTGGCTTCGTTGCTCCTCGGTCAGAGAGCGCGGCGGCTATCCTCCGTCGTCGCGCCTCGCCAGGACCCGTTTTGAGCGCAACGAAAGTATAAGGACTTAGCGATCACCACACTAGCGCCAGAGACACAGGCTGTAGGCACTGATCGCAAATTGATCGCCTCCGCTACCCTCAAGTCATCCGACTCCAGGAATCACGATGGAACTCCTGAAATAGGTTCCGGG
>JBGAIN010000062.1:0-32151 GCA_044225505.1 Limisphaerales bacterium
TCTTCATCCACGCAGCGGCTGAGTTATCTTCGGCGACGCTGACGAAAAGGAGGCGTCCTTCCAGAGCCGGGTGACCCTGCAAGTAGAGATCCCGCACGGCGCCTTCATTGTCCATGGCAAACATTACTTTGCCTCGGACCTCATCGAGTTTGGGCCAACCGTGCTTTCGCAATGCCGCTGGCAAAGACTGCTCCTTCCCTCGCACATCATCGGGCGTCAGGATCTTGGAGCGAGGAATGACCGCTCGGATCTCATCTTCTAACGCGGCCAGTTCTTTTTCGCCAAATGCGATCGGTTGCGTCAGTTCCTGATTCTCCTTCTCGCCCTTCAACTCCAGGAGGATGAAGATCGGCACATGGTCGGGATGCTCGTTCGACCAGGACAAGACCTCCCGCAATCCATCCTGGAGCGTCAAAACTGTGGTCATGTAGTCGATATCTGGCACATGCAAGATTTTTATCCCGGGCCGAGCCAGTTTCCCGTCTGGATCTTGGGCGGGGACCGGGGGAAGACCGGCCTGAGCTGCCCAGGTTACGCCCTTCGGATGGGCGTAAAGGCCACCGGCCGGGTCTGCATAACAGTCGAGTTCGATTTGGCGAATGCCCTGGCGCGTGAATTGTTCGGGCAGCGGAGGGTGGGTGTAATCCAAGCCAAGAACCGCCGTTGGATCTTGACGAGCCAGGACCATTCGCAGCGACTCGTGAGCGCGGAGATGGTAAGAGTTATGCGACCCAATGACTTGGATTTCGTTGAGACGAACATCCAGACCTGCAGCGGCGATGGGGGAGGAGCCCATTGCAGCCAGCCAGATAGGTATTAGCAAAAGCCAGGAATGTGCATGCATGCGGCACGAGTGTTTTCGCAACCGCGGCTCAGAGCAATGTTTTCCCGCGTTACAATTCAGCGAGAGGACCTGAGGGGTGGCGGGACCCAAGTGACGTGAACGTTTCGTGAACGTGCTGTAACCCGGGAACGCTGAAAGGGAATTGGCGCGGGCGCCCGGTTTGCCTCCGGCTCTTGATCGTGATCACCATCTCCGTCTCAACAGTCGATTGGTTCGCCGTTGTCACTGACTCGATGAGTCGCCAGGATCCACAATCGAAACTTGCCAAGGCTTGTCCCAGAACATCCGGCTGGAATTTCCCCAATTGTAATTCTGACCGGGACGCAGCCGATTCATTAGTTCGGCAGCCTGCTGAAAGAGTTTGTCCCCGGACGTGTGCTCCGCCGGTGACTCGCCCCAGGTCCACACTTCGCCATCGCGCGTCAGCACCAGGCCGATGCTGTCATGCCCAGCGGCAATAGCGACCACGTCCTTTTCCAGCCCGATTTTGGGTCTCTTGATCGGTCCGTAGCTGCTTTTCCCTGTGAACCGGTGTTCCGAGGCATCCATTGCCCAAAGGGAACCGTCACTTTTTTGTAATAGATGATAAAACCCGCCTTCAGCGGACACACACGCGCGCCAATCCGTGTCCGTTCCAACCTTCGTGGGGGTCGCGATCAACCTCTGCGCTGAGCCCGTGTAGGTGTGGGCCTCTCGGCCCCAAGACCAAAGCGTTCCATCCGATTTGATGCCGAAGACCGTGAAATAGCCAAAGCACACATCTACCCAATTGGTATCGGCCGATATCCTTCTCGGGGCAGACCACCGATTCGTGTCAGACGCCTCTCCCGTGAGTGATCCCCAAAACCAGAGGCTTCCATCGGTTTGCTGTCCGACCGTTTGCACCCCTCCAGCCCAGATCCTTTTCCAGTCGTGTCCTGAGCCAACTTGCACCGCGATCGGACTTTTTTTGAACGTCCCAATTCCCAATTGGCCAGCCCAGTTGTCTCCCCAGGCCCAAAGAGTGCCATCCTTTTTCAAAGCAAAACTGTGAGCAGCTCCTGCCGCTGCCTGTTTCCATTCATTCCCGGGAACCGAGGGCGCGGGCACTAACTGTGACGTCTCGGTGCCATCTCCCAGTTGGAAATGGTGATTTCCGCCCCAGGCCCAGAGCGTGCCGTCGGATTTTATGGCCAGACTATGGGTGTCGGCAACGGCGAGACTCACCCAGTCCGTTTCGGTCCCAATTCGACGTAAAGCGCTCGTGGATTTAATATTGTTTAAACCAAGAACAGGCCAGCCATCAGCTTCCTCACCCCACGCCCAGAGGCTGCCGTTGGACGCGAGGATAATCGCGTAGTTTCGGTAGCCAAAACCAATCCTCGGGCTGACGTTGCCAGTCGGAAGTCTGAGTTGGCCAGGCTGAACGGGGTGCCTTGGATGGAATAGGCTTGGGAGTTGAGTCACCGTAACCGTCGTCAGGACGATAGCCCCGCCGATAACGGCGGCCGTTTTCATTTTTGCCCAAGCCATAAGTTTCAACGCTCCTTTCACCAGGGTGGCCGTCGACGTCGTTAAAGCGGTTCCCTGAGCCGCGGTGGCAACCGCTACCGCCAGGCCCACCGGCACAGCCTGGACGGAATTCGCCGAAAGTGCGCCCGCGATCACCGTCGCTGAGAGAGAGACCCCGCGTCCTTTGAAGAAGTCGCGCAGCTTTTCCAAACTTCGTGCCACTCGTTTTTTCGCGGATTCCTCGTTCGTCCCAAGAGCAGCGCCGTTGCGAATTCCATCACAGCCTCCTGTTCGTATCGTTGGCGAGTGGCTCTTGTTCTCAACGCATTCGCTGCTGTAAACCGCGTCGTTCGATACAGCCAACCCGGAAGAATGGTCTTTGGACTAAGCGATGCTGCTTTGCGGGCCAAGATAATGAAAACCGCTTGGGTAATTTCCTCGGCAAGATTCGGATCCCGCACCTGACGCAGGGCCGACGAATAGACCAAGGCGATGTGGCGTGAAACGAGCCGCTCGAAACTCTGCTCCGAACGGCCCGTGAGATACTCACGCACCAAATCCATGTCTGGGTTCATTATGCACCTTATACATGTGGGCTCTTCGCAAGACGGGACAATTTATTTTTTGAGGAGACGGCTTTGGCGCACCTTGAGAGCGGATTCTTGATCAACCGGAAATTCGGATCTGCCTCATTCAGAAGGACCGGGCTGATCCGCGGCAGTGACGTATGGACCGAGCCGAATGTCAGCGCGCGGGGATTAGCAGTGGCTCGGAGCTGGGAAATGTCTCACACCACGAGAACAATTTGCGGTCATTGTGTGCAACATTTTCGGGGCATTTGGGATCGGTCGCGACGACCCCACTCTCCGTGGGTTGGTGCGTGTTGCGTTAGTTGTTGATTTCCAGAATCTTGGAGCGCGCCTGCGGCTTTAGTGGGACGGGCATGAGCACTGGGAAATCCCGATACTGACCCAGTCACATCCGAGGATGGTAACTGTTTTGTGTTGGACCGGTGGATTACAGGATGAGGCAGGGATCGTTCAGGAGACGAGGGATGGACGGGCCGGTCCAACCCGGGTTTTATGCCGGATCAACCCCGGTGCAAGGCCGCTCCGTGACCGGCATTGGACCGGCATTGCACCGGCATTGCACCGGCATTGCACCGGCATTGCCTCGAATGATCCCGCCCGGAATCGGGTTCCTCCAAGTTCAGTGTCACACCTTTGACCCAGTCGCCTGATGCGTCCCGCCGATCCTGACCACGGGTAATCCCGCTTTTCTGGTGGGGTCTCCACTATCGTGAAGATTCTCCTGGTCCAGCAGCTTTGATCGCCTTCCACCAAACACCCGTGGGTATTGTGGCCTTCCCATGCAGAGGTGAGGGCATTCTTCCTGAAATGTCACACGCCTTGGGTGCAAGTTGTTCCGGTCCACGGCCTTCCTCGCCTCGGCTTTGGCCGCACGGAGCCGATCATTCAGGGCGAGAGCGTGTTCTCAGCCCTCGCCGGGCCCGACCAAGCTTTCCGCTGCTCTAGGGCGTCTGCGCCGTTAAACGGCTCAGAATCTTAGTGGCAAACTCAGCCGCGTTCTCGTCGGCGTTCTGCGATATGGCGTCCAGGAACGGCTGAGCCAGTTCCCGGACACCGGGAACTTCGGCAAGGTCCAACGCGGCGGCCGTGAATGAATTTGCAGCCTCACGGGTGGCGTCGGGAGCCACGGCGGCCTGGCCCATTTGTTCGATCAACGACCTCGCCGGCGCCGGTTCGTGCCAAAATCGCCAGGCGGCCCTTGCGCCCATGCTCGCGTAGGTCGGCGTTTCGCGGAGGCTGGCGGTGGTCAACTGCCGAAGTTCCGTGGCAAATGCGGAGGGTTCGACCTCTTGTCGCCAAAACGCTTCCAAGAGCGCGTAGCGGGTGTGAACTTCGCCATCCTTCGCGGTCAACTCACGTCGCAGAATAGCCTTGGCCGAGGGGTCCTCAGGCTTGAGGCGCCACAAGGCCAAAGCGCAAAGGGCGGCGTGCAAGCGATCTCGGGATTGCATGTGGGCACTTAACGCGTCGAGAACGGAGGAGGAGTCGACACCGATCGCGCTGAGTGCGAAAGGGTATCCATTGTAGGTGGCGTAGGGTGGATTGGGCTCACTCGTCCAAAGACGCACCAGATCCGGAACGACCTCGCGGGCGGCGGGTCCGATCAAGCCCAGGGCCAGGACCACATTCATGCCGTTCGCGCGGTCCGTGGGGACGGCGTCGCGCCCTGCCAGCGCATGGGCCGGATTGCGGATCATCCAATGAAGAAACACCACGGCAGGCTGGCCCATGGCTAAGAGCGCCCTTTTTCGGTAAGCGACGATATCGTCGTGAGAGATCACGTTCAACGGCGGGTTGGCAGCAATCCACTCCCGGAGTGTCCGTCCTTCAAATTCCGGTTCGACGGGAGACGGTTCCGCAGCCACTTGCGACCTGGCTGAGAAGCGGTTCGGTCGATCGTGCTGGGCGAGGCTGAGAATGCCAGTCGTGACAATGCCAGCGGCTAGAAAAACGCCGCTGACTCCTAAGGCGAGCTTCCATTGCGTCCAGGCCATAAGCTTTAAGACTCCTTTTATCAGGGTAACGACGGTGGTGGTGGCAACTGCCGCGCCGGTGGTGACCGCGAGGATATTCGTGGAGAGGGCTTCGGGAGCGGCTTGAACAGAGCGGGCAGTCATGAGACTCGCGATGACGGAGGACGACAAAGTCACCCCGCGTCGGGCAAAGAGAGTGCGCAGTTTTTCGAGCGCGCGAAGGATTCTTTGTTTGGCAGCGTCTTCGCTAATACCCAGGGCGGCGCCGACTTCGGCCAAGGTCTTGCCGTTGAAGAAACGCAAAAGAACGGCGTTACGATCCTTCTCGCGGAGTGATCCAATGGCATCGTCCAGGTGCCCGGAGATCCGTTGCCAGCTCTCCTCGGAATTGGGGTCATTGGCGCATTGCTCCATATAGGCATCCCGTTCTCGGCGAGCGCGGCGCACTTCTGAGCGCACAAGGTTTGCGGTGGTGAGCCGTGTGGTTTGATACAACCAACCGGAGAGGACGGCCGTCCGGGCCACTTGTTTAGCCTTCCGGGCCAGCGTGATGAACACGGCCTGAGTGACTTCCTCCGCTTGGTGCGGCACGCCCAGGCGCCGCAACGCGACGGAATAGACAAGGGCGACGTGCCGCTGGACCAACGTCTCGAACGCTTCGTTCGAATCCTCCGTGACATAAAGTTCCAACAACTGGCGATCGTCCTTCTCGGTCATTCATCTATAAATGTCCGATCCCCCTCGAAAGGGAACAAAATCCTGGCGGAGAGCGGGTGGGTGGAGCGGCGCCCTTGGCTTGCGCCGCGGCGTTCTCGGCTGAGAGAGGATTCTCGGCCTGAGAGTTACGGCTGGCAGTTTGACTTGTATCATGGGCGGCACACGCATCCGGCGGTATTTTGGCTCCCTTCGCGACGACAATTGAATGACCTATGAATTCTGCCACCACTCACTCTCGCCGAGGTTTCCTCTATCGGGCCGGTCTCGCCACGGCCGCATTCGGCACTGGTCAACTCCTGAGTCCGGGATTGTTCGCAGCCCCGTCGCGCCCGTGGGTGACATCCATCCGCGACATGCACCTGAAGCTTACGAATGAGCCGTCCTGTTGGGAGGCGTTGGGGCGGTTGGGAGTCAGCGCGATCGAATCGGTGGTCGACGACGAGCTCAAGTGCACCGGATTATACCAAAAGGAGAAGGCCTATTCCGTCGCCACTCGCGACGATTGCAGAGCACTCGCGGACGAATTGGCTCGACGAGGGGTCACCATTACGGCGCTGGCCATGAGTAATCGCTTGGACGAACGGCTTGAACAGGAGCTCGAGTGGATGCGAAAGACCGTCGACGCCGCGGAGCAGCTGAAGATTCGCGTGATCCGGATCGACGTGGTGCCCAGGCGAATTCCCCGTGACCAATTCCTGCCGTTCGCGATTAAAGCGTGCCGGCAGCTCTGCGATTTGATCAAAGATCGTCCGGTGGTGCTAGGCATCGAGAACCACGGCGAGTTTACCAATGACCCTGGAGTGCTGGAACGACTGTTTGACGGGGTCAATTCGGATCAACTCGGGCTGACGCTGGACGTGATGAACTTCTACTGGTTTGGGCATCCTTTGGCGGACGTTTACCAGATCTGTGAGAAGTTTGCGCCGAGAGTATTTCACACCCACTGCAAGAACCTGAGTTACCCGGCGGATCGGCAGAACGCACGCCGTCCGATGGGCTGGGAATACGAAGCCCATGCCGCGCCTCTCGATCAAGGGGACATCGACTATGGCAAGGTCGCCGCGATCTTGCGACAGGCGAAGTATGGGGGCGATCTGTGCCTGGAAAACGAGTGCCTGGGCCGCTTCCCGAAGGACCAGCATGTGCCGATCCTTAAACGGGAACTGGCATTGCTTCGAACGCTCTAGTGTGGTGACATTTGTCACCAGCGCGTCGATTGGAACTTAACGGGTTACCGCGGCGGACGGTCCAGGGCCGATGGTCGACGGCGGCCACCGCTGTCGTCGCCTCCACCCCTTCCTTCAGCCACACCTGCGCCCTAAAATCCCTCGGAGAATTCTTAGGCGAGAATCGTGATGAGCCTTGCCAGACCTGGGAACGATGCGCATGCTGGCCGCTGGCGAACCGTAGAACTTTATGACGCTCGATGTTGTTCTCGATAAGTTCCCTCGAGACATCAATCTCAAGGGAGGAATCACCTGTACCGGGCGCCCGCTTGAACCCTCCGACCAGCGGCTGCTTCATCGATTCTTTCTCGACGTTCCCGAGCGGGAGCGAATGTTCATTAAACATCGCGTCACGGATCTGGCCCTGATCGAGGAATGGTGCCAAAACATTGATTTGGGAAGGAATTTCCCGTTGTTGGCCCTGTACCGGGATCAGATCCTGGGCGTTGGCACACTGCACCAGCAACTGGGCGGATGGAAACGGCATATCGGCCGGGTCAGTGTTCTGGTGCATCCCCAGTTTCGAGGTCGTGGCTTGGCAAAAGAACTTGTCAGTCACTGTATCGATATTGCCCGGCAGATGGGATTACAGAAGGTGGAAGCCGAGTTCATCGGCGAACAGGAAGCCGCCATGAAGGTTTTCGCCCTGTTGGGGTTTCGCGTCCTGGCCAGGATTCCGGATTATGTGAAAGACATGCAAGCCATCACCCACGACTACGTCCTGATGGGCTTGCATTTGATTACCGACGAAGAGTACGCAGGTGCGGCTGGGTAAAAGGCGCTCTCTCGTCAGGGCGGCGCTTCCCCTCTCGGCTCTTTGCGAAGAGCCACGGCATGCGGCATATTCCGAGATGGAGGCAATTACGGTAAAGCTGTTCAAAAGCACGGATGCGGAGGAGTCCTACGCCTTGTGCGTGAACGGAGACACGAGAGACAGTTGGCGCGCGCAACGGGGCGCTGGTGCCAACTTTGAGGAGGTTTGGACGGTTGAAGTGCAAAGCGCGGTCCGTCCAGAACTGCACGAGGTGGATTGGGACATGGTGCTAGAGCGCGTTATCGAAGCCTGCGACCTGAACGACCCAGTGCTCGCGAATTATGAATGGCCAAAGCGCGTAGCCGCGTGAGCGAAATGACATTGCCTTCCGCGATCACCAGGCTGCTGTCCAAGCAAAAGGAAACGGTGCATCGCGATCCGTTGCTCGAACCAACAGGGATCTGATCCGGGTTAGCTTAGGCGCTTCTTGCCTGCCTCTGGAGTTCTATACGGAATGGGAGTGGTGGTCCGGCCCTGTCGCTGCCTGAACGGGGGGAGGGCGGTTCGGACGCTCGGAACGGCCGGCCAGCAGTTCGCCGAGCATTTGATGGCCGCCAGGCAGAAGGATAATCGTGGCCTCGCCCTCGACGACTTTTTGGGTTTCGAGCACCTCGAAAAGAGCGGAAGCGACCTCTTCGTCGCGAGCAATCCGATCAAGAGCTGCTCCGACAATCTGGGGACGCACCGCGGCGGCCCTGGCAAACTCCACGGCTGCCTGACGTTCAGCGGTGCTGGCAATGATACTGACCCGATTCGCTCCGTCCTGTTTGATGGCCGCGGTGACTTGGCGCAGACGATTGACCACCTTGCTTTCGATTTGCTTGATCATCCCCGTGTCGCGGAAATGCACTTTCCGGATGTAAACCGAGCCCAAGCGGTAACCCCACTCATGCGATTTGGGCGAGACCTCCGCTCGGACGGTCTGGCTCATGACGTGGCGGCTGGTGAGCATTTCTTCCAAAGGCATGTTGCTCAGGCATCTCACAGTGGAATTGCTGACATTAGCGGCAAGGGATCCACGCGGATCGGTATTCTTGAAGAGGTATGCCACAGGATCGCTGATGAACATTTCATACCACATGCCGATGCCCATCGGCGCTCCTTCTTCGGAATTAACCGCTTGGCTGCGGAGGTACTCCTGGTCCAGCCGCATATCCAAGACATAACGCTTTCCAAGCCACCGAGTGACCAACGCTTTCCATCCCATTTTCGTAATCAGGAAATGGAGACCGGGCTCTTCCAGGGTCAGCAGCACCTTGCCGAACAGCACAAAGACCTGGCACTGACGCTCGCGCACAATGGTGTAAAGCCCAAGGAGTTGGGCACAACCAAGGATGATAGGCACCGCAATCAGGCAGCCAATCAACGTCGAGACGGCGGCAATTAGAAAAGTCATCGTTTGACCTCCACAAAGAATTGGGTGGCTTGATTGAACAAGGCCAGTTTCACGTTGCGCACGTAAGACTTGAGAGCTCCGGCGCCATTCTGCTTGAGCCCGGTGAGCTGCGCGGCCAACTGTTCCAATGGCTCAACTTCCGCCTGAGCTTTTAGCGTCTCGATCTCGACGGCACGTCGCGATTGGACGATCTTCTGGTCTGCGGCGGCCTGGGCGAGGCTGATGTCCGAGGAAACCTGGTTGTGAGCCGTATTGATGGCTGCCAACGCCGATTCGACTTCCGCGGGGGGATCGATACCTGTGATCAATGACGCGTCGAGGACGATTCCGTAACGTGCGGCGGAACTGCGGCATTCCAGGTCCATGTGTTCGTTCAGATCGCGGAGATTCTTGCGCAGATCATTGATGGAAATGCCGCGCGCGGCGCCGGCGTCGGGACCAAAATCATCGCCAGTTTGTTTCTTGCTTGGGGCCTCGAAATTGGCGATCCGCTCCCGCAACACCGAAACAAAATAGCCCATAACATGAGAGATGGGACGTTTCACCCCGAACAGGTAAGCGTAAAGATTGCGGTCGGAAACTCGATAGCGAATCTGGCCGCTGAGGCCGGTGTTTAATTGATCTTTGGTGACGGCTTCCAAGATGGTACCGCTCAGGTTGGCCGCGGGATTGTCCGGGTCCTGGGCCATGTTGATCGTCTGCGTTGCCACGGAAACTTTATAAATCGTTTCCCACGGCCACTTGAAATAGGGCCCTCCAGGCGGGATCACCCGGAGCTGTGGCCAGGCGTAGCGCTTTCGTTCATCCTCATCGAGACCTTCACTGATGGGATCGTCTAGAGTGGTCGCTTGTTCGGATACGCGTTGGGCTCGACCGAAGACGGTCTTCACCGCGCGCTCGTTTTGATCGACGGTGTAGAGGCCCGCGAGCAGGTAACGGAAGACGAACCACGCTAGAGCTCCGACGATACAGCCGAGTATGATTGTCATGACTCTGGTGTAGCGAGAATTAATGCCGGTTGCCAACTACAATGGCCGCGCGGAAAAATAACAACCCGGTGTCCGGCGCAACCCTGGAGCGAGTGGTATTAAGGCGGTCGCCGAGATTCAGGAGATTGAGCTGAGCGCAATCCGGCATTGTCACCACGGCGCCGCGCGCGCATAACTTCCAATGACGATGGCAATGACAACGATTCGACGGTTGAGGTGTTTCATGGGAGCTCTGCTATTCCTCGTGAGCGTTCTGGCGCAAGGAGCGGAGTATTACGTGGCCCCTGTCGGCGACGATGCGAATCCTGGCACGTTGGAACGGCCGTTTGCGACGCTCCGCCGTGCTCAACAAGCGGTTCGGGTCAAACCCGGCCCGGTGTTTCTGCGAGGCGGAACCTACTATCTTCCTGTGAAGGTGGTCTTCCTGCCCGAGGATTCGGGGACCGAGGCTGCTCCGAATACCTACCAAGCCTACGGCGATGAGAGACCCGTTCTGAGCGGCGGCGTCAAGTTGGACGCCTTGAATTGGCGCCCGTACCGTGACGGAATCATTCAAGCGGACGTTCCCGAGGGTTTGCGCACGGAGGAACTGTTTGTGAATGGCGAACGGCAAATCCTGGCTCGATATCCGAATTTCGATGCGGGCGCACAGTATTTCGACGGATTTGCGGCCGACGCGATCTCGGTCGAGCGAGCTGCCCGTTGGTCGGCTCCCGAGGGCGGCTACTTTCATGCCATGCATCCTGCCCTCTGGGGTGACTTTACCTGGCGGATTACAGGCAAAGACCCAAGCGGCGTAGTAATGAAGATTGGTGGGTGGCAGAACAATCGGGGCGGCGCGGTGCACAACAAGATCCGCTTCGTCGAAAATATTTTTGAAGAACTCGACTCGCCCGGAGAATGGTTTTTGAACACGACGACTCACACTCTTTTCTTCTATCCGCGTCCGGGGCTCGACTTGGCCAAGGCCGTGGTGGAAGCGACCCGGCTGGATTGCCTGATTGAGTTTCAGGGCACCCACGATAAACCGGTGCGCTTCGTAGGGCTTAAGGGACTGACGTTGCGTCATGCCGCCCGGACGGTGATGCAGACGCAAGAACCGTTGATGCGCACGGATTGGGCCATCTATCGGGGTGGAGCGGTGCTTTTTCAAGGCACGGAGGACTGTGCGCTCGAGGACAGTTTCTTGGACCAGGTCGGTGGTAACGCCGTTTTTGTAAATCATTATAATCGGCGGGTCGTGATCCGCGCTTGTCATATTGCCAGGGCAGGGGCCAGCGGCATCTGTTTCGTCGGTGATCCTCAAGCGGCGCGTAGTCCTTTGTTCAACTACAGCCAGGTGAATCGCCTGGAGGATCTCGATCGTACGCCGGGGCCGCGTTCGGACAACTATCCGGCCGATTGCCTGGTTGACGATTGTCTCATCTATCTTACCGGGCGAGTCGAAAAACAGACGGCTGGAGTTAATATTGATCTGTCGCAACGAATCACCGTGCGGCACTGCTCGATCTACGATATGCCACGAGCGGGCATCAATATTGGGGATGGGTGCTGGGGTGGGCACGTCATCGAATTCTGCGACGTGTTCGACACCGTCAAGGAGACCGGCGACCATGGTTCATTCAACTCTTGGGGACGGGATCGCTTCTGGCGACCTAATGTCGCGGAGGTCAATGCCTGGGTTAAACAAGCTCCCGAACTCCCACGGTTGGATGCGGTCGCGCCCGTGAGTTTAAGGAACAACCGTTGGCGTTGCGATCATGGCTGGGACATTGATCTCGATGATGGCTCTTCTTTCTATGTCATTCAGAATAATCTCTGTTTGCGGGGCGGCATCAAGAATCGTGAGGGCTACGGCCGAATCGTGGAGAACAACATAATGGTCGGGTCCAGCTTGCATCCTCATGTCTGGTATGCGGAAAGCGGTGATGTTTTCCGGCGTAATATCGTTTGGCGTGAGTATCAACCAGCACTAATGCCAGCTCCGCCTTGGGGCTTGGAACTAGACAACAATCTGATGCATCGAGAGGGAGCGACGAATGCTCCGGCAGAGCAGCTGCAAAAGCAGAGCGGGCGCGACGCGCATTCGAGGGTGGCCGACGCACACTTTATCGACCCCGCTCAAGGGGATTATCGCGTCAAGGACGGTTCTCCTGCTTTGGCCTTGGGTTTCCAGAACTTCCCGATGGATCAATTTGGAGTGCAGCGAAGTTCGCTGAAAGCCCTCGCGCGGACGCCAGTCTTGCCGGCGCATCGCCCAGTTAAATCGTCTACGGCCCGGGATACGGCGCGGCGCCGATGGTTAGAATCGAGCGTCCGAAACGTCGCCGATGCGGGCGAGGTCTCTGCGCTAGGTTTGCCCGGGCTCGCGGGAGTGTTGGTTGTCGAAGTTCCGTCGGGTTCGATTCTTGAGAAGTCCGGGCTGCACCCTGGGGATGTGATTCTCGCCCTAGATGGTCACCCAACGCCTGGGGTAAGCGATTTACTTCAACAGGCTCCTGGCCTAGGAGATTACCAAACCTTGTCGCTCAACGTTTTCCGTCAACAGAAGGAGATAACGCTGACGGTCAAGCGGTAAGGCTCTCGTGCAAAGAACCAAAGCTCTCGTTGCATGCGAGGCGGCAATGCACTTCCTCTTGGACGTGGAGCTTTGGATCCAACAAGGCGCCCGATCTAAACACAGCGCCAGCGAGTCTGCGGCCTAAACCATCAGGTCGCAGAACAAAAACTTGCTCCAGCAGAGGAACGTCGAAAACAAGTGCTGATGGGCGGTGGCGGCAACTCGGCGCGCCGACCGGATGGCACGAAACTCCCGGTTGTCGGTTTTGTGGAGCGATAGCAACGACGTTTCTAAAGCTTGCCGCAGCTCTTGCACTTGCGGCGCATCCCAGATCGTCAGATGGTCTCCTGGCACTTTAATGACCTGGATCCCTTGTCGGAAAAATCGCTTCCAGCCCAGACATTGATCGTAGTCCTGGTCTTTAGAATAAGTGGAGACGTCTCCTTCAGCGCGGATGAGGACGCCTCGTCCATCAAATGGGCGGGGCTCATAACGTTCCAACGCCTTGATCCAGATACGGTCGATCAACGGCCACCGTTCCGCCCAGCTGGCAAGGTCGAGCTTCTCTCGTGAGGGGAGGAGCGCTTCATTCACCGCATTTCCGCTCTCCGCGGCAGCGTTTCCCTTGGCACGATGCGAGTTCAGCCACTTCAAAGGGTAAGACCATCCGATGCTGGCGAGCTGGCGCGCGTGGTATCGCGACTTTTGTTTGACCCGCTCCCACCCGACCGGTTTCATATTTCCGTCAAAGAGCAGAACCGCTTCGACAGAAATTCCGGCGCCCTCAAGTTGCTGGGCGACTTCAAACGCCAGCGCAACCCCGTAAGAATATCCTGCCACGATGCACGAGTCAGAGGTCAGCGAATCGAGGATGAGTTTGGTGTGCGGGGCCGCTAGCTCCTGGACCGTTGGCAAAGCGTTATAATCACGACGTGCCGACGTCAGAAGAACATCCGAGGAATAGGGCGCCTCAGTAATGTAGAAAGGCGGCCGTTGGCTTTCGCTGGTTTTAAACCGCAGCCGATCCCAGTGCGCGTTTCGCCACACGAAATAGACCGGCGGCGCCACGTCGCCCGCCTGAAGTGTGACGACGAGCGGTTCGTTCGATTGCCGTTTTCCAGAAGCTAAAATCGCGGACAAACTCTCAATCGTTGGATTGCCAAGGAGTTGAGTGATCTCGAGATTGGCTTGAAACTCACGGTTGATTCTGCCAATGACGCGGGCCGCTAATAACGATTGCCCGCCCAGGTCGAAAAAGTCATCGCGGATTCCAATCCGTTGCCGTTCGAAGGCTTCTTCCCAGATCTTGGTTAGGGCAATCTCGAAATCTGTCTGCGGCGCCATGTACTCAGACATCTTTTGCGTTTCCGGATCTGGCTGAGGCAGTGCCTTGCGATCGACCTTCCCATTCGGGTTCACTGGAAACGCCGAAAGGATCATGAAATGCGACGGCACCATGTGGTCCGGCAGCTTCTGCTTCATGAATTGCCGCAAGACCTCGCTTCCCGCGCTGGCTTGCGGTCGCAGCACCAGATACGCCACGAGGGATTTCTCACCTGTCCGAGCCTCTTTGGCCATGACCACACATTCTTTAACTTGTGGATGCGTCGAGAGGTAGGCCTCAACCTCTCCAAGTTCGACACGATAGCCTCGGATCTTGACTTGATCATCCACCCGGCCCTGGTATTCCAGATTCCCATCCGGCAACCACCTCGCAGCGTCACCTGTCCGATAGAGTCGCCGCCCGAGCCCGGGAATGAATGGGTCATCCACGAACTTCTCGGCCGTCAACTCGGGCCGATGCAAATAGCCCTGGGACACCTGTACTCCGCCGATGTAAAGCTCCCCGGAGGTGCCTGCGGGTACCGGATTCTTTTCGGAATCCAAAATGTAGATCTGCGTGTTTGACACCGGCCTCCCGATGGGTGGCCAGAAAGGCCAGTTGGCCGGATCCCCACTTAGCTCGAACCATGTGACAACGTGCGCCTCGGCAGGGCCGTACTGATTGATCAACCGAGCGTCTTTGAGTTGGGCAAAGAACGACCGAATCGTGGGAGTCACGCGCAATTGCTCGCCCGCAGTGATAACCTCGCGTAACGAAGTTGGAATACATCGAGTCCTAATCGCCTCATCTGCAAGATATTCCAATGCGATAAACGGGAGGAAGATCCTCCGGATACTTTGCAGCTCAATGATTCGCAGTAATCCGGCAAAATCTCGCCGCGCTTGTCGGCAAAGCACCACCAATGTTCCACCAGTCGAGAGTGTCGCCAAGATCTCTTGAAAACAGACATCGAAACCCAGCGGAGCGAATTGCAGCGTCCGGTCCCCAAGGCCGACGGACGAAGTACTGTTTTGCCATTGAATCAGGTTGACCAGCGGGCGATGAGGCATGCTGACGCCCTTCGGTCGACCGGTAGATCCTGAGGTATAAATGACATAGGCCAAGTTATCGAGCGTGGTCTCGATGGGCGGATTTTTGACGGCGCTCTTCTTGGACCCCGCTGTCCATGGGTCAATTTCAACAACTTGGCAGTCAGGGAAGGTAGCGCTGTCTGGCCCCTGGACGGCACGAACGAGCAAGGGCGCTTTACTATCGGCCATCATCAACTGCAACCGTTCTGCTGGATATTCCGGGTCGAGCGGCAAATAAGCGCCCCCAGCTTTGAGGATACCCAGAACTGCGATAACAAATTCAATCGAGCGGCCGGTGTCGATTCCGACCGGGGTATTGGGCCCCACGCCTTTGGCCCGCAACGTGTAAGCCAACTGATTGGCACGATCGTTCAGTTCGCGGTAGGTCAACGACTGATCACCGAATTCAACAGCGGTCGTGTCTGGCGAGCGGTCAACTTGCGCTTCGAACAAAGCTTGAACACTGACCTCTCTTGGATATTGCTGGTCCGTCTGGTTCCATCCGAACAGCAGCTGATGGCGCTCCGAATCTGTCATTTAAGTAAGTGTTGGGGCGCCATAGTGGCGAACGGCGCAATAGATACCCTCAATTTATCTCACGATGAAACGGCACTGAAAAGACTATTATCCATGTATCAGACCAGAAGACGCTCGTCAATTGTCCGTCATTCATAAACCTGGTGAAGCAGGCACCGCCGTCTAGCAACATTAGGGCCGTATCGAGTGTTTATGGGCTCTCTCCTGAGCTGCCTTTCCACTTGGCACGGGCCTTGTCAGCATTCGTCTCGGCACTTACTCATTCCACTCCGGTCGGAGAAGCAAGCGGTTTGCCAAACCAGCGCTATTGCTCGAGAATCCAGCTTTGCCGAGCCATGTCCCCGGATCTCCAGGCTCGATCGTTCCACTACCCCCGTCGATCTCGCTCGGGGACGGTTGATAAAGCTACATACACAGGATGGTGCTGGGTGTAGTCACCCTGCTTTTCAGTTTCGCGCACTCGCTTCACCGAAGACTTGGGAAGCCCGGCGGGAGGAGAACGGTCATTCGACGGTCGCAGAGAGTTTGCCGGTTTCATCCTCGGTCTCTCTCTGCCCAGTGGCTCGTCTTGTGCCCAGAATCTGTCTACCAAGTGTCTTGAATCTGTTAGTATTGCCTCGAGTTCTGTTTCCGGTGGTTGCCTTCTGCATTGAGACGCGGCTCGGCTGGCATCCCATGAGGCTGTGGGTGATTCCACTCGCGGGAAATGGCCCGGTATCCCGTCGCCCGTTGCGGATGAACGTAGAGATCGCCATTCGTTCGCCCATGTGCTACGGGTGATGACGTGCGGAGATTATTGGCCATGAGCTTGGTGACCTTTACTTGTTTAGCCCGAGCCGACATGGATCAGTCCTTCGTGCCGCCCGAATCCGCGGTCCGACTCGATACTCAGGTTGGAGTTGCTCCCTTTTTCGCCGGAGCTCAGACTTTCACGCCGCGTGTCAGTGGGCAGTTGGAGGGATTTGATTTTCTGGTCCGGGCCGCTGGTGGCGAGCCACTGAAAGCCAAGTTACGCGTGCAAGTTCAGACGACCACTGCTCAAGGCAAGCCATCAGGGAGTTCGCTCGGGACCGTGTTGGTGGCGCCTTCTTTCCTTACGGATCAACCAAGCTTGTTGAAGCACATCGCGTTGGACGGTCAGAGCATATCGTTGAGGGCCGGCGAACTCTATGCCGTGGTTTTCGAAGCGGTGCCTTTCATTTCGGGAGGCAATGCAGCCTATGATTTCAGGGGCTATTCGGTGAGTCAGCTTGGAGGCAGTTACTCCTACAATCTGGGCCAGGGCATGTTCAGCGAGGACGGTCGCACTTGGCGGGATTACGCCGGGGCTGACTTTGACTATGTGTTTAACACTTACATGTCCGTGCCGGAGCTCCCGGCCGCACGGTTGATGGGATGGGTCGGGGCCTCGCTCGGAATCGTCGTCTGGCTTGGGACGCGGAGACACCCGACGAACTAAGCACCCGCGTTTTGGGACGCCCGGTGGGAGGCCCCGCATCACCGCTTTTCGTAGTCCGGTCGCGGGACACTTCGAGGCATCGCTCCAACCATCAACCGCTTTTCAATTTCATGAATCGCCCTTTCAAGTTGGACATCGATCCCTCGCGCCATGGCGGCAGGGTCTTCGACTACTTCAATATCCGGATCGACTCCATGGCCTTCGGCAAACCACTGGCCGTTCGGGCCATAAAGACGGCAAGGCGGCACCACAACGGTCCCTCCGTCGATGAGTTCGTGTCCCATGGCCGGCCCGATCAAGCCCCCCCAGGTGCGTGTGCCAATGATGGGTCCGCGTTGGGCGGTATGGAAATACCAGGGAAAGGCATCGCCGCCTGAACCGGCCCAACCATTGATGAGCATGGCTTGGGGACCAAAGTGCGCCACGCTAGGGAGTTGCTGGTCTTTACCGTAGCGCCAAGCCAGGCCACCGTAAGCCCGCCGCCCCAGGAGTTCCAGGAAGCGATCGGCCAATCGGCCGCCGCTGTTGAATCGTTCGTCGATGATCAACCCTGGCTTGTCCCATTGCGCCTTGAACTGGCGCATGAGGTTGTTTTGCCCGGCGGTGCTTGTATCGGGCATATAGACATATCCGATACGCCCGTCGCTCGCCTGGTCGACGCGGCGCCGATTGGCTTCCACCCAGGCGAGTTGGCGGAGGTTCGATTCTTCACTGCTGCTCAGCGTTTCAACGAGGACTTCCTGTGCGCCGTCGACCGATGGTTTCTGATTGACGGTTAGCGCCACGGTTTGTTTTTCGAGACCCTCAAAGGCGCTCCAGGGATCTTTGGTGACGTCGAGGGGGATCCGGTTAACGGCCAGAATATAATCGCCTTCTTTGACCTTCAACCCGGGTTGGTCCAGCGCGGATCGAACGCCCTGATCCCAAGGCGCACCGCGCACAATGGTGCGGACCCGATAAGCACCTGCATCGACACTCCAATCGACGCCTAACATGCCCACTCCGCGGCTCCGGCTAACTTCGGAATCCCCGCCTCCGCGGTAGGTGTGCGAAGCATTCAGTTCGCCGATCAACTCCCCAATGATGAAATTCACATCCCAGCGGGTCACCGCGCCGTCGAGCAGTCGTCCGTAGCGCTCGCGCAGGGCGGGCCAGTCCAAGCCGTGCATGGCTGGATCGTAGAAAAAGTCGCGGTTTAATCGCCAAGCTTCAGTGAAGATTTGGCGCCATTCGGCCCTCGGATCGACCATGGTTTCCAGTTTATCCACGGCCAAAGGCTTTTCGAACTTCTGATCTTTCTTCGGTTCAATCAAGGCGAACTGGCGATTCCGTTCGACCAGGATCTTTTTTCCGTCCGCGGTGACCTCAAACGAATTCACATCGTCCAGAACGGTCTCCTCTTTACGCTCTTTGAAGTCATAATATGCCAGGCGACGTTTCCTCTCCGTGGCGCCAGCATCGGGCAACCGCAAGTATACGACTTTTCCAGGAACCGACGCTAACATTCCGTAATTCCCAGGAATGGGTGGTAATACGGTTAAGCGTCGTTCCAGCCCTTCCAGGTCAATTGTCACTGGGGTAGGATCTTTTTTCTTCGCCTTATCCGCCTCGTCTTTGGAACCATCGGGGGTTTTCTTGTCGTTTTCCCCGGCTGGTTTTGCGGAATCTTTTTTGTCGTCGGACTCTGTTTCCAGGTCATCGCGCGGAGCCAACGGCGAGGGGACATCCCCCCGGAGCGAGATGGCCGCGATTCGCGTGGCATTGGCGTAAACCCACGTGCTGTCGTCCATCGTCCCGTAGATCGGGTTCATCTCACGATCCGTTAGCAAGTAAAGATACTTTCCCTCGCTGTCGAAGATGGGCGATTGTTCGCTATAGAATCCGGAAGTGGCCCGATGCTTTTGACGGTTGTTGAGATCGTAAAGCCAGATGGAATCGTTCGCGTTTGCATTCGCTTTGGCATACGCCAGCCACCGGCTATCGGGCGACCACGCCAGCCGGTAATTCTCCAGACTGCTATGCATGAGCCACTGTAGTTCGTCGACTTTCACTCGCGCTTTGTCGTCGGGCGTGACGATCCAGACCGTCATTCGGTTGTCGACAAATGCTAGCTTTCGGCTGTCGGGCGACCAAAATAAGGCATAGCGAAACCCAGGACCGAACGTCGTGATAATCTTCTCGTCGCCACGGGTTTCGGCGGGGCGAATGGCTAATTCGTAGTCCCCGTTTCGGTCCGTCCAATAAGCGATCTGCTTGCCGTCGGGTGACCACGCTGGACTGCGTTCGGCAACGCCCGAACTTCGAGTCAGGTTGATCAGCGGGCCGTGCTCGGCCGGCACCGTAAAAAGGTCGCCCCGCGCGGAAAAGGCCACACGCTTGCCGCTCGGCGAGACCGACGGGTCCTGGGCGAGCTTGCCGACGTTCTTGTTCTGAGGCTTCAGGGTTGCCAGGTCCGTGACGATATTCACGTCGATCGTCCGGTAGCGTTCCGTCTCCAGGTCGAGCACGTAGAGTCGTCCACCCGCCTCAAACACCAAGTCGGCGGGCCCGATTCCCGCTGACAGGACATCCATGTCCGTGAACTGGGTGACCTGCCGGACCTTTTGACTGTCCATTGAATAGGCCCAGAGATTGAAGTGTCCGGTCGGACCCCGGTCGGATACGAAATAGACAGTGCGTCCGTGCCACATCGGCAGATCGTCCGTCGCGGGATCATCCGTGATCCGGCGCGCGTCCAGCGTCCTGAGGTTAAATAGCCAGACGTCCGGCGCCGTGCCGCCGCGATAACGTTTCCAGGTGCCCTGGCGCAGGGTGGGGGTGTAGGCGACCCACTGCCCGTCTTCCGAAAGCGCTGCCATTTCGGCGTATGGGATCGGAAGTTTTTCCGGCAAGCCGCCGCGCCAGCCCACGCGATACAGTTGCATGAAGCGGTAACTGCCACTCTCGCGACCCGAGGCGAAGAGCAGCGACTGGCCGTCTCGGGTCCAATCGAGCATCCGGTCGGAACCCGGGTGATGCGTGACACGGGTCACCGGTCCACCGGACGCATCCACCACGTAGACGTCGGAGTTGCCATCGTAATTCCCCGTGAAGGCGATCTTGGATCCGTCCGGGGAGAAGCGCGGAAACGATTCTTCTCCTGGAGGCGAACTGAGGCGTTGTGCGGTGCCGCCTTCTTTCGGCACGACCCAAATATCTCCGGCGTAGACAAAAGTGATCTGAGTTTTCGAGATGTCTGGTTGCCGAAGCAGGTGAGCATCGACACCGGCCCAAACGTCAGCGGTTAGGGCAATCCCAGCAACTGTGACGCTAAACGCGATGAAACGGAGAGTTTTCATAGAACCAAGGAGTGCTCGTGTGGCTTCATTCCTAACCTGTACCAGGCGTTGTGTCGAGTTTTCGAAGTCCTTCAGGTGAATATGGGCGAGGAATATGGAGTGAACAGGCCGTTCACACGGTTGGCTTTCTTGTTAATCCTCGGTACGTCCATCGGATTTCTGTGGATAAATCGAACAGAGACCCATGGGCCAGCGCATAGACTTCGAACGGAGATAGTTAGCCTCGGACACGCGCTGGTTCGAGAATCCTGAGCTGACCCGTCGAGCGGGTCGAGCCCCAGGACTAAGCGGCGGTCTGAACGACCGGCGCAGCCTGGCGGAGGCGCACGGTTGCAAAAAGCTTCACCTCATTGAAGAGTCCTTGGCGGACATCCTAGCTCGTTCGCGCATCTTCTTTAAATGACCCTCGCGTTCCAGCGCGATCCCGGCCGTTGACACGTGGCTTGACAGCCAATTCATAATACGTCCGTGAGCACGACCCGGTTAAACCGAAGACAGTTCTTAACCGCCGCATCAACCCTAGCGGCGTTCTCCATCGTCCCGCGACACGTCGTCGCTGGTAGCGGACAGCTCGCTCCGAGCGAGAAAATGAACATTGGCTGCGTCGGCGTCGGGGGTATGCAAGGGGCCAGCGACGTTCGGGGGGTCAGTAGTGAGAACATCTACGCCTTGTGCGACGTCGACCTGACGCAAATGGAGAAAACCGGGGCGAAATATCCAGCGGCCAAGCGTTATCGTGATTTTCGGGAAATGCTCGATAAGGAACAGAAGAACCTCCACGGAATTACCATCACAATCCCGGACCACATGCACGCGACAGTCGCGCTTTGGGCCATGGAACGGGGTATCGCCGTGCACTGTCAGAAGCCGCTTACGCAGTCGGTTTGGGAAGCCCGTTTGTTGACCAATGCGGCGAAGAAATATCGGGTGGTGACGCAGATGGGGAATCAAGGCTACTCCGCCGTGGCTACTCGTGTTGCGTGTGAGGTGATTTGGCATGGGGATCTGGGTGACATTACGGAGGTGCACTCCATGAGCGCCGGGGGATTTGCGCGAGGGACGACCGAATGGCCCGCGACCGAACCCGTCCCCGAGACACTCAACTGGGATCTATGGACTGGCCGGGCGGCGGAACATGCTTATAGTTCCAAGATTCATCCTTCGAATTGGCGCGGCTTCCTCGAGTATGGCACCCAGATGATCGGCGATTGGGGCATCCATCAACTTGGGCCGGCCAATTGGGCGTTGCAGTTGGGGAGTCCTGTCAGCGTTGAATGCCTGGCGGTGGAGGGAGTCAACCCCGTGACTTATCCCAGTTATTCGTGCAAGCTGCAGTTTCCCGAACGTCCCAATCCGTATGTCCCGTCCGGCAAAATGCCCCCGGTCGCCATCTATTGGTATGAAGGGACGCTGGCACAGAGTTTCAAGATTCCCCAAGGATTGACGGCCGAGGACATGAAAGGTCAGAACGAGCTTTTCGTCGGCACAAAAGGTTTTATGGGGACGGGCGGGCGCGGGGAGAGCGTCCGAATGATCCCGGAAGCGAAGTGGGAAGATTACAAGAATCCGGATCCCGTGCTAAAACGTTCTCCTGGGCATTTCCAGGATTGGATCCGCGCCTGCAAGGGGGGCGAGCCAGCTTGCTCGAACTTCAGCATTGCGGGGCCGTATGCCGAATGGATGTTGCTGGGCGCTATCTGCTGGCGTTTTCCGAACGAAAAACTTCTTTGGGACGCGGCGAATCTGCGGTTCACGAACAACGAAAAGGCCAACGAGTTTGTAAAGCCTCGGTTCCGGAAAGGATGGGAGCTCCCTGAGCTTCCAGCATAATTGCGGCATTAAGACCGTAGCGATCGAGAATCCCATGTCGCTTAAAGTTGCGGTCACCGCACCCGAGTACAAGAAAGCCGAGCAGATCTTCGCCTGGGCCAACGCCGAGGATTGCCAGTGCCTGGCAGTCCCGAATGACGAACAACTCTTGGCCGCGGAACTCCGTCAACAGGGCATTCATCACGTCATTGTTGGGATCACGCCGTATCGTGGACCTTTGTACGAAGCGTTGGGACCTGGAGGCGTCGTTGCCCGTTTTGGCGTTGGGCATGATAGCCTCGACAAAGGGTTGGCCACCGCGCGAGGCGTCCTATGCACGAATACTCCAGGTGTCTTGGATGATTCAGTCGCGGAACACACGCTCGGATTGATTCTTGCCCTGGCGCGGCATGTGCAGCCTCAGTCCACTCGACTGTTTCACGGAGAGTGGGCGCCTCAGGTTGGAATCGAACTTAAAGGCAAGACTCTGGCTGTCTTGGGATGCGGCGGGATCGGTCGGCGCGTTGCCCAAATCGCCTCCCGGGGATTTGGCATGTCCGTGGTCGGATTCAAGAAGACCCCAAGCCAGTCCTGCGAACTTCAAGAGCAGTTTGGGTTTAACCGAATTGTCACGGATTTCGAGGAGGCTATGCGCGACGCGGATTTCGTGAGTCTGCATTTGCCCAGCACGCCCGAGACACGGCATTTCCTGAATCGCTCGCGCCTCGCGGCCCTGCCGGTGGGATCGTTTCTGATCAATACGGCGCGAGGAGCGTTGGTGGATGAGATCGCATTGTTCGATGCCTTGTCCAGCGGGAGGATTGCGGGGGCCGCGCTCGACGTCTTTGAACAGGAGCCTTATCAGCCTGGAGCGGGGGGCAAGGATCTACGCGGTCTGGCCAATGTCCTGCTAACGCCGCACTGCGGCAGTAGCACGCGCGAAGCTTGCGATCGGATGGCTCAGCGAGCTCTTCGGAACGTGCAGTTGGCCATTGCGGGCAGGTTTGCGGAAATGGATCTGCTCAATCCCGACGTGTTGCAGCGCGTCCAAAGCTGAACTACTCAATCGTGAGCCAGGCAGCGCGGCACGCGGGAACTATCCCTCAAACCTTCTGCGACCGTCCCGCCGTCCGGGGCGTGGGAACTAACCGAACCGTCAAAGATACAGACCCTATTTCCGAATCGGAGAGTCAGGCCGCGATCGTGCGGTGCGGAAACAAGGAGCGCCATCGTTCAGTCCGGGGCGAATGGTGGATTCTCGCAGGCACTGTTCTTGGCGATGCGAGCCGCAAGCGCGGGACCGGGCGATTCATGGGGCCTTGCTTTCGGCAGGCCAGACCGTTGGAGCTCCCTAAAACTCGCTGTTGCGGATGGTACCTAAAGCCAAGAGACTGCCCCAGCTGTCCAGATCAAGATCCTCTGGGAACCGGCCTTGAATTAGCTGCTGAACAATTCGGTGATCGGCTTCCCGAGCGCGTCACGGGTCACGTAGAACGGACGTTTCTCGATTTCGTAAGCGAGCTTCGGCGAAATGCCCATCGCTTGAAATAACGTGGCGTGCAAATCTTCAATCACCACGCGTTTCTCCAACGTCTTGCAGGGACGTTCCTCCGCGGTAATGCCATGCAGGTGACCCTTCTTGATGCCTCCGCCGAACAGTAGCACGCAGCCCGCATCTGTGAAATGGCGATGCATTCCGAAGTGTTTCTCGCTCTGAATGGTGTCGGGAACTTCCACCTGGTCTTTGACCGTCTTGTCTGGCTTCCCTTCAATCAGGGCATCCCGGCTGAACTCGCTGGCCAGGACAATCAACGTCCTGTTGAGCAGTCCCCGGGCTTCCAGATCGAGCACCAATTGTGAGATCGCACCGTCGATTTGCGACTTCATGTCGACCAGTTTGGCGTGACCGTTTTCATGCGTATCCCAATTCAGGAATGGGATGTACTCGGTCGTTACTTCGATGTACCGGGCGCCCACTTCGGCCAAGCGGCGTGCCAGCAAACAGCCCAGCCCAAAACGCCCTCCGTTCTGACGCTCGTAATTCCCATCGCGTGTAAACGAAGAGATCGAAGCCACCTTTTCAGGATCGACGCCAGGCGGCAGGTATTTGGCCAGATTCTCGCGCGGTTCCAGGGTTAAATCGAACGCCTTGGCCGCGGGCGAACTAAGCAGTCGATGCGCATTGTCGAGCGAGCGCAAGAGGCTTTCCTTTTGATAGTCACTTCCCAAATCGCCGATCGGACTCTTCGCGAGCAGCTTTTTGTAAAATCGATTTCGGTCTTCAAACCGACCTGGACTCATCCCGCCGGGCGGACGGACCGCATCCGCGGCCTGGTCAGGGTAGGGGATGTTGAAGGGCCCATATTCGCTGCCCAAAAAGCCTGCGGTGGTAAACGCTTTAAGCTCCTCGCCTTCGCCCACGTCAAAGCGCTGGCCGATGTTGATAAACGCGGGCACGGCCGGGTTGAGTGGTCCCAAGGTGCGCGAGATCACAGATCCGATATGAGGTGCCGCGACGGTTTGCGGAGGGGCATACCCTGTGTGCCATTGAAACTGGTGCCGCGAGTGGAGTATGAATCCCAGATCGCCCGCTGTGTAGCTGCGAATGAGTGTGCCGCGGTCCATGACACGGGCAAGTTTCTCCAATCCCTGCGAAAACTTAATTCCGTCCACCGCAGTATCAATGGCCGGAAAGGTACTGAGCATATCGTTCGGCTTCATTCCCTTTTCGAAAGGGTGATACCGTTTGGGGTCGAACGTCTCGGTATGGGCCATGCCCCCGCCCATCCACAGCACGATGATCGTGTCAGCGCGGGCTTGGATCTTTTCCAATGCCTCATCCTGGGCGGAGGCGCGCGGATAGCCGGCGGCCAACGCCGAGAGTGTGGCTGCACTGGCGGTTTTGAGAAAGTCACGTCGATTCAACGTCTTCATGATCAGTAAATCAGTTGGAATTCGGGCAGCATCGCGACGGTCCAGAGCAGATCCTCAATCCCTTCCGCCTTAGCCGGCGTTCCCACCAATGTTTCGGCTAACGTCAATTCTTCCTGTTCGGGTTGACGCGACAACGCCTTCTGGAACAAGGATGTGATCAAATCGCGACTGGATAGCTTGGACTTGCCGAGCAGCTTCTCCGAGCCTTCTTTCAATTGGTCGGCGAACGTCTTGCCGTTGGTCATCTCGAGCGCTTGCAGCGTCGTTGCAGAACTGGCGCGCGCAGTCATGACCTGCTCCCGGTTCGGGCGGCCCAGCGCCGTCATGAGCGGATCGGCAGCCACGAGCGAGGCGCGGACGTGGCCGCTCAGGGACGCCGCAGACAAGACTTGCGCAAACTTCTTTTCCAGTCGCCAAGGGGCCATATCCGCAGATCCGAGTTCTGCCGCCGGCGCCCATTCGTCTCCTGCAATTCCGAGTTGTTCCCATCCGTCAACCTTCTCGGCCGACCAGCGCCAGGAATCTCCGGTGCCAACATCCCAAACCCGGTGCGTCGGAAGCTCCTTGTCACGTGTTTCTTGACGGATTCGGAAATACGCAATCAGACCCGCGGGATTACTTTGGTCCGCCGCGGGACGGTCGGGAGCTCCGGCCCGGTTTACCGCGGTGAGGGCAAGGACATTCATCCCAGTGTGCAGCTGCGGGAGGATATCGACCAGGGTAGGCTTGTTGTGATCCCCTCCCGATCCAACTTCCTTTCCGTTCACGTAGAGCTTGAAGCTGTTGTCGCAGGATACGACCGCGGCGGCGTGGGTCGGGAGTTCGGGAAGTCCAATCTCTCGTCGAAAATAAACCGTGGCAGGTCCCGCTTTCTCGGCGGCAGAGGCCTGACTCCAGATCCATCGGAGCCGTGCTGGGTTTTCGGTTGCCGCGAGCGCTGAACTCGCCACGCCTGCAGTGAAATCGGTTTCTTTACTCGCAGGAAGGTCATGCCAGACACCGGTGACTTCCGAGACCGCATCTTGGAACTGTTCAGCAGTCAGCCGCCGCACGAGAGGACCGTGAAAGACGAAATCCTTGGTCACGACTTCGGAAGCAGGCGAACTTTTCCGTTGATACGCTTCGGAGGTCAGAATCCGTTCCATCGTCTTCTTGAGGTCGTAACCATTTTCGACAAGATCCGCGGCGAGCCAGTCGAGGAGTTCCGGGTTCCAGGCGGGCTGCTCCATGTCATCAAGCGGTTCGACCAACCCGCGCCCCATAAACCTGGCCCAGAGACGATTGACGATCGTGCGGGAAAGTCGTCCGTTCTGTTTCTGGGTCATGAGCTCCGACAACCGTTTCATTCGTTCGGCTTTTGGGGCGGCTCCGTCGATGCTGCCAAGTTCAGGATATAGAAACTTAGTAATCGCCTTTTTACCGGTCGGCTTGTCGCACTGCACCAGTTCCAAATCGCCATCTGCATAAACGCTTGCGAGCCCGTAAGCGTCGGCCAGCATCCAGTCGTTGATGAAGCTGTCATGGCAAGAAGCGCATTTCAGGTTCACGCCCATGAACACTTGCGAGATATTTTGCGCGGCTTGCATGGGAGGGGTCTGACTGGCGTTCACCACACCTCGCCAGACAATGCCTTTGACAAATCCCTCCGCACCCGGCGGCGGATTGATCAATTGGGCGACGAACTTGTCGAAGGACAGGTTGTTCGCCAGGGCTCGGTAGAGCCACTCGGTAATCTGCTTTCGGCCTTCATCGATGTAGCCCGTGCCTTTGTAGTCGTTCCGAAGCAGATCATTCCAGAACGTCAACCAGTGCTGCGCATAGCGCGGATTGTCGCCTAATAAGCGCTTCACCAAACGCGCCCGTTTGTCTGCCCCGCGATCCGCGATGAATTGTTCCAACTCTTCCGGAGTCGGCAGCAACCCGATGACATCGAGATAGACGCGCCGGGCAAAGACCCGATCACTCACAGCTTCTTTCGGCACGATCGAATGATTAGCGTCGTAGGTTTTCAGCAACACATCGATCCCGTTGGAACCCGTCGCCGACGGCCCAACCGCAATCTTTGTTTCCGGAGGCTGCAGATTGATCGGAGGCACTCGTCCGAAGCTCACTCCCTCTTGCCACGCCAAGCCCTGATCAATCCAAGCACGTAAAATCGCTACCTGATCCCGCGTAAGTTTTGAACCCTTCTGCGGCATTACGTTTTCAGGATCCAAGCCGGACACCATCTCGATCAGGGAACTTTCTCCGCTCTTCCCGAGCACCACCGCCGCACCCGAGTCGCCTCCGTGCAGAAGGGTTTCGCGGGTATCCAGTTTGAACCCGCCTTTGGCTTTGCCGCGACCGTGGCATTTGACACAACTCGTTTCGAGAATCGGTTTGACCTCGCGGCCGAAGTCGATCGGATGCGGAGCTGGGGCGGGAAGCTTCGCGGCTTGTTCCGGTGTCAGCTTGGCCATCGCTGGCGTTCGACTGGACCAAAGTAATAGCAGCGCCAAAAGGCACAGAAACTGGTTCATTCCGCCAGCTAAGTTAGTGCACTATCGAAAAAGATACAGTCCAAATTCCACGAGAGTTCCGGTCCGGGTCTGGCTAAAACCAGGTGAGATTACGGACCACGATTGTGTCCGGAGCCCCGCCGCAGTTGCAAACCAACGAAGGTGGATTTTGCCTTTCGCATACTCGTCCTTGATATTTTGGCGGCTGTATTCCACTTTGTCCCGCTGACTTGGAACGTCTTATGGGATTTGATTCATTGACGAAACGGGGCAATGGCCTTGCCTGGAGCCTCACTCTTGTTCCCGTTCTGAGCCTGGCCGCTTTCTACTCCTTCGTCCTTCGCGCCCGATGGGCTATCGGCCATTGGCCAACCTACAATCACCCAGACCCGAAGTTGCTCGGCTTTCAGTTCCATCATGTGGCAGTCACCCTGCTCATGGTTGTCCTTCCTGTCGCTGGCCTCGTCGCTCTGGGGTATCTGGGAGCGACGTTACGCCAGCCTTCGCGGCAGTCTAAGTCGATGAGATGGGCCATGATCGCCCTTTTCGGCCTCGCTGTCGTTCTCTGGACCGCGGACCCGGGCGGCTTCGTTAACTGGTTCGCGGACTGATTCTCGAACTTCTCGCCGAAATCGATCCGGCAAAGTATCGGCGCTGGATCACTCCGATCATTTGCTGCGCAGTGTGTCTTTGACCCACGTTTCATCGAAGCATTGTTTCGCACTCTCAACCGCGGCCTAACCCGGGTTTTACCTTGAAGCGGTGAGACGTTTCCCGACACTCCTTAGGTATGAAGCCAATCGTCGTAACGTTCTTAAGTCTGCTCACCCTGCCGCTGTTGGCGGCCGCCGCGGAATTGGCGCCGGCGTTTCCTCTGGACCCCCTTCAATCCCTGGAACGGACCTGCTTCCAGACCGGACAAGCCACGAGCCCGAATGGCAACCTCCGTTCTGACGTTGCTATTGTTTATGGCATCGACCCTGGGCTGCCGCAACGGATCCAAACCTGGCGCGACCGTGGCTATCGCATTCACGTCATGACGGGAGTTTCCTGGGGGCATTATCAAGACTACCTTTACGGTCGGTTCGATGGCACGAATCACGAGGACGAAGCTCAAACCGATCGCCGCGGAAAGAAGATTAGCCATGGCGGCGATGTCTATTACATGTCGCCCGGGACGAATTACGGCAAGTTTTTGAGTGTGGGGGTGCAGCGTGCCTTGGATGCCGGCGCTGAAGCTATTCACCTGGAAGAACCTGAATTCTGGGTCCGCGCTGGATATTCCGAAGGTTTCAAGCGGGAGTGGCGAGAGTATTTTCATGAAGAGTGGCAGCCGCCGCATGGGAGTGTAGAAGCGCAGTGGAGGGCCTCGAAGCTCAAGTATTACCTCTATGGCCGCGCCCTTCAGCAGGTGTTCGATTATGTCCAGGCTTACAATCAACAGAACGGCAAGAATGTGCGGTGTTATGTGCCCACCCATAGCCTTTTGAACTACGCCCACTGGCGCATTGTCAGCCCCGAATCCAGCCTCGCTCGACTCAAAGGGTGTGACGGCTACATCGCGCAGGTGTGGACGGGCACCTCTCGCACGCCGAACGTCTACCGTGGCCAACTGCGTGAGCGCACTTTTGAAACGGCGTTTCTTGAATACGGTGCCATGCAAAATCTCGTTCGTTCCACCGGTCGGACGGTCTGGTACTTGAACGATCCGATTGAAGATGACCCCAAGCACGACTGGGAAGATTACCGCGTGAATTGGGAATCCACCTTGGTCGCTTCGCTCTTTCAGCCCGACGTTTGGAGGTACGAAGTGGCTCCCTGGCCCGAGCGGGTTTTCGGCGGTCGCTATCCGGCGGGCAGCCCAAATCCGCAGTCGATTCCGCCTGCTTACGCCACGGAATTGCAGACCGTGATGCACACGCTTAACGATCTCAAGCAGGACGAGGTCGAGTGGGACTGTGGAACTCCTGGCATTGGTATTCTCGTGAGTGATTCACTGATGTTTCAGCGCGGTGAACCGACACCGAGCGACTCGCACATGAGCCAGCTCTACGGAATTGCGTTGCCTCTTCTGAAACGTGGGATGCCCATTACCCCTGTGCAACTGGAGAATGCCACCGTCCCAGGATACTTAAACTCGTTCAAAGCTCTGCTCCTCACTTATACGGGCATGAAACCGCTCAGCCCGGACGTGCACCCGCCCATTGTGGAATGGATCCAGGCTGGAGGTCACCTCGTGGTGGTCGATGACGATCAGGACCCTTACCATCGCGTTCGGGAGTGGTGGAACACCGGACCGATGAACTATGGCAGTCCAAGGGAACATCTCTTCAGTCTCCTGCCATTGTCGCTAGAAGCAAGAAACCTTCTGCAATCGGGCGAGCCCCAGAAAGTCGGTGCGGGTAGCGTGGTTTGGATCCGAAAGAATCCCGCGACCTTGGCGGCGAGTTCAGAAGGCGACGCTTTTCTCACCCAATCATTGCATGACGTTTTCCAGCGAGCCGCACTCAAGTGGCGCGTCACGAATTACCTTTTGCTGCGCCGCGGCCCTTACCTCATCGGCGCGGGTCTCGATGAATCGAGCGACACTACCCCTCGGACGATCCAAGGCCGATTTGTCAGTCTTTTCGACCCCGAATTGCGCGTGCGCCAGAGCGTGGAGTTGACGCCTCGCGGGCGATTCTTCTTGCTCGATCTGGATCGGAAACAGTCCGGCCGCGCGTCCGTGCTCGCCGCTGCCTGCAAGACACTGCCGCTGGCCAACAGCAACGGAACTACTTGGACGGTCGAGGGCGTCGCGCGGACCCCCGCGGTTGTCCTCTTTGACTTGCCGCACAAACCCCAAAGCGTCCGCTTGGATGGCCAGCCCCTCGATCAGTGGGTTTATTCCGAAGCGGATCACTTGCTTTGGGTCCGCTTCGAAAACGAATCGCGCCCGCGTCACCTAACACTCGAGGGTTTATGACAATTCAGGCCCGGGTGCGTTTCCGATTCTTTTCGGATCGGTACGAATCCTCTCCACGTCCGGACGAACAATCTCTTGAGTGGTAGGGAAACCTTGTCGCTAATTAGTGACGCCGGCTGTCCAGCGTGTCAGACGACGGAAGATCTCCAGGTTGTCCTGGCCCTGAATCACGTTCCCGCCGGCGCCCTCGTCGTTGAGCGCCCAATTTGCGATCCAACCCGAATCGGTCACGATGGCAATCCGGCCTTTTCCCGGCTGGGCCGTGGCGAGTAAAACGCCTGGCTGATCCCGTGTGCCGTTGATGGGCGGTTGGCCCAGATCATTCATTACCAGAGCTTGCGGGCGAGCGCGGTGGGAGCGATCGATCAAGAGCAGGTTCCCGCTGTAGTAAGCCCAGCGCAAACCACCGATCAACGGCGTTTCGCGCGGCAAGACCAATCTCTTGGCGTCGGTGCAGAGGTTGAGAGCGGTGATTCCGAACCGCGCGAGCAGGCGGTTAAATTCTCGCACTTCCAGGTTATGATTCTCTTGGTTCTCCATGACGATCAAGCCGCCACCATTCTCCACAAAATTGGTCAGCACGCCGATGTCGGTCTCTGAGATATGTGGCGGGGCTGCGTTTGTCCCGAAGGCCTGGTCGCTCGGGTTACAGATGAGCAGCAATTTTACAGAGCTAAGCAACGCCGGGGTGATCGGGTCGGCGTTAACCCGCACATCGAAGCTTTCCCCCAGGCTTTGCAGGACTTGACTGTAGACTCCGTCCGGAGCGTAGCGGTTCTCGCCGACCGCATTGTAGTGCCGGCTGTAGAGCAAGACCGGTTTGGCAGAAGAGGGTTCAGCAGCTCGTCCGTTGCTTTGGGCCAATCCCATCACGCACGCGACGCTCCACCACAGGATAGTTTGTTGCCAACCTTGCATACCCTTCTTTTCTATCGCCGAAGCTTATTTGGCCAGTGAATTTCGCGAGCAACTATTTTGACGGCCGATGGGGCACGTTTCGAGGACAGCAAACCGCTACTTCTTCCAAACGAGCACTTGGCGATCGGACAACAGTCGTTCTTTCAGTTTCGCGTAGGGGATCTGTTGCACCGCCACTTTGTCATCGATAGCCAAGCACGCAGCCGTGGCCGCCGATTGCCCCAGGATCATAAACACAGGCTCCATACGGATGGAGCCATAAGCGATGTGCGTCGCCGAGAGACAAATCGGCACCAGCAAATTGGAGCATTCCCCCGCTTTAGGCACAATCGATCGGTAAGAGATGGGATACGGCTTAACCGGGACTTGCACATCTCCTTCATTTTGCACCTTGCCATTCACGACGAGACGTTGGCAGTTGTGCGAATCCATATTATACGCGCCCAGCCCCACGGCATCGTCCGCGATAGTAGCTCCGCGGCAGTTGTGCTCGGTCATCACGTAATCCGATACCATGCGCCGTGCCTCCCGCACATAAAGTTGTCTGGGCCACCCCCCGGTGTCTAAGAACTCGTCTTTACAGGGCCCCCAGCGCTTCATTTCTGCCCGAATATTCTCCGGCACACGCGGATCAGTCGCCAGGAAGGTGAGCAACCCGCGCGTATAAATCTCGTGGTC